>NZ_CAJGBF010000002.1 GCF_904424705.1 Rossellomorea arthrocnemi | reverse complement strand
TCGATTATCATGCATGTGAAGATCCTCCTTAGTTATGAGCGATTGGTTAGCACCTGCATCATAACGGAGGGTCTTTTTTTATGCAATAGATGAATTCTCATCTCACAGGAATAGCTCCTGCGGGAAAAGTAAGACAGGTGAGACCCCGGAAGCGAAGCTGAGGAGGCTCACCGCCCGCCCTGTGGAAAGCGAGCACCTGGAGCGGAAATCAACCATCACACGCTCAGTTGCCATCTAAAGTCGCTACATATTTCTCTTCTTAATCCCTTTTTAAACCATTCAGTTACCGAATTTTTTTGTTTATTCCCTAAAGGTCAAGGAGATACTAACCGATAACAACTTGTATCTACTTGGAGGGAGACGAATGAGCTTTACTAGCATCGCTTTATTTATCCAATTGTTCTTTGGAATCATCATTGGATTGTATTTCTGGAACTTGTTAAAAAACCAGCGAACTCAAAAAGTTTCCATTGACCGTGAATCAAAAAAAGAGATGGAAGAACTCCGAAAGATGAGATCCATTTCATTAACCGAACCCCTTGCCGAAAAAGTAAGACCCGCAAGTTTTGAAGATATTGTCGGTCAAGAAGATGGAATCAAGGCATTGAAAGCAGCATTATGCAGTCCGAATCCTCAACACGTCATCATCTATGGACCTCCAGGTGTCGGTAAAACGGCAGCTGCCCGATTGGTTCTGGAAGAAGCCAAGAAAAATAGGAAATCGCCTTTTAAACCTTCGGCTGTTTTTGTTGAACTGGATGCGACAACGGCACGATTTGATGAACGGGGGATTGCCGATCCGTTGATTGGCTCCGTACATGACCCCATTTATCAAGGGGCAGGAGCCATGGGACAGGCAGGAATCCCTCAACCAAAACAGGGTGCTGTGACGAATGCCCATGGAGGAGTATTATTCATAGATGAGATCGGGGAACTGCATCCCATTCAATTGAATAAGCTCTTAAAAGTTTTAGAAGATCGCAGGGTGTTTCTTGAGAGTGCCTACTATAATGAAGAAAATCATCAAATTCCCACCCATATACATGATATTTTCAAAAACGGCCTTCCGGCAGATTTCCGCTTGATCGGTGCTACGACCCGCACACCGAGTGAACTCCCTCCCGCCATCCGCTCAAGATGTATGGAGGTTTTCTTCAGGGAGTTAGAGCACGATGAAGTGAAAAAAGTAGCGGAAGGAGCCGTTGACAAGGTAGAGATGACCATCAGTGAAAAAGGTCTCGAAACCCTTGCATCTTATGCCCGTAATGGACGTGAAGCCGTCAATATGGTGCAGATTGCAGCCGGGGTCGCCATCACGGAAAATAGAAAAGAAATCTATGATCATGAGCTTGAATGGATCATTCAATCCAGCCAGCTGTCCCCGCGCTATCAGAAAAAAATTAATGAAGAAGCAACGATCGGTCTGGTCAATGGGTTAGCAGTGACAGGACCGAATACCGGGTCTTTACTTGAAATTGAAGTGAATGTCATTCCCGCAACGGATAAAGGTACCATCAACGTGACAGGAATTGTGGAAGAAGAAAGTATTGGGGATCGGAGTAAATCGATCAGACGAAAAAGTATGGCAAAAGGCTCGATTGAAAATGTGATCACGGTCCTTCGTTCCATGGGAGTTCCTGCCGATCAATATGACATTCATGTAAACTTCCCGGGTGGGGTGCCCGTTGACGGTCCTTCTGCAGGGATTGCCATGGCCCTCGGGATCTATTCAGCCATTTACAAAATCCCTATCAAGCACACTATTGCTGTGACAGGGGAAATCAGTATCCATGGGTCTGTTAAGCCAGTCGGCGGGGTATATCCTAAAGTGAAAGGGGCAAAACTTGCCGGGGCGACAATGGCCATCATCCCTTACGAAAATCAACAGGCGATGTTAAGTGAAATAGAAGGAATCGAAGTTGTTCCGGTTAAACAGCTCAAGGAAGTACTGGACCTGGCTCTTATGAAAGAACCCCTCCCTCAAACTGAGCTTGTCCCCGAACAAAATAAGAAAAGTGTATAGACTGTTGACCGATTCGGGTCTGTCCGAATCGGTTTGTTTTTGAATAAGATGGTAACAAGAATATGCCAGATCCTGACTGAATAAAGTTGTAAATACCTATTTAATAGACACTACTTAGTAAATAAGTTAGAATTGTACAAAGACTCATGAGCAAAATTCGGAGGTGTTATATGTGGCAAAACAAAATAATTTAACGGTTCCCCTCCTTCCATTAAGAGGCTTACTTGTGTATCCAACGATGGTACTACATTTAGATGTTGGACGTGAGCGCTCCGTGCAAGCTTTAGAAAAAGCCATGATGGATGATCATTTAATTTTCTTAACGACTCAAAGAGATATGAATATAGATGAGCCAGCACAGGAAGATTTTTACGAAATGGGCACCCTTACAAAGGTTAAACAGATGCTTAAACTCCCTAATGGGACCATCAGAGTGCTGGTCGAGGGAATGAACCGGGCGTCGATTACTTCATTCACTGAGCAAAAAGACTTCTATGAAGTAACGGTGAAGGAATTTCATGATTCTGAAGTGAAAGAATCAGAAACAGACGCTTTAATGAGGACGTTATTGAACTATTTTGAACAATACATAAAGTTATCAAAAAAAGTCTCGGCCGAAACGTATTCGACTGTTTCAGATATCGAAGAACCAGGCAGGCTTGCGGATATTGTGGCTTCCCACCTGCCCCTGAAAATGAAGGAAAAGCAAAACGTTCTTGAAACACTGGATATTAAAAAGCGACTTCAAATGGTGATTGAAACGATCAACAATGAAAAAGAAGTGCTAAGCTTAGAGAAAAAGATCGGTCAACGCGTAAAACGTTCCATGGAAAGAACGCAAAAAGAATATTATCTTCGGGAGCAAATGAAAGCTATCCAAAAAGAGTTGGGAGACAAAGAAGGGAAAACGGGTGAAATTGAAGATTTAACGGTAAAGATCGAGCAAGCCAATATGCCGGAAGATGTGGAACACACGGCATTAAAGGAACTAGCCCGCTATGAGAAAGTCCCTTCGAGCTCGGCAGAAAGTTCTGTCATCCGCAACTACATTGAATGGCTTGTTTCCCTGCCATGGTCCACTGAAACTGAAGATCAATTGGACATCAAGCGATCTGAACAAATATTAAACCGGGATCATTATGGTCTTGAAAAGGTCAAGGAAAGAGTTCTTGAATATCTGGCCGTTCAGCAGCTGACTCAGTCCCTTAAGGGGCCAATCCTGTGTCTCGCCGGACCTCCGGGAGTAGGGAAAACGAGCTTAGCCCGATCCGTGGCTGAATCACTGGGGCGGAATTTCGTCCGAATCTCCCTGGGTGGCGTTCGCGATGAGTCCGAAATCCGAGGTCACCGACGTACGTATGTGGGTGCCATGCCTGGAAGAATCATTCGCGGGATGAAAAAAGCAGGCACCATCAATCCTGTTTTCCTTCTCGATGAAATTGATAAAATGTCCAGTGACTTCAGGGGGGATCCTTCCTCTGCAATGCTTGAGGTACTGGATCCCGAGCAGAATTCAAACTTCAGTGATCACTATATTGAAGAGACCTACGACTTATCAAAAGTCATGTTCATCGCCACGGCAAATGATTTATCCACCATTCCCGGCCCGCTCCGGGATAGAATGGAAATCATTACGATTGCCGGTTATACAGAGCTTGAAAAGTTAAATATCGCGAAGCATCATTTACTTGAAAAACAGGTCAAAGATCACGGTTTAACCAAATCCAAGCTTCAAGTGAGAGACGAAGCGATCGTTGATATCGTCCGCTATTACACAAGGGAAGCAGGTGTAAGGAGCTTGGAGCGCCAGCTTGCGGCCCTTTGCAGAAAAACGGCGAAGATCATCGTTTCAGGGGAAAAGAAACGCGTCGTGATCACCTCAAGCAATATTGAAGAGTTCCTTGGGAAGAAAAAATTCCGTTACGGCCAAGCAGAAGTTGAAAATCAGATTGGAGTATCAACCGGTCTTGCCTACACCACTGTCGGCGGAGATACCCTGCAAATAGAGGTATCCCTCGCACCAGGTAAAGGGAAGCTTGTCCTGACCGGGAAATTAGGAGATGTCATGAAAGAATCGGCCCAGACAGCCTTCAGTTACGTTCGTTCGAAGGCGGGTGTGCTCGGGATCGACGAGTCATTTCACGAGAAACATGATATTCATATCCATGTGCCTGAAGGTGCAGTGCCGAAAGACGGTCCATCGGCTGGGATCACGATTACGACAGCCCTTGTATCAGCCTTGACAGGAAAATACGTAAACCGTGAAGTCGGAATGACTGGTGAAATGACCCTGAGAGGAAGAGTGCTTCCAATCGGTGGGGTGAAAGAAAAAACATTAAGCGCTCATCGTGCCGGAATTAAAACGATTATCCTTCCGAAAGATAATGAAAAGGATATAGATGATATTCCTGAAAGTGTTAGGGGAGAACTAACGTTCATCCTTGTATCCTATATAGATGAAGTCTTAGAGAAAGCATTAGTAGGTGAAAAGAAGTGAAAGTAAATCAAGTTGAGCTAGTCATCAGTGCGGTCAGGCCTGAACAATATCCTGGCGATTTTCTTCCGGAGTTTGCCTTAGCGGGACGCTCAAATGTTGGGAAATCCTCATTCATCAATAAAATGATCGGTCGCAAGAGCATGGCGAGGATTTCATCCAAGCCAGGTAAAACCCAGACACTGAACTTTTATAAAATAGAAGAAACCCTCTATTATGTGGACGTACCCGGTTACGGTTTTGCCAAAGTATCTAAAACAGAACGGGAAGCATGGGGAAAGATGATTGAAACCTACATCACATCCCGTGAACAGCTGAGAGCGGTCATCCTGATTGTGGACCTGCGTCATGCACCAACAAATGATGATGTCATGATGTATGACTTCCTCAAGCATCATGAGCTGCCATGCATTGTCATTGCCACCAAAGCGGATAAAATCCCGAAAGGCAAATGGCAGAAGCACCTGAAAGTCACAAGAGAAACATTGAACATGGACAGTGAAGACGACCTGATCATGTTCTCCTCCGAAACAGGCCTTGGAAAAGACAAAGCCTGGGATGCGATTAAGTCATACTATAAATAACTTAATAAAAAGAATCGATTCACATGCTTAGAGCAGAGAATCGGTTCTTTTTTTTTGTTACTCTAATTTGATAATGCTGGCTTGGAAGTTGATTGGGACGGAAGGCTGCTCAACGCCCGCCATGCGGAAAGCGAGCAACCCTACGTTCCACTCAACCTCTACTCGCTTAGTACCATAACAAAATAATGACAATGTTCCTATAGCATAAAAGTAGTAGAAAAGAGGGTCTACCGAAGTCCGTATAAGGTTTATTGACCTATGAAGCCAAAGCATATAAAAGGAAATGAAAGGATGAAGACGCATATGTATCTGTAATCGTGCTAAATTCCTTTCATCCACTAAAATGGATAATTATAAGCTGTGGAAGCTATATTTGAATTTTGAGAATTTTCTCTTTTGTTGATAAAATTATGAAAGATTAAAAATATTACAAGCTACATAAGGGGGACTCTAGCCAGTGAAGAATTGGAAAAGCCTAATCTTGTTAGTCATTTCTGTGCTGCTTCTATCAGCTTGCGGCGACAAAGCCACAACGGAAAATGGAGCGAAGTTAGTGGAGAAAGGCAAATTCGTTTATGCAGCTTCAGGTGAATTCAAGCCATTCAGTGTGACGAATAATGATGGAACCATGTCAGGTTTCGATATTGAAGTGGCAGAAGCAGTTGCAAAAGAAATGGGTCTTGAACCAGAGCAGAAGAAATTTAAATTTGCAGGAATTGTAGAAGGGGTGAAATCCGGACGTTTTGATGTAGCGGTTGCCAGTCATACGATTACGGAGGACCGTCTCAAGGAAGTAGACTTCTCAACTCCTTATTACTATTCCGGACCACAGATTTTCGTTCGTAAAGACAGCACGGTTGAAACGCTGGATGATTTGAAAGATATGGAAATTGCCGTATCCAAAGGATCAACGTACGCAGATACAGCCAAAGAAGTTACGGATAAAATTCAGGCATATGATAGTGACGTTGTCGCTCTTGAGGCGTTAAATAAAGGCAAACATGATGCCGTCATCACAGATTTTATCACGGGTAAAGAAGCGATTGCTTCGGGACTCGATATTGAAGCGCGTGAGCTGATCGGCCGCAGTGAGCAGGCTATTGCCGTTAGTAAAGACAATGAAGCCCTGCTCGAAGAAGTGAATAATGCACTTGAAACATTAAGAAAAGACGGTACATTAAAGAAAATCAGTGAAAAATATTTCAAAACAGACATAACATCGGATCCAGAGAAAGAGTAAGAGCAGCATGACACAGAGCGAATGTGCTTCTATGCGCATTCGCTTTTTGTCTTAATGGGGAAAAGAGTAGAACGGGGGGAAGTTTATGCACTTTTTAGAAACCTTTGCCGGTACATATGATGTATTTCTTAAAGGGATGTTATTAACATTCCAATTAACCTTTGTTTCCGTACTGATTGCGATTGTGATTGGTTTGTTTTTCGCTTTTCTTAAGATATCAGGAATCAAGCCATTGTCATTACTTGCGGATTTATACATTTTCGTTGTAAGGGGTACACCTTTAATCGTTCAAATCTTCATTTTCTATTTCGGCTTGACATCATTGAATATTTCAGGCTTCTGGTCTGTCGTCATGGGTCTTGCTTTCCATAATGGGGCTTATATTGCGGAGATCTTCCGCGGAGCCATTCAATCCATCGATAAAGGCCAAATGGAAGCCGGGCGTTCCCTTGGGATGTCACTTGGGTTGTCTATGAGAAGGATCATCCTTCCACAGGCATTCAGACGTGCCCTGCCTCCCCTTGGAAACCAATTCATCATTGCATTGAAGGATTCGTCCCTTGCTTCCTTTATCGGGATGTTTGAATTGTTCAGCGTGGCAACGACACTCGGATCGAATAACTTTGATTATATGACGTATCTTCTCGTCGTAGCGATCTATTACCTGGTTCTTGTCTTGGTATTCTCGACGATTGTCAATATTATCGAAAAACGCATGTCTGTCAGTGATTAAGAAAGAAGGAGGAGGGATGAGTGTGAGTCAGGAAATGATAAAAGTAGAAAAATTAAATAAATCCTTTGGTGATTTACATGTATTAAAGGACATTGATATCAGCGTAAAGGAAAGTGACGTGGTTTGCCTCATTGGAGCCAGTGGATCAGGGAAGAGTACGTTGCTTCGCTGCTTAAACTTCCTGGAACTGAAGGACAATGGGAAGGTTGTCATTGAAGGGGATGAAGTCAACCAGGAAACCCATGATTTGAATAAAATCCGTCAGAAGGTAGGAATGGTATTCCAGCATTTCTATCTCTTCCCTCACAAAACCGTATTGGAAAACGTGATGGAAGCACCGGTGTACGTAAAGGGTGTATCAAAAGCGGATGCCCGGAAGGATGCAAAGGAACTTTTAAAGAAAGTTGGACTTGGGGATAAAGAAAATGTTTATCCATCCAAGCTTTCAGGGGGCCAGAAGCAGCGGGTTGCCATCGCGAGAGCACTTGCCATGAAACCTGAAATCATGCTGTTCGATGAACCTACCTCAGCCCTGGACCCTGAATTGGTTGGTGAGGTACTCTCTACTATGAAGGAGCTTGCTTTAGAAGGGATGACGATGGTCGTCGTGACCCATGAAATGGGGTTTGCCCGTGAAGTAGCTGATTGGGTCGTATATATGCATGATGGCCGAATCGTGGAAGTGGGACCACCACAGGAATTGTTTAATTCTCCAAAAGAACAGCGGACGAGAGAGTTTTTGGATTCGGTTCTCTAATAAATGCAGAAAAGCCCGGGTACCTTCCCGGGCTTTTTCATTTGGTCTATCTTTTTCTTATAAACAATAAATAGACACCAATACCGATAATGAGAATGGGCCAGAGTTCCCATGCCGTGCCTACGCTCCCCTCAATGAAACCAAACCATCGTCCCGCTTTATCAGAAAAAAGAAGAATGATGGAAAGCGTCAGAAAGAGAATTCCTTGAAATAAGCCTGCCCGTGTTTTCTGGTATCTGAGCAGAAAACCAAGTGCAATGATAAGAATGAAGGTTCCCATGTGATCCGGCCATACATCGAGTTTATTGACTACGTGAAAATGCATGCCGAATCCAACAAGGATCGTACCGGGCAGGATGGCTTCATAATCCTTTCCTCCATAACCCTGCCCGAGAAATGCAAGTCCGACAATGATAAGGAGAGTGGGCCATGTGAAGAATTCCTGAAACAATACAATGTTTGCCTGCTGTAAGTAAAAGTAAGCCCCAAAGCCTATTAAGATGATCCCGGGGAATATTCGCTGCTGTTTCATACTCTTCCTCCTGAAAATTAGTAATAGTAGGGTTTTAAATCAAATTTTTTTAGGGTAAATGACACATAATAAGAAAAATACATCTTTATGTTCGTTTAATAGTGAGAAACCTTTCCATTACTTGATTCTTTAGGCTTGTTTTGGTACTCTACATTAGTAGGTAATGTCGAAAATTAAAAGATTTATGGAGAATTGAAAATGCTTTCAATCTTTTTCTTTCTTCATCTTAAATGTAATGATGAAATGAATGTTTAGCAAGTCCCAGAAGAAACATTAGGTTCTACCCCTTTAAATGTAGCATATGTTTCAATTTCTGTTCACATTTCGAGGTCAGGGACTTATTTGGACATGTTATAATGACAGTAAAGATTTTACTTGGGGGTGTAGTGCATAGCATGTATACAATAGTCGTTGGTTTAAATTATAAAACGGCCCCTGTAGAGATTCGTGAGCGTTTATCTTTCAACGAAACTGATCTTCCTTTAGCGATGAAAACATTGAAGGAAAAGAAAAGCATCCTTGAAAATGTAATTGTTTCTACATGTAATAGAACGGAAGTTTATGCGGTAGTAGATCAGCTTCATACAGGTCGTTATTATATTAAAGATTTTTTATCTCAATGGTTTGATATAGATAAAGAGGAGTTCACGCCTTATCTGTTCATTTATGAACAAGAAGGAGCCGTTGAACACCTTTTTAAAGTTGCTTGTGGATTGAACTCCATGGTACTCGGGGAAACTCAAATCCTTGGTCAAATACGCTCAAGCTTTCTGAATGCCCAGGAGTCTGGAGCTACCGGTACGGTGTTTAATCACTTGTTTAAACAGGCTGTGACTGTTGCGAAAAAGGGTCATTCCGAAACAGAAATTGGTTCGAACGCTGTATCTGTCAGCTATGCTGCGGTGGAATTGGCTAAAAAGGTTTTTGGCAGCCTTGAAAAAAAGCATGTCCTCATTCTTGGAGCGGGTAAAATGGGTGAACTTGCCATCCAAAATCTCCATGGCAACGGAGCCACTAAGGTGACCGTGATCAATCGCACATATGAGAAAGCTCAAACCCTGGCCGAGCGTTTCAGGGGAAGTGCTAAAACCATGCAGGAGCTTCAATGTGCTCTTGTGGAAGCGGATATTATGATCAGTTCTACAGGTGCTAAGGATTTTGTCATTACGAAAGAAATGATGTCCCATGTGGAAAGTATGAGGAAGGGTCGTCCTCTATTCATGGTGGACATTGCGGTACCGAGGGATTTAGATCCGGCCATAGGGCAGCTCGAAAGTGTATTCCTTTATGATATCGATGATTTGGAAGGCATCGTTCAGGCGAATCTGGCTGAACGCAAAAAAGCAGCTGAGCAGATCGAGATCATGATTGAAGCAGAAATCGTAGCATTTAAAGAGTGGTTAAATATGTTGGGAGTCGTTCCGGTTATTTCAGCCCTCAGACAGAAAGCCCTTTCCATTCAAGCAGAAACGATGGAAAGCATCGAGCGTAAAATGCCTGATTTAACCAGTCGTGAACGCAAAGTATTGAATAAGCACACGAAGAGCATCATCAATCAGCTATTAAAAGATCCGATCCTCCAGGCGAAAGAATTCGCAGGGCTCCCGGACGCTGACGATAAATTGGATTTATTCATCAATATTTTTAACATTGAACAACAAGTGTTAGAGCAGAAACAAGTGAAAGCAGCCAACGAAAAGAATGAGAGCGATCATAGCTTTACACCACAACCCTCTTTTCAAGCATAAGTGAGGTTATTGTCGATGTTTGAACAAACGATGACTAGGCTGCACGAACTTATGATTGTTCTGTATGCTATTAGTATTCTCTTTTATTTTATAGATTTCTTAAACAAAAACCGGAAGGCGAACCTGTTTGCCTTCTGGTTACTTGCGATTGTTTGGGTCCTTCAAACAATCTTTTTATTTCTATACATGATCAATACAGGCAGGTTTCCGGTCCTCACCATCTTTGAGGGACTTTATTTTTATGCCTGGGTCCTCATCACCCTGTCCCTTGTCATCAACCGATTGTTACGAGTGGATTTCACGGTATTCTTTACGAATGTGCTCGGTTTCATCATCATGGCGATTCATACATTTGCACCCGTACAGGTAGAGTCCCAGGCGATGGCAGAACAAATGGTATCCGAATTATTATTGATTCACATTACGATGGCCATCCTATCTTACGGGGCCTTCAGTTTATCCTTTGTGTTTTCCCTTCTCTATCTTCTCCAATTTAAATTATTAAAGGAGAAAAAGTGGGGACAGAGGTTATGGAGGATCAGTGATTTGTCGAAACTTGAGAAGATATCTTATATTTCTAATTCAATCGGTGTTGCCATGCTCCTGTTGAGCTTAATACTGGGGCTGCAATGGGCATATATCAAACTGCCGGAATTTCTGTGGTATGATCCGAAAATCGTAGGATCATTCATTCTATTAATTTTATATAGCAGCTATTTATACCTTCGCATTAAAAAGAATGTCTTTGGTAAATCATTAGCTTTTCTTAATGTTGCAGCCTTCTTGATTATCTTAATCAACTTTTTCTTAGCTAGTCGGTTGTCTTCATTTCATTTCTGGTATTCATAAGTTTTCAGGAGGTCATTATGAGAAAAATCATTGTAGGATCAAGACGAAGTAAATTAGCCCTTACCCAAACCAATTGGGTGATCGATCAGTTAAAAACCCTGGACCCTTCTTACGATTTCGAAGTGAAGGAAATTGTCACAAAGGGGGACCAGATCCTTGATGTCACCCTATCCAAAGTGGGTGGTAAAGGCTTGTTCGTAAAAGAAATCGAGCAGGCGATGCTTGACAAAGAAATCGACATGGCTGTTCACAGTATGAAGGATATGCCGGCCATTTTACCACAGGGACTGACTATCGGAAGTATCCCGGAACGTGAGGACCACCGTGATGCGTTTATTAGTAAAAACCATGTGGCGCTTAAAGATCTGCCGGGTGGTGCGGTTGTCGGAACGAGCAGTCTGCGCAGAGGGGCTCAGATTTTGTCTGTCCGACCTGACCTTGAAATCAAATGGATCCGCGGCAACATCGATACACGCCTCTCTAAGCTCCAGAACGAGGATTATGACGCCATCATCCTTGCAGCAGCGGGACTATCACGCATGGGATGGACGTCGGATGTTGTAACGGAATTCCTGGATCCGGACCTTTGCTTACCAGCAGTTGGTCAAGGAGCTTTATCGATCGAGTGCAGGGCTGATGACAAGGAAGTTCTAGACCTTCTTGAGAAATTCGCATGTGAAGAAACAACGAGTACGGTCACTGCAGAAAGAGCATTCCTCCATAAAATGGAAGGTGGCTGTCAGATACCGATTGCAGGATTTGCCGAGCTGAAAGACAATGGTGACATTGCCTTAACGGGGCTTGTCGCTTCCCCTGATGGTAAAACGATCTACAAAGAATACATGGCAGGCCGGGATCCAAAAGAAGTTGGAGAAAAAGTGGCTGAAAGTTTAACAAAGCAAGGTGCGAAAGCCTTGATTGATCAGGTGAAAGAGGAGCTCGATCAATAATGAAGGGGAAAGGGCCTTTAGAACAAGTAAAGGTTTTGATTACTCGTGGCAATGAGGGTGCCAGTGAAACGGGGTCCCTTATAGAAAACGAGGGAGGGGTAGCCATATTGGTGCCTCTCCTTCATTTTCAATCGCATGAAGACCCATTGGAGAAAACACTCCACACTGCAATACATACGTACGATTGGATTATTTTCACCAGTAAAAATGGCGTGAAGTTCTTTCTGGAGGCATTAGAAAGAAGGAGTATCCCTTTAAATTCTTATAAGGGCAAATTCGCGGCCGTCGGAAGTAAAACAGAGCAGTACTGCTATAAATACGGGATCCCGGTTTCCTTTGTTCCGGAGAATTTCACCGGTGATGACTTTGCCGTGGAGTTCATTTCACAAGTGAAGCCTACTGGGCAGGTCTTGATTCCAAAAGGGAATCTGGCAAGGAATGTGATAGCATCTGCACTGGCTTCATCAGGAGTGACCTGTCAGGAATGGGTCGTTTATGAAACGGTCCTCCCTGCAGAGAGCATCGAGGAGCTGAAAGGAATCATCGAGAAAGAACAAGTGGATATCATTACATTCACGAGTTCATCAACGGTCCATCATTTTATGAAAGTCATTCGTGAATATTCACTTTATGATCATATCCGTGACACTCCCATCGCATGTATCGGACCGATTACAAAAAATACCGCTGAACAATACGGTTTGCATGTAAAAATCTGTCCAAGCGTTTATACTGTAAATGAAATGGTGAATGAGATGAAAATCTTCATCTCTGCCCGCTAGCTATAAAACAATAGGAGGCTTTTACTATGAAAGACCTGCAATTTAACCGTCACCGCCGCTTGCGTCAATCGGAAACGATGCGTTCGCTGGTTAGAGAAACTCACCTAAGAAAAGAAGACTTAATTTACCCGTTATTTGTTGTGGAAGGAGAAAACATCAAGAAAGTCGTTCCGTCCATGCCGGGTGTTTATCATATTTCTCTGGACAATTTAAAAGCGGAAATGGATGAAGTGGTTTCATTAGGGATCAAATCCATCCTCTTATTCGGGGTACCTGCTGAAAAAGATGAATGGGGAAAACAGGCCTATCATGATCATGGAATCGTACAGGAGGCAACCCGATTTGTGAAGGAACAATATCCGGAGCTGGTTGTTATAGCTGATACTTGTTTATGTCAGTATACAAGTCACGGTCATTGTGGAATCGTCAAAGATGGAAAAGTACTGAATGATGAAACACTCGATCTTTTGGCGAAAACAGCAGTCAGCCAGGCTGAAGCAGGTGCCGACATCATTGCACCTTCCAACATGATGGATGGGTTCGTGGCAGCCATCCGTCATGGTCTGGACGAGGCTGGCTACCATGATGTGCCGATTATGTCCTACGCAGTAAAATATTCATCAAGTTTTTATGGACCATTCCGTGATGCGGCTCATTCAACTCCGCAATTCGGGGATCGCAGAACGTATCAAATGGACCCTGCGAATCGTTTGGAAGCCTTAAGAGAAGCTCAGTCTGATATGGAGGAAGGTGCAGATTTCCTCATCGTGAAACCAGCTCTTTCTTATTTGGATATTATGCGTGAAGTGAAAGACCGTTTTAATGCTCCGGTTGTCGCTTATAACGTAAGCGGGGAATACAGCATGGTCAAGGCTGCAGCTCAAAACGGCTGGGTAAACGAACAGGAAATCGTAATGGAGAAACTGACCAGTATGAAGCGTGCCGGAGCAGACCTTATCATAACGTATTTCGCAAAAGATGTAGCGAACTGGTTATCCTAATTGGTGGAAAGTTCCTGTAAGGATGACTGAAAGATCACTAAAGGAGGAACCCATATTGCGTTCATATGAGAAATCGAAGCAAGCGTTCAAAGAAGCAGTAAACCTGATGCCCGGCGGAGTGAACAGTCCGGTTCGGGCATTCAAATCCGTCAAGATGGATCCAATTTTCATGGAAAGAGGAAAAGGTTCGAAAATTTATGATATAGATGGAAATGAGTACATCGACTACGTCCTGTCCTGGGGACCGCTGATTCTCGGACACAGCAATGACCGTGTGGTAGAGTCCATTAAAAAAGTAGCCGAAAACGGTACAAGCTTTGGTGCTCCGACGGAAATTGAAAATAAACTGGCTCAATTGGTAATTGACCGGGTACCAAGCATCGAAGTCGTTCGCATGGTGTCTTCGGGTACGGAAGCGACGATGAGCGCTCTACGTTTAGCACGTGGATACACAGGCCGAAATAAAATCATCAAATTTGAAGGTTGTTACCATGGTCATGGAGACTCTTTATTAATTAAAGCGGGATCCGGGGTAGCCACCCTTGGTTTACCTGACAGTCCTGGTGTTCCTGAAGGAGTGGCAAAGAATACGATCACGGTTCCATACAATGATTTAGAAAGCATCCGCTATGCATTTGAACAGTTCGGTGATGACATTGCCGGTGTGATTGTCGAGCCTGTTGCCGGAAACATGGGTGTTGTACCTCCACAACCAGGCTTCCTGGAAGGCCTGCGAGAGGTCACGGAGAAATATGGCTCACTTCTGATTTTTGATGAAGTCATGACAGGTTTCCGTGTCGGGTATGGCTGTGCCCAAGGCTTTTACGATGTAATACCTGATTTAACCTGTTTAGGAAAAGTCATTGGTGGAGGACTTCCTGTCGGCGCATACGGTGGAAAAGCGGAAATCATGGAAAGAATCGCTCCAAGCGGTCCGATTTATCAAGCTGGAACCCTGTCTGGGAACCCGTTAGCCATGACGGCTGGATACGAAACACTTAGCCAGCTGACTCCTGAAACCTATATTGACTTTGCCCGCAAAGCAGATCTGTTGGAAGAAGGCTTAAAGAAAGCGGCAGAAAAGTACAACATTCCTCATAGAATTAACCGGGCGGGATCCATGATCGGAATTTTCTTCACAAATGAAGAAGTATCCAATTACGAAGGTGCCAAGTCTTCGGATCTTGAAATGTTTGCCGATTACTATCGCGAAATGGCCCACTCAGGTGTCTTCCTGCCGCCTTCCCAGTTTGAAGGACTCTTCTTATCGACAGCCCATACGGATGACGATATTGAAAAAACCCTTCAGGCTGCAGAAAAAGCGTTTGAAAAGATTAGTAAGAAGTAATGACGGAACCGATCCTTTTCGAGGGATCGGTTTTTTTATGGTTTTGAGATGGTGAGAGATTCGGCATCTTAAAAAATGGGTGAAAAATCGATACTCAACGATGGTAATCCCCAAGCCAGTTGATCAATTAGATAGGAACCCCACCATTCCGAAACACCACCCGGTTTTTAACGTGTGAAAATCCCTAATCACATGACAACTTTTCTTTTTCCTATCATATTCCTTCTTTTCGTTTCATAAAGTGATAATGGCATTGTTTACTATTTCTTTGTTTGGAACTTGAAAGGAGGAATTTCTTTGTCACAAGAACAACAATCGTGTTTACGATTTTCTTTGGAAGAATCAATTTGGTTCAAAAAAGGACAGGAAGTTGAAGAATTGCTATCTATCTCCTTAGATCCTCATATAACGATACAAGAACAAGAGCAATACGTACTTATTAGAGGTAGCCTCGATTTAACCGGTGAATATCTACCAACCGCAGCGAGGGAAGAAGAGGATGATGAGTTTGAATCAAGTGGGAAGTTCGTGCAAACAGTGGAAAAGAGGGAGAAGGGTGAATATGAATTTGTTCATCGATTCCCCGTGGATGTCACGATTCCCAAAAACCGGATTGCAAATTTAGGCGATATCGATGTGTATGTCGAGTCCTTTGACTATATCGTGCCTGAAAATGCATGTTTAAAGCTGAACGCTGATTTGACCATCACCGGTATATACGGTGAACAGCAGGCTCACACTCCTCTTGAAGCTGAATACAGCAGAGAAGAGGAATTCGAGCCCCTTTACCGGTCAAGTGCCGTTGCTGAAACAGAGGAAGTGGAAGCAGAAGAAGAAGTGGAAACGGAAGAAGAGGAAGAAAGAGAAGAAGTGTACGAATATGAAAACTATGATGAGGAAGAAATCACAAAGGATGTTGAGGTAGTCGAAGAAGATGATGACTCATCTGACGAATACCAGCCTTTTAACCTGGAAGGAAGGACTCCTCCAGCTGAACAGGAGGATGAAATACCTGTTCAAATTCAGTACGATATCCAGCCTCCTCCTTCCTACGAGGAAGTAGACTACCGGAAAGAAAATGTATTTGAGCTTCCTCAGCATGAACTGAGTGAGTCGTCTGAGGAGCAGCAAGCTGAACCGAAAGCCGCCTATACACCGCCACCTCATCCAACATACAAGAAACAGGAGATGGAAGAAGAAGAATCCTCGTCCTCACCATCTGCTGTGGAAGCCGAAATGGAAGAAAGCGGGGAAGAACAGGAAGACAAGAAAAAGACGAAGAGCAAAAAGAAGTACGAATCCATTTCATTAACAGATTTCTTTGCCAGGAAAGAAGAGGAAAAGGGAGCAACTCTTCGGGTTTGTATCGTCCAGGAGGGAGAAAACCTGGATTATATTGCTGAAAAATATGATCTGACCATTCCACAGCTATTAAGGGTGAATCAACTCGAAGCCAATCAGGATGTGTATGCAGGTCAAGTTCTTTATATCCCGAACAGTGAGTTTGTGTTCAAGGGATAAAGGCAAATAGCAAGGTCACTCCCATCCGAGGACCAAAGATAGAGAGACATGTACTATAGAGAACAAACGACGGGACTGACACCAAATTCATTGGAGTTGGTCCGTTTTTTTTAGAAAAGTAATCTTAGAAGGTGAGAGGAATGGCACAAACGCTGGAGGGATTGAAGCCTGTCTTACAACCTTATGGGGTCGAACCTCATTTTGTTGAAAGCCATGGAAAGATTTCAAAAGTATTTTCAAATAAAGGCACCCTGGCAGTAAAACAGCTTCCTGCCCAAAATGGAGTAGACTTCGTCCGGAATGTGCAGATGTTGTTTCAACGGGGATATAACCGGATTGTTCCGATTTATCCTACTCTGGATGGACGTTATGCCGTGTGGAATGAGGGGAATTTATACTATGTCATGCCCTGGCTTTTGAATCAGGAAAGAGAGGACCAGTTTGAAAAGCATCAAAAAATGTTCAGGGAGTTGGCGAGGCTCCATACTCTTTCCTCCAACGAAGTGAAGATAGATAAGGAAGAAAGAGAATCCCATTACGAGCAGTTGACATCACGATGGGATAAAGAGCAGGAATTCCTTGATGAATACGTGGAAACGTGTGAAAAAACCACATACATGTCCCCTTTTCAATGGCATTTCTGCATGTATTATAAAGACGCCTCTCAAGCACTGAAATTTTCCCGCAGAATGCTTGATGAATGGTATGAGGATACGAAGGAGCTGGAAAAGGTCAGGACCGTCATTACTCATGGAAAGGTATCTACGGAACATTTTTTATTCGATGAAAGGGGGTTGGGATATTTCCATAACTTTGAGAATTCAAAGATGGCGTCCCCGTTTCATGATCTCTTACCATTTTTGTCGAGAACATTGAAAACCTATCCAAAATATTATGAGGAATGTATTGAATGGCTGACCACTTACTTTCAACACTTTACCGTACGGAATGAAGAAAGGCTCCTATTCATGAGCTACCTGGCATATCCGAGCTCCGTCATTGCCGTAGTGGAAAAATACTTTCATACTCCAAAGGATAAGCGAAATGAACGGAAGTCCCTTAAAAAGCTGCAACGTCACTACTGGTTGCTGAAAAATACCGAATACGTGGTTATGCGTCTGGATGAAATGGAAAAGCAGAAACAGGAACAGGCAGCTAAAACGGATTAAAAATGGCTGTTTTTCTTTACGCTTTAAAAGTTATGAATAAAACAATTTTTGTGTTAAGAGCCAAAAAAAGAACTGACGAATCCATCTTTCGTCAGTTCTTTAAATCCAATCAAAGTAAATGGCGAGGCCAATACCGATAAACAGGGTTAACAGAAGGACGTCAAAAGTGGTTGGGAGCAAAATGGTGCGGATCCCTTGAAAAATCGTAAAAGGTATAATGAATTGCTTACATATTAACCGGGCGTTCCCCATCCATTTCTGCAGGGTGTACTGATTGATTTTTTTCATAATCGTCCACTCACTTTCCTGGGTATAGTCACTACTTTATCTTATGAAACCAGGATGGAATTGTGCCTACGTATAGGCGAAATGAATATTTTTTAATGAATTGGCTAATAATGATTGACGAAAGTTTATCTTATCCTATACTATAATGAGTAAATAAATAATAATGAAAAGCAATGAACAGGAAGAGTACATTGATCCTTACTTTCAGAGAAGAAAATCGTTTGCTGAGAGATTTTCTAGGTTAAGTCAGTGGAAGGTCGCCTGAAGAGCTGTTTCTATGAAATTCAGTAGTAGAAACCGGTTAAAAGCCGTTATATCCGTCGAGAGTTCAGGAGGTTTATTTTTCTCCTGAGAAAAAAGGTGGTACCGCGAATGGAATCCTTCGTCCTTTTCATAGGACGGGGGATTTTTTTATTTTTTTGAAAAGTTTACTTATTCACACGATGATATAGGAGGAAATCACATGGAAACTCAAGATCAACAATTATCAATGCCGACTAAATATGATCCGAATGCCATTGAGCAGGGCAGATACAAATGGTGGCTCGAAGGGAAGTACTTTGAAGCGACAAATGATAAGGAGAAAGAGCCTTACACCATCGTCATCCCTCCGCCGAACGTAACAGGGAAGCTTCACCTTGGTCACGCATGGGATACAGCGTTGCAGGATATCCTGACCAGAATGAAACGGATGCAAGGATACGATGTACTTTGGTTACCGGGAATGGACCATGCAGGAATTGCTACACAGGCGAAAGTAGATGAAAAACTGCGCAGCCAGGGGATTTCACGCTATGACCTCGGCCGTGAGAAATTCGTGGAAGAAACGTGGAAATGGAAGGAAGAATATGCCGAGCACATTCGTCAGCAATGGGCTAAGGTGGGATTGGGCCTTGATTACAGCCGTGAACGTTTCACTCTTGATGAGGGGTTATCGGATGCCGTTCAGAAGGTATTTATCGATCTTTATAATAAGGGCTTGATCTATCGCGGGGAGTACATCATCAACTGGGACCCTGCGACGAAAACAGCCTTATCGGATATCGAAGTTATTCATAAGGATGTTCAAGGTGCATTCTATCATATGAGATATCCATTAACAGACGGAAGCGGACACATTGAAATTGCGACAACCCGACCTGAAACGATGCTTGGAGACTCTGCCGTTGCCGTACATCCTGAAGATGATCGCTACAAGCACTTAATCGGTAAAACCGTTATCCTTCCAATCGTAGGGCGTGAAATCCCGATCGTCGGGGATGATTATGTGGATATGGAATTTGGTTCAGGTGCTGTGAAAATCACACCTGCCCATGATCCGAATGACTTCGAAATCGGTAATCGTCACAATCTGGAACGTATTCTTGTGATGAACGAAGATGGCACGATGAATGAGAAAGCAGACAAATATAATGGTATGGACCGTTTTGTCTGCAGAAAGCAAATTGTGAAGGACCTTCAAGACTCCGGGGTATTGTTCAAGATTGAAGAGCATATGCATTCGGTTGGGCATTCGGAGCGAAGTGGGGCTGTAGTTGAGCCGTATCTTTCTACTCAATGGTTCGTCAAAATGGACCCATTAGCTAAAGAAGCAGTTAAGCTTCAAGAAGCTGAAAACAAGGTTAATTTTGTTCCTGATCGTTTTGAAACTTCTTACCTACGCTGGATGGAAAACACCCGTGACTGGTGTATTTCACGTCAACTTTGGTGGGGACACAGAATACCGGCATGGTACCACAATGAAACCGGTGAAGTGTATGTAGGGAAGGAAGCTCCAAAAGACATTGAAAATTGGACACAAGAAGAAGATGTATTAGATACTTGGTTTAGTTCAGCACTATGGCCATTCTCAACAATGGGGTGGCCGGATGTCAGTGCAGAAGACTTTAAGCGTTACTATCCAACCAATACACTAGTGACAGGATACGATATTATCGGATTCTGGGTATCCCGAATGATTTTCCAAGGATTAGAGTTTACTGGTGAAAGACCATTCAAAGACGTTCTTATTCATGGATTAGTCCGGGATGCCGATGGACGTAAGATGAGTAAATCACTAGGTAATGGTGTAGACCCGATGGACGTCATCGAAAAATACGGGTCCGATTCACTTCGCTACTTCCTGACGACGGGAAGCTCACCGGGTCAGGATCTTCGTTTCTCATTTGAAAAAGTGGAGTCTGTTTGGAACTTTGCGAACAAGATTTGGAATGCATCCCGTTTTGCCCTGATGAATATGGATGGTATGTCATATGACGAAATCGATTTATCAGGTGAAAAATCCGTTGCGGACAAGTGGATCCTTACCCGATTAAACGAAACAATTGAGACAGTGACACGGTTAGCTGAACGATATGAATTCGGTGAAGTGGGACGCATACTTTACAATTTCATCTGGGATGATTTCTGTGATTGGTATATCGAAATGGCGAAACTCCCTCTATATGGTGAAGACGAAGCAGCGAAGAAGACGACCCGTTCGATTCTTGCTTATGTTCTTGACAACACCATGAGACTCTTACACCCATTCATGCCGTTTATTACCGAGGAAATATGGCAGAACTTGCCGCATCAAGGCGAATCAATTACAGTTGCAGCATGGCCGGAGGTTCAAACAGAGCTTACGGATCAAGCGGCTGCAGAAGAAATGAAGCTTCTTGTTGACATCATCCGTGCAGTGCGAAATGTACGTGCTGAGGTGAACACGCCAATGAGCAAACAAATCAACTTAATGCTGAAAGCAAAAGATGCACATACCTTAACAATAATCGAAAAGAACAAATCGTATATCGAGAAATTCTGTAACCCGGAGAGGCTTGAAATGGGCACAGATTTAGAAGCACCTGAAAAAGCGATGACGGCCGTTGTGACAGGCGTGGATCTGTACCTTCCATTGGAGGGGCTGATCAATATTGAAGAAGAAATCGCACGACTTCAAAAAGAACTGGAGAAATGGACGAAGGAAGTTTCCCGTGTTCAAGGTAAGCTTAACAACGAAAAGTTTGTAAGCAAAGCCCCTCAGAAAGTAGTAGATGAGGAAAAAGAGAAAGAAAAAGATTATTTAGAGAAGCAAGCGACTGTGAAAGCCAGAATCGAAGAGCTTAAATCCGTTTAGTGCCATTGATTGAATAGAGGGTGAGAAGAGGGCTTTTGAATCAGGTCTGATTGATAGGGTGGTGAATCCTCCAACAGTCAGGCCGGATTGGGGCCCTTTTTCTAATGAAACCTAAGTGGGAGTGAAAGAATTGTTGAATTATGAACAAGCCGTCGAATGGATACACTCAAGGCTCAGACTTGGAATCAAGCCAGGGCTGATGCGGATGAATCACCTCTTGGAGAAACTCGGGAACCCCCATCAAAAACGTAAAACGGTTCACATCGGTGGAACGAATGGAAAAGGGTCCACCGTTACCTATCTGAGGAATGTGTTGCAGGAAGCAGGTTACACAGTTGGAACGTTTACCTCTCCCTATTTTGAACGATTCAATGAACGAATCAGCATCAACGGAGAGCCTGTTAGCGATGAGGACTTAACACTGCTTGTAGATAAGATTAAGCCCATTGCCGAGAGTATGGAGCAATCGGAATGGGGGGGACCCTCTGAATTTGAAGTCATTACAGCCATGAGCTTTTATTATTTTGCCGAACTGAAACCCGTTGATCTGGTCCTTTATGAGGTCGGACTTGGGGGAAGACTTGATTCCACCAATGTCATCACCCCAATGCTTTCCGTGATTACGAGTATCGGAATGGATCATATGCAGTTTCTTGGAAATAGAATGGAAGATATCGCCTTTGAGAAAGCAGGGATCATCAAACCTAATGTTCCGGTCATTTCAGGGGTCCATCAACCGGAAGCAGTAAAGGTAATTGAGGAAACAGCTCTTGAAATGAAGAGTGATTTATTTCAACTTGGACAGGATTTCTCAGTAAAACGTATTGCCTTACTAGAGAAGGGGGAGAGATTCGAGTACATATCTCTTCTGCAACATGATACGTTTGAGCTCTCCATGATTGGAAACCATCAAATCAATAATGCAGCCATTGCCATCAAGGCGATCGATCTCCTTGTGAAAAATCAGGAGATGAAAATAGCACCGGAACATATCAAAGCTGGATTGAAAAGAGCCTCCTGGCCGGGGAGAATGGAAGCTTTATCAGACATTCGGGAGATTTACATCGATGGTGCCCATAATCCCGAAGGTGTAGCTGCCCTGGTGAAAACGATTAAGGATCGCTTCCTTCATAAAAGAGTAACCGTTCTTTTCTCGGCGCTGCATGACAAAGAATTGAAACCAATGATCACTCAATTGGAAGAGGCAGTGGATTCAATAGGTTTCACGAGCTTTGACTTTCCGAGAGTTGCATCCGTCGAAGAGTTATATGAAGTATCTTCCCACCCTAATAAGGCTGAAGTTCATAATTGGAAAGATTACCTTGAGAATAAAATTTCGTCCATGCAGGAAGATGAAGTCCTGCTCATTACAGGCTCTTTATACTTTTTATCCGAAGTAAAACCATATTTACTTCCTTTAATCGGAAAGAACAGAAAAAAGTAAGTGACTTTATTCTGGTGCTTTGATAAAATATTCTTAAACTTGTGACTATTTAACTAGTATAGTATGATCAGACTATATTAAGTTTATAAAAAAACCTATGGGGGATAGATATGACGTTACCGTTAAAGAGAAAGCTGTACATATTGCTGGCGTGGCTGGCTGTTGTACCGGCAGGGTTGTATTTTACATATCAATATTATCCCCCTGAAAATATTGCAGGAAATGAGTTGGAGTTTATTACATTAGTGGCATTTGCTACTTTTATCCCTCTCATGCCCATCGTGATCAACGGGGCGACCATATTCTTCATCCAGTGGGTAACCCTCGTCGGTTTCATCAAGTATGGACTATTTATTGAAATCGTCCTCATGCAGTTCTCAATCATTCCGTTACTAATAAGGCTTAGGGTGACGAAAAATGACTGGCACAGAATCCCTTTAAATTCATTGATGTTTTTTTTGGTTTCATGCATCAGTGGTTTAATCTATTTTATGCTGGGAGGGGAAATCGCTGAACGGGAACTCAGTCAATTGATCTTCCCAATCCTGTGCTATCAGGTCGTATCTATTATGATCAATCAGATACTCCTCCTAATCTATCATCATTACGTGGCCAATAACGATGTGCGTTTTTACAGTAAGGATTTCGTATGGGACTTTACCGCAAATATGATCATGTTCCCTCTTTCTCTATCACTCTATTATTTAACATTTGAACTCGGAGCCATCGCTTCGTTACTGATCGGTGTACCTTTTGTCAGTCTCTCAATCATTTTGAAGCTTTATAACTCTTCAGAAAAGATCAATGAATATCTCCAGAAAGCCGGGGAAATCGGTCACCAACTTACGGAGAGCCTGAAAGTCACGGAAGTCCTTGATATATTTATCGAAAAGATCATCGAAACCCTGCCCGTTGAATATGCGTATATTCTTGATTGTCATGAAGAAGAGTTAGTACTGCTTAGACGTGTTGAAAATGGAGAAATGAAATCGACCAATTTGCGCCCTCTAAAGAAAAACCAGGGGATCAGCGGTGTGGTGTGGGAAACGGGCAGATCCGTCCTATATACTTCCCGGTCTGAATGGACCGACATCGCGGAAGGCTATATGCCGGAAGGTGTTGAAAGCGTATTATGCGTGCCCATCGTCAGAAGCCAGAAGGTGAGGGGAATCCTGCTTCTTGCTTCTTCCAAAAAGAAAGCCTATGAGAAGTTCCAATTGATGATCGTCGATATATTATGTTCTTATTTCGGAGTTGCCATCGCCAATGCAAGGCACCATGAACGAACGAAGAAAAACAGTGAGCGATGTGCCCTCACAGGCCTCTACAATTACCGGTACTTCGAAGACCTTCTTTCAATGGAATATAACAATCTCGAGGCTGGTAAAAGAAGGAATCTGTCACTCATCATGCTGGACCTGGACCATTTTAAAGTGATAAATGACAACTACGGTCATCAGAGCGGCAACGAAATCCTGATAGAACTTGCCGACCGTCTTCTGACACTGATTGGTTCAAAAGGAACGGTTGCGCGATACGGGGGGGAAGAATTTGTGGTCCTCCTTCCCGACACGGAACGGAAAGAAGCACTCCTAATCGCAGAACAGGTCAGGAGTACAATTGCCAATCAGCCGTTCACTCTCCATGACAGCCTGGACGAGTCCAACAAACAGATGATGGTCAGGATCACAGCGAGTATCGGGGTATCGACCGCACCTGAAGATGCAGATGATACTCTGGCACTGATTCGTCATGCCGACCGTGCCCTTTATACTGGAGCAAAGCAGGCGGGACGGAATCGGGTGGCTCAGTATGTGAAATGATGAAAAGGATGTCTAATGTACCCATTGACATCCTTTTTTAATGATCGTTGAGCATTAAGTCCTATTAAAATAGTTTGTAGATTGTTATAATAAATGTATTATAGGATAACCAAATGAGGGATATTATGAGAATTCAACCGAAATTTCCGTTTTTATTCATCCTTTTTCTTACACTAATTGTTCAATCAACCCATGCCTATGCCAAGGGAAATGCAGATTTGAGTATTAATTTTAATGTAACGCCGTCACAAGAAGTGATTGTTAAGCCGGTGGAAGGGAACGCTAAGGCTTCACTGGACTTTAATATTATCCCGTCAGGTGAAGTGAAGGAGTCCAACCGTCCCCCGATTGATGTAGTCTTTGTTTTTGATAAATCAGGTTCGATGAATAGCACGCAAGATAAAATGCAAAAGGCAAAGAATGGACTGACTAATGCGGTCCAATTCTTTGAGAAAAACAAACAAAAAAATGACCGCTTTTCTCTCATTACCTTTTCTTCAGAGATAGAAACGATTCTTCCATTAAGTAATGACCTCGATGCCATTAAAACTTCTATGTTACATACCACCGCTAATGGAGGCACAAACTATACAGATCCTTTACGTGCTGCGAAAAACATGTTGAAAGATTCTCCTAATGAAAAATATATTGTATTTTTAACGGATGGACAGCCCATGATTGCAACTGCTGTCGAAAAAGTAAAAAAAGAAGTATGCACAAAGTATTGGCTCGTATTTTGCAGCGAAACAGGTGTCGTCGAGAGTGACCAACAGGTAATATACGACTTCCAAAATCGATACAGTTACAATCGGTGGCTGCATAAAATATATTCTCCTGATAATAGTAAGTTGAAGTCATTATACATACCTTCATTTTCAATGGACGGTACTTCATTTCATTCAGGATGGTACAATCCAGGTGATTTGGAAACAAATAGTCAGCAAATGCAGGGGGTGATTAAACAAAAAGGCCTTGAAGTCTCCAAGGAGATATACAACGAGAAAATCACGATGCACACACTTGGATATGGAGAAGGAGATTTGGACGACCGGTATCTTGAAATGCTGGCCCAACAAACGTCGGGCAGCTTCATCAAAGCAAGTGAAGGAAGTGTCTCCGATGCATTTGAAAAATTGGCGAACAAATTAAATTCAGTCAAATTGGATGGGGAAATTGTCGTACCACTGCCGGAGAATGTGACGGTGGACCGGAATAAGTATAAAGTGGTCAATCATTCCGTCTTTTTACCATTTTCAAGTGTGTATGAAGCAGGTCAAGGAGCTCCTTCGCCTATTACACTATCATTGCCCGTCGAATTTACGTCCAGGGGCTCGTATACATTTAAAGATTTGAAAATACAGTATAAAACGGCAGAAGAGACTGCATGGAGATATACCGATAAAAAATCGGTGACAATCCAGGTGAAAGATGACGCACCTGCATCCGTAACAGGAAAGCTTGATTTGAATAAGATCAATCAAGAGTTATTCAATTTAATTATTGAAGAAGGAAACGATACAAATTCATTTTCAGGTCAGTATCATCTGGAATTTGGTGGCCTGGTGAATCCAAATGCCAAGGGGAACCTGAGTGAAATCACCATTCACCAGCCTTTACCTGAAGGTGTAGACATGGTGGAAAGTAAAGGGGTCTCCATTGAAAATGCAGGTGGTCAGAGAACCGCTATCATTAAAGTGAATCAAAAGGCGAACTTTGAAAATGGAACATTTTCCCAACCGAAACTGGAGATGACTTTAAAGATGAAGACAGTCTGGGCTGTGAATAATGTCAAGATGCCCCAGGCGAAAGTATATTACATTGATTCAAGATATGGTCAAAAAGTAAGCAGCAACCTGAACCCGGATCAAAATGAGATCAGTGCAAAAGTACGAACCAGACAGTTCCATAACCTTAAAGATTATGCTTATGACGGCTTTTCTAACGGAACCATCAAAAAGATTCGAATTCAAGGGCAAACTGAGACCACCGTATCGGTACTCGAAGCCGGGATGAATAACGATTTCCCAAATAACGCTGTGTGGGCACTTACGGCTGCACCTACTAAATTAATGATTACGTATAAGGATGGATCAACGGCTGTTCTATCGTTTATTCCTGCCTTGACAGTACAGAATGCCTTGACGAAGACTGTACTGGAGGATGGAGCTTCTATTTCGAATGAGGCAGAATTTCAGCTATCAGCCGGGGTTCCAGGCAATGATGTAACGTATGAGTATCGAATTCTGAATGAGGATGAACCAATAGAGGGCTGGGAAGGCATAAAGCTGCAGGAATTGAAGACTCTCGACATGTTTGGCAAGAATGAAATCCAGCTTAAAGCGAATGGTGGATTTGCGGTCGATGACTACATGATTGGGAAAACGATTTGGATAGAAGGTGACGATTTAATACGTGTTCCTTCCGTGATCGAATTATATGTAGGGGAAACGAAGTCATTCGATATCGATATATACCCTTTTGGAAAGCCTAATAATAACTATAATGTCAAGGTTCTTAAGGGTGATGATGAGTTGATTAACTCTTCCTACACACAAGTCAATTCATCCAAGGAGAATAAAATGACCGGTTTATCCCCAGGGGTGGATGTGGTTGAGGTAGAGACCAAAAATGGGAAGTACAAAAAAACAATTCAAGTAATCGTGAAGTCCAGAGTCGTCAAACTGGAAAGTTTGGACTTTAATAAAACTAAGTATACCTTGCTTCTTGAGGGAGAAGATTTTGACGTCCTATCACATTTACTATTCAATCCTGAAAATGCGACAAATCAAAAGATAAAAAGTATTACAGATACAGGAAATGGGGTCGTGGACATCATTCGCGAAGGCGGGGAGTGGAAAGTAATCCCGGAGAATAGTGGAGTTACGACCATCACTGTTATTTCAGATGAGAATCCTGATATTAAAGCCATGGCGATTTTCGAAGTGGTATCGGAAGAAAGTGAAAATCCGGATACAGAAGATGGAAGCATCGATGGCAGGTGGTAATGTAAAAAGCGAGGCTATGAGCAATCATAGCCTCGCTTTTTTACTCTACAATTATTTCATCACTAATAAGGGAAAGGGCTTCGACCCGCGGTAGTGCATCCAGCTTTGAGAGAAGTACGTCCCTATTATAGTGAACAATAAATCGTGACAATTTCTTTTCCTGATTGGAAAAAAGATCACTTTCTATGCTATCCATATTGTCTACATCACCACGAACGGCATTAACTATGAGGTTTCCTTTTGAAAAGACGCCGCCATTCACATAAAACAGAGATCCCACGCCATATAACGTGGCATTGCTATCGGTATATAGGAAAGCCTGTAACGGTTTGATTTTCTCTGATGGATCAGGTAAAAGGTCGGTCTCATTCTTTTCTTTTTCATCCGTATAGTATTGAAATTCATTCATCCTCGTCACCAGCAGTTCGCCTTTAGAAAGTAAAATCAACTGACCAGATGGACCTGTACTCGCCGGGCGTTTGACGCCTGTGATATTCAGGTTCGATATACTTGTTTTACCTTTGGCATAAATGACTGAATCGAATTCAATCTCATCATTCTCTCTATTCGGATCATTGGCATCCCCTTGGATCGTTAAGTTTCTGCCGGAAAAGATGTTTCCTTCAATAATGGACGTTGAATTTTGAGATTGGATCGAAATACTGTCGAAACTGATGATATTTTCTTTCAGTCTTACTGGTGCATTTGCTTCAATTGAAACCTTTCCGGATGCGACAATATTTCCGATTGTCATATCCCCTGCTACATTTGAAATAGTCACATTTCCAGTAGAGATGATGTTTCCGATATTCATTGCGGAGTTGGCGAGAATGTTTACGTCCCCTTTGACGATAAGATCCACTCCGCTGTGTTGGAGCCCCTTTACGGTGATACTTCGATCAGCCTTTACCACACCTTGTACATTTTCGTTCAGTACGCCCTTTACCAGAGGATAAAAAAGGGGGCTGTTTAAAAGAAAGTTATTGGTAATCGTATTTGTTAGATTTGTTTGAGTCAAATTATGGTCAAGTGATAGATCAAGTGAGTCTAACACTTTGCCAACTTCATCTTCGTAAGTTTGGTCAAAGGAGATGTCCGTAAATTGGCTGTCCTGTTTTATGCCTGGTGGAGAGACAACAGGGTAAAATTGTTTTGTATCTATCAGGGATTTCATATGGTTATAATTGACTTTGTCATATCTGGTGTACAAATCTCCGATAATGGATGGAAATGGGGCACTCACTTTCTTATCGGTATGATTGGATAACTGATAGTTTGCATCCTCACTGATATCGAGTGAATGAGCATATACATTTCCTACCAGGTGAGGTGAACCGTTCAATGTCAACTGTTCACGAGAGCCCAGTGTATATTTCAGGAAGCTTGGGATTGGTGATAAAATAATTCTCTTTCGAACCACTTTTTCAACTTTGCCGTCTTCGGAATCAGGGTTTTTTGTATGGACGATAATCTCATACACTCTTGTAAGATTCGTGTCGAGAAAACGTAATCCGAAAGTGTGGTAGTGAAGAGTATTGGCTTTCCCGCAGTGATCTCCCAGAAGGTTAGAGGCTTGATCACCACTTACATCAACGATCGTAATACATTTAATGGTATCAGATGATTGGTAGGATGGGATGATTTCAGATTGAATGAAGTCGGTCACTTTCGAGTTAATGTTTACAGGGGTTAACTGAGTAATCTCCATTTGTTTAGTGGGCTGTAATTGGAAAACAAGCTTCGCAGAGATTTCTTCAACCGCTTTTAAGCCTTCGTATGTAATATCGATATCCGTTTCCCTGACTTCTGTTCGCTTGGCTCCCCCTATCGTAGAACTCATGATGGCCATACCAATCGTCACCATGACAAGCGAAGTGATCAAAACAGTCAGTAACGCATTCCCTTTTTGATTTATAAACAAGCGATTCCCTCCCTTCTAGAATCCGAATCGGCTCTCTAATTGAAGTGTTTTATTGAATTGTGCATGGGTCACTTTATATGTCAATTGAATCATCGCGTCCTGGCATGGATCAGATACACAGCTGGTAGAGATCGTGGACCCGGAAAAATCAGATGGAGTAGCAAGGATCTCACCGTTAAAGCTCCATTGCTCTTTCCCGTCGACGTTAATCAGTTCCAGTGTCTGTTCGTCATTAGGAATGTTTTCATTTTCAACCTCATAGAAAGATTTTCCCGAGTAGGGTGTTACATTTTTTCCAGTATTATTAACAAATTTAATGCAACTTGTTTGATGAGGGGTACATTCTTCGATGCTGTCAAAGGGATAGGAATATAAATTTTTCATCACCATGGCGGATACATAATCTGCATCTTCCCTTAATTGGGCATCAATCGAAACTTTTTCATAGACTTTATATCCTGTTATCAAAGCTCCATATGTAACTGGCAAAAGAATCGCCGATATAGTAAGAGTAACTAATAGCTCAATCAAGGTGATTCCTTTATTATCGAGTATCTTCACTTTTAATTTTTCCATCAACAACCGTGCTGTATTCTCTATCATTTATATTCCACCTCACTTTAATTGTAATAGGAATATAGTAATCCATTTCATCAGGATTCAGTACTTCCCCGGAATAAATGCTGGCTTCATATTCTAATCCATTTATCGTAATATTCTTTTTGTTAGGGCAGGTTTGATTTAATTCTGATTCAGTAGAGGAATTAGAGAACGTTTTATACTTCGCTTCGCAAATGAATAATGTGAGATAGTCAGATTCTGAAGGCTTGCTCCCGTTATTCACATCATGAAAATAGTTTCTGACCTCGAGAAAGTTCTGTTTCTCCATGAACATCAGCACATTCCTGGCTACATTGACCCCTACCGTCTTCTTTTGGTTGACATTTGTATAGGTGCTGGATTGAAGGAAAAAATTCATGAAACTCAGCAGGACGATTCCCAGGATGGTAATGGAAACCAAAAGTTCAATCAAAGTGAGACCTCTATTATTTTTTAATGTTTTTATCAGTTTCAACCCAACACCTGCTTTCAAAATACCTAACTTTATTATACAATATCTAGTAGTCGAAACTTGTTAAAAAAAGTCTAATTTATAAGAAATATATCATAGGGAGGAGCTGAATGTAAGATGATTTACCTATTTTCATTACTGGCACTTATTCTGTTGCTACCTATTTTATATTTTATTCCAATCGGCATTACCAATAAGGGAAAGTGTTTGATTGCAGGCGTATCATTTTGTTTAACGCTTTTGGGAATAGTCGCATCAACCCTATACCCGGTGTGGGTAATCGGACTGATGTTACTTGCTTTACTGGGAGTATTTTCATATTTGATGGAACAGCGTTTTGCCGGGCTTATGGTAGTGGCTGCCGTACCTGCCCCGGATGTCAAAGAGGAGCAGCGGCACGTAAGACATAATCCTGAGGATATTAAAGCTGAAATACATAATGATGAAAGTCTGGATGAAATAACGGAAGTGAAAGCTGAAGAAGAAATGGTTCTGGTTGAAGATGTGATTAAACGATTAGAAGCTGATGATGATGCGGACATAAAGGATGGGGAAGGGACACCGGATTCTATTCCGGAAATAGAATCCTTGCAGGCTTCGGACGAAATAACGGTTGAACATGTTCTGACTGTTTCTGAAACTGAATCATTACAGGCTCAGGAAGATGAAAGTGAATGGTTTATTGAAAATACGAACGAGAAGAATGAAGTACCAGATACGGCTGAAGAGAAAAATGAGTTGGTTGAAGGGGACTTGAGTGAAATCGAAAGTATGATCAATAACCCGGAAGAAATTGCTGAGATGAAAACAGAAGAGCCAGGCGTATTCATGGACATAATGGAGGAAATGATAGAAGACAGCGATGATCCAGATTCTCAACACCAGAAAGAGGAAGGTGTGCAAGCAGAGGGGAAAGTTAATCTTGAGGATGCACCAGAAGCGAAAGAAGAGACGATTTTCGAGAATAATGAAACGTTTCTTACAGAAGATGATGCCTATGTAGACGAACTTCCAAAGAGCACCAGGATTATGAGAGAAGTAATGAAGACCATGATGGAACAAATCTCGCTTTCTCGCAGTCTGTTAACCTCTGATCAGATGGAAAACATGATTAAGCATTACCTGCACCCCAGTCTACACGATCAAGATTACTATACATTTGCAAGAATATTAATGGATCATTACATGGCAACAGAGCAATATGAAGATCTTGTTACGTTCATTAAAGGGATCGAAGAAAGATTCAAAGAGTATCCATATATCACAATGGACATAGAACAGACCAAGGAAATCGCCACACGAAATGATACAAAATTAAATCGATAGAATAGGTGAGATGACATGAAGAAAAGTGCAGAAATGAAGGCTTTACCGATTATCAGTATTTACGATGGAAGTGAAATAGGGAGAGTCAAATCCCTGGTAATTAATCCGGAGAAAGGCTCCGTCGACTTTTTGACCATCGAGCATGAAGATTGGCAGGTTAGTGTCAAAGCGATTCCCTTTAAAAAGGTAGTAGGAATCGGGGAATATGCCGTTACCGTAGAAAATGAGAATGCGGTTATCGACTTGAACGAAATTCCGATTGCAAACCAGCTGGTAAATAAGAAAATTAAAATCAATGATACCCGTGTCATGACCCGAAAAGGACAGATGATCGGAAATATTCAAGAATTTTACGTGGATGATGAAACAGGGGCTATCGTTTCGTTGGAGTTACATACCAAGGACAGTACATATTTCCTTGGAACAGAACATGTATTAACCTTTGGAAAAGATATCATCATCGTCAATGAAGACGCTGCAGAATACTTTAAAGATACGTTCGAACAACTCACAGCTCCCCAACCTCAGACTGAAGAAGAGGTTGAAGCTATCCAATCTCAACAGTATGGTTTAGAAACAATCAAATTGAAACAGACAGAATTATTGACGGGTAAACATGTAATAGAAGATATCTATAATTTAGAGGGGAACTTACTGATTGCAAAGGGTTCATCCCTGACAGAATCTGATATCCAAGCTGCACAGGAAGCCGGACCGTCTGTCTTTGTTGATTTAACAATGAATATAAAGTAGGAAGAAGGAAGGAGCGCCTGATTTGAAAAGAGGTCTGTTTGTAAAATTAATGACCGTTTTGTTCTTATCCACTTTTTTTCTATACGGGTTTTCCCATTTAGGCGTTTTTGCTTATGAATCGTTCTTTGTTAAGTCACTCAATCTCTCGAAACATGCAGCTGTTGCATCTATTAATTTGGGTGGAGCAAACAAAGAAGAAGCAGTGAAGATACTGGATGAAAGTATAATAGAGTGGAATGGGAAGCAAAACATCATGCTTGAATTGGATGGAGAGAGTGCAAGGATTGATTCTACACTCTTTCAATTCCATCTGGAAGAAAGCATAGAAAACCTTCATGATAATGAAAATACGAGTTTAAATGTGACTATGGATGAAAAAGCTTTCGATTCATTTCTATCGGATCATTTTCCTTCCTACCGGAGTGAAGATATAAACCTGACTTCTTTAAAGGAATACATCCTTTCCTTGGCAGGAAGCCTTACCAAAGAGAAAACGATAAACGTATCCACCTACTTTGCAAGTAATGAGACTACACAAGTCATATACGAGGCAGTATCGAATGAATTAGAGGTTACTCCGACGATCAAAAGCTTCATAGCCAATCATCCCTCCATTCTTATTGAACCGAATTCCCAGTTTTCTTTTTCGAACTTTCTGGAAACAGAAGGATTTGTAGTTGAATCACAGGCTGATTTAAGTCCGGTTGCATCATTGTTTTATCAAATTACCTTACATTCCAATTTTTCCATCATTGAACGAAACATCAGTAAAGAGCTTCCTGATAATGCGGTCTTGGGCTTTGAAGCGAAATTCAATCCTATGAATAATCAGGACTTTGTCATTACCAATCCCAATTCAACGGTTTATGAGCTGAAGCTTGCCATCCAGGATAATAGAATTAAGGCGCAGTTGCAGGGGATTCCTTTTCCGAATTCGTATAACGTCCGATTGTCTGAAAAAGAATCATTTCCTCCACGGATGATTAAGCAGTTCAGCCCGTTCGTTGATAAAGGTAGTGTCGATATTCAACAGCAAGGAAAAGACGGTGTCTTGATCAGGGTCTATAAGCAAAAACTGAGCAATTCAGGTGAAATCCTGTCAGAAGAAATGATCAATGAAGATTTTTATGCCCCTCAGCATAAGATTGCGGTATATCCATTGCAGGAATTACAGGAATCACCGAGTGAAACATTTGATAATGTACCAAACGGAGAGAATGAGGGAGAAACGACAAATGTTGGGGAAGAAGAGGAAACTTCTTCAGTAGAGAAAGAAGAGAGCGCTACTAAGGGGCAGGAAAGTGGAGATTCCCCCCAACAAGATTCTACAGATGCATCAGTCGATAAAGAAAAACAAAAGAAAAAAGATTTTAAATAAGTCATAAAAGCAGGTGATAAGGTGACCACCATTAGAAAAAGGCTTGGAGACCTGCTGGTTGATGCAGGGATCATATCGGAATCGCAGCTACAAGATACCTTGAAAGATAAGGCCAAGGGGCAAAAGTTAGGGGATGCCCTGCTTCAAAGAGGATATATTACGGAACAACAGTTGATTGAAGTGTTGGAATTCCAATTGGGGATTCCACATGTCAGCTTATATCGATACCCCTTTGAAACGAACTTATTCCACCTGATTCCTAAAGAATCAGCGAAGCGGAACTTGATGATTCCACTCAAGAAGGAAGGGGATAGGCTTTTTGTGGCGATGAGTGATCCGTTGGACTTTTACGCCATTGAAGACCTTCGTTTAGCAACAGGCTTCCAAATTGAAACAGCGATTGCGACGAAGGATGATATCCTGAAAGTCATTAATAAGTTCTATGATTTAGAAGATGGTTTTGAAGATCTTTTTCAAGAAAATAAGAATCAAAACAGAGTAGAGGAAGATACGGTGGTGGATTCCGATTCACCTATCGTTCGATTAGTGAACGGTATCCTGTCGAATGCAGTGGCTCAAAAAGCGAGTGACATACATATTGATCCCCAGGAAACAAAAGTCATCATTCGTTACAGGGTGGATGGCATTCTGAGAACCGAAAGAAATCTGCCGAAGCATATGCAAAGTATGTTGATAGCCAGGCTTAAAATCATGGCGAATCTGGACATAACCGAATTTAGAGTACCTCAGGACGGACGTATCAAGGTGAATATCGACTTTCATCCGATCGATCTGCGTGTATCGACTTTACCGACTGTCTTCGGAGAAAAAATTGTATTGAGGATTCTGGATTTAGGTTCCAGTCTGAATGACCTTGCGAAATTAGGCTTCAACAAGGTGAATCAACAGAGATTCATGAAAATGATCCAGCAGCCGACTGGAATTGTCCTCATAACAGGACCAACCGGTTCAGGGAAATCTTCTACTCTGTATGCAGCTTTAAATCACCTGAATAGTGAAGAAGTGAACATCATTACGATTGAGGATCCAGTTGAGTATCAACTGGAGGGAATCAATCAGATCGGTGTGAATCAGAATGTCGGATTGACCTTTGCGAAGGGGCTTCGAGCCATTTTACGTCAAGATCCGAATATCATCATGGTCGGAGAAATTCGGGACAGGGAAACCGTCGAAGTATCCATCCGTGCTTCATTAACCGGACATCTTGTCCTGAGTACCATTCATACCAACGACTCTATCAGTACGGTGACGAGACTGTTGGATATGGGTGTGGAGCCGTTTTTAGTGGCCTCTTCATTAAGTGGAGTCGTCGCTCAACGCTTGATCAGGAAGGTTTGCCGTGATTGTAAGCAGGAGATGCCTGCTACAAAAAGAGAAATTGAGATATTCGCCAAAAGAGGAATGAAAATCGAAACCATCACGAGGGGGAGAGGCTGTTCCTCGTGTAATATGACAGGGTATAAAGGCCGAATCGCCATTCATGAGGTCCTCGTCATGAATGATGAAATGAAGAAGGTCATCCTGAACAATGAACCTTTTTCCAAGTTAAGGGAGCACGCTGTCCGGAATAAAACAATCTTCCTGGTCGATGACGGTCTGTTGAAAGTGAAACAGGGATTGACTACGACTGAAGAAGTATTACGTGTAGCAATTTCAGAGTAGGTGAATGAAATGAAAGAAAAAGTTGATTATCTCCTAAAGTCTGCTTACGAACTTGGTGCGTCCGATATCCACCTTACAGTGGGGTCACCTCCTATCTTCCGCATTCACGGAGACTTGAAAAGATTCGGTAAGGAGAATTTATTGCCCGATAACACGGAATTAATGGCCAGGGCCATCATCTCTGAGTCTATGTATCCTGCTTTTGAAGAAGTGGGTGAATTGGACTTTTCCTATGGAATCCCGGGCGTTTCTAGGTTTAGGGTGAATGCATTCAAACAACGTTCTTGTGTATCTCTGGCTATACGTGTCATCCCGACTTCGATCCCTACAATGGAAGATTTATTTCTTCCACATGCATTGAAGTCGATTGCAGAGAAACCCCAGGGGCTTTTCCTGGTTACTGGACCTACTGGGAGTGGCAAGTCGACAACACTCGCATCCATCGTGGATTATATGAACCGGAAGATGAGGAAGCATATCATCACCCTGGAAGATCCCATCGAATATCTTCACAAACATGGTGCATCCATCATCGATCAACGGGAAGTGGGGTTTGATACAAGGTCATTTTCAAAAGGGCTGAGAAGTGCCTTGAGGCAGGATCCTGACATCATCCTTGTAGGGGAGATGAGGGACCTGGAGACCATCCATACTGCCATCACGGCAGCTGAAACCGGTCATCTTGTGCTGGCGACCCTGCATACATCAAGTGCACCTGCCACCATTGAGCGGATTGTTGATGTTTTCCCCCCGGAACAGCAATCACAAATCCGCGTTCAATTGGCATCAGTCCTTGTAGGGATTCTTTCACAAAGATTGTTTGCCACAGTGGATAAAAAAGGGAGAAGGGCCGCAACAGAGCTCCTGATGAATAATGCGGCAATCGCCAATTTGATCCGGTCTGAAAAAGTCCATCAAATTCAAAATGTCATGCAGACGTCTAAAACATCAGGCATGCACATTATGAGCGATAGTGTGATGAGACTGTACGAAAGTGGCATCATATCAAAGGAAATGGCATTTCCTTACAGCAGAGAGGAGATTCCTCAATAGATGGGACGTTATAAGTACACAGGCAGGGACCAAAAAGGAAAGAAATCGGGAATTATCACTGCATCAACAAAGAAGGATGCACTCATTCAGTTGAAAAAGCAGGAAGTAAGGGTCATTGACATCCTGGAAATGCCTGAAACTCTCATGACCAAAGATATATCGATCGGTAATCCCGTGAAATTACAGCATCTTGTCATTTTTTTACGCCAGTTTGCGACACTCCTTCAAGCCGGCGTTACGGTCGTTGATTCCACTCATATTCTGTCGGAGCAGACAGAAAGCAAGGCATTGGGGAAAGCCTTAAAAGAAATCGAGGATGAACTCAGGGACGGAAATCCATTGTCGGAAGCCTTCTCCCGTCATAAGAAAATCTTTGAGCCCCTTTTGATCAACATGCTGAAGGCAGGGGAAGCGTCAGGCAGTCTGGACGAGACACTGGAAGGGCTCGCTACCCATTATGAAAAGCAACATATCACGAAACAGAAAATCATTTCTGCCCTCGCTTACCCAATGGTTGTCGGCGTCATCGCCATTGGGGTCGTGATCTTCCTTCTGGCTGCAGTGGTGCCGACATTTGTGAATATGCTGACGGATTTTGGCGGTGAACTGCCAGCCATCACCAAGTTCGTTATTGCTTCAAGTGAATTCATGCAAAAATTCTGGTACATTATCATTTTGTTCTTTGTATTCATCTCTGTCGCCCTGGCCATGTTAAGAAAGGACAAGCGCACTAAGTATTATCTGGATTATGCCATCCTGAGGATTCCAATTTTCGGTAAAATGCTTCAAAAAGCAGTCCTCGCGAGAATGACGAGAACATTAAGCTCCTTATTTTCAAGCTCCGTCCCCATTTTGCAGGCATTAGCCATCGTGGAAAAAGTCGTGGAAAATGAAGTAGTGGCACGTGTGATTGGCGAATCCCGGAGATCATTGGAGAAAGGGACATCCCTTACGGATCCGATGAAGCGGCATTGGGCCTTTCCCCCATTGGTGACGCAAATGATCGCAATAGGGGAAGAGACGGGTTCACTTGACTCGATGCTTGCAAAGGTTGCGGACTTCTACGAAAAAGAAGTGGAAAGTGCAACGGACCGTCTGAAATCATTGATCGAACCACTCATGATCGTTATGCTTGCAGGTTTGGTCGGGACCATTGTGACCTCAATTTTAGTCCCGATGTTTGAAATCTTCAATAGTGTTCAGAACTATTAAAAAATACCTAGTATTTTACAAAATATATGATTTTTTTGTCGATTGGTTGTTGTATACTAGTACTAGATTACTAGTTATTAGTAATAGATATATAAACAGGAGGAATTACCATGTTAAAGAAACTGGATCAAAGATTGAAAAATGAGCGTGGATTAACGCTAATCGAATTACTGGCTGTTGTCGTTATTTTAGGGATTATCGCTGCGATTGCGATTCCTAGTATTGGTGGATTGATTAATAACTCGAAGAAGGATGCACATATTGCGAATGCTCAGCAGATGGTGAGTGGGGCTAGGTTGGCAGTGACAGCTGATTCAAGTACAACCGGTAATATCACCATGGACAGTTTAATCTCAAATGGTTACATTGAGGAATTTGATAACCCTTCAGATGACAGTGGCTACGATAAAACAAAGAGTGTTGTAACAATTACTAAGAGTTCTACAACAGGAAACTATTCTTATTCAGTAAAATTAATAGGTAGCAATGGTGGTCAACATTTAAATGGAGATCCTGATGATATTAAACGTTCTGGAGTGACTTTAAAGCCTGATGCAGCAGGAGACTCTGACTAAAAAACATGGTGGTCTTAATTACTCTCTACGGTCTCCTCCTAGGCTCCTTCTACAACGTAGTAGGATTACGGATACCGCTCAAAAAATCAATCGTCAAACCAAGGTCAGCCTGTCCATACTGCCGGCACACGCTGACGGCCAGGGAACTGATCCCGGTAGTATCTTATATCATTCAGGGAGGAAAATGCGCTCAGTGTAAAGGGCGCATTTCTCCTCTTTATCCTTTAATGGAATTTTCCACAGGACTACTATTCTTACTTTCTTATACGATATTAGGCTTACAGCCGGAGTTGATTATCGCTCTTACACTCGTCTCCCTGTTCATGATCATCACGGTCAGTGACCTGAAATATATGGTCATTCCCGATAAAGTGCTATTGTTTTTTTCGGTGCTTTTCATTATAGAACGCTTATTCATCCCGTTAAACCCTTGGTGGGACAGCATTGCTGGTGCCATTACCGGTTTTTGTCTGCTACTCCTGATCGCCATTATCAGCAAGGGGGGAATGGGCGGTGGCGATATTAAATTATTCGCTGTCATTGGCTTGGTTGTAGGGGTCAAAGTGATGATGTTTTCCTTTTTCCTCGCCACGCTGTTTGGAGCAGTGGCCGGAGTAACAGGTTTGCTGTTTGGCGTTTTCAAAAAAGGGCAGCCCATTCCCTTCGGACCGTATATCGTATTAGGAACACTCGCAGCATACTTCTTTCACCAGCCAATTTTGAATTGGTATTTTTCTTTATATAGCTAAAGGGGTCATTCACGATGTTAACACGTCTCTTCAATAAGAATAAAAATAAAATCAATATCGTCATCAGTGATCAATGGATTCGATTTGTGGAATTGAAATCTGTTTCTCCATTACATGTACACCATTTTGGAGAGAAGCGCATTGCGGACGGGATGATCTCTGATGGCAAAATCATTGAAAAAGAAGCTTTCCAGGCCTTTTTGGATGAGTGTGTCCTGGATTGGGGAATCAAAAAGAGGGAAGTCCAATTCATCGTTCCGAATACCCAAATGATCATCAGGAAAATGGCGATATCTTCTGATATTGAGGATGATGAAGTGAAGAGTCACTTGTTCCTTGAAATCGGGACGAGTATACACCTTCCTTTTGAGAATCCGGTTTTTGATGTAGTGGTCGTTGGAAATAAAGGGGATAAGAAAGAAATCATCCTCGTGGCGGCACCAGAAGACATTGTCATGGAATATCAGCAGATGCTGACTGATGCCCATCTAAATCCCGTTGTGGCGGACATTAGCCCACTTGCTTTTTATCGCTATGTACACACATTGGATTTAACTCATAGAGAAAATCATGAAATGCTTCTTTACTTCAATCAGGCAAATGTGACCGTCTCCATCTTTCATGATCATCAGCCCGTATTTTTCAGGCCGATTGGTTTAGGTGAGGATCGGGAATTGATGGATGAACGGGCATATCAGAACAATTTTCAATCCCTTCAATTTGATGACGTGATGAAAGAAATCGACAAAGTGATCAGCTTTTACCGATATACCCTTACAAATGATGAAGCCGTCATTAATAAAGTCTACATAGCCGGCGACCATCCCATGGTAGGGGAAATCCACACCCTGTTATCAGAACGATTTGAGATTGACATCACCAATGTGCCTTCTGTAGCACTGGACGCCTACACCAATGAAGAACTGTCGAGTGAATTTATGCTCGCCATTGGTTTGGGATTAAAAGAGGTGATATAGTGCTCGTCGATATCAATTTATTACCTCAAAATGAAAAGAGAAGCAGACGGTGGCTGTACGTGGTGATCGGTGTGCTGTCCGTGGGGATCCTTGCTGTTATGATTCTTCTTATTCTTGCGGGCACTATTGGAAAAGATGTGGATGTCCTGACGGCGGAATTACAAAGTACTAAGCAGTTAAGAGCGGAAAAAGAACAAAGCATTTCGGATTTTGAATCATCGGACGCCTGGGTACAACTAGAGAGTGCGGTCAGCTGGGCAGAAAGCTACCCCATCGATACCGTACCGGTTTTGGAACATCTTGTGGAATTACTTCCGGAGCGGGGGTTCTTGAAGGAGTTTACATATGCTGAAGATGGACGGAGCCAACTATCGATTCAGTTTGATACAAGCAGTGAAGCTGCCTACTATTTAACTCACTTGAAAGAATCTAAATATATTCAGGATGCCACATTATCATCCCTTGCTACAGAATCGATCTCGGAAAATGATTCTCAATCTGCTGTGAACACGGAAACCATACTGCCCAGGTACTTAGGTCAGTTTGAAATCACGTTAAATAGAAATGAGATTAAAAAAATGGAAACAGAAGAAAGCTCCGATAAGCAGGGGGGCGATTCGGAATGAACATACAATTCGATAAAAAAGAATGGGTGCTGATTGGTGCCTCCCTACTGATTGGAACGTTTCTTATTCTTGGAGGAATTTGGTTCTTCTATTTACCAGTAAAAGATCAACATGAAAGTTTACTGAATGAAATCAAAACGGAAAAAAAACTGATAGAAGCATTGGATGCTAACATTGCATCCATCAAACAGGATTCATTTGAAAATTCGAGTTCTCTCCAGCAGAAAGTTCCGGTTAAACCTCTGACTCAGCAGCTGCTTATTGACCTGGAAAAGGCTGAAATTGTATCGAACAGCTTTATTACAAATATCGAGTTTACAGAGGGTGCTGTGGACCTGCCTGTAACAGGTGAAGCAGCAGGAACTTCTGTTGAGGGTACCACTGAAACGGCGGAGGCGGGATCACTGAACAGCCCTGAAGTCGAGGTATCGTCTGCTGAGTCCCTTCCACAAGGCATTCAAAAGCTGACTGCCACTATGTCTGTTGAAGCAGAAAGCTATTTTGAGATTGAGAAATTCATCAATAAATTAGAAGAGCTGCATCGTATCGTAGAGGTGGAGCAAATTTCTTTCAGTGGACCTGCAGAGTTACACCAATATCAAGATGCATCAGAAAATATCCAAATGAATATAGTCGTGTCCGCCTTTTATTTACCAGGTTTAGTAGAACTTGAAAAGGAGCTGCCAAAGCTGAATGCACCCCTTCCGTCTAACAAAAAGAACCCTTTTCAGCAGTTTCCTGAACAAAAGTCACAAAAACAAGATACCAATTAAAGGTTTGATGAATGATGACTGAAAATGAAAGAGGCTACACGCTTGTAGAATTACTGGCTGTGGTTGTCATACTCGGAATTATAGCTGTCATCGCCGTCTTGGCGATAAACAATATTATTGAAAAATCGAGGAAACAAGCGTTTGTTGCCAACGCCCTTACCATGAAAAGTTCAGCGCAATATTATGCGAAGGATGCCATGCTTCAGGAAAAGGGTACGAATAAGATTACGTATAAAGAATTGCTGGAAGCTCAACTGATAGAGCCCATCTTGGACCCACACTCCAAAACAGTCATGGCTCCGGAAGATACCTCCTATGTACTTGCAGAAGGGGAAAAGGTGCTGTCGATCTGTTTATTGGGAGATGAGTACAATCTTTGTACAAATGATAGTGGTGAGAAAGCAGAGATACCCTTTTCAACTCTATCAATTCAATCTCTGAAGAAAAACTGAGAAATTTGACGAAAACCTATTAGGACAAGACGACAAAAGTCTTGTTCTTTTTTTTATGGGATGTGATAGCATGGAAAAAAATAGATGAAGGAGGGTGGCGATGATGGATAAACGAAACGACAAAGACAAAACGATTTCTATTAAAATCAATGGGGAAAAAACAAAGTTCGACGAAGATCTTCTTGTATATGATTGGAAGTTGGGGGAGTCGGAGGCAGCTGCCGGTGAAGAAGCAAAGGATGATGGGTTTGACTGGATCCTTCCAGACGAAGAAGAAGCAAAGCCTCCACAGGAATATAAAAAGATCAACTATGTAACGGGAAGTAACAAGAAGAAAAAGTCTTTTAAAAATCCTTTTCAGAATTCTGTTAATCTGATCATGTCTTTAATAGGGGCAATTGTCGTAGGGGCGGTTCTTGGTTTCGGGACCCTTAAGGTGATCACGACAACGGACGGTCCTGCTGCACCGGCGGCTACGTTGCAGGATAGCACAGCGACAGGGAAAACGGATGGTCAGCAGTCTGTTTCAGCCGTTGAATTAAAGGATTTCTCCATCTCAATCGTTCAGGGTGGCGTGTATTCGACCAAGGAACAACTGAATGCCATGAAGGATAGTTTGACAGAAAAAGGTTTCTCTAATGCGAGCGTGGAGAAAGACGGGCAATTCTTTTTATTTATCGGAGTTTCGGGAGATCTGGAAACGGCCAAAACCCTTGGAGCATCCTTCAAGGATAAAGGAGTGGAGGTGTATGCAAAGGATTTTGTTCTTGGATCAAAGGGGATCAACGCCTCAAAAGAAGAAAAAACTTTCCTTGAAAAAGGGAATGCCCTCTACAGTGCAATCGCCCAGGTAAGCAGCAGAGGAATGGTCGGAGGCTCTCCGGATGATGCAACAATCAAAACTATCCAATCCGGATTAAAGGAATTGGAAGGGATCAAGGTTGGTCAGGAGTCTATTTCCTCTATGAAAACCTCATTGGTAGAAGCTGGGGATATGGCGGCTCAGATGAAAAACCCGGAGGATGCACAAAAAATACAAGGGGAGTTATTATCTTATCTTCAATTTTATAGCGGATTATAATTTCGACTGATTTTGACTATTTTCTAGGAAATAATTTGTTGAGAGCTGCCTTCGTAACGCCGGGTTCTTCCCTGGTCGCGTTCCGAGGGCAGCTCTATTATTACTTGTTTACTATGAGGGGATTTGGTAGAATATTTTTGTATCTCCCAATTTCTATTCTGAAAGGATTGGTATGGTGTGTCCAACCTCATACTCGCTTCACAATCTCCCCGTAGAAAAGAACTTCTGCAACAAATTCAACTCTCTTTTACCGTAATGGGCTCCAGTGTGGATGAAACCTTTTCGTCTGATTTAATGCCATATGAAGTTGTAATGTACCTCGCCAGGAAAAAAGCCAAAGAAATATCGAATCAATATCCCGCTCACTTTGTGATCGGTTCAGACACTATCGTGACAATGAACGGAAAGATCCTTGGAAAGCCAGGGTCCAAAGAAGATGCGAAAGACATGCTCAGGATGCTCTCCGGTTCAGACCATGAGGTATTTACAGGTGTTGCGATCCTGCATGGTGAGGATGAGAAACTCTTTTATGAAAAAACGGATGTTACGTTTTGGGAGTTGACCTCTAAAGAAATCGATGAGTATATTGCATCTGAAGAACCCTTTGATAAAGCCGGGTCATATGGGATCCAGGGAATTGGGGCGAAATTCGTCAAAGAAATCAAGGGCGATTATTTTTCCGTCGTCGGACTGCCGATCTCACGTGTGAATCGTGTTTTAATCGAAATGGGTTACCTTCAATCAGAATGACTCCTTCACGTAAGAATAGGAGGAACCTATGGTAAAAACAATGCACCAACAGGAAGAAAACAGACTGATGATCAGGGATTTTCCACAGGATGAGAGACCGAGGGAAAGAATGATCCAAAGCGGAGCAGCAAGTTTATCCAATCAGGAACTGCTCGCTATTTTACTCCGTACGGGAACAAAGTCCGAATCAGTTCTTCAATTATCCAACCGGCTCTTAAATCAATTTGATGGATTGAATCTATTGAAGGATGCTTCCCTTGAAGAGATCACAAAAACGAAAGGCATCGGTCTTGCCAAGGCTGTCCAGATCATGGCTGCCGTGGAATTGGGCCGGCGCATCAGCAATCTCGCCTTTGATGACAGATACTCGATTCGTTCCCCTGAAGACGGGGCCAACTATGTCATGAATGATATGAGGTTTTTGTCCCAGGAGCATTTTGTCTGTTTATACCTCAACACCAAGAATCAAGTTCTCCACAAGCAAACCATCTTTATCGGAAGCCTCAATGCCTCCATAGTACACCCAAGGGAAGTTTTTAAAGAAGCCTTTCGCCGCTCCGCCGCATCCATCATTTGCATCCATAACCATCCATCGGGAGATCCGACTCCGAGCAGGGAAGACATAGAAGTGACAAAAAGATTAGTGGAATGTGGTCGAATCATTGGTATTGATATACTCGATCACCTTATAATAGGGGAGAAGAAGTTTATCAGTTTAAAGGAAAAAGGGTATTTATGACACTATGATTTTTATCCTGGATGCGATATAATAAAGTTTATGATTTTTACAAACAATATCGTGATTCAATATAACGTGAGCTTACTGAAATAAGAGAGTCATTCTACAAGGGAATGAGTCTTTTCGTTATGCGTGAACGAACCATTATTGTGACGAAAATTACGAAGATAGAGAGTGATTGGACAACTCTCCTATGAAAACACATAAACCTTATTAAAAAACCAGCCAATTTGTATCAGAAAGGGAGATACCATCCATGTTTGGAACGAAAGATTTAGGGATTGATTTAGGAACTGCTAACACATTGGTGTACGTGAAAGGCAAGGGGATTGTCGTTCGCGAACCATCTGTTGTGGCACTTCAAACAGATAATAAGCAGATCGTTGCAGTCGGAAATGATGCGAAGAATATGATCGGAAGAACACCGGGAAATGTCGTAGCTCTCCGTCCTATGAAAGATGGAGTCATCGCTGACTATGAAACCACCGCCACGATGATGAAGTATTACATAAAACAGGCGACTCGAAACAAGGGAGCGTTTTCACGAAAGCCTTATGTCATGGTTTGTGTACCTTCAGGCATTACCGGGGTGGAAGAAAGAGCGGTTATCGATGCTACAAGGCAAGCAGGTGCCCGTGATGCCTATACCATCGAGGAGCCTTTCGCAGCAGCAATCGGAGCAAATCTTCCAGTATGGGAGCCGACAGGAAGTATGGTTGTGGATATTGGTGGAGGAACGACGGAAGTTGCCATCATCTCTTTAGGCGGAATCGTGACTAGTCAGTCAATCCGCGTTGCAGGAGATGAAATGGACGATGCCATCATTAACTATATCCGGAAAACGTATAACCTGATGATAGGGGACCGTACAGCAGAAACGATTAAGATGGAAGTAGGATCTGCAGGGGACTCTGAAGGTATTGAATCAATGGAGATCCGCGGACGCGACCTTCTGACAGGACTGCCGAAAACGATTGAAGTAACGGCTGTTGAAATTGCATCTGCCCTTCATGACACCGTATACACGATTGTCGATGCCGTTAAGAGTACGCTTGAGAAGACACCTCCGGAACTCGCAGCAGACATTATGGATAGAGGGATTGTGCTGACAGGAGGCGGAGCGCTTCTTCGCAACTTGGACAAAGTGATCAGTGATGAAACGAAGATGCCTGTGCTTATCGCAGAAGAACCACTGGATTGCGTGGCAATCGGGACTGGGAAAGCCCTTGACCACATTCACCTATTCAAAACAAGAGGAAAATAATAATCGATAGCAATAGGGGGCGTTTCCTTATGGATGCAAGTGCAGCCTTAAGGCCGGCCCCATCTTTTTTCGAAGAACCATGAATATTTTGACGAATGATATCAAAAATAAACGATTTTTGATATAGTATTTACTAGAATGAGAAAAGGTTGAGGTGTACATCATGCCACAATTCTTCCTGAATAAACGTTTGATCATTCTGCTCGTCAGTGTCATTGTCCTAGTGGGATTAATCGGATTTTCATTGCGTGACCGGGATAGTATCAGCTGGCCTGAGCAGTTTGTGAAAGATATGGTAGGATTCGGACAGTCTTTGGTTTCAAAACCTGTCAACTATGTAGCCGGAGTTGTTGATAATATTCAAGATCTTCAAAATACATATACGGAAAACGAAAAGCTGAAAACGCGTTTGGATGAGTTAATCAAGCTTGAAACAAAGGTGAAAGACCTGAAACAGGATAACGATGAATTACGGGCGGTCCTGGATAAAAAGGAAAATCTTCGTGCTTATAATACGGTTCAGGCAACTGTCATTGCAAGAAATCCCGAACAGTGGCAGGAACTCATTACCATCGATAAGGGTGAAGTGAACGGGATCCAATCTGATATGGCCGTGATCTCTTCAGCGGGATTGATCGGAAAGATTAAAAGTGTCAATGAATTTTCATCTACGGTCGAATTAATTTCGACCAATAATACCAAAAACCGGATTTCCACTGTTATCCAAAGCAAAGAACAGGATATAAATGGCTGGATTGAAGGGTACGACAGCAAGAAAGAAGAAATTTTAGTGAAGCGGATTTCCAACGATATGAAGGTTGAAAAAGGATCTAAAGTAATGACCTCAGGACTCGGCGGAGTGTTTCCTAAAGGATTGGTCATTGGGGAAGTGAAGGAAGTCAAGCCGGATCAATATGGATTGACACAAACGGCATACGTGAAGCCTGCCGCAGATTTCTATCATTTGGAGCATGTCATGGTCATTGATCGTGATATACAAGGCGTAACGGAAAAAGACGCGGTTGAGGAGGAAGGGCAATGATCAGCAGGTTCCTTCTTCCTTTCATGACCGTGCTTTTCTTCTACAGTGAAAGCTTATTTGTACATCTCTTTCCCAGTGAAGAATGGTTTGATCAGAAAATCATCGTTCCACATTTCCTGATTATAGTGCTGTTCTTTATTTGTGCGTTTTATCAATACCGCACCGCGCTTATTTACGGATTCATCTTTGGCTTCTTATTTGATATTTATTACACTGAAATCAACGGGATTTACCTCGTGTTATTCCCGTTTGTCATCTTTTTATCACACCAGATGATGAAAGTGTTACATAATAACCTCTTTGTTTTAGGGATCATTTCCCTTGTGAATATTTCTGTTTTAGAGTTCCTGGTCTACCAGATCAATCTGATTATCAAAAGAACAGATTTGACGTTCATGCAATTTGTGGATTGGCGTTTGTGGCCGACGTTGGTCCTGAATGTCCTGTTTTATTTCATTCTTGCATTTCCATTTAGAAACTACCTTCTGACGAAACGGAAAGAGTGGTTGGATGAATAAATTCAATTAGTCATTTTTTCATAAAAAGAGGAAATGACACTGCTTATGTCGAATTTATAGACGACTGAGGTGAAAAATTGCGACATGAATAAGAAGCCAAATGTGATGATAAAAGGAACAAAAGAAGGACTGACTCTTCATCTCAACGATCAATGCTCGTTTCACGAGTTAAAGAAGGAGCTGGACGATAAGCTGTCTGCCCAATACCGGGAAACAGAAGGTACTCCCCTCTTAACGGTCAATATTCAAACAGGTAATCGTTATCTAGCAGAAGATCAAGTAGAAGAGTTAATGGATATTGTAAGACAAAAACGCAATTTAGTTGTAAATGAAGTATGGAGTAATGTGATTACAAAGAATGATGCAGAGAAACTCATAGATGAACGAAATATCGAAACCCTTACAGGGGTGATCCGTTCGGGACAGGTCGTGGATGTATCCGGCGACATCCTCATTGTGGGAGATGTCAATCCCGGGGGGAAGGTCCTCGCTGGAGGTAATATTTACATATTGGGTTCATTAAAGGGGATTGCTCATGCCGGCTGCAAAGGAAATCAGGAGTCTGTCATCGTGGCATCGAAAATGGTTCCATCCCAGCTCCGGATTGCAGATTCCCTGAACCGTGCACCTGATCGGGTGGAGGAAGAGGATGACCGGGAAATGGAATGTGCGTATGTGGATGAAAGTGGACAGATTGTTGTCGACCGATTACAAGTTTTGAAGCATCTTAGACCAAATATTACTAGTTTTAAAGGAGGAAGCTAATGTGGGTGAAGCCATAGTTGTTACTTCAGGTAAAGGTGGAGTGGGAAAGACGACTACTTCTGCCAATGTTGGTACAGCATTAGCTCTACAAGGCAAAAAGGTTTGTTTGATTGATACGGATATCGGCCTCAGAAACCTGGACGTGGTGATGGGACTCGAAAACCGGATCATTTATGATCTAGTGGACGTGGTAGAGGGAAGATGTAAAATCCATCAAGCCCTGGTGAAGGACAAGCGTTTCGAAGACAAACTTTTTTTACTGCCGGCTGCACAGACCAGTGATAAATCCGCTGTAAATCCTGAACAAATGAAAAAGCTGGTACTAGATTTAAAGCAAGACTATGATTATATCATTATTGACTGTCCTGCAGGAATTGAACAGGGATACAAGAATGCCGTAGCAGGTGCAGATCGCGCAATTGTCGTGACCACTCCTGAAATTTCGGCTGTACGGGACGCGGACCGGATCATCGGTTTACTGGAGAAGGAGAATATCGAGCCACCAAAGCTCGTGATTAACCGTATCCGGAACCATATGATGAAGAACGGTGAAATGCTGGATGTGGATGAAATCACAACACATCTTTCCATCGATCTTCTTGGAATCGTGGCCGACGACGAAAATGTGATTAGATCATCCAATAAAGGTGAACCAATCGCTCTTGATTCGACAAGTAAAGCTTCCATTTCTTACCGGAATATTGCGAGACGGATCCTGGGTGAATCGGTCCCGCTTCAATCCTTGGAAGAAGAAAGAACAGGAGTCTTTATGAAAATTAAAAAGTTATTCGGTGTGAAAGCCTAAAGATTACCCCGGTCCCGGTAGGACGCATGATGCGTTTTGCCGGGACTTTTTTATGTACTCCATGAATATTCTCCCGGGACAAGTCATACATTGTAGCAAAACATGTGTAATGGAATCCAGGTATGGATCTGACACCCACTTGCCCACCTTCAGGAATAGACCCAGCCCCTCTTGCAGAGTGAAGAGAATCAATGATTGGTTATAAAACAATACCTTATAAAAAGGAATGGTGTACATGGGGAATCGAGCGGATGAAATACGTAAACGAATAGCAAAACGAAAAAAAATGGGGAGTTCCGGGCCCGCTGAGCATCCTTCTTACTTCCTGCCGACGGATGAGGAGCGCTATGGATTGGAGCGCCAGACAAGCTTTGAAGGCGGGCCACCGCCGGAAGGGGGTCATCCTCTTTTTAAGAAAGAAACCTTTATGCTGAAGGTTCTTGGTGCCGGGATCATGGTATTGGTGACGGCCATCATGTTCAAAAGTCCTTCTCCGGTATTCAATGATGCCAAGTCCGTTGTCATGAAAACGATGGATACGGAGTTCCAATTCGCCGCCATTTCCACCTGGTATGAAGATCAGTTCGGTAAACCACTTGCCTTATTGCCTGCAAGTAATGCGGACAAAGAATCCACTTCCGCACAAGGGGCTGAATATGCGCGGCCAGCTTCCGGGAAAGTCGTTGAAAATTTCAAGACAAACGGTCAGGGCATCATGCTTCAGACGGTTCTTGGAGAGGATGTGACAGCTATGAAGGGAGGTTTGATCATTTTTGCAGGGAAAAAGGAAGAGCTTGGAAATACTGTGGTCATTCAACACGCAGATCAATCAGAATCCTGGTACGGTAATTTGGAGTCCGTCGATGTAAAGCAGTATGAATCAATAGAAAAAGGTTCTCTTGTTGGAAAGGTTTCCTCCAGCAGTCAAGACGATGCTTCAGGAGAGTTTTATTTCGCAATTAAAATGGGTGGTGAATTCATCGACCCGATACAGGTGATGTCATTTGACTAATATCATTTCACTATTGAAGAAGTTTTACGTACATCCTTTGCTATGGCTTGTGATCGGGATTGCTATTTTGACGGCCCATTTTTTTGAACTGGTCCTGCTTCTCTTCATCATCACCATCCATGAATTGGGGCATGGATTAATGGCGCAGTCCTTTTCCTGGAGGGTGAAGAAGATCGCTTTGTTACCGTTTGGAGGGGTTGCTGAGATGGATGAGCACGGTAACCGTTCGTTAAAAGAAGAGTTCTGGGTCGTTGCGGCTGGTCCGCTACAGCACATTTGGCTTACTGCGCTGGGGTGGGGCCTCATGGAGATGGGAGTGATCAGTCAGGCTTCTTTTTCACTTTTTTTTCAGTTGAATATGATGGTGTTATTGTTTAACCTCCTACCGATCTGGCCACTGGACGGAGGGAAGATGATTTCTCTCCTGCTTGCCACGAAATTTAATTATTTGAGAGCGTATGAATACACGCTCCTCTTTTCGTTTGGATTATTATTGCTGTTCCATCTGATTGTACTCGTAACCGCTCCCCTCCACCTGAATTTGTGGATCGTTCTTTCTTTCCTCTATTTCTCCCTTTGGGTGGACTGGAAGCAGAGGCGGTATGCGTTTATGAAGTTTTTATTAGAGAGATATTATGGGAAGAGTCATCAATTTGTTCAATTACGTCCTTTACCAATCGAAAGCGAAGATTCCATTATTACGGTAGTGGAACGGTTTCAGCGGGGGGTGAAACATCCCCTCGTGGTATTTGAAAAAGGAGTCGAAGTGGGCAAGCTCGATGAGAATGAGCTTCTCCATGCTTTCTTTGCAGAAAAGATGACATCGGCGAAAACGAAAGATCTTCTTTACCTTTATTGACGAATGGAGACGAACTGTATAAAGTAAGGACATACTGTGAAAAAAGGGTTGAATCCAACCCTTTTTTCTATTGGTTGAGGCATCCATTATAGAAATGAGGGTTCCGGTTTGGAAGAAATGATTGTACACGGTAAAAGCAGGGAAAAACGGTGGGTACACCGTTCACATAATGAAATCATCGGTTTATATACATACCCGCCTGAAGAGGAAAGCTTAACGGGCAATCTTTACTTAGGAAGAGTCGTCAAGGTCCAAAAGGGGCTAGGTGCGGCCTTTATTGATTTCGGGCAAGGGAAGAATGGCTATCTCCACGAAAAGGATTTTCCGCAAAATGTAAAAGCCTATCATGAGGGGAGCGATCCAAAGCCGATTGGAAATTGTGTCCATGAAGGGCAAAAAATCATCGTTCAGGTCATGAAGGATGAGATGGGGACGAAGGGTGCCAGGCTGACGGCAGTCATTGAAGTGAAAGGCGAACATATGGTGTATATGCCGAAAGGGTCCTATGTCGCGGTATCCAAAAAAGTGGATGATGAGAATCGAAGAGTATTAAGACGATTAGGGAATGATTGGAAAGGTCCGGAAGAAGGCATCGTGATGCGGACCAACGCGGCAGGTGTGAAGGAAGACGTGTTACAGGAGGAGCTGACCCACTTGCGTTCCCTTTATGAACGTCTAGAGAAAGTTTCCCTGAGGGCAAAGTGTCCGTCCCTCTTATCCCGCCAGGAAACCTTTTATGAAGAGCTCCATGAATATCTGAAAAAAGGTGAGGGAGGGAGAATAGTCTTTGATGATTATGACAGCCTTCTTCAGGTGGAAGGAATGTGCGGAACGGGAATCAGAGAAAAGTGGGATTTCGAGCTTTATCAAGGTTACGAGAATATTTTTAAATATTATCACGTTTTTTCTGCATGGGAAGATGCATTAAAAAATATTGTGTGGCTTTCGAACGGGGCGTTTCTTGTTATCGAATCAACAGAAGCCATGACGGTTGTGGATGTCAATTCCGGCAAATTCACAGGAATTTACAATTTGGAACAAACTATCCTGCAGACGAATAAACTTGCGGCAAAGGAAATGGCGAAACAGCTGACCATCCGAAACCTAAGCGGGATGATCCTGATCGATTTCATTGATATGAAGGAGGAGAGCCAGCGCCTGGAAGTGACGGATGTACTTGCTGAAGCACTTGTCTCTGATAGACAGCGCACAACGATCGTTGGGTTCACAAATCTTGGAATCCTGGAAATAACACGTAAGAGGACCCGTCAGCCCCTCGCAGCATCCTTGACACGACCGTGCTCGGTATGTCATGGTACCGGGAAAGAAATGAGTCCGGAAACGATGGCCTTTCAACTTGAACGGGAGCTGTGGGAATCTGAAGGAATCGACGGTTCTCGAATTGAAGTGGAAGCCACACGGGAAGTCGCGGATGTGTTTGCAGGGAAACAGAGCATTCATCTTCATAGGCTCCAAAACGTATTAAATAAAAAGATCATTATACAGGAAGTCATCCACAATCATCCTTATTACCGGGTAACGAAGATTATATGAATTTCTTGAATGTTATTGACAGTACATTGAATTATATGATAGGATTCTAATGTTATTGATTGTAGCACCCGTGCTACAACCGCTCATTACAGGTACAAAAGTGTGGAGCGATCCAACACCTGTCATTGGCGAGTCTGAGTTTATAAGGAGGTGCGATTATGTACGCAATTATCGAAACAGGTGGTAAGCAAATCCGTGTAGAAGCTGGTCAAGCAATCTACATCGAAAAGCTAAACGCTGAGCAAGGCGATACGGTAACTTTTGACAAAGTTCTATTCGTTGGTGGTGACGATGTGAAAGTAGGAAGTCCTTTAGTGGATGGAGCTACTGTAACAGCGAAAGTTGAAAAACAAGGCCGCGCGAAAAAGCTTGTAGTATTCAAATACAAAGCGAAAAAGAACTACCGTCGTAAGCAAGGTCACCGTCAACCTTACACTAAAGTTGTCATTGACGAAATCAACGCGTAAGGCGTGATGACATGATTAACGTTTACGTAGAGCGTTCCCCCATGAAAAGAATTCGTTCTTTCTCCATGGATGGACATGCTGATTTTGCCGAAAATGGGCAAGACATTGTTTGTGCAGGTGCTTCTGCTGTTTCATTCGGCAGTATAAATGCCATCATGGCCTTAACCGGTGTAGAACCGGCCATCGAGCAATCCTCTGATGGTGGATTCCTGCGCTGCGTCATTCCTGATGATCTTCCGGAAGAAACAGAGAGCAAGATACAGCTGCTTTTAAACAGCATGCTTATCAGCCTCCAAACGATTGAAAGAGACTATAGTGATTTTATTAAAATAACCTTCAAAAAGTAGGAGGTGGAACAGATGTTAAGATTAGACCTTCAGTTTTTTGCGTCCAAAAAAGGAGTAGGTTCGACTAAGAATGGTCGTGACTCTATCTCAAAGCGCCTTGGTGCTAAGCGTGCAGACGGTCAAATGGTTACTGGTGGATCAATTCTTTACCGTCAACGCGGTACGAAAATTTATCCAGGCCTAAACGTCGGCCGTGGCGGCGACGATACACTTTTCGCTAAAACCGACGGTGTTGTTCGTTTCGAACGCATGGGTCGTGACAAGAAAAAAGTGAGCGTATACCCAGTTGCGAATGAAGCTTAATCGCATATCTTTAACGAAAACTCTAACCGACTTTCGGTTAGAGTTTTATTTTTATCAGGGGTATGTGTGTCGGTTCGGATTTTGATGAGTCTTTAGGCGGGATTTATATAGAATTTTGGGTTGGTTTTACTGAATTGGAGATAATTTTAGAAATAAGGAGTAATTGAAGGAAAAGCAGTTGTTCAAAGCGATTTATTTTCAACTTTGCCCCTTTATTTTCAAAACAAAGGATTTATTTTTAATTCCATAGAATATCCATCCTCCCAACCGTTTTTCCTCCACCACACCAATTTTACAGAAACAATATACGCATCACTCCCATCTTTGATATACTTACATGTAGCACTTAAAGTATAGGAGTTAGATTATGAGCAAAAATTGGGGTGTAGTCGAGGCGTTAAGGCATGCTCGCCACGACTGGATGAACGACTTGCAATTAATTAAAGGGAATCTGGATCTTGACCGTGTGGAGCGGGCAAAGCAGGTGATCGAGGAAATGGTCCTTGTCGCACAAAATGAGTCGAAGTTATCGAACTTAAGGCTTCCGCTATTGGCAGAATGGATCCTAACCTATAATTGGTCAAGACATTTGATTAAGCTGGATTTTGAAGTACTTCAATCGGAGTCGGCACACGGGCTTGAAGATCGGAGACTTTACGACTGGTGCAAGGAGTTTCTGGAATTCCTTGAATCAAATGTAATGAACAATGTAGAAAATCAATTATCCATCTTACTGGACATTACAAAAGAACATTCCCGTTTTATATTTGATTTCACAGGTATACTAAAGAGTACATGCGTGGTAAAAGACTGGATTAAGAATCAAAGATCAAACGGAGAAAATATAGAAATAGAACAACTTCAAGAAGAGGTTCTTGTCATTCATGTAGTTGCCCGATAAGGCGATTGCACGGATAAGTTAGGAGTGAAAGTATGTTTATAGATCAGGTCAAGGTTTATACAAAGGGCGGTGACGGCGGAAACGGTATGGTCGCCTTCCGTCGTGAGAAATATGTACCGAAAGGTGGTCCCGCCGGAGGAGATGGCGGCCACGGAGCTGACGTTATTTTCGAAGTGGACGAAGGGTTAAGAACCTTGATGGATTTCCGCTATCAACGTCATTTCAAAGCACCTCGTGGTGAGCATGGAATGAGTAAGAATCAGCATGGACGCAATGCTGAGGATATGGTTGTAAAGGTTCCACCCGGGACAGTTGTGAAAGATGATGATACGGGTGAAACGATTGCAGACCTGGTACAACATGGTCAACGTGCCGTGATTACAAAAGGCGGGCGTGGAGGACGGGGGAATTCCCGATTTGCAACACCAGCCAATCCAGCACCTGAGCTATCGGAAAAAGGGGAGCCGGGTCAAGAGCGATATATCGTCATGGAATTAAAACTACTGGCTGATGTTGGTTTGGTAGGATTCCCGAGTGTTGGGAAATCCACATTGCTTTCCGTTGTTTCAGCAGCCAAGCCGAAGATTGCTTCCTACCATTTCACAACCATTGTTCCGAATCTTGGAATGGTGGAAACAGGGGATGGAAGAAGCTTTGTCATGGCCGACCTGCCGGGGTTAATTGAAGGAGCCCATGAAGGTGTTGGACTTGGTCACCAATTCCTGCGCCATATTGAACGGACTCGTGTTATTGTTCATGTGATCGATATGAGCGGCATGGAAGGAAGAGATCCGTACGAGGATTATCTGACGATTAATGAAGAGCTTAAGCAGTACAATCTCCGTTTAACGGAAAGGCCACAAATCATTGTAGCGAATAAGATGGACATGCCGGATGCAGAAGAGAATCTGAAGATCTTCAAAGAGAAGATGCAGGAAGATTATCCTGTCTTCCCAATCTCGGCGGTAACCAGACAAGGTCTAGCTGAGTTATTGTATGCCGTGGCGGATAAAGTGGAAACAACTTCTGAATTCCCGATCCATGAAGAAGAAGAGACAGGTATTCACCGTGTTCTTTACAAGCATGAAGAGGAAGAAAGAGAATTCGAAATCACGCGTGATCCTGATGGTACATTCGTGGTGAGCGGTGCGAAAATTGAGAGATTGTTCAAGATGACGGACTTCTCCCGGGAAGATTCGACAAGACGTTTTGCGAGACAGCTTCGCTCTTACGGTGTGGATGAAGCCCTTCGTGAACGAGGAGCCGAAAACGGTGACACGATCCGCTTGTTGAAATATGAATTTGAATTTGTAGATTAAGTTTCATCCTGTATCTATTCAGACGAAAAAGCAGGTGGCGGCTGATATCGGCTGCCACCTGTTCTACAATAGAAAGTGAAAGCGGTTTTCAGGCGTGGCGTTTTGCCTGACCTCTTCAGCTAGACAATTGGAGGAAAAGTCATTGGGGAAAAAATTTCAAGAAGGCAAGTTTTATTTAGTACGTGAAGACGTACTGCCGGAAGCGATGAAGAAAACCCTGGATGCAAAAGAATTGATCGAGAGAGGTAAAGCGGATTCGGTCTGGGAAGCGGTTCATCGGGTGGATTTAAGCCGAAGTGCCTTTTATAAATACCGGGATACAGTGTTTCCTTTCCACACCGTGGTGAAGGAACGAATCATCACGCTGTTCTTTCATTTGGAGGACCGGTCAGGGACCTTGTCTCATTTATTAAGTGAAACAGCTAAGCATGGCTGCAATATATTGACGATCCACCAGACGATACCGTTACAGGGAAGAGCAAATGTCACACTCTCCATAAATGTGACAGACCTCACGATTGGATTGGAAGATTTACTCTCAAAGCTCCGTCGTTTAGAATTTGTGGAGAAAGTAGAAGTATTAGGTTCTGGAGCCTGATGCTTCTTTTTTTATCAGAAAAATCTTCCCCTTTGATCATATCCGTGTTAGAATGTTCAATAAATTTCATATGAACGAGAGGAAGATCAGAGTGAAGATTGCATATTTAGGACCCGAGGCTTCCTTTACAGATTTAGCCGTCAAGCGGGCTTTCCCGGAAGAAGATACCGTTTCATATGTGACGATTCCCGATTGCATCGAAGCGGTGATAGAGAATGAAGTAGATTATGCCGTTGTACCTTTAGAGAATGCCCTGGAAGGCTCAGTACATATTACGGTGGATTATTTATTTCATGAAGCCAATTTAGCGATTGTAGCTGAATTGACGTCCGCAATTCAGCAGCACTTAATGGTACATCCTGCTTGGAGTGACAATAAAGAATCAATCGGGAAAGTCCTTTCCCATTCCCACGCGTTGGCCCAGTGTCATAAGTTTTTACATAAACAGTTTCGTGGGGTACCACTGGAACAGACGACGAGTACGGCTGCAGCGGCTAAATTCGTGAGTGAGAATCCTGACATGTTCCTGGGGGCAATAGGAAACGAACTGGCAGCTGAAAGATACGGATTGAATATCCTACATGAAAACATACATGATTTTGCCTATAATCATACTAGATTCATCGTCTTGCATAAATCCGCCGATCCATTGTCCCTAACCCAGGAAAAAAGGATGGAGAAGACGACTTTGATGGTCACTCTTCCAAAAGATCGCTCGGGGGCACTCCACCAGGTATTATCCACCTTTGCCTGGAGACAACTGAATTTGAGTAAAATTGAATCAAGGCCGCTGAAAACTGGGTTAGGAGATTATTTCTTCCTGATTGATGTGGCTCACGAAATGGATGACGTCCTTCTTCCGGGAGCGATCAGTGAAATGGAAGCCCTCGGATGCAAGGTGAAAATGATTGGAACGTATTCTTCTTATTTTTTGGATAATTGAAAATGAAAAAGGCAGATTCCAATCGTGGAATCTGCCTTTCCTTTTAGGTGCTTGGAGGGGCTTTTCAGTTAAAAGATTGGATAAGGAATCCCGCATCTTCGAGGGCTTTTTCTGCCTTATCAAGGGTCTGTTCCGTTTGGGCCATTAATGTATGTAAATGAACACCATCTGTTAGCTCGGATAGAAAGGAAGCGCCAGTCTCTTCGATTTTGTGCATGAATTGTTCTACCTCTTTACGGTTTGAAACCATGATCGAAGCCGTTAGATCGCCGTAAACACCGTGTTCGATCTTTACATCTTTAACGGTCACGCCGTGATCGACAAGTAAGAAGAGTTCTTCTTCTGACCGATCAGGTGTATGCTGGCAAGCAACCGTCCGTTCAACCATCATATCCTGATTCGAGGCAGGCATATACAAGTAGCCCTGACTCGTCGCAATGATGGGTTCCCCTTTCGCTTTCAGAAGGGTGATATCACTTACGATCACCTGCCTGCTGACATTGGTCTGCTTGGCGAGCTCTCCCCCTGTGATCGGGGCAAGTTCCGTCATTAGTTTATCGAGGATCCACTTTCTTCTTTCATCCCCAAGGATTTTTTTTCCTGTCAAAGGTATCTCCTCCGTCCCCAATTGATATAGGAAATCATACCACAACCTGCTATTCAAGTTAAGGATATATATGAGCGGAATGTATGTTGTGCAAGGTATTAGCCAAAGCCCCGGCCTGTTCTTCCCGTGTATCCCTTCCAAACGAAATCCGGATAAATTCCTTCCCTGCCCTTTGATTGACTCCCATACTTGCAAGTGTTTTAGACATGCCCTGTAACCCTGCACTGCAAGCACTGCCGGTGGAGATGCTGATTCCCTGCCTGTTGCATTCAAGCATGAGCCATTGCCCCTCCAGTCCGTGAATACCAAGACCAATGACATGTGGCAGTTGTGCATCCTCCGGACCTTGATAAATGGTGTATTGACCGGGCAGATGTACTTCCAATTGTGATAAAAAATGTGCTCTCAGGTCCATATAATGGGTTGGTGCAAAGGATTGTTGACAACGATCGGCAGCTGTTACAAATCCTGCTATTCCGGGAAGATTCACCGTTCCCCCCCTGAATCCATCTTCATGAGTCTGTCCCGGTATCATCGGATTAATATCGAGTGCCGGGTTGATATAAAGAGCTCCGACCCCTTTGGGACCGTAGATTTTATGAGATGAAAGGGTGAAGCTGTCGACCACGGTAGTGTATTCCTTAATGTCTGTTTTCCCAAAGGATTGAACCATATCACTGTGAAGCAGGATATCACGGTTGCTCAGTAGATTCTTAATGGAATGAAGTGGCTGGATCGATCCAATTTCTCCATTGACGTGTCCGATGCTCACGACGGTCGTTTGTTCGGAAAGGGATTCTTTTAACATTTGAAGATCGATTTGCCCTTGAGAATTCAAAGTGATTTTCGTAACTGTAAAGCCCAGCAGTTGAAGGAAATCGGCAGAGGAATGCAGGGAAGAATGCTCGGCACCTCCGATGATAATGTGTTTTCCTTTTGTCTGTCTGCTTAAGGCAAGTGTAAAGAGAGCCAAATGGTTCCCTTCCGTTCCTCCTGAGGTGAAGTAGATGCCTTTAGAAGGGACACCAAGCATGGCAGCCAATTTTTCTCTGCACTTTGTAAGGAGTTGTTGTGCTTTCCCTCCAATATCGTGAAGGCTGCTCGGATTGCCCCAGAACTCTTCACTTACGGTCCGAAAGACGTGTAAACTCTCCGGGTCTACTGGGGTTGTAGCAGCATAATCAAAATAATTCATTATATAACCTGCCTTTATTGGGAATTGTCTGAATATATGAGTCTTGTAAAAAACTCTTGTCATTAGTTTAAATATGTGTAAATATATGTGTCAAGACACCTGTAAATAATCAGGAGGGTTTTTGATGAAAAAAACCGAAATAATCATCGTTGGAAGTGGCGTTGCCGCCTTGCAATTGGCACGCCGACTTCAAGATCAATTCTATGTGATGATTATCACAAAGGACAAAATTGAAAGTGGTAACTCTTACCTCGCTCAAGGCGGGATTGCAGCACCTTTAGGACGGAAGGATTCTGTCCGTGCTCATTTGAAAGATACATTGGAAGCAGGGCGCTATCACCAGGATGAAGATAGTGTGAAGCAACTCATAGTGGATGGCAAAAGGATCGTGGAGACCCTTGTGGATGAGGGGGCACCTTTTGATCGAAATAAGGATGGAAGTCTTTCACTCGGGATGGAGGGTGCACATTGTGAACATCGTATCCTTCATAGTGGTGGAGATCAGACGGGAAAATATTTAGTGAAGCATTTATTGAAATCCCTTTCAGGGGATAAGGTAGCATTCGTTCAGGGGGAAATGGTTTATGAGCTTGTAAAGGATGAGATGGGCCGTTGCTGCGGGGTGAAAACAAAGGATAAAGATGATGCAATCCGCTATTACTATGCTCCCCATGTGGTTCTCGCCACGGGTGGAATCGGTGGGTTATATCCGTCTACATCCAATCATCCTGCGGTGACGGGAGATGGGATGGCTCTTGCTTTTCTTGCAGGGGCTAAGCTTTCAGATATGGAATTCATTCAGTTTCATCCGACACTGCTTTGGTCGAACGGGAAAACATGCGGTCTCATTTCAGAGGCGGTAAGAGGGGAAGGTGCCCTTCTCCTGAACGACCTTGGAGAAAGGATCATGGAGGGAGTTGATCCCTTAATGGAACTTGCCCCCCGTCATATTGTGGCAGAATGCATTTATAAGGAACGTCAAAAGGGAAGAAACGTGTACCTGGATATTAGTAGAATAAAAGATTTCCAAGAGAAATTCCCTTCGATTTCCACGCTTTGTTTTAACCATCAAATTTCCATCGGGGAAGGGAGGATCCCAGTTTCCCCTGGATGTCATTTTATGATGGGAGGAATCGTGACAGATCGAGTGGGGCGGACCAATATTCCAGGGCTGTATGCCATTGGAGAGGTTGCATGCAGCGGCATTCACGGTGCGAATCGCCTGGCGAGTAATTCATTACTGGAAGGATTAGTGTACGGCGAGCGCCTGGGGGAATATTTGATTCATAATGGTGTCAGCCATTCCTCTCATATCCATTCTTCCTGCCCCAGCTTAAAAGAGGGGGAGCCCTTATCTATTTCCTTTCAGCCTCATGCTTTAAAAAAAGGAATGATGGATTATGTTGGGATTATCCGGAACGAAGAAGGCTTGCTCACACAATTAAGATGGTTAAAAGAACAGCCGCTTACATTCCATGAGCTTATCGATTTTAATTCACGTGAAGAAATTCACACGTATTTTATGTGGATCGTAAGCCTGCTTGTTACAGAATCTGCTTTATTAAGAACGGAAAGCAGGGGAGGTCACATCAGGTCAGACTTCCCCAATGAAGATAATGATAGTTGGTTGAAACGAAAAATGATTCTACAAAACAAAGAGGGACGATTGAGGGTGGAATATCATGAACAAAATGAAACTAAAATCTATGCTTGAAGCGTTTTACCAGGAAGACCTGGGAGATGGTGATTTGTCATCTGAAATCTTGTTCAGGAATGGTGATGAAGGCTCCTTTTCCTTTCATATGAAAGAAAACGGTATTTTTTGCGGGAGAGATGTGGTGGAAATCGGATTCACCCTATTCAGTCCTTCAGTAAAAGTGCAGATGTGTGTTGAGGATGGGGAATGGGTGAAGGAAGGAAAAAAGGTTGCTGAAATCAAAGGTCCGATGGGGGATCTCCTTCAGGCGGAACGGGTTGTACTTAATCTGATTCAGCGTATGAGCGGGATTGCAACGGAAACTTACCGTGCCGTTGAACAGGTGAAAGGCAGTGGTGTCCGGTTGTGTGATACACGGAAAACGACGCCGGGCCTCCGGATGCTAGAGAAGTATTCTGTAAGGAGCGGGGGCGGATTCAACCATAGGAATGGTCTCTATGATGCGGTCATGCTGAAGGATAATCATATTTCCTTTGCCGGATCAATCACCGAGGCCTTAAAGCAGGTGAAAAGTCAGATCGGTCATATGGTCAAGGTGGAAGTGGAAATTGAAACGAAAGATCAATTATTGGAAGCGATTGATGGCGGGGCCGATGTCATCATGTTTGATAACTGCACACCGGATACAATCCGGGAGTGGCTCTCCCTTGTGCCTTCTCATATCGTGACAGAAGCATCAGGAGGGATCACAAGGGAAAGTCTTCGTGCTTATGCGGAGACCGGTGTTCATTATATCTCCCTCGGGTACTTGACACATTCAGTGAAATCAATAGATATCAGCGCAAGAGTAAGAATAGCGAAAGGGGTATGAAGATGGGGATTCTGGATGAATTGACGAAAGAAACGGGTGTATTACCTGAAACGATTACTAGCCTCACGACGGAAGAAATGGAAAGCAGAGTGAGGGAAATCAAACTTCAATTAGGAAAGAAGCTTTTTATTCCCGGGCATCATTATCAAAAAGACGAAGTGATCCAATTTGCTGATGCCGTTGGAGACTCCCTACAGCTTGCCCAGGTATCCGCCGACAATAAAGACGCAGAGTACATTGTGTTTTGCGGTGTTCATTTTATGGCTGAAACGGCAGATATCTTAACGGATGATAATCAAGCTGTCATTTTACCGGACATGAGGGCGGGATGTTCCATGGCAGATATGGCAGATATTTATCAGACGGAAAAAGCGTGGGAGAAGCTCATGGAGATTTTCGATGAAAGTATCATTCCCCTTACTTATGTGAATTCGACTGCAGCCATTAAAAGCTTTGTCGGAAAAAATGGGGGGGCAACGGTTACGTCATCCAATGCCCACAAGATGGTGGAATGGGCTTTGGGAGAGAAACAGCGAATCCTCTTCCTGCCTGATCAGCATTTAGGTCGAAATACTGCAGCTGATCTTGGTGTTTCCTTAAGTGAAATGGCCGTATGGGACCCTATCCGAAATGAACTTATTTATGATGGTAACATGGACTGCGTGAAGGTGATTCTCTGGAAGGGACACTGTTCGGTTCATGAAAATTTCACGGAGAAAAATATTGAAGATATCCGGAACAACCATCCTGACATGATGATCATCGTCCATCCCGAATGTCGTCGTGAAGTGGTCGAGAAGTCCGATCTGAATGGCAGCACCAAATATATTATTGAAACAATTGAACAATCTCCCCCGGGATCGTCCTTTGCCATCGGTACTGAAATGAATCTTGTAAAACGGCTGATCAACCAGCACCCGGATAAGAAAATTGTCTCACTGAACCCATACATGTGTCCATGCTTGACGATGAATCGCATTGATTTACCCCATCTTCTATGGTCATTGGAAAAAATTATGGAAGCAAATCCTGAAAATATCATCAAAGTGGATAAAGAGGTCTCAAAGAATGCAATTTTCGCATTAGAGCGCATGTTGACCCGTGCTTAATGCAAATGAATGAATAAATGAGCAAGCTGAAAAATACCGTCCCAATCCCAGGGACGGTATATTTTTTTTGTATATCTCATAAGTTTTTATGTAGATGATTAGCAATTTGCCTATCTTGTCATAGGATATATAGACTTATGCCTGAGGAGGGAAAAAGAGTGAAAATCCATATTGTTCAAAAAGGAGATACTCTTTGGAAGATCGCCAAGAAGTACGGCGTGAATTTCGAAGAATTAAAACAGATGAATGCCCAGCTTTCAAATCCCGATATGATCATGCCCGGCATGAAAATTAAAGTGCCGACTACAGGCGGAACCGTAAAAAAAGAGACACAAATCAAATACGGATCCAAGGAAATGCCAATGAAGGAGATGCCAAAAGCAGAGCATCCATTCAAAGAGCAAAAGCCTATGGCCATGCCGGTTCAAGAACCAAAGAAAGAAATGCCGAAAGAAGTACAAAAGCCATTTACGCCTAAAATGCCTCAACCAGTCGTCCCTGAAATTGATATCAACAACTACTACATGATGAATATGGCGAATATGCAAGTACAGCAGCCAAAACAGCAAGCAAAGCCTAAGCAAATGCCCAAACCCCAATCGCCGCCTAAGCCGACCAATGTACTCCCTAAAGCGAAAGAACAGCCAAAACCAAAACAAGAACCTGTAAAAGGGGTTCAAGAAGAAGAAAGTCTACAAATGCCATCACAACCACAAGGAGGGAACACTCAGCCTATGTATTATAACCCGAATAATTGTGTACCTGTATCACCTGTCATGCCAGGGTCCGGTTTCTGTCCTCCACATGGAGGAATGCATCCAGGAGCAGGTTATGGGATGCCGATGGGGCAAGGAATGGGACCTGGAAGTCAAGTTCAAGGTGCTTCAATGATGCCTGGAATGCAGAACATGCCAATGATGCCACAAATGGGGTATGATGAAGAGTCCTCTTCGGTTATGCCATACATGCCTCATGCTCAAATGCCAATGCAACAGCCGATGCAACAGCCAATGCAACAGCCAATGCAACAGCCGATGCAGATGCCGATGCATATGCAGCAACCGATGCAAATGCCCATGCAGCAGCCGTCCGGAGTAATGGGTGCATCTGATGAAAACTACCCGTCGGCTCAAATGCCGCAGCAACAGGCTCCATATATGCCGTATCCACAGAACTGTTATCCTGTCTCACCTGTCATGCCCGGACCTGGATTCCACCAGGGAGGAATGCCGGGTGGATATCCGATGGGTCCTGGTGGTCAGGTGCAGGGAGCGATGTCTGATGAGTCTCCTTCTATGAATGGATATCAAATGCCGATGGGTCAGCCTTCCAATGTGATGGGAGCTCAAATGCCAATGGGTCAGCCTTCTAATGTAATGGGAGCAAGTGATCAGGGGGATTGCGGATGTGGTGGTCCTCAATTTGGCCCAATGATGCATCAGCAAATGCCCCAAGGAATGCAGCAACAGCCATACGGCTACGGACCTGGAATGATGGGGCAGGGAATGCCTGGTCAGGGAATGCCGATGGGACCTCAAGGTCAGGGAATGATGCCGATGGGACCACAGGGTCAAGGGATGCCGATGGGACCACAGGGTCAGGGAATGCAAATGGGATCACCAGGAATGTTTGGTCCAAGAGCATTTGCCATGCCGAATTTCAATGACGATGATTTTGAGGGATAACATGCTTGCACGAGGGGACGATTATTCACATCGTCTCCTTTCTTTTTTGCAATATAAGTTACAGGATCCCGGTGCATCCCTGAAAAGTATTAAAGAAGGAAAATGGGTGCTGAAAAGCAATGGTAGAAAATGGTTCGTGAAACGATTTCCCAATCAGCTGAAGTTCCTGCTCCAGGAAAGAATGATTTCAACACTGATAAGAGAGAAGTTTTATCATGTCCTGCCGTTTCATCCCATTCATGAGGAGGAAATCTTATTATTTGAAGGGTTTCCCATTGGTATTACGGTGTGGCTGGAAACCTCTGGGCCCATTAGTTATGATCGACGGAAAGACAGGGAAGATGCATTGAAGGTATTGAAAAAATTCCATGACGTTGCAAAAAGAATTCAAGGTTCATGGACAGAAGAAATTCCACATTATAAATGGATGAAAAAATGGAAAAAGCGAATGATGCAGTTTCAATATAATCTCCCCTATTTGCAAGCATTCATTCAGCCTTATTATTTATATACTTATTTAGAGTGGGGAAAATGGTCATTAAAGGAACTGAAATCAATCGGCATTCGAGAGTATGGTGATTGCATCACTCATGGTGATGTAGCACATCATAATTTCTTAAGGGGAAAAAACGGAATGGTGTACTTGATTGACTTTGACCTCATGTCACTCTCAACGGAAATAACGGACGATTTGCAATACTGCAACCGGATTTTACCCTATTTAGATTGGTCCCTCAATGAAATCAAAGAGATGAAACCCTTCCATTCCTATCGTGATCACCTTATCTTTTACCTGGGATTGATGTATCCTTCTGATGTGTTCCGAGAGTGGAATCGATTCATAAGGGAAGATCAATATTATAAACAGCGTGTGTGGGGATATTTAACGAATTTGACGATACAACAATTCCCCAGGAGGATGCAATTTAATCAAGAGCTGCATGGAGAAGTGAACAGGATCATCAATACCCAATTGTAGGGGATGTCTCCAGACTTTGACCCGAATGAAATGGAAGCTCCTATCACAACCTAATGGGGAGCAGAAATAATGCTCAAGTATCGGGTTGAAGGAGGAATCACCATTGAATAAACGTTTATTCATGGTACCATTAACAGCCGTCATGACCCTGGGTCTTGCAGCATGTAACAGCGGAGAAGAAAATGCTCAAGATCGTTATTCAGACTCCTACGAGCCGCTTGGATTCTACTCCAACGATGGACACGGTGGAGATAACCGGGACGAGAGGGACGGACCTCTGACGGAAATGTATGATCACTCTGTCGGGAAAGAAGGGCAGGATATCCGTCAACAGAAACGCCAGTTCCTTCAAGTGAAGGATGAGAATGGAAATCCGAAAAACCCATCGCGACCACTTGCCAATTATGATGAGAATTTCTTAGCCCGTGACGGCCGTGCAAGCCACGGGGATGCAAACTATCACGGTCATCTTGATGATAATACCCGTGATGCAAGACGATCCTATTACACAGCGTACGAAGGTGACCTTGCCGAGAAGATAGGTGATGTAACAGGAAAAGTCGAGAACGTCAGTGATGTTCGAGCTGTCGCCTATGGATCGGATGTCCTCATCGCTATTGAACTTGATGATCATAGTAAAATCGAGGAAACAAAAGCCCGTGTGAAAGAAGCGGTGCAGCCTTACCTGAACGGAAGAACGGTTTCGGTAGTAACAGATGAGGGGACCTTCAGCCGGGTTAGAAACATTGACAATGATTTACGTGATGGTGGTCCAAGAGACACAATCAATTTCGATATGCATGATATGTTCCGATCTGTGAAGGACCGAATCAACCGATAATGAAAAAAGACTACTTCAAGAGTTCACTCTCTTGAAGAGTCTTTTTTTCTTTGGGATGCATCCTCCTTAGGAGAGAGGTGTCCCTAAAAAGTTTGAGTGAGGTTGGATATTCCTAACAGGCTTTGGCAAGACTATGGATAGAGTGTTACATAAATCAAGTTCGAGGTGATCACGATGACGATGAAGGTTCGAATCGTGTTTATGGTGATGTTGTTAATCGGTGCATTTTACTTCACATTCTTTTATACCGAGGAGAAGCAGGCAGCTGATGGCACTTCCCTGGAGATGCTGAATGAAACGCCTGCTGAAGTCGCTTCCGCCCATACGGTAACGGTTATATTGGAGCGCGTATATCTGGATGGAGAAGTGAGTGAAGAAATTGTGCAGGAAACCATCTGGAGCATGGAAGACTTTTGGGCTGCATATGAAGACTGGCAGCTGATGGATATGACGGAAGAACAAATCGTGTTCCAAAAGCAGATGGATGATATTTCTCCTCTTCTTAAGACAAATGGATATTTCGGTATATCCGATAATGGGGTACTCTCCATTTTCAACGGGAAACCGGGACAGGCGGAGATTATACAATCCTTTTTTCAAATTGATGTAGAGAAGCTGGAGAGTAAGAGGCATGATGATCTCGTCAAGGGCATCCCCATTAAATCGAAGCAGGAGTATGAAGAGGTACTCGAACAATATAAACCCTACTCCGTTCCTAAATAAGACTGAATAACCAGTGCACATACCACTGGTTATTTTTATTGTTGAATTTTCCTCTGCCCATTCTTCTCATTATTTGATAAAATTAGAACAAGTGTTTCTCTTTGGTCTTCCTTTCCCATCCCTTCAAATAGTGATATGATACAATAGATTTTGTATGTCTTTTGATTAGGCTCTTTTCGTAAAGTTTGTTGATATCATAGAGAAGTAAGTAGTCGTTGACTTTCGCTCCAGCAGGCTCGCTTTTGCCTTGTGGGATTAGTCTCTCGAGGTCATAAGCTAAATGGTCCAAGAAGGAAAAAATTTCTTGAAAGATGGTGAGGGGAACTGCGCAGACTCCTGCGGAAAAACGGGCGTGCCGAGACCCCGGAAGCGAAGCTGAGGAGGCTCGGCCGTTCGTCCGCGGAAAGCGAAGCAGTTCACCCCACCATCCAGCAGACTCTAATTGACAGAGCACAGGCAGACCTTATGATCAAGCGCAACAATCTTTGCCAAATAAGTCTTTTGAACATGGATGATAGATGAAAGATCAAGTAGTGGTATATATGGGGAGAGAATGAAATGTATGAATATATTAAAGGGACGGTCAGTCAAGTAGGTCCCGAGTATGTAGTGGTGGAGAATAATGGGATCGGGTATCAACTGTATACGGCGAATCCATTCGTTTATTCAAAATATCAAAATCAAGAGATTCAGATTTTTACATATCAGCATGTGCGGGAAGATTTGATCGCCCTCTACGGGTTCCTTGCCATTGAAGAGAAACTGCTCTTTATGAAACTATTAAATGTTTCAGGAATCGGTCCGAAGGGAGCCTTGGCGATTTTAGCATCAGGTGCCCCGCAGCAAGTGATCACGGCAATAGAGGAAGAGAATGAAGGCTTCCTGACGAAATTTCCCGGTGTAGGGAAGAAGACAGCCCGGCAGATGATTCTTGATTTAAAAGGAAAGCTCCAGGATGTAGTGCCTGATTATTTCCCAAGCCTCTTCTCAGATCCCGAGGCAATGGAGGTATCACATGGGAAAGACGAGGCATTTGATGAAGCGATTCTTGCCCTTAAAGCCCTTGGTTACTCTGAACGGGAAATAAAGAAAGTCACTCCAAAACTGAAGGGCGAAGGGCATTCGTCAGACGAAATCATCAGGAAAGCCCTTCAACTTCTATTGAAATAAAGCCCATGAAAGGAGGAAGTCTAAATGGAAGACAGAATCGTATCAGGCGAATCAGAATTAAATGAAGATTCCTTTGAATATTCCTTGCGTCCTCAGACAATTAAACAATATATTGGGCAAGATAAGGTGAAGCATAATCTGGAGGTCTTCATCGAAGCGGCAAAAATGCGAGAAGAAACCCTGGATCATGTCCTGCTTTATGGTCCGCCAGGGTTGGGGAAAACGACTCTGGCCGCTGTCATTGCCAATGAGATGGGCGTGAACTTACGGACCACTTCTGGACCTGCCATCGAGAGACCGGGGGACCTTGCCGCAGTGCTTACGGCACTCGAACCTGGTGACGTATTGTTCATCGATGAAATCCACCGGCTCCCACGGGCCATCGAAGAGGTTCTTTATCCGGCCATGGAAGACTTTTGTCTGGATATTGTCATCGGAAATGGTCCGAGTGCACGGTCTGTCCGCTTGGATCTTCCGCCTTTCACACTCGTTGGGGCGACGACCCGCGCCGGTGCATTATCAGCTCCGCTTCGGGATCGATTTGGTGTTTTATGCCGGTTGGAATATTATAATGAAGAGCAGTTAAATGAAATTGTCCAGCGTACCTCCGCTATTTTAAACACGAAGATCGAAGCGAAGGCTGCTGAAGAATTGGCGCGCAGATCAAGAGGGACACCACGTATCGCCAATCGATTGCTCAGAAGGGTGAGGGATTTTGCCCAGGTGAAGGGGAACGGTGATATCACCACCACTCTTTCAAGGGAGGCCCTTGAACTTCTTCAAGTCGACAGACTCGGTCTTGATCATATCGATCATAAGCTCCTCAAAGGGATCATCGAGCGCTTCAGGGGAGGCCCTGTGGGTCTCGACACCATCTCAGCAAGTATCGGGGAGGAGTCCCATACGATTGAAGATGTATACGAGCCTTACCTTTTGCAGATCGGATTCATCCAGCGGACGCCAAGAGGAAGGATCGTCACTCAACTCGTATATGATCATTTCAAGCTGGAGGTGCCGAACAATTGACGGGATTACCCAAATTAGTCATGATCATCGGTGGAATCATTCTTGTGATCGGCTTTCTTATGCAATTTATTAAAATAGGGAAGCTTCCGGGCGATATTATCATCAAAAAAGAAAATGCGACATTTTATTTTCCACTTATGACTTCTATTCTTTTAAGTGTTATACTTTCCGTTGTCTTTTATTTTATCGGGAGATTTAAATAGGGTTCATAAGTGAGATTTACATAAGCTAGGTGACGAACAGTGAAAGTAGAAGATTTTGATTTTTATTTACCTGAAGAACTGATTGCCCAGACTCCTCTTGAGAACCGTTCCGAGAGTAGATTGATGGTGTTGGATAAAGAAGATGGTTCCATGGATCACCTCCGTTTTAAACATATCGTCGAGTACCTTGAAGAAGGGGATTGCCTTGTCCTGAATGATACAAGAGTACTGCCGGCACGTCTTTTTGGGCAAAAAGAAGATACAGGTGCCAACATTGAAGTGCTCCTTCTCAAACAGGAAGACGGTGATCGTTGGGAGACGCTGGTGAAACCTGCGAAACGGATTCGTGTCGGAACGGAGATCGTGTTCGGGGATGGGAAGTTAAAAGCAACCTGTGTCGATTTGAAAGATCATGGCGGGAGAATTCTTGAATTTCAATATGAGGGGATTTTCTACGAAGTGTTGGATGAATTGGGAGAAATGCCATTACCCCCATATATCCGTGAACGTTTGGAAGAACAAGACCGCTACCAGACGGTATTTGCCAGAGAAAGAGGTTCAGCGGCAGCTCCGACTGCAGGTCTTCACTTTACGGAAGAACTGTTGGATGAATTGAGGGAAAAGGGTGTACATATTGCATTCATTACCCTTCATGTGGGACTGGGGACGTTCAGACCGGTTTCAGTGGAGACTATCGAGGATCATGATATGCATGCTGAATTCTATCAGGTATCCGAAGGGACCGCCCGCCTATTGAATGAAGTAAGGGCAAATGGTGGCCGCATCATAACAGTCGGAACCACATCCACCCGTACTCTGGAAACCATTGCCTCAAAGCACGGGACTTTCGTGGAAGAGAATGGCTGGACGAATATTTTCATTTACCCAGGATACGAGTTTAAAGGGATCGATGGTCTTATCACTAATTTTCACTTACCGAAGTCGACCCTGATCATGCTTGTCAGTGCCTTTGCGGGGCAGGATAACGTCATGCATGCCTATGAAACAGCCGTGCAAGAGGAGTACCGCTTCTTCAGTTTTGGAGATGCGATGTTGATAAAATAATAATTGAAACCCAATGGAAATTGGAAGGAGAATTCCTAAGTTGACTGCAATAAAATATGAATTGATTAAAACATGTAAACAAACCGGTGCAAGACTTGGCCGCGTCCATACACCACACGGTTCATTTGAAACACCAGCCTTCATGCCTGTAGGGACCATGGCCACTGTAAAAACCATGTCACCTGAGGACTTGAAATCCATGGAGTCAGGCATCATTCTTAGCAATACCTATCATCTATGGTTACGTCCGGGTCATGAAATCATCAGGGAAGCTGGCGGCCTTCATAAATTCATGAACTGGGACCGTGCGATCCTTACCGATTCAGGCGGCTTCCAAGTGTTCAGTTTGAGTAAGCTTCGCCAGATTGAAGAAGAAGGAGTCCACTTCCGTCATCATCTGAATGGGGATAAGCTCTTCCTCAGTCCTGAGAAAGCGATGGAAATTCAAAACGCATTAGGCTCTGATATCATGATGGCTTTCGATGAATGTCCACCATATCCTGCTGAATACGATTATATGAAGAGTTCTGTAGAGCGTACGACACGTTGGGCAGAACGCTGTCTAAAAGCTCACGAGCGTCCGCAGGATCAAGGATTGTTCGGGATCGTCCAAGGTGGAGAGTACGAGGAGCTTCGAAAGCAGAGTGCCCGTGACCTTGTATCCATGGATTTTCCCGGCTATGCTGTTGGTGGCCTTTCTGTCGGCGAGCCGAAGGACGTCATGAACCGGGTACTTGATTTCACGACCCCTCATCTTCCGTCGGATAAACCCCGATACCTGATGGGAGTAGGATCTCCTGACTCACTGATCGATGGTTCAATGCGCGGAATTGACATGTTTGATTGTGTTTTGCCTACCCGTATCGCCCGTAATGGTACTCTCATGACAAGTGAAGGACGTCTCGTCGTGAAAAACGCTAAATTTGCCAGGGATTTCAGACCGATCGATGAGAATTGCGACTGCTATACATGTAAAAATTATAGCCGTGCTTATATCCGCCACTTGATCAAATGTGACGAAACGTTCGGAATTCGCCTTACCACTTATCATAATCTTCATTTTCTGTTAAAATTAATGGAGCAAGTCAGACAAGCGATTCGTGAAGATCGTCTAGGAGACTTTAGGGAAGAATTTTTCGAACAATACGGATTCAACCGTCCTGATGCGAAAAACTTCTAATAAGCATGCTATAAACAAATGATTGAAAGGAGGGGAAAAAGAATGGGAAGTTTAGGAACAATACTACCTTTGATATTAATGTTCGTTCTGTTTTACTTTTTACTGATCCGTCCTCAGCAAAAGCGTCAAAAAGCGGTCTCTAAAATGCAAAATGAGCTTGCGAAAGGTGATAGAATCATCACGATTGGCGGTTTACACGGATCGATCGATGCTATTGAAGAAGGTAAAATAGTCATCCTGTGTGGTGACGGAAGCCGTCTTACATATGATCGTAACGCGATCAGGGAAGTCATCAGAGCAGAGCAGGTATAATATAAAAAGGGTACCTCATCCATGTGCCTTGGCGCAAGGATGAGGACCCTTTTTATATGGCGAAGTTTTGATCAGCTCTCTCTTGGGCCCCCACTCATATTTACACCAAGTACTCCACCCATCATGGCCGTGAGGATGTAGCAACCGTGATAAACGAGCTGTTCCATTGAAAACAGGCTATCATATCCAAGGTATTGAAATAAGAAAATGATGAGGGTGTAAATAAGTCCGGTTGACCCTCCCAGGACCCATCCTTTTGTTTTTCCCTTTCCTCCTGACATAAATCCCCCAACAAATAGTGAAAGAAACGAGATAATCGTAACAAATAATGTGATGGAGCTTTCAGTCAAATCGGTAAACCGGAGCAGTAAAGAGAATAATAAGCTTGCTGCAATCGCTATGACAAATATGGTGGTCGTTCCGTAAAGGACGGCACCACCCATTTTTTTCGCTTCGATGACGGTCCTCTCCCTTCTATCTCAATAATTTTATTCCGTATTAGTACAAGCATATTCACCGCTATATAAAAAAAGACTAGATATTTTCCGTGGTCAAGCCTCATAGACTAGTATGAAACTTCCTGGAGAAGGAGGAGTAAGTGACCATGTCTCCGATGTTGGTATTGATCGTGTTTGTATCTGTATACATCCTATTAATGACTGAGAAGTGGAATCGTGTTTTGGCTGCTATGGCCGGTGGGGTCGCCATGCTCCTGATTGGAGCTTTTCCCATTGAGAAGGCGTTATTTACTTATATCGATTGGAAAACCATCACACTTCTGTTTTCTATGATGCTGATCGTCACGATCACGAGTAAAACAGGAGTATTCGAGTATATTGCCATTCGGATTGCCCAATGGGTGAACGGGAACGGCCTCGCACTCTTGATTCTGTTTTCTTTACTCGCAGCAGTTGGGTCTGCTTTTTTGGCAAACGTCACAATCGCTATGTTGTTGGTTCCAATATTGTTTAAATTGACCAGGCTTCTTGAACTTCCTCCCATCCCGTTTCTGATCATGACGATTTTAGCCTGTAACATAGGCGGGACGGCAACCTTGATTGGTGACCCTCCTAACATGATGATTGGTCAGGCAGTGAAGCATTTTACATTCAATGCTTTCCTTGAAAATTTGTTACCCGTCGTGTTGATGGTTTACGCAGTGACGCTCTTAATCATGTGTGTTCTGTACAGGGAAGTACTTCATGTGAAAGAGGACAGGAAGCTGCTGCTGAAAGGGATCAATCCCAATGAGTATATAAAGAAAAACAGAGGTCTGTTTCAGTCTATTTTTGTACTTGCATTGGTGCTGGTGGGCTTTTCCGTGTATCCGGTGTTTCATTTAGATGTGACTACTGTATCTCTTGCTGGTGCCGTCCTGCTCATGCTGCTCTTAGAGAAAATTTATCCTCCTGAAAAAATTTTGCGGGAAGTTGAATGGGGGACACTCTTTTTCTTTATGGGTTTATTCTTGCTGGTCGGGGGGATTGAGGAAGCAGGATTCATTGATGAGGTTGCACGTGAAATTCTCCGTGCGACGGATGGGGATATGAAGAAAACGGCATTTGTGATTTTATGGGGGACAGGTTTACTCTCTGCTGTGGTGGATAATATCCCGTTTGTTGCCGCAATGATTCCCGTAATCCAGGAATTCGGTGAGTTTGGGATGGTCAATATGGATCCTTTGTGGTGGTCATTAGCTCTTGGTGCCTGCCTGGGCGGGAATGGTACCCTTCTGGGCTCTTCTTCCAATCTGGTCATCGCAGGACTTGCTTCGAAGGAAAATGTACATATCAAATTTTATCAATATTTACTTATTGGTGTTCCCGTTACCGTCATTTCCCTTGCCGTTTCCTCATTTTACGTATATTTTAAATACATTCGTCCATTTCTGGGTGGATAAATATTCCTCCGATTTATTTTCACCTTCTGTCGATACTACATAATGACGTGTGTATGGGAGGGAAGAGTAGTGGAAGAATATTTCATCATCATTTTACGCACTCTTTTTCTTTATTTTTTGATCATTTTTATTTTTAGAATCATGGGGAAAAGGGAAATTGGGGAATTAAGCATCCTGGATCTTGTGGTATTCATGATGATCGCAGAGATGGCGGTCATGGCTATTGAACAGCCGGATGACCCCATCGTTCATACGGTGCTCCCCATGGGAGTCATCGTGATCATTCAGATCCTGTTTGCATGGTTCTCCCTGCGCTCTAAATCCTTTCGGGAGTTGTTAGACGGAAAGCCTTCCGTCATTATTCATAATGGGAAAATTGACGATAAAGCCATGAAAAAACAGCGATACAATTATGATGATTTACTTCTTCAATTAAGGGAAAAAGATATTTTTAATCTTGCAGATGTAGAATTTGCGATTTTAGAGCCGTCCGGGAAACTCTCAGTGTTAAAGAAAGATAAAAAGACTCCTCATTCCCTGACGCTGCCCCTGATTCTGGATGGACAGGTCCAAACCACCCATCTGGATATGATCGGAAAAACGTCGTTCTGGCTGCGGAAAGAACTGAGGGAGCGGGGATTCAAAAACTTACAGGAAATCTCCTTCTGCAGCTTTCAAAACGGGCAGTTTTATATTGACGAAAAAAACCAGTAATAAAAAATACTCCATAACAATTGTTAAGGAGTCTTTTTTATTGGAAAGACTATGGAGTGATGAAGCGCCGGATGAAAGGAATTCGTGCAAGGTCGTTCTTCACGATAAGTTTAAGGGTGATGGAGAGCAGGGTGTATATGATCGTGGAAGTGAGGACCCCGAACAGTAAGCGGAATATGACGGACTGATCTTCAAATAAATGAAGATAAGAGTAGTGGCCCCATACACCTGTAATCAATAAGACAAATACCGTTTTTACGTAATCCCGGGCATAGATCGTCATCGGTATATATTTCAGGATGGTCATGAAATGAAGCAGGGTTACGAGCAAGAAACCCGTCACGATTCCGAGAGCGGCACCATTTATACCGAAAGCAGGCTGGGAAGCGAGAACAAAGATGACACCGGTTTTGAGCACAGCACCAATCAAGCTGTTGATCATGGCGGCTCTTGCCAGATTCAATGCCTGCAGTACTGCCTGCAGCGGCCCCTGATAGTAATAAAATAAAAAGAAAGGGGCCATGATCATCAAGAACCCGGCACCGTTTTCATTCCCATACATGACCTGCATGAGAGGCTTTGCGTATACGTAAAGGATGACGACGGAAATCCCACCTGTGATTAAACAGAATCTGAGGGCCTGCTGCAGCCTGTGTTCGATTAATGTGAAATTTTTTTGAGAATTGGCTTCGCTGATGGCAGGGACAAGAGATTGAGATAATGAAAGGGTCACGAATGATGGAAGGAACAGGAGGGGAAGGGCATATCCTGTCAGGGACCCATATTGTTTCGTTGCCATTCCCGCGGCCACCCCGGCAAGGGCAAGGCTGTTAGCAACCACAATCGGTTCAAAAAACCATGCGATCGATCCAATCATTCTACTCCCCGTAGCCGGCAGGGCCACACTCATGAGTTCGTTAAACGTTTCCCGACCATTGCGGATCGAGGTGAAGAAATTGTGTCTGATCTTAAACTTTTTCTTAATCTTGAAACTTGCAAACAGATAAAGCAGGGAAGCGAGTTCCCCAAGCACCGACGCCACCATAGCAGCGGCTGCGGCATATTCGATACCGTAAGGAAGAAAGGTTTTGGTCAATAATGCGATCAGCGTAATGCGGACCACCTGCTCAATGACCTGGGAATAGGCAGAGGGCTTCATGTTCTGCCTGCCTTGGAAATAACCTCTGATGACAGAAGAAATCGCTACGATTGGGATTATAGGAGCGATGGCAACCAAAGGATAATAGATTCGATCATCCGTAAATAAAACGTCTGTTAAATAGGGAGCGAGGAGGATGAGTGCAGGCGTGAAGATGAGAGATAGCCCCATGGTGATGGATAAAGAGACCACCAATATTTTTTTGACTTTCCGTATGTCTCCCTTTGATTCCGCTTCAGCTACATTTTTGGAGATGGCTACAGGGAGTCCCAGTTGAGTGATGGTAATGACGAGTATGAGGGTAGGGAAGGCCATCATAAACAGGCCGACACCTTCTTCTCCGATGAATCTGGCTACGACGATCCGGTTTACGAACCCTAATATTCTAGTTATAAAGGCGGCCATCATTAAGATCATGGTGCCTTTCAGAAATTTTGACATAAAATTCCCTGCCTTCTCAAAATTGGTATTATCGTTTACAATGATGTATATGCACAATGGTGGACAAAGCATGACAAGTAGTGAACAATTCCGGCTAAATATAGCCCAAATGGGGTGGACGGGTAATGAAGAATAATCAGCATCCTTACGATCGTTTTTATGAATCATTAGTACCAGCGCTTGTAAGCAAAGTAGAAGAATTTGAAATTCTTGGATACGGCAAGGCAAACGCTGACCGGCTATGGTCCTACTTAACGAAGAAAAAATGGAAGAAACCAGAAACAGATGTAAAGGTCTTTCAGTTAGTGAGTGATGTGTTAACGGTCAAGCCCGGGGAGTATATGAGCTTTGAAACGATCGAAGCGTACAGGTCTCCCAATTGGTTTACCGAAGTGAATGAAGACGAGTTGAATGAGCTTCTTCGCCCGAATAAGAATGGAAAATAGTCCGAAAAGAAATTGACACTCTTTTCTTTCTCGTAGATAATGAGAATGCCCGAAGAATTCAGGAATTATATTACTTTTTGAAGCACATAGTTCGTATGGTTTTTAAAACGGCAAGGAGGATCTATACATAATGGTAAAGCGTGGCCGAATAATCGCCTTCTTTATACTTGTGGTATTACTTGCAGGTACTATGGGAGGAACGACGAAGAGTATTGTTGATAACATTAAACTGGGATTGGACCTGCAGGGCGGGTTTGAAGTTCTTTATGAAGTTCAGCCAATCAAAAAAGGTCAGGAAATCACAAAAGAAACCGTTGCCAATACAGCCGATGCATTGGACAAGCGTATTAACGTATTAGGTGTCAGTGAGCCTAATATTCAAATTGAAGACGGAAATAGAATCCGTGTTCAACTCGCCGGGGTGGAGGACCAGAACGAAGCAAGGGAAATCCTCTCCACTCAAGCCAATCTGACGTTCCGTGACGTGAACGATAAAGTCCGTCTGGACGGATCGGATCTTGCATCCGGTTCTGCGAAACAAACGTTTGATGACAAGAACAATCCGATCGTTTCCTTAAAATTGAAGGATCGCTCGAAATTTTACGAATTAACGAAAGATATTTATGCAATGGCTCCACAGAATCAACTCGTGATCTGGTTGGATTTCGAGGAAGGAAAAGATTCATACAAAGCTGAGGCAGGAAAAGAAGACCCGAAATTCTTATCCGACCCGGCAGTGAATAAACCGATTAACTCGGATGAAGTCATCATTGAAGGGAACTTCACGGTTGAGCGTGCCCAGAATCTGGCGTCCTTACTGAATGCCGGGGCACTTCCGGTCAAACTGGATGAAAAGTATTCCACATCTGTTGGGGCCCAATTCGGTCAGCAGGCACTGGATAAAACAGTGACAGCGGGGATTATCGGAATTGCCATCATTTTCTTATTCATGATTGCATATTACCGTTTCCCTGGACTGATCGCAACGATCACCCTTTCTGTTTATATCTACCTCATTCTACTGATTTTCGATATGATGAATGGGGTTCTGACCCTGCCGGGAATCGCCGCGCTCATCCTCGGTGTCGGGATGGCCGTCGATGCGAATATCATTACCTACGAACGGATCAAAGAAGAGATGCGGGTTGGAAAACCGATCCGTTCTGCGTTCCAGGCCGGTAATAAATCGTCTTTCTTAACGATATTGGATGCCAACGTAACCACAATCCTTGCAGCGGCTGTTCTCTTCTTCTATGGAACAAGTTCTGTCAGAGGATTCGCTACGATGTTGATTGTCAGTATCCTGACCAGCTTCATCACCGCGGTATGGGGTTCACGCCTATTGCTTGGCCTTTGGGTTAACAGCCGCATCTTTAATAAAAAGCCGGGCTGGTTCGGTGTCAAAAAGTCCGAAATCAAGGATTTGGCGGAGAACTACGATACACTTGATCTGCCTACCCGCTTCGACCGCTTTGATTTCGCAGCGCAACGGAAGAAATTCTTTACCTTGTCAGCTGTACTTATCACAGCGGGGATCATCATTCTGGCTGTCTTCAGACTGAATCTTGGTATTGACTTTGTCAGTGGTTCCCGTATGGAAGTCCTGGCAGATCAAAGCTTGAAGACGGAACAAGTCCAGGATGAATTGAAGGAAATCAAACTGCCTTCAGATGATGTAGTCATCTCAGGGGATAAAGATAATATTGCCGTCGTCCGCTATACGGATGACCTGAGTAAAGATGATATTGCCAAATTGAAAGATCACTTTAACAAGCTTTATGGGGCTGAGCCGAGTATCAGTACCGTATCTCCTGTAATCGGGAAGGAACTCGCACAGAATGCCATGATCGCCGTGGCGATTGCTTCTATCGGGATCATTATATATGTTACTGTCCGTTTCGAATGGAGAATGGCTTTGGGAGCAATCCTTGCCCTCCTCCATGATGCATTCTTTATCATTGCCTTCTTCAGTTTGACAAGACTTGAAGTGGATATCACGTTCATTGCAGCGGTCCTGACAATCGTCGGTTATTCGATCAATGATACGATCGTCACCTTCGACAGGCTCCGTGAGAACCTGCACAAGAAACGTCGCTTGAAGACGGATAAAGACATTGAAGAAGTGGTGAATCAAAGTATCAGACAAACGATGGGACGTTCAGTCAATACTGTGTTAACCGTTGTATTCACGGTCATTGCACTCATGATCTTTGGAAGTGAGTCCATCCGTAACTTCTCTATTGCTTTATTGGTAGGGTTAATTTCAGGTACTTATTCTTCCGTATTCATCGCGTCCCAAGTATGGCTTGTGATGAAAAAGAAAGAGCTGAAGAAAAAGGGAACCATCAAAACCGTCAAAGAAAAGAAAACGTGGTCGGATGAACCGCAAGTGTAATATATAAGAGGTCCGGGAAGTCTTTCTTCCCGGACCTGTCTTTTTTTATTTTTTACGGCATTGGGTTACAATAATAGGAGTTCTAAGGGAGGCGAGACGAATGAATCATGAGGATCGTTTTAAGAAAGCGGAATTTGCCGCCATGGTAGGTGTGGTAGGGAATATTGTGCTTGCCATTATTAAGTGGGGTGCCGGTATTTTAGGGAATAGTAGGGCGCTGATTGCAGATGCAGTCCATTCAGCCTCGGATGTAGCGGGTTCCCTTGCGGTCTTTATCGGGTTGCGTGCCGCCAAGCAGCCGCCGGATCAGGATCACCCATATGGACACGGTAAGGCGGAGTCCATCGCAGCAATCATCGTGGCTGTCCTCCTGTTCCTGGTAGGGATAGAAATTGGGAAATCATCGATTGAATCATTCTTTCACCCCCTCACTCCTCCGACAGCGATTGCGATTTACGCCGTCATCTTCTCCATCATTGTGAAAGAGGCGATGTTTCAATATAAATATCGTTTGGGTAAAAGGATAAAGAGTGATGCATTGATTGTGAATGCATACGAGCATCGTTCGGATGTGTTTTCTTCCATTGCAGCTCTTGTGGGAATATCAGCTTCCATTCTTGGAGGGAAGTTTGATATCGGCTGGCTGGTTTATGCGGATCCTGTCGCGGGTATATTCGTTTCCCTGCTAGTCCTCAGAATGGCCTGGCATTTAGGGTCGGAATCCATACATACGACACTCGATCACGTCATGCATGAGGAAGATATCCTGCCTTTTCGAAAAATTGTAGAGTCCGTCCCTGAAGTGAAAGAAATCAACGAGCTTCATGCAAGGGAGCATGGGCACTACGTCATCATTGATTTGAAGATCAGTGTAGATCCTTATATGACGGTAGAGGAAGGTCATCGTGTGGGGAAAAGAGTCAAGGAGAATCTTTTGGAAGAATCCAATGTTAATGATGTGTTTATTCATATCAATCCATTCAATCCTGCTTCTGAAGAAAATGATGACCAAATAGACTTATCTTAAGGGAGGGAAATCTCATGAAATTTCAATGGACCTTATTATTAGGTATTTTCTTTGCGTTAGTCGTATCGATTTTCGCTGTTATCAACGTCGATCCCGTCACCGTCAATTATTTATTCGGTGAATCCGACTGGCCTCTTATTTTAGTTATACTTGGATCTGTCTTGATGGGCGGCATTATCATCGGCTCTGTTGGACTGTTTCGATTATTCGTCGTGCAGCGGAAAGTAAAATCCCTGGAAAAAGAAAATTTGCTTCTCAGGGAACAGGCAGAAGGGATGCACAAGGAAAAGACCGAAGACATTCCGTTAAAAAAACGTGCCCCTGACTCAGTTGGAGAAGTAGGGGAGTAAACAAGCTTGGTGGCTTTTGTCACCAGGCTGTTTTTTTGTATTCATAGTGAATTGGTCATATTGGAGTGTCGGTTGTTTTTTTGGGTGAAATTGCAAATTGGCTTGAATTTGGTTGGATTATGAATGGAGGAAACGGCCTGATTATGGTACATACCGCCTGGATTACCTCCAATCATCGCCGGATTATCACGATTATGCCTCGATTTCCCCAAGCTGAATCCCAAAGTCAGGACCGGTAATCGGACTCACCGTACGTCTCCATCTTTTAATCAGTCTGTTAATAAGATTGAAACAACCCCTTCACTTTTGTATAATGAGTAAGGCTGAGGGGTGAACGTATGTTAAACTCAAAAACACGTTGGATATTGACAGAATCAGATGAACATAAAATAGCAGAACTTGCTAATGAACTAAAAGTACCTTCGCTTGTAGCGAAATTATTGATAAACCGGGACTTGGGTGATGTAGAAGAAGCCCGGAATTTTTTATTTGATTCAGGTGACTCATTTCACGATCCATTTTTATTTGAAGATATGACAAAAGCAACGGAACGAATCCATAAAGCCATTGAAAACGGGGAAAGAATTCTCGTTTATGGTGACTATGATGCAGATGGAATAAGCAGTACGTCGGTCATGATGACAGTACTGAGAGATCTGGGAGCCATGGTTGAATTCTATATCCCCAACAGGTTCAGTGAAGGATATGGACCGAATGAAGGGGCGTTCCGCTGGGCTAAGGATGAAGAATTTTCGCTCATCATCACGGTCGATACAGGAATCTCTGCCGTGAGTGAAGCTAAACTCGCTAAAGAGCTTGGGATGGACTTGATCATTACAGACCACCATGAACCTGGTCCCGAATTACCGGAAGCGTATGCTCTCTTACATCCAAAAACGGGAGAAGTGGCATATCCCTTTGGAGAACTTGCAGGAGTAGGTGTGGCATTTAAATTGGCACATGCCCTTTATGGTGAACTGCCAACCCATTTACTGGATCTTGCAGCGATTGGGACCATTGCCGATCTTGTTCCCTTAAGAGGGGAAAATCGACTTCTGGCAAAGCGTGGTCTCTCACAGCTCCGGACTTCAAACCGATTGGGAATCAAAGCTTTATGCAAAATTGCCAATGCTAAGCAGCATGAAATATCTGAAGAGACCGTCGGCTTTATGATTGCTCCACGGATTAATGCCGTCGGTCGTCTGGGTGATGCCGATCCTGCAGTAGATCTTATGCTGACTGAAGATGCAGAAGAAGCAAAGGCACTTGCGGAAGAAATTGACGATTTAAATAAAGAAAGACAGGCGATTGTAGCTAAAATGACCGAGGAAGCCGTGGAGATGGTGGAGAGAGAATTCCCACTGAAAGATAACCATGTACTCGTCATCGGAAAAGAAGGCTGGAATCCCGGAGTAGTCGGAATTGTTGCTTCACGCCTGGTGGATAAGTTTTATCGTCCGACCATCGTGCTCAGCTACGTCTCTGAAAAGGGGACGGCGAAGGGGTCGGCGAGAAGCATCGCCGGATTTGATCTATTCCAGAATCTTTCCACCTGCCGGGATATCCTTCCGCACTTCGGAGGACATCCGATGGCTGCAGGAATGACTTTACAATTAGACGATGTAACACACTTGAGAAATCGGTTGAATGAGCTGGCAGAGACTGAACTGACCGCAGAGGACTTCATTCCTGTCACACAACTCGATGCTCCCGTGACCATGGACGAAATCTCAGTGGAGTCGATTGAAAAGCTACAGCTTCTGGCACCTTTTGGTATGAAGAATCCAAAGCCCAAATGGATTATTGACAATGTGAGCATCGAGCATTATAAAAAAATCGGATCTGCACAAAATCATCTTAAGCTTGTTTTAGAAGGCAATGGTGTCCAATTAGACGGCGTAGGCTTTGGCCTCGGTGAACTGGCTGACCACATGACACCTTTTTCAAACGCTTCTGTGATTGGTGAATTATCCATAAATGAATGGAATAACCGCAAAAAGCCCCAGGTGTTTTTGCATGATGTGAAAATCGATCATTGGCAATTATTTGATGTGCGGGGAATCAAACAAGTCCATAAATGGAATGAGCTCATTCCTGCAGAAAATAAGTCAATGATTTGCTTTCATCCCTCCACATTGGACAAACTGAATCTGCCCAAAGAGGAAGTGATGCTATTGGAGGAGAGCTCGACATTTGAAAATCTATCTACCGAAAATGCAAGTCTTGTGCTTTTAGATTTGCCAACTTCCAAGCCGATACTTGAAGATCTTTTGAAGAAGGGACGTCCGGACCGGATCTATGCCCATTTCTTCCAGGAAGAAGATCATTTCTTCAGTACGATGCCTACCCGGGACCATTTTAAATGGTACTACGGCTTTCTCACAAAACGGGGAACATTTGATTTGAATAAACATGGGGATGACCTTGCAAAGTATAAAGGCTGGTCAAAAGAAACAATCGATTTCATGTCACAGGTGTTTTTTGATTTGAAGTTTGTTACAATAGACAATGGATTTATTTCTCTTAATCCTGAGAAAACCAAGAAAGATCTTTCTGAATCTCGAACATATCAGAAGAAACAACAACAATACGAGCTTGAAAACGAATTGTTATATTCTTCCTATCAAGAGTTGAAGACTTGGTTTAATGAAAGGATAGAAGAGTCTGTTACAATTGAGGAGGAAGTAAAAGCATGGACTTAAAACAATATGTTACAATCGTTGAGAATTGGCCAAAAGAAGGTATTAAGTTTAAAGACATCACAACCCTGATGGATAATGGTGATGCTTATAGATATGCTACGGACCAAATTGTAGAGTATGCGAAAGAAAAACAAATTGACCTGGTTGTAGGACCGGAAGCCCGTGGATTCATCATCGGCTGCCCAGTCGCTTATGCCTTGGGTGTAGGCTTTGCTCCTGTTCGTAAACCTGGTAAGTTACCACGTGAAACGATCCAGAAGGAATACGGTCTGGAGTACGGTAAAGATGCATTGACGATTCATAAAGATGCCATCAAGCCCGGCCAGCGTGTATTGATTACCGACGACTTACTGGCTACCGGTGGAACGATCGAAGCAACGATCAAGCTTGTAGAAGAATTAGGCGGAATTGTTGCGGGTACTGCTTTCTTAATCGAATTAACGTACCTTGACGGCCGGGACAAGCTCGAAAACTATGATATCATGACATTAATGCAATACTAATTTCGTTTATCTAATCTGATAAATATATAAATTTTGTGATATACTGAAATAAGGGACTGACAACTGGTTAAAGTGTCAGCCCTTATTTTTTTAATGGACTGTTTTCGTAAAGCTTGGTGACAACTTAATGAAGCTATCAATAGTAGTTGATTACAGGGAGTGGACGCTCGGCCTTAGGCTAGAACTGTTCCCCCCTCAACTCTGGTTTACAGGGTAGAGTGTACCGGGGGGTAATCAGCAATCTTTACGAAAAGAGTTCTTTGATTTATTAATCGACATTAATCGACAAATTCAGATGAATTCTGAGAATTTTTCGCTAAACACTTTACAGAACCTCTTTTTTTTTTGATAATAGTAACAATCATTAAAATCGAACAATCGTGAACTATATTAAAATACAAAGGTGATTTTGATCATGGCTAAAGATCAAGTACTAACCCCGGAACAGGTTATTGATAAAACAAGAGCATATCTAAACGATGAGCATGTAGAAATGGTCCAGAAGGCATATGAGTATGCAAGGGATGCCCATAGTGAGCAATACCGTAAGTCTGGTGAGCCCTACATTATTCATCCCATCCAGGTGGCAGGGATATTGGCGGATTTAGAAATGGATCCGGCAACCGTTGCTGCAGGGTTTCTTCATGATGTAGTGGAGGATACGGGTATTTCCCTTGGTGAAATTGAAGAAGCGTTTAATGCTGAAGTGGCTATGCTCGTTGACGGGGTGACAAAGCTTGGAAAGATTAAATACAAGTCCCATGAAGAGCAGCAGGCTGAAAATCACCGGAAAATGTTTGTGGCAATGGCTCAGGATATCCGAGTCATCCTGATTAAACTGGCAGACCGCCTACATAATATGAGAACCTTGAAACATTTACCACAGGAGAAACAGCGGAGAATTGCGAATGAAACACTTGAAATCTTCGCTCCTTTGGCGCACCGTTTAGGGATCTCAAAAATCAAGTGGGAACTGGAGGATACGTCACTCAGGTATTTAAATCCTCAACAGTATTATCGTATCGTCAATTTGATGAAGAAGAAGCGTGCGGAACGAGAAGAATATTTAGATGAAGTCGTTAATGAGGTTAAAGACAAGTTAGGCGATGTGAAAATTGTAGCAGAAATCTCTGGACGTCCAAAGCATATTTACAGTATCTACCGTAAAATGGCTCTTCAAAATAAGCAATTCAATGAAATTTATGACTTGCTCGCTGTTCGTGTGGTAGTAGACAGCATCAAGGATTGTTATGCAGTATTGGGAATCGTCCATACGTGCTGGAAGCCCATGCCCGGCAGGTTCAAGGATTACATCGCCATGCCGAAACCGAATATGTATCAGTCCCTTCATACGACAGTCATCGGTCCTAAAGGTGATCCTCTGGAAGTACAGATCAGAACCCTTGAGATGCACCAGATCGCTGAGTACGGTGTAGCGGCCCACTGGGCGTATAAAGAAGGAAAAGAAGCCAATGAACCTGTTTCATTCGAGAAGAAGCTGTCCTGGTTCAGAGAGATATTAGAGTTTCAGAATGAGTCTGCCAATGCAGAAGAATTCATGGAATCTCTTAAAATTGATCTGTTTTCCGATATGGTTTTTGTTTTTACGCCTAAAGGGGACGTGTTGGAATTGCCATCAGGTTCTGTCCCCATTGATTTTTCTTACCGGATTCATTCTGAGATCGGTAACAAAACGATCGGTGCCAAGGTCAATGGGAAGATGGTCACCCTTGATTACAAGCTGAAAACCGGGGATATCATCGAGATTCTCACGTCTAAACATTCGTATGGACCGAGCCAGGATTGGCTGAAGCTTGCCCAGACCTCCCAGGCGAAGAACAAAATCAAACAGTTCTTCAAGAAACAGCGCAGGGAAGAAAATATTGAAAAAGGCCGGGAATTGGTAGAAAAAGAAATCAAGAATCAGGATTTCGATGTGAAGGAAATCCTGAATCCTGAAAATATAAAGCGTGTATCAGAGAAATTTAATTTCTCCAACGAGGAGGATATGTATGCAGCTGTTGGATATAACGGCATTACAGCAGCTCAAATTGCCAACCGTTTAACGGAAAAACACCGAAAAAAGCGTGAACAGGAAGACAACCTGGAAGAAACAATGAAGGAACTGAATGCTCAACCTGTCAAACGTAAAAAGGATGCAGGTGTACAGGTGGAAGGCATCGATAACCTCCTTATCCGCCTTTCCCGCTGTTGCAGCCCGGTTCCAGGGGATGAAATCGTCGGCTTTATTACGAAAGGGCGTGGTGTTTCTGTGCATCGTGCTGATTGTACAAACGTCATGGCAGACGAAGTGGAGCAGAGACTCATTCCTGTATCGTGGGAAAGTGATGGGAATGACCGGAAAGAATACAATGTCGATATTGAAATATCCGGTTATGATCGCAGAGGTCTTTTGAATGAAGTACTACAGGCAGTGAATGAAACGAAGACAAATATATCAGCTGTAAGTGGAAAATCGGACAGGAACAAAGTGGCCACCATCAATATGTCGATATCGATTCAAAACATTTCCCATTTACACAAAGTGGTTGAGAGAATTAAACAGATTTCAGATATATATGCGGTAAGAAGAATCATGAACTAAAGGAGATTTCTTTATGAAAGTTGTACTGCAAAGAAGTAAAGAAGCCTCCGTCACTGTTGATGGAGAAGTTAAGGGAGAAATCCGCTCAGGTGCTGTACTGCTTGTGGGGATCACCCATGAAGATACAAAAGAAGAAGCACGTTATGTGGCTGACAAGATTGTCCATTTGCGTATTTTTGAAGATGAAGAGGGGAAAATGAATCATTCCTTGCTGGATGTAGGGGGAGAGATTCTCTCCATTTCCCAATTCACCCTGTATGGCGACGTGCGTAAAGGAAGAAGGCCGAATTTCATGAATGCAGCCAAGCCCGAACATGCATTATCCATCTATGACTACTTTAATGCTGTACTCAAAGATAAAGGGATCAAGGTGGAAACAGGCGTATTCGGTGCCATGATGGATGTGAATTTGACGAATGATGGTCCTGTTACAATCGTGATCGAGAGTAAAACCTAATAAAAGGCTGATCCCCTTAGTCCGGGATCAGCCTTTTTGTTTGCATGCATCGTTCATCACTCTGAAAAATAATCACCTAACCCATGGTAGATCGCTGTCGCAGCCAGATCTTGAAAATACTGAGTATTTACGTTGGCTTCTTCTGTTGGGTTACTGAGGAACCCTAATTCCAAAAGGACAGCGGGCCGATTGTTTTCCCTAATGACGTGGTAATCACCGATTCGGACTCCGCGATCGACGGTAGGCAATCGATCCGAAAGGCTTCTATGTATATCTTCTGCCAGTGCCTTCTGCTGGTTTTGATAGTAGTAGGTCGTATGCCCGGTGATGGAAGAATCCAAAATGCTGTCAAAATGAATACTGATGAAGGCATCAGCCTGATAATAATGTGATAATGATACCCTTGATGGTAACGCTAAATACTCATCGGTTTTTCTGGTTAAAATGACCTTCGCCCCTGCACTTTTTAACTTCTCAGCGAGGAGTTCCCCTGTTTTCATGGTAAGCAGCTTTTCCAGTGTGCCACTCGCCCCTGTGGTACCACTGTCTCTCCCTCCATGTCCGGGATCGATGACGATCACTTTATCTTGTAGACCTCCGCTTCTTTTGCGTGGTGTGGTATTTTCACCTTCAGCAGAGCGGATTGAAACGACCCAGCCTGCAACATATCCTGCACTGCCGTCAGCTAACTCTATTTCATACCAGTCCCCTTCCTTATTTTTGACGGGGAAGGACTCTCCACTTGCGGCCCGTTTGATGACGCTTGCCTGAGTATTTGCTTCGCTTCGGATGTTTGTTCCATTGTATAAAACCGTAATGTTTTCATTTGAACTATTACTCTCATGGGCAGCGGCAGTCACCGTTTTTTGGACATACCACCCGGCGATCCAACCTTTACTCCCACTGGAGAGCTTGATTTGGTACCAGTTGTTTTTCTCATTCAACAGGGTGTATTTTTCGCCCTTCGATACTTTACCGACGATGCGGCCGTTCAGAGAGGTTTCATCTCGGACATTCAGGCCGTGAACCGTAATAATTCCAACCATTTCCTCAGGAGAAGATGTTTCCTCCTCTTCCTCCGTACTGGACTCATCCCCATCCGTAGAGAATTCTAAGTACGATTCACTGACCCATGCTTGAACACCACCGAATCGAATCTCGTACCATCCAGAAACACTCCCAGTGACCTCTACAACATCACCCTTATTCAATACGCCAAGAACAGTACTTTGTAGAGAGGGGGACGTCCGGACATTCAAGGTATTATCCGTGATGATTCCTTGTTTGCTCTCACTTTTTTTTGCCGGAGTGGTCTCTGTTCCCGATATGTATTCACGGTGGACCCATCCCCGGGTGCTTTCTGATTCAACCAAAAGCCAATCCCCGTCTTCATCAGTCACGGTTACAGAATCCCCATTTTGTAAAACGGTCAAAACCCCGTCGGATGTGCTGGGACCTTTTCTGACCCGCAGTCCATTTGTGTTCACCTTACCTTCTCGGGCTGGAGAGTCTCCTGATACGGAAGATTCCACTGAGACGAGCCAATCCGCCACCCAGCCTTCGCCGCTATTCGTCTCAACTTTATACCAATCCTTTTGTGTGTCTACTATCTTGTACTCTTCGCCTTTATGTACCTTCGAGAGAACCGGGAAGCTCAATCCCGGTCCTGTCCGGACGTTCAGGGTCGAAACACTGATCGTGACCTTTCCGGATTCCGCATGGACATTATTCATGCCGGGCTGAAACGGGAACATCATGAGTACAATCAAAATTGATGCTATAACTTTCTTAATCTTCGTCACCTCCAGTTTAATATTACAAACACCCATAGTAATATCGGATCTTCTTCCTCAAGTGTTGAACACCATGAACGATAAATTTCTTGGAAGTCATTTAGTGTTAAAAAAATCCCTATGGTTTTTAATACGAGATAAAAAATAAAATTCCTCTAAAACGAAATAAAAATAGGTAATTGGAAATGATAAAGATATGAATGTTTTTGAAAGGATGATTGGATTTGAGGTCGAGTGAAAAAGGGTTTATGAACGCAAATGGTGATAACCAGTTGTTTGGAGTTGACTTTCATCATTTTTTAGAACGTGAAAAAGATGCATTGAATGTGGAACTCGCTTCCGAATTCGGATTGTCGCTACGTGAAGTGAAGTTGTTAAAAAAGAAACTGGAAAGATCCTGACGAAAATTTATTTAATCTCTTGACATGGACTTGCGGCATCCGTATCATTATAGAAATAAAATAACATTTACAAAAACCGTTGATCGAGCATAGTAGCTAAACCCCCCATGTAAAGAGAGGAAATGCCTTGGCTGAGAGCATTTCTACAATGTGACTTAGTGAATGAACACTCAGGAGGTTTCTCTCTGAAAACATTTCGTTAGTAGGAGATGAACGTACCAGGCGTTAACTGGCTAAGTGGAGGTCTTTAAAAGACTTCAATTAGGGTGGCACCACGGGAATAACAGCTCTCGTCCCTTGTATGATATACAAGGGATTGAGGGCTTTTTTTATTTACATAAAAGATCAACGTGCACGATTAAAGGAGGAAATCAACTTGTCCATTCAGATTCCAAGAGGTACGCAGGACATCCTGCCTGGTGATGTGGAAAAGTGGCAGTATGTAGAGGAAGCGGCAAAGACCCTTTGTCACAATTATCAGTATAAAGAAATCCGCACTCCTGTTTTTGAAGCGAGTGAATTGTTCACGCGTGGAGTAGGAGATACGACGGATATCGTACAAAAAGAAATGTATATGTTTGAAGACCGTGGAGGCAGAAGCCTTGCTCTTCGCCCGGAAGGAACCGCTTCTGTCGTCCGTTCCTTTGTCGGGAATAAAATGTTCGGTCACCCGAATCAGCCGACGAAGTTGTTCTACTCAGGTCCGATGTTCCGTTATGAGCGGCCACAAGCCGGCAGGTACCGTCAATTTGTCCAATTTGGAGTCGAGGCTTTGGGGAGTGAAGATCCTGCAATCGATGCAGAAGTGATTTCCCTCGCAATGGGAATTTACAAGAAATTAGGACTGACTCAATTAAAGCTTGTCATTAATAGTCTTGGTGATGCCGGAAGCAGAAATGCACACAGAGAGGCATTGATCAATCACTTCAAGCCGAGAATTGAGGAATTCTGTGGTGATTGTCAAAATCGTTTAGAAAAGAATCCATTACGTATTCTTGATTGCAAGAAAGACCGCGACCATGAATTGATGACTACAGCACCATCGATTCTTGACTACTTAAATCATGAATCGAAGCAGTATTTTGAAAAAGTACAAACTCATCTTTCGGACATGGATGTGGAATTCATGGTTGATCCCACATTGGTACGGGGGCTTGATTATTATAACCACACTGCCTTCGAAATCATGAGCGATGCAGAAGGCTTTGGCGCCATTACGACTCTCTGCGGAGGGGGACGTTACAACGGCCTGGTTGAAATGATCGGTGGTCCTGAAACCCCGGGAATCGGCTTTGCCTTTAGTATTGAAAGATTGCTTGCTGCATTAGAAGCAGAAAAAGTCGAGCTACCGATCGAACAGGGAGTGGAGTGCTTTATCGTATCATTAGGGGAAGATGCGAAAGATTATGCTGTAAAACTTCTTCATGATTTAAGAGGGGCAGGTATTTCTTCAGAGAAAGATTATCTGAATCGGAAAGTGAAAGGTCAATTCAAAGCGGCTGACCGTTATGAAGCGAAATATGTAGCGGTTATCGGTGATGACGAATTACAAGAAAATAAAATCAATCTGAAAGATATGTCTACAGGTGAACAGGAAGAAGTGATTCTGGATCACTTTGTTGAAAATCTAAAAAGTAAGCTTGTTAAATAGAACGCGTTGATTTGATAAGGAGGAGAACATGATGACAAAAAGAACAGCATATTGTGGAGACATAACAGAATCGTATATCGGAGAGAAAATCACGATCAAAGGCTGGGTGCAAAAGAGAAGGGATCTGGGAGGCTTGATTTTCATCGACCTTCGTGACAGAGAGGGAATTGTCCAGGTCGTGTTTAATCCGGATTTATCAGGAGAAGCTCTTTCCCTTGCAGAGAAAATACGTAATGAATATGTCCTTAGCGTAACAGGTACGGTCGTGGCAAGGGGAGAAGGAACGGTAAACCCGAATCTTAAGACGGGAAAAGTGGAAATCCACGCAGAAGAGGTTCAAATCATCAATGAAGCCAAAACACCCCCATTTATGATTGACGATCAGATGGAAGTGTCAGAAGATGTCCGCTTGAAATATCGTTATGTAGACCTTCGTCGTCCCGCGATGATGGAAACCTTCAAAATGCGTCATAATGTAACGACATCATTTCGTAATTTCTTGAACGATAACGGTTTCCTGGATGTAGAAACACCGATATTAACGAAGAGTACGCCAGAAGGGGCACGGGATTACCTTGTACCGAGCCGTGTTCATAAAGGTGAATTTTATGCACTTCCCCAGTCGCCACAGATCTTCAAGCAGCTCCTGATGGTATCCGGATTCGACCGTTATTATCAAATTGCGCGTTGCTTCCGTGATGAAGACCTTCGTGCAGACCGACAACCGGAATTTACACAGATCGACATGGAAATGAGCTTCATGGATAAAGAACAGATCATCGCACTTGTTGAAGATATGATGAAAAAGCTGATGAATGATGTGAAAGAAGTGAATGTTTCATTACCTATCCCAAGAATGACATATGATGATGCCATGAGCCGTTTTGGTTCTGACAAACCGGACACCCGCTTTGGTATGGAGCTTACCGATGTTTCAGAAATCGTGAAGGATTCAGGCTTCAAAGTATTCGCAGGTGCTGTCGGAAACGGAGGACAAGTGAAGTTGATCAATGTTAAAGGCGGGGCATCCCAGTATTCCCGTAAAGACATTGATGGACTGACGGAGTATGTTTCCCGTTATGGAGCAAAAGGGCTGGCCTGGTTGAAGGTAGAGGAGGAGGGCTTAAAAGGACCGATCTCCAAGTTTGTGACTGAAGAAGATGCTTCCGGAATTTCTACTTCAGCCAATGCAGAAGCAGGAGATTTGTTATTATTTGTAGCGGATAAGAAATCAGTCGTGGCAGATGCCCTTGGTGCCCTCCGTTTGAAATTAGGAAAAGACTTGAAGTTGATTGATGAATCTAAATTTAACTTCCTATGGGTGACAGACTGGCCGCTTCTTGAGTTTGACGAAGGGGAGAACCGTTTCTATGCTGCCCATCATCCATTTACGATGCCAGTGAAGGGAGATCTCGAACTCTTTGAAACGGACCCGGCATCTGTTCGAGCCGAAGCATATGACCTTGTTTTGAACGGGTATGAACTTGGTGGAGGATCACTCCGGATTTACGAACGCGACATCCAGGAAAAAATGTTTCAGGTCCTTGGATTCTCGAAAGAAGAGGCGGAAGAACAATTCGGATTCCTATTAGAGGCATTTGAATACGGTACACCTCCACATGGCGGAATCGCCCTTGGTCTTGACCGCTTAGTGATGCTCCTTGCAGGTCGTACGAACCTTCGTGATACGATTGCCTTCCCAAAAACGGCTAGTGCAAGCTGCGTGCTGACAGACGCTCCTGGTGGGGTAAGTGAAGCTCAATTAAAAGAGCTATCGTTGTCGCTCGATGTAGAATAATGTAGTTAAATACCGGGTGTCATTCGTTGAAATCATCATGGTGATATGATATTATTTAAACAATCACAAACGAGTCCTGATGTGTGCGACGTTTTTACCTAACAGTTTTGACCGAACAATTCAAACTTTGGGAGCTTGATTTTCCCCTAGGCGTTCATGCCCCTTGCCGGGGACTAACAAATAGTGGAATAAAGCACCCACCTGCCGAGAGCGGGTTCAAAACGCAGGAAATGATAGCGACGGCACGATCGGGACTCGTCCAAACAAATATGATAATGAAGATTTTATAGAATGGAGAGTCAGGCTGATTAGCAGCCTGACTTTTTTGCTTGGACTAAATCTTCTCTTAATAGGGTAAACGAAAGAGAAGGACAACATTTCATATTGATTTTCGGTCCCCTATCCTTTATTCTAATTCAGTATAAACCTAGTTGAATACTTATAATGGAGTTGATTATTTTGCTACACCAGTTTTCACGAAATGAACTAGCGATCGGCAAAGAAGGTCTTCAAACCCTTAAAAATAGCACGGTGGCAGTATTGGGAATCGGAGGAGTTGGATCCTTTGCTGCTGAGGCATTAGCCAGATCAGGTGTTGGCCGTCTAGTATTAGTGGATAAAGATGATGTGGATATCACCAACGTGAATCGTCAAGTTCATGCATTGCTCTCTACAGTGGGTCAGCCAAAGGTTGATCTAATGAGGGATCGCATCAAGGATATTAATCCTGACTGTGAAGTCATTGCTCTTAAGATGTTTTACACGGAAGAAACGTACGAGGAATTCTTCGATCAGGGATTAGATTACGTCATTGATGCCTCTGATACGATTTCCTATAAAATTCATTTAATGAAGGAATGTCTGAAAAGGGAGATTCCATTGATCGCGAGCATGGGAGCCGCGAATAAAACTGATCCGACCCGCTTTAAAATTGCTGATATCAGCAAGACGCATACAGATCCAATTGCTAAGGTGATCCGAACCCGTCTCAAAAAAGAAGGCATTAAAAAAGGGGTGACGGTTGTCTTCTCTGATGAAAGTCCGATTGTCATCCGTGAAGAGATTCGGAAAGAAGTAGGGAAAGAGGATGCTAAGATCCGTAAAGCACAGCTTCCCCCGTCTTCCAATGCATTCGTTCCTTCAGTGGCAGGGCTGATTGCAGCGAGTCATGTCATGAATCAATTGTTAAAAGACATCGAAATAAAAAGGGTGAAAGATAAATAATGGCCCTCGAAAAGGACTGAATCCAAAGGTGGATTCAGTCCTTTTGTTGTTTCCCTTTTAAATGACACTTTGATTCCCTTTTGAGAAAATTTCCATTAATTAGGCAAAAAAAGGATTGACGATCATACGTGTTATGGTGTACTATCTAACTAGAACACTAAAACACGCGTACGGAGGAGTGTAACCATGAATGCATTTAAAGGTCTTCTCTGGAAAGACTTCAAAACCTCCAGCATTTGGTTTTATGGATGGATAGCCATTATTTTTCTGATCTTTATCATAGGATTGGTGATTGGCAATTATGTCAATGAGCCGAGCGTTTCTCAAATATTTTTAATTATGATTGGAGTATTCCACTTTGCCTTTCTTCCTGGAATCGTCTGTTCCATGCTACGGGTAGAAGGAAAAACACAGCTGTGGCTCCATAGTCCCCATAGCGGGTTTAAACTCCTGTTATCGAAAATCATCATAGCCTTTATTTACTCGACATTGTCATTACTTTTAGTGGATGGATTGGGGATTCTGACCATGGCCGTCTTTCAGGAGGATTCACTATTCTCGTATTGGCCGATCAAAGAAGGCTTTCTTATTAATCTGGGAGTAACGATTGTCGGCCTCTACTTCTCCGGATGGACGATATTCTTGTGGACACTCTACCATTCACTTTCAAAATATCCCTCACTTAAGAATATACGCTGGATATTTATAGCGGGGTTCATCATTGTCTATCAAAGTGTAGTTGCCTTTCTGATGAGCATTAAATGGATGGAGGAGTTTTTCTTCAAGAGCATGACCGTGAACGTAAGTACTGGTTTCTTTTTCTCTGTTGGAGCGAATGAGGCAAATGCCGGTTTTGATCCTGAGATGCTTCCACTTCCACTAATGCCATTCCTGTTTGAAGGAATGATCATGATCATTGTCTTTATTATTTCCTGTCGGCTATTAGATCGCAAGGTTGAGGTGTAATTATGACAGAAGAATATTCAGCCTCCAAGCCCATATACCTGCAAATTGCTGATCGCATTATCCGTGAAATAGTAAGAAAAGAGTTATTACCTGGTGAGAAACTGCCTTCTGTCAGAGAAATGGCTGTTCAATCCGGGGTGAATCCGAATACCATTCAACGAACGTACAGTGAATTAGAAAGGATGGACATTGTGGAGACGAGGAGAGGGCAGGGGACATTTGTGACGGATAGGGAAGAGATTCTGACGGTACTGAATGAAAAGGTACAGAGGGAAGTGATTGAGTCCTTTATCCGAAACATGAAAGATCTGGGTCTGACAAAAGATCAAATGATCCAGGGAATTGAGAAATACCTTGGTCAAAGAGGGGAGGAATAGAGATGGTTGTAAACTTTGATGGCGTGACAAAAAAGTACGGGAATGAAATTGCGTTAAACGATACCTCCTTTCAATTTGAAAAGGGGAAAATATATGGCCTCCTTGGTCCGAACGGCAGCGGGAAATCCACGACTTTGAAAATGATTGCAGGGCTTGTGCTGCCAAACACAGGGTCAGTTACCATGAACGGGAAGGTCGTTACGAGGAAAATCGCCAGTGAAGTCGCCTATTTGACGGAACTGGATATGTTTTATGAAGCCTTCACCGTTGAGGGGATGATTCGGTTTTACGCCTCTCAATTTCCTGATTTTGATACTGAGAGAGCGAATGAACTGGTGGAATTCATGGAGCTCGATAACGGAAAGAAAATCAAACACTTATCCAAAGGGAAACGGGGAAGACTGAAACTCGTTTTAGCACTGTCCCGTAACACTGAAGTGCTGCTTCTCGATGAACCATTCTCAGGGCTGGATCCAATGGTGAGGGATACGATTGTGAAAGGACTCCTCTCCTATATTGATTTCGGACATCAGACCGTAATCATTGCCACCCATGAGATCGACGAGATAGAAGCGATCCTGGATGAAGCATATATCATCTGGGATGGAGAGATAAAAAGCCATTGCCAAGTGGAGGAGCTGAGAGAAGTAGAAGGGTTATCCGTCCTGCAGTGGTTAAAGAAGACAACAAAATCAGAAGGGAAGTTGAAATGATGAAGACGGTTGTGCAACTACAAAGTGTTACCAAGGTCATCAAAGGCAAGACCATCATTGATAATTTAACGTTTGACGTATATGAGGGAGAGGTCTTCGGTTTCCTTGGACCAAATGGAGCAGGGAAAACGACGACAATCCGTATGATCGTAGGACTGATGAATATTTCAAAAGGAGACGTCCTCATCTCAGGAAAAAGCATCAAGAAAGACTTTGAAGGCGCGATTAAGGATGTTGGAGCAATCGTTGAAAATCCTGAGCTCTATAAGTTCATGTCAGGATATCAGAACTTAAAGCACTTCGCCCGTATGCAAAAAGGAATAACTGATGAACGAATGAAAGAAGTCATCGAACTGGTCGGTCTAACAGATCGCATCAATGATAAGGTGAAAACGTACTCTCTTGGGATGAGACAACGTCTGGGGCTTGCCCAATGTCTTCTTCATAAACCGAAGCTGCTCATTCTTGATGAGCCGACAAATGGTCTGGATCCAGCGGGAATCCGAGAAATCCGTGCTTATATCAGAAAGCTTGCCCAGGAAGAGGGAATGGCGGTCATCGTATCGAGCCACTTATTATCGGAAATGGAAATGATGTGTGACCGAATCGGAATCATCCAGTCCGGTAAGCTTGTCGATGTGCAACAAGTAAGGGACTTTGTAGAAGGGGCTGAACAGGTATATCATTTCGAAATCAATGATGTAGATAAAATCAAAGCCGTTCTGAACGCATTCGATTCAGGCATCAAGTATGAAGCTCAAGGGTCACAAGTTCAGGTGGCACTGACAAAAGAACAAGTACCGGATGTCATCCGTGCTCTGGTAGAAGCCGGTGTGCAAATTTACAGCGTCATGCCAATAGCCAAAACATTGGAAGACAGATTCCTGGAAATAACAAATGATAAAGGAGAGGTCGTGCATGCTTAGTCTTATTAGAAATGAATGGACCAAAATCTTCAAGCGGGTCGGAACGTATGTCATGCTTGGACTGTTGATTCTCATTATTGGGGTGACAGGTGCATTTACAAAGTATAGTGACATGAAAGCGAAAGAAATGGACAGCTGGAAACAGGAACTTTCAGCGCAGGTGGAATCAGATAAACAAATGTTAGCTGAAAGTCCCGATTTGAATAAGTTTATTAAAAATGACACGGAACGAAGAATCGCGATAAACGAGTATCGCATTGAAAACGATATCGAACCAAAAGTGAAAGAAACGGCTTGGACCTTTGTCGAAACGAACGCCAATATCGTTCTGGTTGTCGGGCTGTTTGCCATCATCGTAGCAGCGGGTATTGTCGCAAGTGAATTTAGCTGGGGAACCATTAAGCTATTGCTCATCCGTCCTATATCACGAACCAAAATCCTGCTTTCTAAATACTTTACTGTCATTTTATATGGCATGAGCATGCTGCTATTATTATTCGTCGTTTCCCTTCTTCTTGGACTTCTATTGTTCGGCGGAACAGATCAGTCCACACACCTGGCATTTGTTGATGGGAAGGTAGTCGAGCAGAATATCGTTGGATACCTGATCAAGACGTACTTATTACAAACCGTAAATATTGTGATGATGGCTACAATGGCCTTCATGATTTCAGCTGTGTTCAGAAGCAGCTCACTGGCGATCGGAATTTCCTTATTCCTTTTATTTGTTGGTGGGAATGCAACAAGTCTACTTGCCCTGAAATTCGATTGGGCGAAATATAGTCTGTTCGCCAACACTGACCTGACTCAATACACAGGTTTTTCTCCTCCACTGGTGGACGGGATGACCATGGGCTTCTCCATCACCATGCTCATTATTTATTTCGCCATTTTCCAAGTGCTTGCCTTCCTCGTATTCAACAAAAGAGATGTAGCGGCATAGAAAAGCGGAGGCGGCTCGCACTGGCCCGACAAGCATAACAGGAAAATCCCAAAAGGCGTACTTTGCCTTATGGGATTTATCCGTTATGACCTCGAGGGCCAAGCCGCCGTAGCTGGACAATAAAAAGCAAACAAAAAAGTGACGGACTTCATCATAGTCCGTCACTTTTTATGTGTATCGATACAAATCAGAAACTTTAAGGCGTGTGACCTGTTCTAGTAGATAAGCGGACTTCGTTGCCTCCTTTTTCCGAAGTGTATTCAGAGCTTCAATCATTTCGTCGTGCGTCATGAGGCCCACGCCATGACCGAAATACTGGTCTTCTTTTATAAAGACTGAGTTTTCCCCCATCCAGATCGGATCCTCGAAATCTGGATTATAGAAGTAATAGACATCCCCGGGGATGTAATCCAGGCCTTCGTATGTGACCATCGGGAGATCGTCATCATAGTTGTGACCCCACACAAGGAGTGGCGTGTATCGTTCGTTGAAATAAGAGGTTTTGATCGTATCAAGGATGGATTTATAGTAAATCAGAACAATACTTGTGACACATTCGAAACTGTAAGCAGAGCTGTTGGTGAATATATCATCAATGGCGTCTGAAGGAAGCTTGGATTCCTTGAGCTGATAGCCGTAGGGGGTCTTGGTCCAATAAATCGGGTTGAACTTTGAGTGTTCAAACGCAGAAAAAGTGGCATCACTTTCATTCATACTTTTTGCATTCGCAATGATTCTTTCCCTTAGTTTCAACTCATATTTGAGCTCTGTAAGGTTGCGATAGCGATAATCTGTAGGGCTTTCCTTAAGGGAAGTAAAGATGTTTTCCTCAACAGGTGACAGGTTTGGTAAATCCTTAGGGGTTGATTCATTCTCGATGATGATCAATCCAGACACCTCCAGGCCTTTTTACTACTGTATGTTTTGGGGTGGGAATGTGGCATTATTACAGTAAAAAAGAATAACAGGAGATGCTGAATGGAGTGTAAACCCGTTAGCTTGGAAGGAATGTTTGTTTACAGGGGAATGGCAGATTTGGAACGAGGTAAAGAAAATTCGACAATAAGGCATGATTATTTTGAATAAGGCATGAAAAGGTACAATCTCGCATGAAAATTCAATATCTCGCACGATTATCTAATAACCTGCATGATTCCATTTAATTCCCGCTTGATTTCAGTATGAGGTTGTATTCATGAATCGATACAGCCTCTTCTTCGTACTAAAATCCACGCATATGCTCACAAACAGTCAATCCAAAGCTGTTTACGAGTAAAAACATGACCAAAAAACGAGTGAAAGGCTGTTTAAGGAACAATCCATCTGCTTGCCGGCGGGGGAAGGGGAATGTGGAGGAGAATGGATATTTGATACGGAGTACATAAGATTTCATTGCAAAATCCCTGAAATTAGTCACAGTAACACAGTCATTTTTAAATGGGTCCTGATACTTATAAGAGGAGCTACCCGTGGCAACTCCGTTTTTTTGAACTATCCAGCTCCGACACTAAGCCCCTCGAGGCCATAAGTCAAGGCACCCAAAAAGCAAAAAAAGCCTTTCTGATGTAGCGACTGATGCTTTTCGGAGCTACCTGTGCCGCCTCCGCTTTAGTTTTTCATCTGCTTATTAATTTTGTCATAAACCTGTGCTATGGCCTGTTCGAATTTCCCTGTCGATTTAGGGGTGTAGTATTGAGCATTCTTCAGTTTATCAGGCAGGTAGGTCTGTGGCACCCATCCTGATTCATAGCTGTGCGGGTACTTGTATTCGATCCCTCTTCCCAATTCCTTGGCACCTTGATAGTGAGCATCTTTCAGATGATCCGGCACATCGCCGCTTTTTCCCTTCCGGATGTCAGCTAGTGCAAAGTCAATGGCCGAGATCGCCGAGTTTGATTTTGGTGAAAGACAAAGTTCGATGATTGCGTTGGCTAACGGTATCCTCGCTTCTGGAAATCCGATCTTCTCAGCTGTTTCCACTGCTGCGAGTGTACGTGGTCCCGCCTGGGGATTGGCAAGTCCGACATCTTCATAGGCGATCACCAATAATCTGCGGGAGATACTCGGCAGATCTCCTGCTTCAACGAGTCTTCCGAGATAGTGGAGTGCTGCGTTCACATCACTCCCGCGAATCGATTTCTGAAAGGCGCTTACAACATCATAATGGGCGTCTCCGTCTTTATCGTGGGAGAAGCTTTTCTTTTGAAGGCACTCTTCTGCGATCGTGACATCTATATGGATCACACCGTCCTCACCCGGTGAAGTGGACAGTACAGCCAATTCTAAGGCATTCAGAGAGCTTCTCACATCTCCGAAGCTGCTGCCGGCAAAATGTTCAATCGCTTCGTCTGTTACATCGAGAGAATATTCTCCTAATCCACGTTCTGCATCTTCAATGGCACGTGTAAGGGCAATTTTCATTTCTTCTATTGAAAGAGGCTTTAATTCAAATATTTGACATCTGCTTCGTATGGCCGGGTTGATGGCATGATAGGGATTGCTAGTTGTTGCACCGATCAACGTGATCATCCCGTTCTCTAAGTACGGAAGGAGGAAATCCTGCTTTCCTTTATCCAGTCTATGGACTTCATCCAATAGGAGGATCACCTTACCAGACATCTTCGCTTCTTCTGCCACGATCTGAATATCTTTTTTATTATTCGTCACGGCGTTTAGGGTTTTAAACCGGTACTTTGTACTTCCGGCAATGGCGCTTGCGATAGATGTTTTTCCAATGCCGGGTGGTCCGTACAGGATCATGGATGAAAGCTGTTTCGCCTTCACCATCCGGTCTATGATTTTTCCTTCTCCGACTAAATGCTGCTGACCGATAATTTCTTCAATGGTCCTTGGTCTCATCTTGAAGGCAAGTGGTTTTATCGACATGAAACATCTCTCCAAACTGACGTTCTAGTTACATTCACTTTATCACAGGCGCTACTATTAAGGAAATATTGCGGCTGAATGGGAGAATAAAGCCCACCCTTTCACAGTGTGAGGGCGGATATGCTATAATAACAAAAGTTAATACAGAAGAATACTTATATCCGTCTAATAAATGTGAGGTTATTAAATATAGTAGAGGTGCTGGACATGAAAATATCAACTAAAGGCCGATACGGTTTGACGATTATGATTGAATTGGCAAAACGTCATGGTGAGGGGCCGACTTCACTGAAAACCATCGCACAGCAGCATGAGCTGTCCGAACATTATCTTGAACAACTTGTTGCTCCGCTTCGTAATGGCGGTCTTGTAAGAAGTATACGGGGGGCTTACGGTGGTTATGTATTAGGACATGAGCCATCTGAAATTACAGCAGGGGATATTATCAGAATCCTTGAAGGGCCGATCAGCCCTGTTGAAGGGATCGAGGATGAAGAACCGGCAAAACGTGAATTATGGATCCGGATTCGGGATGCGGTAAAAGAAGTACTCGATAATACAACGATAGAAGATTTGGCCAGTCATTCTGATGACGGGGAATCAGATGCGTACATGTTCTATATTTAGGAGGTAACGATCAATGGAAAGAGTGTATCTGGATCATGCTGCAACGTCACCCATGCATCCTGAAGTGATTCATGAAATGACGGCAGTGATGAAGGAGACCTTTGGTAATCCATCGAGCATTCATTCATTTGGACGTGCTTCGCGTCACCTTGTGGATCATGCACGGACTATCATTGCAGAGAACATTCATGCAGATTACAATGAAATCATTTTTACAAGTGGGGGAACGGAAGCGGATAATTTAGCGATTATCGGAACGGCCGAAGCCAATAAAGAAAAGGGTAACCACATCATTACAACACAAACGGAGCATCATGCCGTTTTGCATGCATGTGAATTCCTTGAATCGAAAGGGTTCGAGGTGACCTATCTGCCTGTGGACAAGACTGGAAGAATATCCGTTCGGGAGCTTGAAAAAGAACTTCGTGATGAAACCATCCTCGTGACGATCATGTACGGGAATAATGAAGTGGGTACAATTCAGCCGATTACTGAGATCAGTGAACGATTAAAGGACCATCAGGCTTATTTTCATACGGATGCTGTACAGGCTTTCGGATTAACTCAAATCGATGTAAAGAAGCTTGGAGTCGATCTGCTTTCCGTTTCAGGACATAAGATCAATGGCCCTAAAGGAATCGGATTTCTTTATTCCCATAAACGTGTGGACCTTCAACCGGGATTATACGGAGGGGAGCAGGAACGAAAGCGCCGTGCCGGAACAGAGAACGTGCCGGCAATTGTAGGGCTTGGCAAAGCGGTTGAACTGTCCCAACAATCGTGTGAAGAGAAGAATGCCAAGTATTCAGGTTTTAAGGTTTTATTGAAAGAAACTTTAGCCGGTGCAGGCATTGAATTTGAACAGAACGGATCCCTTGAGCATGGATTATCCCATGTGCTAAACTTAAGCTTTCCCGGTACGGATGTTGAATCCATGTTGGTGAATTTGGATATGTCTGGTATTGCCGTATCAAGCGGTTCTGCTTGTACGGCTGGATCAATAGAACCATCACATGTACTAGTTGCGATGTTTGGTGAACAGTCCGGTAATTCAAGGAACTCCATCCGATTCAGCTTTGGTCAGGGGAATACGGAGGAACAGGTTACCCGGGCTGCTCATGAAGTCGCAAAAATTGTGAAGCGATTAACAACTTAAGAATGTCGTCTGATTCGGACGAATGAACGGAATAAGGAGGTGGCGTCAGTGAATAAAGAACCAAAGGATACGAGAGTGGTCGTTGGAATGTCCGGTGGAGTGGACTCTTCAGTAGCTGCATTATTATTAAAACAGCAGGGATACGAGGTTATCGGGATTTTCATGAAGAACTGGGATGATACCGATGAAAATGGAGTGTGTACGGCAACCGAAGACTACAACGATGTGATTCGTGTGTGTAACCAAATTGGAATTCCTTACTACGCTGTGAATTTTGAGAAACAATACTGGGATAAAGTGTTTACTTATTTCCTGGATGAATATAAAGCCGGAAGAACACCGAACCCTGATGTCATGTGCAATAAAGAAATCAAGTTCAAGGCATTTCTTGACCATGCATTGAAGTTAGGTGCGGACTACCTGGCAACGGGTCACTATGCACAAGTCGAATACCGTGATGGGGAGTACAAGATGCTTCGCGGCGTCGATCATAATAAAGATCAAACATACTTCCTCAATCAGTTAGGGCAGGAGCAGCTTGAAAAAGTGATGTTCCCCCTTGGAGGCATCGATAAGAAAAAGGTACGGGAAATTGCAAAGGAAGCCGGTCTTGCTACGGCGACCAAGAAAGACAGTACGGGGATCTGTTTCATCGGTGAACGCAATTTTAAAGATTTCTTAAGTAACTATCTTCCGGCTCAACCTGGAAAAATGGAAACCCTGGATGGAAAAGTTATGGGGAAACATGATGGATTGATGTATTATACCATCGGTCAGCGTCACGGACTGGGTATCGGTGGAGCTGGTGAACCATGGTTCGCCATAGGTAAAGATCTTGAAAGAAATGTTCTTTATGTCGGCCAAAGCTTTGAGCATCCTGCCCTCTATTCCGATTCCATCCTTGCGACGGATGTTCACTGGACATCGCATAAAGACAAACATTCTGAGTTTGCGTGTACGGCAAAATTCCGGTACCGTCAGGATGATAATAAAGTCACGGTGGTGCCTTTGGGAGATGGCAAGGTGAAAGTCATCTTTGATGTACCTATTCGAGCGGTTACACCGGGACAGGCAGTTGTTTTCTACAACGGAGATGAATGCCTCGGTGGAGGGACGATCGATACAATCTTTAAAGATGAGAAAAAACTGACATATGTCGGGTAGAACCAAATGAAAAAGGACTGAGAAAAGGAGGTTTGTATTCTCTTCTCTCAGTCCTTTTTTCATTGTGGATCGATTCCGTTTTCAGGTGTCCCTTATGTTATACTAGTAACGATAAGTGGGAGTTCAACGTGCATACATAAATAATGACAATATAGAGGTGTTTTAATTGGATAAGAATTTAAAAGGAATTGAGTTATTACAAGAAGGAAAAGTTGAAGAGGCGGTTAAACTTTTTACCGAAGCAATCGAAGAAAGTCCTAAAGATCCTGTTGGATATATTAATTTCGGTAATGTCCTTATGTCGGTTGGAGACAATGAAAAGGCGAAAAAGTTCTTCGAACGGGCAATCTCTATTGACGAGAACGCAGGGGCAGCTTATTACTCATTGGGAAACCTGTACTTTAATGAAAATCACTTTGACGAAGCAAAGGATCAATTTGAAAAGGCGATTTCAAAAGGTATGGAGAATGCAGACGTTTACTTTATGCTTGGAATCAGTCTGTTCCAGTTAGAGCAGCCGAGACTTGCATTACCGTACTTACAACGAAGTGTCGAGTTGAACGAAGATGACGTGGAAGCACGCTTCCAATTGGGACTATGTCTTGCTAAGGTTGAAGCATATGAAGAAGCGATCACTCAATTATCCCAAGTAGTGAAAAAGGATCCTGAGCATGCAGATGCTTACTACAACTTAGGGGTTGCGTATGCTGGTCATAAGGATGATGCAGATACGGCACTGATGTATTTCAACAAAGCTATCGAAGTTCAACCGGATCATATGCTTTCAGGATATGGCATCAAGATGATCGAAAAGCTGAAAAATGAACAAAGTGAATAGTTAGGGGGTTCACTGCCTTGAGCCAGCAAGACTCTTTAAAGCTGTTTGGTGAGGAAGAAGAAATCTATATTAAGGGAAGGCACCTGGTCACCATTTTTCATAATGAGGACAATCTCTATACCGTAGTCAGAATCCGGGTGGACGAAACGAACGATTCTTACGAAGACAAAGAAGCGGTCGTAACCGGGAATTTCCCTAAGATTCATGAGGACGAGACGTATGTATTTTATGGGAGGTTTCAAGAGCACCCAAGGTTCGGCATGCAGTTTCATGCAAAGCATTTCAAGAAAGAAATCCCACAGACCACACAAGGTGTCGTCCATTATTTATCAAGTGATCTATTTAAAGGAATCGGGAAGAAAACAGCTGAGAAGATTGTGGAACATATCGGGGAAAATGCCATCAGTAAAATACTCGAAAATCCGGGTCTCCTGGATGAAATTCCAAAACTTCCAAAGGAAAAAGCGAAGAGTATTTATGACACGCTTTCCGAGCACCAGGGCTTGGAGCGGGTCATGATCATGCTAAATGACTTGGGTTTCGGCCCCCAGATTTCTATGAAAGTCTACCAAGCCTATAAAGAACAGGCACTTGAAATCATTCAAAAAAATCCATATAAGCTTGTAGAAGATATTGAAGGGATCGGCTTTACCCGTGCAGATGAATTAGGGTCGAAGCTTGGATTGAGAGGCAGTCATCCAGATCGGATCAAAGCAGGCTGTTTATATACCCTGGAACAAACGTGTGTCAAGCAGGGTCATGTGTTTCTTGAAGCGGAAGAGCTCATTGTCACTGTCAAGGAACTCCTTGAGAAAAGTCAGCCGGAAAAAATCGACTACACCGACATATCCAGTCAATTAGTTTCACTGGAGGAAGAAGGTAAAGTCATTGGGGAAGGTACAAAGGTGTATGTTCCTTCCCTTTATTTTTCTGAAAAAGGAATTGTGACAAATATTGAAAAGATCTTGTCTCAAACCCAGTATAAGGATCAATTTCCACAATCGGAATTCCTTTTGTCACTGGGAGCACTCGAGGACAGATTGGGAGTGCAGTACGCACCTTCCCAAAAAACGGCAATCGAAACCGCATTGATGTCCCCCATGCTCCTGTTAACCGGGGGACCTGGTACAGGAAAGACGACCGTCATTCAGGGGATCGTCGAACTGTTTGCTGATCTGCACGGCTGTTCGCTGGATCCAAAGGAATACAAAGATGAACCGTTTCCAGTATTGTTAACGGCCCCAACAGGCAGGGCGGCGAAACGGATGACAGAATCGACCGGTTTGCCCGCCATGACGATCCATCGACTACTGGGATGGAATGGTCAGGAAGGGTTCCAGAGCGATGAGGAACGTTCCATTGAAGGCAAACTTCTGATCGTGGACGAGGTGTCCATGGTCGACACTTGGCTTGCCCATCAGCTGCTGAAGGCTCTGCCTGAGGATATCCAAGTGATATTCGTCGGGGATGAAGATCAATTGCCATCTGTCGGTCCAGGTCAGGTTTTAAAGGATTTATTAAAATCGGAAGCGGTCCCGACAGTCCGGTTGACGGATATTTACAGACAGGAAGAGGGTTCCTCGATCATTGAGCTTGCTCACTATATGAAAAGGGGAAAGGTTCCGGCAGATTTGACAAAACAGCAAAAAGATCGATCGTTCTTTCCGTGCAGAACGAATCAGATATCTGAGGTCGTTCAAAAAGTGGTGGAGAATGCAAAGAAAAAAGGCTACTCACCAAAAGATATACAGGTACTTGCTCCTATGTACAGAGGCCCGGCAGGAATCGATCGCTTGAATGAACTTCTCCAGGAAATTTTCAATTCCAACGATGGAACCCGGAAAGAACTCGCCTTCGGGGATGTAAAATACAGGATAGGAGATAAGGTTCTTCAGCTTGTCAATCAGCCTGAAAACAATGTCTTTAATGGGGACATCGGGGAAATTGTTTCGATTTTCTATGCAAAGGAAAACACCGAGAAGCAGGATATGATCATCGTTTCATACGAAGGGAATGAGGTCACGTATACAAGACAGGACCTCATGCAGATTACCCATGCATATTGCTGCTCGATCCATAAGTCCCAGGGAAGCGAGTTTCCCATTGTCATTTTGCCTGTCGTGAAGAGCTATTACCGGATGTTAAGGAGAAATCTTCTATATACGGCCATTACAAGAAGCAAACAATTCCTCATTCTTTGCGGAGAACTGGATGCATTCACACTTGGAGTGGAGAGGGAAGATGATTTTCTCAGAAAGACGACTTTGAGTGAGAAACTGAAAAGCTTACTTAATCAGGATGGTAAGATGGAAGAGGATACATCAAATGGGGAGCTCCCCATTGAGGAATTTCTATTAAATGAAGATCCGTTGATTGGAATGGAAGGCATTAGTCCTTACGATTTCATGAAAGCATAAGGTTGACGAATGAATGTTTCCATTGGGGAAATCATTCATTCGTCAACCTTTTTTTGATTTCAATGTCTTTTGTTAACTATATTTATGTTTAGGTTGACATATATTCAGCAAAAGGGATATTCTTATCTTGTAGAAAAAATGACAGATGGGGGAAGACAGATGAACAGAAAATTAAGGACGATTGATCTTACACTGGCCGGAATGTTTGTGGCACTTATGGCGATTGGTGCCAACATCACTACATTCGTACCTTTTATGGTAGTGGGCGGTGTTCCCATTACGTTACAAACGTTCTTTGCCATTTTAGCAGGAGCGATCCTTGGTAGCAGGGTCGGGGCGATTTCCATGACAGTGTACGCACTGGTGGGATTAGTGGGCGTTCCTGTATTTGCACGATTTGGAGCAGGGTTATCTTCAATTGTGAGTCCTACATTCGGATTTATCGTTTCGTTTATTTTCACCGCTTACATTACTGGTAAAATTTTAGAAAAACATAGAGGAATCAAGGTCTACATTTTCGCGGCACTAGTCGGGATGGTGGTCAATTATTTGGTCGGTACGAACTGGATGTATGCAGCATATAAGTTCTGGGCTGCAGCACCGGAAGGATTCACCTATAAACTTGCATGGGCTTGGATGGTCGTTCCAATGCCTAAAGACATCATTTTAGCCGTCTGTGCAGGTGTCATGGCTTATCGCTTAGAGAAATCGGTAATTTCGAAGAGCACATTTAGAAACTTGAATCGAGCAGCTTAAAGGGGGAAATAAGCATTGAAACCGTGGAAGGAACTTGCCAAAGAGGTCATTGACGGAACAGAAATAACGAATGAGGAAGCTTTATCCATTTTACAATGTCCCGATGATGAGCTTTTAGAATTGTTGCATAGCGCGTACTTGATCCGAAAACATTATTATGGAAATAAGGTTAAATTGAATATGATCATTAATACAAAATCAGGTCTATGCCCTGAAAATTGTGGATACTGTTCTCAATCGATTGTGTCTGACGCACCGATCGAGAAGTATCGTATGGTTGATAAAGATTCGATCCTAAAGGGGGCAAAAAATGCTCATCAACTAAATGTCGGTACCTACTGCATTGTGGCCAGTGGACGCGGTCCGAGCAATCGGGAAGTGGATCACGTTGTATCAGCGGTTAAAGAGATCAAGGAGCAGTATAACTTGAAGATATGCGCTTGTCTGGGATTATTAAAAGGTGATCAAGCAAAACGGTTAAAGGAAGCAGGTGTGGATCGTTATAACCACAACATCAATACATCAGAGAACCACCATGAAAACATCACCACTTCCCATACATACGAAGACAGAATAAATACTGTAAAACAGGCAAAGGAACAAGGCATTTCCCCATGTTCGGGAATCATAGTGGGTATGAAAGAAGGGCTTCAGGACGTTGTGGACATGGCACACAGCCTGAAGGTATTGGATGCCGACTCGATTCCGGTCAATTTCCTTCATGCCATCGACGGAACCCCACTTGAGGGAACAGATGAATTGAATCCAAGATATTGCTTAAAGGTCCTTTGCTTGATGCGTTTCATCAATCCGACAAAAGAGATCCGGGTTTCAGGTGGACGTGAAGTGAACCTGCGCAGTTTACAGCCACTTGGCCTCTACCCGGCAAACTCGATCTTTGTCGGGGATTACTTGACGACCGCCGGGCAGGAAGGGACAGCTGATCATAAAATGCTTGAAGATTTAGGATTCGAAATTGATTATGTGAAAGAAGAAAGCGGAAAGTCCATTACTATTCAGTAGAAAAAATTCAATGGGTGCTATGGAAAAGGTTACTCCTTATGAAATCAGGAAATTTTCCCACACTATATAATAACGTTGCTTTTTTTTCAACGTTTGTGCGTCGCTTCTCATTAAACAAGTATAAAACATGCTCTGCTTGGCCATGATGGTAGGGAATAATCACCATTTCTGGTGTAAGCTCGAGGTGAACGTACCGATGAATTGTCCAAATTGTCAGAGTAAAGATATTGGAAAGATCGGCATCAACCAATATTACTGTTGGGGCTGCTATATAGAACTTTCCTTATCGAAGGGAGTCATTCATACTCACCAAGTGGAAGAGGATGGATCACTAAGCTCCTTAGATGACTTGTTTGATGAGGAAGAACGCCGACTAAGCTAGGAAGAGGTGTCTTTCTTGAGTAAAACATTTGCATCCATCGTTGGTTTTGGAGCAGGAATTGCGGCTTCTATCTATTCACAAAGGTCCAATATGATGAGTCAGAGACAAATGAAACGAATCCGTAAACAAGTAAAGAAACTTTTCTAAACAGCAGAAAGAGGCTGACCGTTGTGGGTCAGTCTCTTTTTTTTCCTAAAAATGAAAAAACGACACAATCACACCTGATTTTGACTTGAATAAATTCCAGTACGATGTAAATCCATCCTCTATCCCTTAAAAGAATCATTGGCCTTATTCAAACGATCCAACATAATCAAAACGTACAATTCCAGAGACATACAAGTCATGAATAAAACTACCTCCTATTTTCAAACACTAGAGAAGAAAAGAGGAGGTGCCAGTGATGATGGAGAAGAGACCCTATGCCAAATGGATATACAGGCTTTCAATGGCCCTTATTCTTGCATTATTTCTATATGTTCTCTATTTATTAAAGCCAGTATGGCATCCTGTATTAGAGGTTTTTTTCTTCTCCCTTCTCCCTTTCGTCATAGGCGGTTTTATTGCCTACCTGCTTCACCCGGTAGTGGAAAAACTGCATGAAGCTGGTATCCATCGTGGAATAGCCATCCTGTTGATCTACCTTCTGTTCTTTGGGGGATTGGGCTATGCCATTTACAAAGGGACCCCTGCCATCATTCATCAGCTAAGGGATTTATCGGAGAATGCACCCATTTTCACGAAGCAGTATCAGGGTTGGCTCAAGGTTGTTCAGAGTGAAACTGCAACATGGCCGGACGGGATTCAGTCCCAGCTCGAGAAGCGAATCGATGGGCTTGAAGCCTGGGTGACGGGTCTTGTCGCGGTTGTCCTGGCAACTGTCATGAAGTTCATGAACAGCCTGCTCATCGTTGCCATCATTCCCTTCGTCTCTTTCTACCTTTTAAAAGATATCACAAAGGTAAAGGCATTCTTGTGGCAGCTCACTCCCCAAAAATGGAGGAAGAGTGTCATTTCCTTCACAAGGGACGTGGATGAATCCCTTGGTGGTTATATTAGGGGCCAGCTCCTGGTTTGTTTGATCATCGGTGGTATTTCTGCGGTCACCTTATGGTTGATCGGCATGAAGTATCCCCTTATTCTTGGCCTGATCATTGGTGTCACCAATGTGATCCCTTATTTTGGCCCGATCATCGGGGCGGTACCTGCAGCCATAGTTGCCAGCACCATCTCCCCTAATATGGTAATGTATGTTGTTATTCTGGTGGTGATTCTGCAGTTTCTGGAGGGAAACATCTTATCACCTCTCATTGTGGGGAAAAGTCTTCATATGCATCCTCTTTTCATCATGGGAGCGCTGATCCTCGGAGGAGAAGTGGGTGGTGTGATCGGTATGATTGTAGCAGTGCCCTTTGTTGCGGTCATAAAGGTAGCCATTTTACACGGACGTACCCATTTTCTTCATACCAAGAAGGAAGATGAATGGAAAAATGGGAATGATGATTGACAAATACCTTGAATATTTCTATAATCCAACATATACAAGTATTCGTATAAAATGAACGCTATGAAGGACCCGAGTACGTTATAGTCCATCTTCCAGAGAGAAATCCCCCTTGGCTGTAAGGGATTTCAGATGAAGGATAACCGAATGCTAATCCTGAGTGCAGGTAAAACCTGCCGTCCAGCCGCGTTAAGGTGTATTGAGGGATGAATAAACGCCATCGCGTTTATTCATAACCAGGGTGGTACCGCGAGAAACAGCTCTCGTCCCTGTTTTAGGGATGAGGGCTTTTTTGTATTCTTTTTTAACCATACATATAAAGGAGGAAGCTTTACATGAACAAATTAACAGGTGCAGAAATTCGTCAGAAGTTTTTAGATTTCTTTCAGGAAAAAGGACACGGAATAGAACCAAGTGCATCACTGGTTCCACATGAGGATCCGTCCCTTTTATGGATCAATAGTGGAGTAGCTACTTTAAAGAAATATTTTGATGGACGGGTGATCCCACAAAATCCAAGGATTGTGAATGCTCAAAAATCGATTCGTACAAATGACATCGAGAATGTAGGGAAAACAGCCCGTCATCATACATTTTTCGAAATGCTCGGGAACTTCTCCATCGGTGATTATTTTAAAGTAGAAGCGATCGAATGGGCTTGGGAGTTCCTTACGGATGCGAAATGGGTTGGGTTTGATCCAGAAAAATTATCTGTTACTATTCATCCGGAAGATCATGAAGCATTTGATATATGGAACAAGAAAGTTGGTGTACCGGCAGAACGCATCATCCGCATCGAAGGGAACTTCTGGGATATCGGTGAAGGTCCAAGTGGTCCGAATACAGAAATCTTCTACGATCGTGGACCTGAATACGGTGACAACCCGGAAGATCCTGAATTATATCCTGGCGGGGAAAATGACCGCTACCTTGAAGTATGGAATCTCGTGTTCTCACAATTCAATCACAATCCTGACGGAACGTATACTCCGCTTCCAAAGAAGAACATCGATACAGGTATGGGCCTGGAGCGGATGGCGTGTGTCGTTCAGGAAGTACCAACCAACTTTGATACAGATTTATTTATGCCGATCATTGCGGCAACGGAAGAAATCTCAGGGAAATCATATGGAAAGGATAATGAAACTGACGTAGCTTTCAAAGTGATTGCCGATCACATCAGAACGGTATCCTTTGCCATTGGTGATGGGGCACTGCCATCGAACGAAGGACGCGGGTATGTATTAAGAAGGCTCCTTCGACGGGCTGTACGATTTGCAAAGCAGATCGAAATCAACCGTCCATTTATGTATGAGTTGGTTCCCGTTGTATCTGAAATCATGGTTGATTTCTATCCGGAAGTGAAACAAAAAGCGGAATTCATCCAAAAGGTAGTGAAAAATGAAGAAGACCGCTTCCATGAAACATTGAACGAAGGTCTGGCTATTCTTTCATCCATCATAAAGGTTCAAAAGTCTGCCGGGAGTAAGGTGATCCCTGGTGAGGATGTGTTCCGTCTTTATGATACGTACGGATTCCCTGTCGAATTAACGGAAGAGTATGCAGAGGAAGAAGGATTAACGGTTGATCACGACGGTTTTGAAAGAGAGATGGAAGGTCAGCGTGAAAGAGCGCGAGCTGCCCGGCAGGATGTAGGCAGTATGCAGGTGCAAGGAGGAGTCCTGAGTGATATAGCGGTGGAAAGCCGCTTTGTCGGATATGACACACTCGAAAGCACTTCGACTGTCCTTGAATTATTGGTGGATAATGAACGCCAGCCGAAAGTGAGTAAAGGACAGGAATGTCAATTCATCCTCAACGAGACTCCGTTCTATGCTGAAAGCGGCGGACAAATTGGTGATGAAGGATATATTGAAGCCGAAGGGGTAAAAGTTTTCGTAACGAATGTTAAAAAAGCACCTAATGGACAAAACCTTCATACAGGCGTTGTAGAAGAGGGTACTTTGGAACAAAGTGCAGAGGTGCTTGCAAAGGTATCCCGTGAATCAAGAAGCAGGATCGAGAAAAACCATACTGCGACTCACATCCTTCATCAAGCATTGAAAGATGTTCTGGGAGATCATGTGAACCAGGCAGGTTCACTCGTTGAACCTGATCGTCTGCGCTTTGACTTCTCCCATTTCGGATCTGTGACACTAGAAGAGATGGAACAGATCGAAACCATCGTCAATGAGAAGGTTTGGAAGGCGGTATCTGTGAACACGGCCCAAAAATCATTATCTGAGGCGAAAGCGATGGGTGCTATGGCTCTATTCGGGGAAAAGTATGGTGCTGAAGTTCGTGTCGTTTCAATTGGAGATTACAGCCTTGAGCTTTGCGGTGGCTGTCATGTGTCCAATACTTCTGAGATCGGGTTATTTAAGATCCTATCTGAAAGCGGGATCGGTGCAGGTACAAGAAGGATAGAAGCTGTTACAGCAGAGAATGCGTATAAAGTATTAAAAGATCAAGTCTCCCTGCTCAAAGAAGTGGCTGGCAAACTTAAATCGAATCCTAAAGAAGTGGTCAATCGTGTAGACGCATTATTAGGGGAGATGAGAGAGCTTCAGCGGGAAAATGAATCATTAGCAGGAAAGTTGTCTAACATAGAAGCAGGAAGCTTAACGGATCAAGTGAAGGTCATTGATGGAGTGAATGTGCTGACTGCGAAAGTGGCAGTGGGTGATAGCAGTGGTTTGCGCACGATGATGGATGATCTTAAGCAGAAACTTGGATCCGCTGTTATTGTACTGGCAACAACTGGAGAGGACAAAGTGACCATCATTGCAGGAGTTACGAAGGATTTAGTCGAAAAAGGATATCATGCCGGGAAATTGGTAAAAGAAGTCGCTTCACGCTGTGGTGGAGGCGGCGGCGGCCGTCCGGATATGGCGCAGGCAGGCGGAAAAAATCCTGAAAAAGTGGAAGAAGCCCTTCATTTTGTAGAAGAATGGGTCAAATCCATTTAACTCCTTGTCAAAGTGGTGTACAATGTAGGTAACGATTAACAATTCGGTTGTCAAAAAGACAAGCCTAAAGAGAGGTGCTAAAAATGAGTTCTTTTGACAAAACGATGCGGTTTGATTTTTCAGAGGAGCCTTTCGAACATGATGTGAAGGAAGTGCTCTTACAGGTTCATGATGCTCTGCAGGAAAAAGGATACAATCCGATCAATCAAATCGTAGGATACTTATTATCTGGAGATCCGGCTTACATTCCCAGACATCAAGATGCCAGAAATATCATCCGCCGTTTAGAACGTGATGAAATCATCGAAGAATTAGTCAAATCGTATTTGAAACAGCACAAAGAGGGATAATAGATGCGTGTAATGGGTTTAGACGTTGGTTCTAAAACAGTCGGAGTCGCAATCAGCGATGAGCTTGGCTGGACAGCTCAAGGAATTGAAACAATTAAGATCGACGAAGATCATGGTGTGTTCCGGATGGATCGAATAAAGGAACTTGCCGATGAATACCAGGTGGATACCGTTGTAGTGGGAATGCCTAAAAACATGAACAACACAATCGGTCCACGTGGGGAAGCGTCTAAAGCTTATGGAGAGTTGATTCAACAGGAGTTATCCCTTCCCATTAAATATTGGGACGAAAGACTGAGCACAATGGCTGCTGAGAGAGTGCTTTTAGAAGCCGATGTAAGCAGGAAGAAACGTAAAAAAGTGATAGACAAAATGGCTGCGATGATGATCCTTCAAGGATACCTTGACAGCCAAAAATAATGAGGTGAATGTTCATGGAACACGGAGAAAAGCAAATTACAGTAGTAGATGAACAAGGAAATGAGCAATTATGCGAGGTCCTTTTCACATTTGAATCAGATAAATTCGGAAAGTCTTATGTTTTATACTATCCACTGGGAGCAGATGAGAACGATGAAGAAGAAATTGAAATTCATGCATCTGCTTTCATGCCTGGTGACGAAGGTCAAGAAGGCGAATTAAAGCCGATTGAAACAGAAGAAGAGTGGGATATGATCGAAGAAATGTTAAACACTTTCCTTGACGAAGAAGAAGACGCTGAATAAACAGAAATTATAGTATCATATGAAACAGGGACCGCAAAAAGGGACAAAAAATTCACCCTTTCTGCAGGTCCCTGTTTCACTTTGTGCAAAATATTGTATAATAGTGGAGATGATGTCGAATTACGTATAACGGATAGCCCGCTTTTTTGCTCGAAAGGGGGAAATGAAAGCTTTGGAAGAAAAGAAAAAGATAAAAGACACACTCATGAAGAAATTACTAGAGAGACAAGAGGAGGCCAAGGTCATTAGAAAAATAGTAGGACTTGTCATTCTGTGTCTTGTCATTCTCATTGGGGGGACGGCGATTGGCGGATACCTCTATGTGAATTCCGCCTTGAAACCGGTGGATCCAGATAATACGGATCCGGTAAAAGTGGAAATACCCATTGGCTCCGGGGTGACGAGTATTGGAAATATCCTGGAGGACAAAGGGATCGTGAAGAATTCAACGGTCTTTAAATATTATGTGAAATTTAATAATGAAGCAGGATTCCAGGCGGGATCGTATGATTTGACGCCTTCCATGACCTTGAATGAAATTGTGAACAGCTTAAAGACTGGTAAGGTCATGAGAAAAGCAGAGTTTAAGATTACTATTCCAGAGGGATTGCAATTAGATCAAATCGCAGAAATCATTGCTGAAAAGTCCCCATATAAAAAAGATGAGGTAGAAAAGAAACTTAACGATAAGAAATGGCTCGAGCAATTAAAAAAGGAATATCCGGAACTGATTACAGACGAAATTTTAAAGAAAGAAATCAAACGGCCGCTGGAAGGATATCTCTATCCTGCGACGTACCCTTTTTATGAAAAGCACCCATCTTTAGACAGTATTCTAAAGAAAATGATTGCGCAAACGGATGAAGTACTGGCTCAATATCAGGAAGCCATGGCGGCAAACGGTTATACTCCTCATGAGCTTCTTACCCTTTCTTCCCTAATTGAGGAAGAAGCGACGGAAAAGGCTGACAGAGGGAAAATTTCAAGCGTCTTCTATAATCGTATGGAAGAAGGAATGCCTCTTCAGACAGATCCTACGGTGTTATATGCCTTAGGAAAACATAAGGAAAAGACCGTTTACAAAGATTTAAAAGTGGACTCACCTTATAACACGTATCAAGTGAAGGGATTGCCGCCGGGTCCGATTGCGAACGCAGGTGTGTCTTCAATTGAAGCAGCCTTGCAGCCTGAGGATACAGAGTATTATTATTTCCTGGCTGCTTCCAATGGGTCGGTTTATTACTCAGAAACGCTGGATGAGCATAACGAGAAAAAGGCAAAATACATTACCAACAAAAAAGATTAACCTGATGAGAAGAGGAAAGAAAAATTAGCTTTCCCCTTCTCTGTGTGGTAAAATAGTACAAGTTATTTTTATATACCTGCGTTATTTTGAGAGGCGTGTGAAGTAGAAAGCTCATTGTAGCTTTCTTCTTTTCATGTGAAGAAAGATGCGTTACCCGAAACCATTTATGAACATGATCGTGAGGCTTATATATGAACGAACAAGTGATTGGCTATATAGAATCAATTGTGAAAATAAGGCCGGCCTTAATTACTGAGATGGAACAATATGCAGTGGTTCACAGTGTACCCATTATGGAACTGGTCGGAATTGAAGCACTGTTGGGAATGTTACGGATCCAACAGCCGAAACGTATTCTGGAAATTGGTACGGCAATCGGATATTCAGCCCTGCGTATGGCTGAAGTGCTCCCAAAGGCGACAGTCGTCACACTTGAACGGGACGAAGGAAGGTTTGAAGCTGCACAAGGATTCCTTTCCCGCTCTCCAGATGGAAAGAGGGTTGTATCGATTTTCGGTGATGCACTGGAAGTCGCAGTAGAAGTGGAAAAACACGGACCATATGATGCCATCTTCATTGATGCTGCCAAAGGGCAGTACCTTAAATTCTTTGAGCTATACTCCAGTATGCTTTCGGAAAACGGCGTCGTCTACTCGGATAATGTCCTTTTCAAAGGTCTGGTTGCAGAGGAGCAGGTGGAACAGAAAAGAATTCGGAACATGGTTAAGAAGCTGCAGAATTATAATGCATGGCTGATGAATCATGAAGAGTTCGACACAAGTATTTTACCTGTAGGTGACGGGATCGCCATCAGTAAAAAAAGAGGTGAGCAACGATGAAAAAGCCGGAATTACTCGTTACCCCTACTTGTGTAAACGACATAGAGCCGTTGGCATCAGCCGGAGCGGATGCCTTCATGATTGGTGAACAGCGATACGGCCTGAGGCTTGCAGGGGAGTTCTCGAAGGAAGACGTAAGAGAATCCATTAGATTGGCTCACAAATACAATAAGAAAGTATATGTGGCAATGAATGCACTCTTTCATAACGACAAAATTGCTGAGTTGGATGATTATATTGCATTTCTTAAAGATACGGATGCGGATTCCGTTGTATTCGGTGATCCCGCTGTACTGATGGCTGCACGTGAAGTGGCGCCGGAGATGAAGCTTCACTGGAATACAGAAACGACGGCAACGAATTGGTACACGTGTAATTATTGGGGCAGAAAAGGGGCAAAACGTGCAGTACTGGCACGTGAATTGAGCATGGATGCTATTGTGGAAATGAAAGAAAATGCCGAGGTGGAAATCGAGGTCCAGGTACATGGGATGACCTGCATGTTCCAATCAAAACGCTCATTACTCGGAAATTATTTTGAATATCAGGGTAAAGTGATGGAGATTGAGAACCGGAAAGAACAACGAAATATGTTTTTACACGATGAGGAGCGTCATAACAAGTATCCCATCTTTGAAGACAGCAACGGCACGCATATCATGAGCCCGAATGATATGTGCATCATTGATGAGCTTGGGGAAATGATGGAAGCGGGTGTAGACTCTTTCAAAATTGATGGAGTGTTGAAATCCTTTGACTATATCCTAAAAGCGACGAAACTTTATCGTATGGCCATTGATCTATGTGCGGCTGACGAAGATCGATACGAAGAACAGAAAGACGATCTTCTAGAGGAAGCGAAAAGTCTGCAGCCGGATAATCGTCCTTTGGATACAGGGTTCTTCTTTAAAGAAACCGTGTACTAAGAACAACATGTAGATTGATCAGAACGGAGGAATTATGATGACCACGGTTGTGAAAAAACCGATATCGAAGCTTGTGGACGGAAAGCGTGTCATTGTGAAGAAACCTGAATTACTCGCTCCTGCTGGTAATCTGGAAAAGTTGAAGATTGCTGTCCATTATGGTGCAGATGCCGTCTATATCGGCGGACAGGAATATGGTCTGCGTTCAAATGCCGGTAATTTCACCTTTGAAGATATGAAAGAAGGCGTGGAGTTTGCAAGGCAATATGGTGCGAAGATTTATGTGACGACGAATATCTACGCTCATAATGAGAATATGGATGGACTGGAAGAATATCTTCGCGGTCTAGAGGAAGCAGGGGTAGCAGGAATCATTGTGGCAGACCCCCTTATCATTGAGACATGCAGGAGGGTGGCACCGAATGTCGAGGTACATCTGAGCACACAGCAATCCCTTTCAAACTGGAAAGCTGTCCAGTTCTGGAAAGAAGAAGGACTTGATCGAGTCGTGTTGGCCCGTGAAGCAAGCGGCAGAGAAATCCAGGAAATGAAAGAAAAAGTGGATATTGAGATTGAGACCTTTATACATGGAGCGATGTGCATTGCATACTCCGGGCGTTGTACATTAAGTAACCATATGACAGCCAGGGATTCAAACCGAGGCGGCTGCTGTCAGTCATGCCGATGGGATTATGATTTATATGAAGTGAACCAAGGGGAGGAAAATCCTCTTTTCAATCAGAATGATGCTCCTTTTGCCATGAGTCCGAAAGATCTTAAGCTCGTCGAATCGATTCCGGGAATGATTGAATTGGGTATCGACAGCTTGAAGATTGAAGGACGAATGAAGTCCATTCACTACGTGGCCACTGTCGTAAGTGTATACCGAAAAGTGATGGATGAATACTGTAAAGATCCAGACAACTTCAAGATTCAGCAGGAATGGCTGGACGAATTGGAGAAGTGCGCGAATCGTGACACTGCCCCCGCATTTTTTGAAGGGGTACCGGGATTCAAAGAGCAGATGTTCGGCGTTCATAACAAGAAAAATACAAATTATGAATTTGTCGGTCTTGTATTGGACTATGACGAAGAAACTCAACTGGTCACCCTGCAGCAGCGGAACCATTTTAAGACGGGACAGGAAGTGGAATTCTTCGGTCCAGAAATCCAAAACTTTACACAAGTAGTAGAGACGATGTGGGATGAGCGGGGAAATGAGCTTGATGTTGCCCGTCACCCGTTACAAATTGTGAAATTCAAGGTTCATCAGCGAGTCTATCCTGATAACATGATGCGAAAGGAGAACACCTAATACTTATGAAGCATAAACCCGTTGTGATTGGTGTAGCAGGAGGATCAGGCTCTGGTAAAACGAGTGTAACCAAAGCCATTTATGAGCAATTTCAAGGACATTCGATTTTAATGCTGCAACAGGATTATTACTATAAAGATCAATCGAATCTACCTTTTGAAGAACGTTTGAAAACCAACTATGATCATCCGTTAGCCTTTGATAACGATCTATTGATCCAACATTTGCACGGTCTTTTAGATCATCAGGCTGTTAATAAACCGGTATATGATTATAAAATGCACACCCGTTCTGAGGATACGATTCTCGTTGAACCGAAAGATGTCATTATTTTAGAAGGAATTTTAGTATTAGAAGATGAAAGATTGCGTAACTTAATGGATATTAAGTTATATGTCGATACAGACGCCGATCTCCGGATTATCAGAAGAATGCTTCGAGATATTAAAGAGCGCGGCCGCTCCATCGATTCCGTGATTGATCAATACATCACAGTTGTCCGTCCTATGCATAACCAGTTCATTGAACCGACGAAGCGATATGCCGATGTGATCATCCCTGAAGGTGGCCATAATCATGTGGCAATCGATTTAATGGTAACAAAAATTCAAACAATTCTTGAACAAAAGTCATTTTTGTAATACGATAGCATAGATAAAGACATATAAGCGAGATTACATTTTCCCACATTGTAAAGAAGCAGGGAATGGAGTGAGAAGATATTCTCCCTCCATTCCCTCCCTTTACATACGTAGCACATTTACATAGAGAGCATGGGGAAGCTCTTAGATAGAAAAGGAGTGAAGAGGGTCATGAGTACAGAAAAAGTATTTCCGATGACAGCAGAAGGTAAAGAGAAGTTAGAAAAAGAACTGGAGAATTTGAAAACGGTTAAACGTAAAGAAGTGGTTGAGCGTATTAAAATCGCCCGCAGCTTTGGAGACTTATCCGAGAACTCTGAATACGACGCAGCAAAGGATGAACAAGCATTCGTTGAAGGTCGTATTTCCACTCTGGAAAACATGATTCGCAATGCGAAAATCATACAAGAAGACGACATGAACTCAGATACAGTACAATTAGGTAAAAAAGTAACATTCGTAGAATTACCGGATGGAGACAAAGAAACATACACCATCGTCGGTAGTGCAGAAGCTGATCCATTCGAAGGAAAGATTTCAAATGATTCACCGATTGCTAAAAGCCTTCTGGGACATAAAATTGGCGCTGAAGTGAATGTTCAGACTCCAGGTGGGGAAATGAGCGTTAAGATTGTAGAAGTAAACTGATTATCTTGGAAGGGGCTCGAAATTGAGCCTCTTCTTTTTTTATGATTAATTCGCAGAAAACTCGTCAACAATGGGGACGAGGTGACAAAATGAAACGGAAACGAGTCAGGCTTTTCAGTATCGTCTTATTACTTGCTCTCTGTGCTCTTTCAGGGAGGTTGATGCAGTTGCAATTATTTCAAACTGAATCCTATTCCGAACATAAGATCAATCTTCTTGAAGAAAGTGTCGCACAAAGGACGCAGCAGTTGGTGATTGATGAAGGCCGGGGGGAGTTTCTCGATCGAAACGGTGATCCCCTTACGTTTACAGAAAAAAATGTCCTGGTACTGTTTCCCTTCCTCAAACAAATGGAATGGCCAGTAGAAGAAGTGGCAAATATTCTCCATATTCCTCCGCAAACGATTAAAACGAAAGTGGAGGAAGCAAAAGGGCCGATCATTTTCGGTGGGAAAGAGCCCTTAAGACTTTCGGAAGACCAGATGAGGGAGATTAATTCACTTGAAATCCAGGGAGTATTCGCCCTTGCGAAAAAGTTCAAAAGCAGTGAGGTCCCTGCTTCACAGTTGATTGGGGTGACAGGGGAAAATACAGAGGAATTTCACCGGCGATACCCTGACAGAGTAAAGGGAGCTAACCAAAAAATTGGGGTTTCAGGACTTCAAGAAAACTTTGATGAGTGGTTGGTTGCTGAAGAACAAGCAAAACTGATTTATCATGTGGATGCAATGGGTGGCCCATTATTCGGTGTCGATGTAAAGTATCTGGCACCAGCCAATCCCTTTTACCCCTTGAATGTGAAAACCACCATCGATGCAGGGATGCAGCTTGCTTTAGAAGAAGTGGCGGATACGTATCATATTCAAAAGGGAGGACTGCTGCTTCTTGATATTGAAAAAAGTGAAATACTTGCAAGCGTTTCAAGACCTTACATGAAAAGCCGTGATCCCTTTAATGGAGGAGCGACAAATTACATGCTGAAAGCGCTTATCCCGGGTTCTGTATTTAAGACAGTAGTGGCGGCTGCAGCCATGGATGAGGGGCTAGTGGACGAACGCAGAATTTTCCCATGTGATGAAGACATCCGTGGAGATGCGGCTGAAAAGCCGCATGGAAACATTAATATTAAGACAAGTATTGCAGTCAGCTGTAACCGGACGTTTGCTGACCTTGCAAAAGAACTCACGGAGAAGGATGATCATCTCCTGGATGAATATGCTGAGAAGATCGGGTTGCTTGGGGAGATTGCCTGGAAGGGGAACGTCTTTCATTACGAAAGCTTTCCACAGCTTCAAGTGAGCGAAGGGAGGATTTTCGTATCAGACGAAGAAAGAAAAGATCCGAATTACGTTTCCCAAACAGGGATTGGGCAAAGGGAGGTCCGTGTCACACCACTTGGCATCGCCAATATGATGGCCACGGTTGCCAGGGGGGGAGAAAAATTTCAGGTGAGTGCCGTGTCTTCAGTACAATATCAAAATGGAACGAATATGTTTGCCTTCCCTAAACAGAAAATTGAGGGGGAGACGATTACCCCGTTCACGGCCATGAAGCTCCAGCAGTACTTAAGAGGTGTGGTAAACTCACCGGAAGGAACGGCCCCCTACTTACAAACCGCCGCCTATACGATTGCAGGAAAAACGGGGACGGCACAGACAGGAAGCTTCCGGGGGGAAAAAGAATTATATAATAAGTGGTTCGCAGGCTATTTTCCCTTCGAAAAGCCCAAATACGCCCTGGTTGCCGTCAACATGGATGTAACCATCGATGAAGGAGGCATCTACCCTATCTTTAAGGACAGCGTCGATGCCATCTATAATCTCGAAAATCAATAATCACTTTGTAGTTTGCAGCGAAAGGTCCCTGGCCCCTGCAAGAAATAGAAGAAAGGTCGAGACCCTATAGACTCAATAAGGAGGCTCGACTTCCTACCCACTTGTGACTGGTGCAGAAAGGAAGTTCCATATTATTTCACTACGTTTCTAAACATCAAACTATGGCTATACAATAGTCCTGTGTCCTTTCTCCCTTTATAGCAGAATCACCCCATGTTGAGTGATGTTTCGCTTTATTCTTTTCCTCTTATCATGTTAAACTGTTTAGGATAATAGGGAGGGAACACAATGGCGAAATACCAATCTCGATTAGACAAACGATCTAAAAAGAATACAAATAAAATGTTAAACATAATGATTGCAGTCGTACTACTATTGATTGTTGTTGTAGGAGGCACCATCGTATTTGGCGGTGGCGGCGAAAAAGTAACGACGGACGAGGCGAAGAATACAGAAACCAAGGATGCTAACAGCAGTGACAAGGGGACGAAAGAGAAAGATAACTCCGTTTCCATGGATGAGAAAGACGATTCTAAGGATAAAGCGGACAATGAACAAAATGAGGAAGAAAAGAAAAAAGAGGATGAACAAAAGCAGGACGAATCCTCTGATGATAATCAAGATCGTGTCTCATTAGATGGGGAAGACGATAGCAAGCTTGAAGTGAAGGAAAGCACCGAACCCAATGTGAAGAAAACCATGGTTCATCCTGACTGGAAGCCTATCGGTACCGAGCAGACCGGTGAACATGTATCATCTTATGATGAAGGGACTGCCGACTGGCAGGAAAAAATTAAGGCAACGTCTTATGCAACGGGTATTCCAGAAGCCAACATGACTGTTTGGTGGATGGAAGGGAATGGCGGTCCTCAGAAGTCCATGGCAACCGTAACGGCTAAAGATACACAAACTCCATACAGGGTGTATCTGCAATGGGTTGACGGCAAAGGATGGCAGCCAACAAAAGTACAGGAATTAAAAGAAAATGATAAAGATTAATTTGTGATGAAAAAGGCTCTCCCAATTACTGGGAGAGCCTTTTTTGAATCATTTTTTCACTTTGAAATGAACCGCGGCACTGTACAATCTTCTGCCGTTCTCATCGATGGAAACGGCATGATCTACATGATGGACGCTCAGCATGATGGCTTTATTATGCTGGATTTGTTCGTCTATCTTCTTCTCCAATGTCCGCAAACTGTCGGCTTCAAAAAACTCCACTTTATCTTCTATTAACTCGAATGAAATATTCATGATAAACCTCCTACTAATGCATGATCTGAATAGAGTTGTCCCCTTTATTTTAGAGTTCCTTCCCTCTTTTGACAAATAATATTTGTTGAATAAGTCAGGAGAATATGATAATTTAATAACAGTTTTAATTTTAATTCATAGTATGTTTATAGGAATTATAAACTTAATGCAGCTGAGGTGCTAAACCATGGGTAGAGAATTTTTGGATTTGTTCCAGGATTGGGCAGATTCTTATGATGATACAGTGACAGGAAAAGATGTGGAATATCAAGCGGTATTCGAACACTATGAATCGATTCTTGACGAAGTGGCCTCCCGTGCAAAGGGGAGAGTCGTGGAGTTTGGACCCGGTACAGGAAATCTTACAAAAAAGTTGCTGGATGCGGGATTTGAAGTCATCCCTTTTGAACCTTCTCCTGAAATGAGAACGGTTGGAATGCAGAAACTTGGGGAACTGGTCACCTTCAGAGACGGTGATTTTCTGGACTTCTCTCTCGAAGAAAGAGCCGATTCCATTGTAAGTTCTTATGCATTTCATCATTTAACCGATGAAGAGAAGGGAAAAGCTTTCGGCATCTATGGAAAGCTTCTAGTACAAGGTGGTAAAATAGTATTTGCTGATACGATGTTTGAAACAGAGCAGCATTATCATGCCGCCATATCCCTTGCAATAAAGAAAGAGTATTATAATCTTGCTAGAGACCTTAAACGGGAATATTACACAACTCTTGATGTATTAAAAGACCGATTACGTGAGAATGGGTTTTCTGTAATGTTTCAGCAAGTGAATACGTTTGTGTGGATCATGGAGGCGACTAAACAGTAGAAAGAGGTTTAAGCAATGAAAATCGCCATCATCGGAGCAATGGAAGAAGAAGTAACCTTACTTAGAGAGAATATTTCAAACCCTACAGTGGAAACGATCGCAGGGTGTGAATATACAAGCGGTACTATGAGTGATAAAGAAGTGATTTTACTCCGATCAGGAATTGGAAAAGTGAATGCAGCCATGTCGACTGCCGTACTATTGCAACACTTCAAACCGGATTGCATCATCAACACTGGGTCAGCGGGAGGATTCGATCCTTCTCTAAATGTTGGGGATGTCGTCATTTCAACTGAAGTAAGACATCATGATGTGGATGTAACAGCTTTTGGATATGAATACGGTCAAGTCCCACAGCTTCCAGCCGCATTTGTGGCAGATGAGAAATTGAAACAAATTGCCATCGAAAGTGTTAAAGAGCTTGGAGACACACAGGTGGTTTCCGGATTGATAGCCACTGGAGATTCATTCATGAATGATCCCGTGCGGGTGGAGGCAATCCGTGATAAATTCACAGACTTGCAGGCAGTGGAAATGGAAGCGGCAGCCATAGCACAAGTAGCGCATCAATTTCATGTACCTTTTGTCATCATCCGATCTCTTTCGGACATCGCCGGTAAGGAATCGGATGTGTCCTTTGATCAATATTTGGATAAGGCTGCGCTTCATTCAGCTAAAATGGTCATGAATATCGTGAAATCTGCTTAACATACAAACTGAATATAGCTGACCCAGCCATCTTTCCCTCTCATGGGACCCGACTTGTTCTGTGAACAGTTCATTCATGAAATATGAGAGCGGATTGGTAGATGGGTCAGTTTTTGTTTTAAAGGGGGATTGAATATATGGACGTATATAAGAGTGTACATGACCTGATAGGGAATACACCGATTGTTGAATTGACACACTTCCCGCTGAAGGATGGTGTCCGCCTTTTTGCCAAGCTGGAATTTTTTAACCCCGGAGGCAGCGTGAAGGATCGATTGGGACTTGAGCTATTAAAAGACGCGGTTGTCAAAGATAAGATAAAGCCAGGGGGGACCCTGATCGAACCGACTGCAGGAAATACGGGAATCGGGCTGGCTTTAGCTGCCGTAAACTCAGGATATAAAGTGATATTCTGTATTCCCGAAAAATTCAGCATGGAAAAACAGGAACTGATGAAAGCTTTGGGAGCGGAAATTGTCCATACCCCTACTGAAGAAGGGATGAGGGGAGCCATTGCTAGGGCAGCTGAACTGGTGAATGAGATCCCGAACTCATATTCACCTCAGCAATTTGGAAATAAAGCCAACCCGGATACCTATTACAAAACATTGGGACCAGAAATCTGGAATCAGATGGATGGGCAGATTCATACATTTGTAGCCGGTGCAGGCACTGGGGGAACCTTCATGGGGACAGCCCGATATCTCAAGGAAAAGAAAGGAACCATTAAATCAGTGATCGTTGAACCCGAAGGATCCATCTTGAATGGGGGAAAATCAGGACCTCACAAAACAGAAGGCATCGGGATGGAGTTTCTTCCCGATTATATGGATCCAGATTATTTTGACAGCATTCATACCGTTACAGACAATGATGCATTCAGAAGAGTAAAAGACCTTGCAACCCTGGAAGGCCTGCTGGTCGGCAGTTCTTCCGGTGCAGCCCTCCACGCAGCACTCCTGGAGGCAGAAAATGCTGAAGCGGGAAGTCATATCATAACCATTTTCCCGGATTCAAGTGAACGATATTTAAGTAAAAAAATTTATCAAGGAGGAATCTAATCATGAAAAAGAAAACACAATTAATCCACGGAGGTATCCCGACAGATCCTCAAACAGGTGCCGTATCCACTCCCATTTACCAGGTGAGTACGTATAAGCAGGATGAAGTAGGGAAGCACAAAGGATTCGAATATTCACGTTCAGGAAACCCTACCCGTCACGCTCTTGAAGAGTTGATAAAAGATCTTGAAGGCGGTGAAAAAGGCTTTGCCTTCGGTTCTGGGATGGCGGCCATCACGGCGGTCATGATGATGTTCAACAGCGGGGATCATATCGTGATGACAGATGACGTGTACGGCGGGACGTACCGGGTCATGACCAAGGTGTTGAATCGAATTGGCATCGAATCTACATTCGTTGATACAAGTGATATTCCTACTATTGAACGTGCGATTCAGCCAAATACAAAGGCTATATACATTGAAACGCCTACGAATCCATTATTGAAAATCACAGATATCGAAGCGGCATCTTCCTTGGCTAAGAAACATAAACTGCTGACAATCGTTGATAATACATTCAGCACGCCATATTGGCAAAATCCGATCAGCTTAGGAGCAGACATTGTCCTCCACAGTGCAACGAAATATATTGGAGGGCACAGTGACGTGGTTGCGGGGCTGGTTGTTGTGAACTCCGAAGAACTGGCTGAAGAGTTATTCTTTGTACAGAATTCTACAGGAGGGGTTCTTGGACCCCAGGATTCATGGTTATTGATTCGTGGTATCAAAACCTTGGGACTGCGAATGGAAGAGCACGAACAAAACACCAAGAAAATCGTCGAATTCCTTACTGCACATCCTAAGGTCTCAAAGGTTTACTATCCTGGATTAGAAACTCATCCGAATCACGCCATTGCCAAGAAACAGGCATCAGGCTTTGGTGGTATGGTTTCATTTGATGTAGGCAGCGAAGAAAACGCAGACCGTCTGTTAACCAATACAAAATATTTCACATTGGCTGAAAGCCTCGGCGCTGTGGAAAGCTTAATTTCCGTCCCTGCCCGAATGACTCATGCGTCCATTCCGGCAGATCGTCGGAACGAACTTGGAATCACAGACGGCCTTGTTCGAATCTCTGTAGGTCTTGAAGATGCAGAAGACCTGATTGAAGATATTGATAACGCACTTTCCAAGTAAGTGAACCTGTGGCAGAACTGGTATCAATTACATGGTAGGCTGCATGCATTCGTATGTTACCATAGAATGAGAGTTTACTAGTTCTAAAGTAGGTGAATGCACGTGGAAAACAAAAAGACCATTCAACAAAAGATCGTTGACTTCAAACGATTTGGATTTACATTACTAGCACTTAGTGTCTTTATGTATTTAGGTGTTATCATCCCAACAGAAACGGTCACACCCGGCAAAATAATCACCCTCATGACAGGAACTGTTATTTTACTGGGAATGTCACTGTTCTTTTTCACAAAAGCAATCAAATATAAAAAAGATCTGCAATCAGCAGACGAATAGATCAGAAAAGCGGAGGCGGCTCGCACTGGCCCGACAAGCATAACAGGAAAATCCCAAAAGGCGTACTTGGCCTTATGGGATTTTTCAGTTATGACCTCGAGGGCCAAGCCGCCATAGCTGGACAAAAGAAAAGTGGAGGCGGCTCGCACTGGCCCGACAAGCATAACAGGAAAATCCCAAAAGGCGTACTTGGCCTTATGGGATTTTTCAGTTATGACCTCGAGGGCCAAGCCGCCGCAGCTGGACAAAAGAAAAGCGGAGGCGGCTCGCACTGGCCCGACAAGCATAACAGGAAAATCCCAAAAGGCGTACTTGGCCTTATGGGATTTTTCAGTTATGACCTCGAGGGCCAAGCCGGCGTAGCTGGACAAAAGAAAAGCGGAGGCGGCTCACACTGGCCCGACAAGCATAAGATGAATCGATCGGAAAGCCGTATTTTGCCTTTTTGATCGAATTAGCTTATGACCTCGAGGGCCAAGCCGGCGCAGCTGGATCAGAAGAAAAGCGGGTTCTCATGGGGACCTGCTTTTTTAGTATTGAAAATGTGGAAATTTGTAGAAAATATATTGAAGAAAAGAGTTTACTTTGTTGTAAGAATTGGATATACTAACCAATGTAAGAAAAAAACACAAAACGGGGAGGTCGAAGAAAATGTTCTTGCTTATTGGAAGTAACAACACAATTTCATATTGTTTTCATCATTCGACCACTTGTGGGATGTTCTGCGCTTAATTTGTAATCCATTAAATGATAGCCACAGGGAGAATGTAGTTCCCTGTGGCTTTTTTGTGCCACAAGGATCGGTCTCTTTGTGGCTTTTTACTTTGCCCTGCAGGCATGCAGGCACTTAGAAAGGGGTGATACGTATGACACTGAATCTTTTATTTATAACCGTAACCTTCAATAAGAAACAAGAAACGTTTGAAGAAGCTTCTCACAACGAAACAGTTACAAAAAGCTATGAAGAAACGAAAACAAAGCAGCAATACATGTCGCAATTGTTTTAAGCTTTAGGATCAACTAATGGAGAGGAGAATGAAAGATGATTTATATACAGGAGAAAATGCTGAATGCGCTATGGGTGGAGAAGGATACTGCCTAACGAAGCAGAAGGTGGTGGAAAGATGTTTTTAAATATTGTATTTTGGACGGCTTTCTTCCATAAAAAGAAGCCGGTCAGGAAATAAACAATGGAGGAGGATACCTTTAGGTGAGGGTATCCTCCTTTCGTTTCTGAGTTTAGTTACAAGTCACACATCTGTCAATTTTCAGTAATAAGTTGTTCACGAATGGGAGGGGAAATATCATTTTTTCGTGATACATTAATAGTAAGAAGTGTAGTTTAATAAGGGAGATGGATGACGATGTTTTCAATGATCATGGGTCTTGTCCTGACATCTGTGATTGGTTTGATCATTTCTGCTGAAGTCAGTGTAGAGTAGAGAAAATGAAAAGAAAAGCGGCCACTGGACCGCTTTTCTTTTTTAGGATTTATTTCGTTTTTCTTTTTCTTCACGATAAAATTCATGAAACATCTTCATGAGAGCCCTTTTTTCGATTCGTGATACATAGCTCCTCGAGATTCCCAGTTCCTTAGCAATTTCTCTTTGTGTTTTCTCTTCTTTTAAGTCCAGACCGAACCGCCCTACGATGACTTCCTTTTCCCTCTCGTCCAGTACACAAATATATTTTCTGACCTTTTCAAGCTCCATGCTCAATTGGATTGTATCAATGACATCATCGCTTTCAGATTTTAGAATATCGATTAAGCTGATTTCATTTCCTTCTTTATCCTGACCGATGGGATCGTGGAGGGAGACATCTTTCTTTGTTTTCTTAAGGGCGCGCAGGTGCATTAGTATTTCATTCTCGATACAACGGGCCGCATAGGTAGCAAGCTTTGTTCCTTTTCCTTCTGAATAACTTTCAATCGCTTTGATCAATCCAATGGTTCCGATGGAAATCAAATCTTCTGGATCTTCTCCCGTGTTTTCGAATTTCTTGACGATGTGCGCAACCAGCCTGAGATTATGTTCGATGAGCATGTTCCGTGCGTGCTCATCACCTTCCGCCATCAGCCTTAAATATTTTCGTTCATCTGCAGCGGATAGTGGCTGAGGAAAGGCATTATTCTTAACGTAAGAAACGAGGAAAATTAACTCTTTAAAAAAATACCCAAGTGCTGTTAGAACTCCAGGCATATTGACACCTCCCGAGGACTTTAGCCTATATTCATTCATATGATAAGGATGGTGTGTCCTTGCATGTCCGGTGAAAGTAATCGGGAAATGGAACATTTTTTCTTTGTGAAATCAAAAATATAGATGAAATCTGCCTATACGCTCTTTCCCTATGTACATATAATGATAATAAAAGTGAGGAGGTATGGTCATGCCTTATGGATATCCTTGTTACGGGCCGGTCTATCCAGGCTGCTATGGGGGAGGCGGATTCTACTTTGCATTAGTCGTTGTATTACTAATCTTGCTTTTCCTATTTGGTGGATGGTGGTACTGTAATTACTGTTAGTCTGTCAAATACAACATACTATCAAACAGAGCCCTGTTCAAAAATTGAACAGGGCTCTGTTATAGGCTTTACATCTTCTTCAATGTAAAAGGGCTGACCATTAATACAGATAGTGTGATGGTCATACATAAAATCAGCACATCTGATACAAACGGAATAGCCAAATAGAACAAGGTAAGAAAACAGCCGGCTGCGGTAATGGGCAATCCGGTAAAATAGCCGTCATTTTCCGAAATGTTGAAACGGGCCAATCGATAAGCACCACAGGCTAAATAGAAAATGGTGAAAAACATGCCTGGAAAATCAAACTGGCTGAGAGCTGCCGTATACAGAAGCAATGCCGGGGCAATGCCGAAGGAAATGATGTCACTCATGGAATCGAGCTGCTTTCCTAATTCTGACTCAATGTTTAATTTTCTTGCCACCATTCCATCGAACCGGTCAGTTAATGCAGCAACGAAAATGAGGATCAGACTTAAATGTAATTGATTATGAAGAATGGAAATAATAGCAAAACCACCTAATGATAAATTCGAAATGGTGATCAGGTTGGCTGTTTGAGTTTTAAGCTTTTTGAACGTTTGATCGACGAAGCCGGAGAGAAACAAACATCACTCAACTCCTTATCATTAAGTTTGCTCACTGTTGAACATGATGCGTGGCTAAAATATAACTTAACGAATCCTTGTTCAATCAGGTTTACAAGGATTGTTGCCTGACACAGTGAAAAAAGATACTTATAAATATAGTATATAATAATATTTTATTATATACTTATTAAACTGTTAAAGTTACCCGTTTTTTTGAATTCATGGATTGAATGCTCAGAGTCAGGCGGTTGAGGATGAACATACAGTCAATAAAGCAGTCTGAAATGTGACGAACGGTGGAAAGAAGCATTGAAGATTGCCTCTAATAAAAAAGAGGACGGATTTTAAACAAAACCGTCCCATTTCATGTTAATATTCTACGAAGTAGCTTTTATTTTATTTGTAAGAGATCGACGGTGAATTTCCATTTCGATGAGGCGAATGAATTCTGTATTGAGTTTCAACTCCAACGCTTTGAAATAAGAATCAATCAACAGTTCGTCCGATAATTTCCTCATTAATGCCACCTCCAATAATCATTATCTTTTGTATCTCCAAATTTAATGTAAGTACGTTTTTTAGTAGTAATTAAACTTTACCAAATTTATTTTTTTAGAACAAGCGTTCCTTTATCCACAGTTTACAGTGGATAAGTTGTGACTAACTTGTATATAACTGGTAAATAAGCGATGTTTGAGTTCTGTATAATGTGAATAAGGTTATCCACAACTATGAAAGAAATTAGAATTTTGTCGAAAAATATTTATTTTTCAAGGGAATATATTTGGAAAGTCAGGAATATATATGATTTATTTTGAATCTGTATGTAAAATTGGTTATCATTAATCTGTTATAGGTTAAAGGTATAATATAGAAATCGTTCCTTCATTCCAAGGGAACGTTATACTAAAGTAGAATCGAAAGCAGTTATTGATATCGATAAAGAAATTTGAGGTGTAGCATGTGATCAAGCAGTTTTTACCCAATGAACAGGTCCAGGATATTTTTAGTATCAGCCCAGGGCATCTTAAGGAAAAAGGGATTAAGGCAATCATTACCGACTTGGATAATACGCTGGTGGAATGGGACAGACCAAACGCCACTCCTAAGTTAATTCAGTGGTTTAAAGAGATGCAGGAGCAGGGGATCCTTGTGACAATTGTATCCAATAATAATAAAAATCGGGTCGGGGCATTTGCCGAGCCTTTGGGTGTTCCATTTATATTCCAGGCAAGAAAACCCATGGGGCGGGCTTTCAAGAAAGCGATTGAGCAAATGGGAGTGAAAAAGGAAGAGGCGGTTGTCATTGGCGATCAGCTGTTAACGGACGTATTAGGCGGAAATCGCGGTGGTTTCCACACCATACTGGTCGTTCCTGTGGCTCAATCAGATGGTTTCTTTACTAAGTTCAATCGTCAAGTAGAACGTAAAATCATGAAGTTTTTCAAGCGTAAAGGCATGCTTGAGTGGGAGGATAAAAAGTGAGTCAAGTTGTATGTATAGGTTGTGGCGTTGAAATCCAGACGGAAAATAAAGAAGGTATGGGATATGCGCCACCTTCTGCTCTTCAAAAGGAAGAAATCATTTGTCAACGCTGTTTCAGATTAAAGCATTATAATGAAGTCCAGGATGTCCCGTTGACAGATGATGACTTCTTGAAAATATTAAATGAACTCGGTGACTCTGAAGGGCTGATTGTCAAAGTCGTTGATATCTTTGACTTTAATGGAAGCTGGCTACCGGGACTGCATCGTTTCGTTGGATCTAACCCGATCCTTTTGATTGGAAATAAGGTAGATCTGCTACCAAAATCGGTTAAGCACTCCAAGCTGATTCATTGGATGAAGCATGAAGCGAGCCAACTGGGATTAAAACCAATTGATGTTCAATTGGTAAGTGCTGCGAAGGGTCAGGGAATTGCCGAAGCAATCGAAGCAATCGAAGAATATCGTAATGGTAAAGATGTCTATGTGGTAGGGTGTACGAACGTAGGAAAATCCACGTTCATTAATCGCATCATCAAACATGTCTCAGGAGAACAGGATGTCATTACGACTTCCCACTTCCCTGGAACGACTCTCGATATGATTCAAATTCCATTGGATGATGAAGAATCACTGATTGATACACCTGGGATCATTAATCACCATCAGATGGCCCATTTTGTAGATAAGCAGGATTTGAAAATCATTACACCTAAAAAAGAAATCAAGCCAAGGACGTTCCAGCTGAACCCGGAACAAACATTGTTCTTCGGCGGTTTGGCCCGCTTTGATTTCATGGCTGGCGAGCGTCAGCCGTTTACATGCTATTTCTCAAATGAGTTGTCCATTCATCGCACGAAGATCGAAAAGGCTGATGAACTCTATAAAAATCATGCGGGAGAACTGTTGCAGCCACCTAGAAAAGATGACATGGATACGTTTCCTCCACTCGTGAGGCATGAGTTCAGGATCAAAGAAGCCAAAACGGATATCGTTTTCTCGGGATTGGGATGGATCACCGTCAATGACGCTGGAGCAACCATTGCCGCTCATGTTCCGAAAGGTGTCAGCGTCTTCTTAAGAAAATCTTTGATCTAGGAGGGATACTGTGGCTCTTTATGGTGTGATAGGGGACCCGATTGCTCACTCAATGTCTCCCCTGATGCATAATAGCGCGTTTAAAGATAACGGAATAAACGCTGAATATGTCCGGTTTCATGTGAAGAAAGAGCAGCTTCCCGAGGCTATTCGTGGAATCAAAGCCCTGGGAATTCAGGGTGTAAATGTGACCGTTCCACATAAGGAACATGTCATGCCTCTCCTCGATGGGATTGATCCATTGGCTGAAGCCATTGGTGCTGTCAATACGATTGTGAGTGAAAAAGGAAAGCTCATCGGTTATAATACTGACGGACTTGGGTTTGTCGAAGGCTTGAAGAACATAGCCGGTGATCGTCTTGAAAATAAATCGATGCTAATGATTGGTGCCGGTGGTGCAGCAAAGGCCATTTATTATACACTTGCCTCATTGGGAGTGAAGAAAATAGATGTAACCAACCGGACGCCTGGTAGAGCAGAGAAGATGATGGAAACATGTCCGTTTCCGTTAGACTCTTCGTTTCTTACCCTTGAAGCTGCTGAAAACATCTTGCACCACTATGATGTCATTATCCAGACGACGTCTATCGGCATGTTTCCGTATATTGAAGACAGTCCTATAAAGGTCAATAGATTAAAGCAGGGAAGCATAGTCTCGGATATTATTTATAATCCATTAGAAACATCATTACTGAAGCAGGCGAAACAAAAAGGTGCCCTGACTCAAAACGGACTCGATATGTTCGTTTATCAGGGAGCACTCTCGTTTAAGAAATGGACAGGAATCTTTCCGTCCTATTCCATTATGAGGGATACCGTTTTACAACAACTAGGAGGTTAACATGTTAACAGGTAAACAAAAAAGATTTTTACGTTCAGAAGCACATCACTTAAATCCGGTTTTTCAAGTAGGAAAAGGCGGAGTCAACGATAATATGATCAAAACGATTGGAGAAGCAATTGAAACAAGGGAATTGATGAAAATCAGCATCCTTCAAAATTGTGATATGGATAAGACGGAGGTTGCCGAAGAGCTATCGGAAGGTGTAGGGGCAGACATTGTCCAGATCATCGGAAATACCATTGTCCTCTACAAAGAATCGAAAGAAAACAAGCAATTAACTCTGCCAAGATAAGGATCGATGCGATGATGAAAAAAAAGGTTGGACTTCTGGGAGGGACATTCAATCCTCCCCATATGGGTCACTTGGTCATTGCAGAGCAAGTGTTGGAAAAAGCACAATTAGATGAAATTCGTTTTCTTCCTAACCATGTGCCGCCTCACAAACAGGCGGATGAACGTGTATCGGTGGATCAGCGGCTTCACATGCTACAGGCAGCAATCAAAGGTCATCCCCGTTTTTCCATTGAACGGATCGAGCTGGAACGACAGGGTGCCTCCTACACATATGATACCATCAAGCTTTTGATGGAAAGAGAAGAGAACACCGAATTTTCGTTTATCATTGGCGGGGATATGATCGAGTATCTCCCCAAATGGTATAAAATCGATGAGCTTCAGAATATGGTGAAGTTCATCGGGGTCAATCGTCCGGATTATACCCATGAGACATCCTTTAACGTAGAATTGATCCAAGTGCCGGCTATCGATCTTTCTTCTTCTTACATTCGCGACACAGTAAATAAGGGACAATCGGTTCGCTATTTGGTTCCGGATGACGTGTATCGATTTATCAAGGAGGAGAAGTTATATGAATAGGGAAAAAGCACTCAAGATGGTTGAAAAGCATTTGACTGAACATCGCTACATTCATACATGTGGTGTCATGGAAACAAGCATTGAGCTTGCAAAGCGGTATGGAGCCGATGAGAAAAAGGCCGAAACAGCCGCGATCTTTCATGACTATGCAAAGTTTCGGGATAAACAGGAAATGCAGGGGATCATTGAAAGTGAGAATCTCTCGAAGGATCTGTTGCTTTATAATAGCGAGTTATGGCATGCGCCTGTAGGAGCTGTACTGGTGGAACGTGAGATCGGGATAGAAGACGAGGACATCTTGAATGCCATCCGCTTCCATACTTCCGGGAAAGAGGGGATGACCATACTCGACAAGGTGATTTATTTAGCTGATTATATTGAGCCGAATCGCAGGTTCCCAGGGGTGGAAGAAGTAAGGGAGCTTGCCAAGGAATCATTGGACCTGGCACTCATTAGAGCTCTGCAGAATACAATCACGTTTTTGATGAAAAAAAATCAAGCGATCTACCCGGATACATTTCGCTTTTACAATGAATTAACATTAAATCAGAGGAGATGAAGGAATGGAACAAAATTTAGTAGAATTAGCATTTAAAGCTGCTGATGATAAACGTGCTGAGGATATTGTTGTATTGGATATGAAAGGTGTTTCATTGATTGCGGATTATTTCCTGATCTGCCACGGAAACTCAGACAAACAGGTACAAGCGATCGCTCGTGAATTGAAAGACGCAGCAGAAGAAAAGGGGTACACAGTCAAACGACTTGAAGGATTCGATCAGGCACGCTGGATCCTGGTTGACTTAGGCGATGTAGTCGCTCACGTATTCCATAAAGATGAGCGAGGTTACTATAATCTTGAACGTTTATGGGGAGACGCATCATTCGTCGAGGTCGGACAAGGTGAGAACCTTTAAATGAGCTATGAGCGTTTTGCTTACGTATACGATTATTTAATGCAGGACGTACCATACGACGGCTGGCTGGAGTATGTCAATAATCAGGCAGAATACTATTCAATCCAAGGGAAAAGAATTCTTGATATCGCCTGTGGAACAGGGGAATTATCCCTCAGGTTAGCTGGGGATGGGTACGATGTGACTGGTGTCGACTTATCTCAGGACATGCTCACCATCGCACAGGAAAAGGCCTCGGCGCAAAAGATTCAAATTCATCTGTTCCAACAGGATATGTCAAAGCTTGAATCACTTGGTGAATACGATATGATTACGATTTTTTGTGATTCATTGAATTACCTGGAAGACGAGATTGACGTGGAAAATACATTTAAGTGTGTCCATGCCCACTTGAAGCAGGACGGGTTATTTCTTTTTGATGTCCATTCCATATTCAAGATGACCCAAATATTCATGAACCAGACCTTTACTTGTACAGATGAGCACGTTTCCTATATCTGGGATTGCTTTCCCGGGGAAGTTCCAAATAGTGTAGAACATGAACTGACTTTCTTTGTGCAGGACGAGAAAACAGGACAGTACGAGAGAGTGGAAGAGTTGCACAAGCAGCGTACCTACCCCTCCCTTATGTTAAAGGAGTGGTTATCCAACATTGGGTTTGATGTGTTGAAAATCACTGCCGACTTTACAGAAGAATCTCCCACAGATCAGAGTGAGAGAATCTTCTTTACGTGTAAAAAGAAATAAAAAAGGCTGAGACAAAGTTGTTTTAGTCAAAGAAAAATCCGAACGATCATTCAAATTTTTTTAAGAAATTCGAAATCGTTCGGATTTTTATTATTTTTAATGGCTCTTTTCATAAGTTTTGTTGCTATCTTTGATAAGTATGTTGTAGTTGATGTATCTTTAGGTTTGGCAGATGCAGTTCTTGAAACAACAGTATCAGAGAAAAAAGATTTGAAAAAACTTAGAAAAAAGAAGGAAAAAACCACTTTATGTCGAAATATAAAAAGGAGTCTTTTTTAGACCCCAAATTGTGATTTAGTTCCCTCAATATCGTCCACGAATTTTTCTTGTGTGGCTTCGAATAATTTCTCGAAAACTTCTCCCAATTCCCTTTCCATCACAGATATGCCTATCCCGGTCACCCCTCCTTTTACGCAAACTTTCTCTTGAAGCGTCGGTAACGTATAGATATTCTTCTTTAACAAGTCTCCAAGACCAACCAGCATCTCAGACGCAAGCACGGTCGCCGTTTCACGATCAATTTCCGTTACCTCCACTGCAGCGTTAATGAACCTTTGAGTAACATAACTGAAAAATGCAGGTCCGCAGCTGACAATATCAGAAGCAACCCGTGTGACATTTTCATCAATCACGACGGGTGTAGAGATATGCCGGGCAAGCTTTGTTAAATCCCGCCTCCATTTATCTGAACAATGACTTCCATACGTTAAAAGAGACACACCGCTCAATGCACGATTTGTGATGCTTGGAATGAATCGTGCACAAGAGCAGGATAATAATGACTCCAACTGGCCAACACTTACCGGACTTGTGATGGAAACAACACATTTTTCCTTCGAGAAGCTATTCTTATTCTCCTGAATCACATCATACACATCATGCGGTTTAACACAGATGAAGATTAAATCAGACGAAGAAATCACTTCTTCATTTGAATGATCTACATTCACTTTGTTGAATTTCTCTTTTAAATCCTCGGCTTTTTTTAATGAACGATTCGTAATATGAAGATGCGAAGGAGCAATTGCCTTTGATTCAATGAGAGCTTCAATTATGATTTTCCCCATGTTTCCCGTCCCGATGATTCCTACTTTCATGTTCAGCCCTCCTTCTATCACACTCTCTCCTAAAACTTATGAACTCCTTGCAATGAATATTCCATAAGAGGTGATTTCACGTGCATTCCATAATAGAAAAGTACAGAACCCTCCTTGTGCTTCTTGTGATTTTTGCTGTTTTCCTGATAGCGTATATATTGAAAAATGCTTCCCACCCTCCAATAGAAGAACCTTCCTTGACTGCAACACATGTGGAAAAGAAAGAGAAACCTCAAACAGTGAAGAGTCCAGAAAAAGTTTACGTGGACCTGAAAGGAGAAGTAGTAAATCCCGGACTTTATGAAGTAAGTACAGGGGAAAGATTGAAATTCGTGATTGACAGAGCAGGCGGCTTCACTAAAAATGCAGATGAAAAACTGATGAATCTGGCAGTCAAGGTAACGGACGAGATGATGATCTATGTCCCGAAAATAGGTGAAATGGAAGTAACGCCGGAGATTGTGCCTTCTTCTGCCTCCGGGACAGATCAAAAAAAGGACAAACTCAATATTAATACAGCCTCTCAGCAGGAATTTGAAACACTTCCCGGAATCGGGCCATCCAAAGCGGCGACCTTTGTTCAATATCGTGAAGAAAATGGACCGTTTACAGCTATTGAAGAGATTACCAACATTACAGGAATTGGAGAAAAGACATTTGAGAAATTAAAAGAACATATTTATGTCCAATGAATTGACGAAACGTGGCAAATCTTTATACACTTAAACAAGCATCAAACATATTCGTATAAAACAGAAGGGAGAATGGAGATGGAAAGAATAGCTTGGCATCAATATTTCATGGCTCAAAGTCAACTGCTTGCCCTCCGCAGTACGTGTACGAGACTGGCAGTTGGAGCAACCATCGTCAGGGATAAGCGAATTATTGCAGGCGGCTATAATGGCTCCATAGCCGGTGGAGATCATTGTATAGATGAAGGGTGCTATGTCATTGACAATCACTGTGTGAGGACCATTCATGCTGAAATGAATGCCCTTCTGCAATGTTCGAAATTCGGTGTAGGAACAGAGAATGCTGACATATACGTGACTCACTTTCCTTGCCTTCAATGCTGTAAGGCGCTGATCCAGGCGGGAATCAAAACGGTTTATTATGCAAAGGATTACAAAAATCATCCTTACGCCATTGAACTATTTGAAAAGGCAGACGTCCATGTGGAAAAAGTACCTTTTGAAGAAAGCAGCATCGATGTTAAGCATAAGGAAAAAGCAGAGTTGATGATACAATTAATCAAAGACCTTAGGCAACTCGGGGTATCTGAAGAAAAGCTTGACTATTATGAACAAGCATACATAAAGCTGTTTAATGGGTAGAGGGATTTGTCTTTACTTGGCGTTGTCGGTTCTATCAGGGACATTGCTGGCACTTCAGATACACTGGGGTGCTTTCCTCCTTGTTCTTCTCCTGCTTTCTCTTTACCTCAGAAAAATGCCCTATTCGATCCTCATTCTTTCGATCCTTTTTGTGGTTATATCTTACTTCAACACTCATTTACAACAAAACCATCAGAAATCCGTTCTTTCTCCACAACACGAACCTGCTTTCTTTAAAGTGTCTATAGATGACATTCCCTCCATAGACGGCAGCTCATTAATCTCCTTGGCAAGAATAGAGGATGAAACAGTACTGATCAAATATTCCTTTTCTTCAGAGGAGGAAAAGAAAAAATTTAAAGAAATGAAACCTGGTTATGTATGCAAAGTTAAGGGGGAGCTCACTGAGCCAAAACCTAATAAAAATCCGAATTTATTCGACTATAAAGACTATCTGTATCGTCAGGGGATTTATTGGTTCCTAGAAGTACAGGCATTCGAGGGATGTGAAGATTTCAGCACCTGGAAACATTTCCTGACACAGCTCAGGTTTAAAGGATTAAAAAGAATTGAACAGAATTTCCCGCCTTCAACTGTCGGTATCACACAGGCATTACTATTCGGAGAGACAGGGGAAATGAATAAGGACACCATGAAGTCCTTCAGGGAGCTCGGTGTCGTTCATTTACTGGCCATCTCGGGCCTTCATGTGGGTCTATTGTTTGCGTTTCTTCACTATTTTTTATTAAAGATGGGTATAACCAGGGAAGCTTCATCATGGATAGGGATTGTCTTTCTGCTTTGTTATATTGTACTAACCGGCGGCTCACCTTCTGTAGTCCGGGCATCCTCCATGCTGATCGTCCTAATCCTGAGTAAGAAAGCAAGGGGGAAACTAAGTGTGTTGGAAAGCCTGTCAATTGTTTTTCTTTTCATTGTTATATACGAACCTTTCTTGGTATTCAATGTTGGTTTCCAGCTCTCATTTATAGTCAGTTTTTCCCTCGTTATTTCTTCAGCTTCTATTTTACAGGCATCCTCTACTTTCAAACAAATGTTCACCGTAACGATGGTCGCCCAATTATCATCTTTTCCTGTCGTGATCTACCATTTCTATGAATTCTCGTTAATCGGTTTTCTGACTAATCTCCTCTATGTACCCCTTTTTTCTATTTTAATCCTTCCGATGGCTATCGCCGTCTATCTCTTAACATTTATAGTATCGTCAGGATGGTCCATGGCCATTTATCAAATTCTGTTGGAAAGTATTCAATGGTTATCCAACACCATTTCTTCTTTTCCTTTCAGCGCCTTGGTAATGGGGAGACCGGCCTTTCTTTTTCTACTGGGTTATCTTATTCTTATCTATTTTGTATTTGTTGGAATAGAAAAGAGGAAATACCTGTCGGGTGGGCTGCTTTTCTTCTTTGCAGTCCTTCACCTTTTCTTGAACAATTTCCATGCTTATGGAGAAATTGTCTTCATCGATGTTGGGCAGGGAGATGCGACCTTGATCGATTTACCATATAACCGTGGCACATATTTAATTGATGCAGGAGGGGAGGTGCAATTCCCAATAGAAAAATGGGAGGAGAAAAATGACCGCTTTTCTGTAGGCGAAGACATTGTCGTGCCTTTTTTAAAAAGCAAAGGAATTACTTCCATTGATACATTGATCTTAACTCATGGAGATCTCGATCATATCGGTGGAGCACAAGCTGTTTTAGAAGAGGTGGAGGTGAGGGAGATATTGATCAGTCCCGGAAGCAGCGAGAAAATCGAAGTGGAGGAAATTATTAAAACGGCTAAGAAAAAAAGAATTCCTGTTAAAGAAGCAATGTTTCAAACCCATTGGCGTGGAGGTAAGGCTGGGTTGCATATCGTTTCCCCCCTTGATGATGTATATGAAGGAAATAATGATTCCATTGTGTTGTATGGTGAAATCGGAGCAAAGAAATGGTTATTTACAGGAGACATGGAGGAAGACGGGGAAAGACAATTCATTCAAACATTCGATTTGCCGGTAGACGTATTGAAAGTCGGGCATCATGGCAGTAATACAAGTACAACGGAAGAGTTCCTCAATGAAACGAATCCTTCAGTCGCAGTGATCTCTGCGGGAGAATCCAATCGATTCGGTCATCCTCACCCTGAAGTGGTAGAGAGATTGAAAACAAGGGGACTGACGATATATAATACTGCAATGAATGGGGCTATCACCTATCGTTTTTGGGATAAAAAAGGAACGTTTTCAGCCCACCTGCCATAGGATGTAGAACAAAACAAATTAAGCGCAAATGAAAAAAGGCAGACCTATCGATAAAGAGTCAGGTGCCTTCAACACATCTTTATGATACCAAAAGTACCATTTATGGAAATTGAAGTAACCGAAATCTTTAAGGCCTGCCTCCTATTTTTCATTAAGAGCCAATCATCTTGATAACTGTTGCAATAATGAACATTACGGCAAAGAACCCAAAAGAAACACCGAAGCCAACGCCAGAATCTACCGCATCATTTCTTTTTGATTGTACATTCTTTTCAAATTGGTTCACAACTACCCCTCCTATTTCTATTCTAGTATAGAACAATGCAACTGAAAAATCTATACTTCCATTTACTTTTTCCTTTACTGACAAGAGTTGTCACCCATAACTTTAACAGCATGGGGTGACACTATTACTACAAAGGAAATACCGTTGACGGAAAAGGTTCCTAGGTCTTCTCCGTTAACGTTAATATAGATATAGGGGGTGTCCTATATGAGGGATGTCCCCTTTACCCCTTGCCAAAACCAAAAAGCTTTTTTACCATAGAGTAGAGAAAAGACTTAATGGAGAGTGCTGACTTGGTTATCGATACATGGAAAAAAATAGAGAAATCTCAATTTGCCGCTATATATTTAGTTTACGGAAATGAGTCATTTATTATTAATGAAACGAAACAAAAGATTGTCTCAAGTGCCATTTCAGAAGAAGAAATGGATTTTAATTTTTCCAGCTATGACCTGGAAGAAACACCGATAGAGGTTGCGATTGAAGATGCAGAAACGTTTCCGTTTATGGGAGAGAAAAGAGTAGTTATTCTGCAAAATCCCGTTTTCTTGACTGCTGAAAAAACAAAAGAAAAGGTTGAGCATAATATCAAGCGTTTCGAACAATACATACAAACCCCTGCACCATACACGATACTTGTGATCACCGCGAATTACGAGAAATTGGACGAGCGTAAAAAAGTCACCAAGTCCTTAAAGAAGCTCGCGGAAGTAGTGGAAGCCAAAAAATTGAATGAGCATGAACTGAAATCCTGGGTGAGAGAACGGGCATCCGGGAATAATGTTCAGATCGATGAAGATGCCGTTGAATTATTGCTCACGCTTGCAGGAACAAACCTGATGATGCTTACTCAGGAATTGGATAAGCTCTCACTATATGCAAGTGACACCAATCGGATTGATATTGAAGTAGTTGAACGTTTAACGGCAAGATCGCTGGAACAGAATATTTTCACATTAGTGGACAAGGTCGTACACAGAAGAATCGATGAAGCATTAAGGATCTACTATGACCTACTCAAACAAAACGAAGAACCGTTAAAAATCCTGGCGATCCTGGCGGGGCAATTCCGCCTGATTTACGGCGTCAAGGAGCTGTCACGAAGAGGGTATGGTCAGCAGAAAATCGCTTCCACCTTGAAGGTGCACCCGTTCAGGGTGAAACTTGCAGCGGGACAGGCGAAGCATTTCAATGATAAGCAGCTGGCCCTTATCATCGATACCCTCTCAGAGGGAGATTATGAAATCAAAACAGGCAGGATCAAAAAAGAACTGATGATTGAAATGTTTCTGTTTAAACTTCATGATCAAAGTTTTACGTAAAAAAAACCACCCGGTTAATTGACCGGGTGGTTTCTTTCAATTAGTTCGCTTTTTTCATTAGGCGAGACTTTTGTCGATCTGCAGCGTTTTTGTGGATAAGACCTTTTTGAGCTGCTTTGTCTAATTGACGTACCGCTTCAGTTACTAGATCTTTCGCGTTATCAGCGCTGTTAGTTGCTGCTGCTTCTGCTTTCTTAATAGCAGTACGCATTGTAGATTTTACTGCAGCGTTTTGAGCGTTACGCTCGTTGCTAGTTTTTACGCGTTTGATAGCTGATTTGATATTTGGCATTCCTGTCACCTCCTATAAAAGGATCGAGATTCTATGTGACTCGATTTAAATTCCTAAACAATAAGAACAAATGATATTTTATCAAACGAACAGTGATATTGCAATACTATGGAGTGAAATTAAACAAGTGAATGAACACTCGCCAAAAAGGTAAACATAAAAAAATACTGGATAATATCCCAAGCCTGGAGGTAGAGTCGAAATGAAAAAAGAAGAAATCGATCTTAGTAAATATTCCATTCGTACCGATCTTGCTGTTGAAGCAAGAGAAATGGTGGTCAGTGATAAAGGGGAAGATACGTCGTCCATTCAAGGTGTCATGATAAAAGAAAGAGAAGAGGATGGCGTCAAAGTTTCACTGGTCACAGTTACACCTGAAGGGGAAGAAAAAATAGGAAAGAAACCGGGAAACTATCTAACCATTGAGGCTCACGGTATCCGCGAGGAAAATACAGAGCTTCAGCAAAGGGTGGAAAAAGTATTTGCCAATGAATTTAATCAATTTCTGATTAGTAACAAAATCAGTAAAAATGCAAGTTGCTTAATTGTTGGGCTTGGAAACTGGAATGTGACGCCGGATTCACTGGGCCCACGTGTATGTGAGGATATTATTGTCACGAGGCATCTTTTTGAACTTCAACCTGAATCGGTGGAAGAGGGATATCGACCGGTAAGTGCCCTCGTTCCAGGTGTAATGGGACTGACAGGTATCGAAACGAGCGATATTATTTTCGGTGTGGTGGAGAAATCCAAGCCTGACTTTATCATCGCCATCGACGCCTTGGCATCCCGTTCGATTGAACGTGTCAATGCGACGATCCAGATATCAGACACCGGCATCCATCCGGGATCCGGGGTTGGGAATAAACGAAAAGGATTGGATCAGGAAACGTTAGGAGTTCCGGTCATCGCTATCGGTGTTCCGACCGTACTGGATGCTGTGACAATCGTCAGCGATACGGTGGATTTCCTTTTAAAACATTTCGGTAAAGAAATGAGAGAAGGAGACCGTCCATCAAGGTCACTGGCACCGGCAGGATTAAGCTTCGGTGAAAGAAGAACATTAACGGAGGAAGATCTTCCAGAAGAACAGCACCGCCAAACCTTCATGGGAATTGTCGGAACACTGCCGGATCACGAAAAACGAAAATTGATTCATGAGGTGCTCTCGCCCATCGGTCATAACCTGATGGTTACTCCTAAAGAAGTGGATGTATTTATGGAGGACATGGCCAACCTCATTGCAAGCGGACTCAACGCGGCGCTGCATGATGCGGTTGACCAGGAAAATACAGGGTATCAGACAAGATGATCGGGAAATACCAAAACGCCTTGAGGGAGGTAACATCCTTGAGGCGTTTTTGTTTTCATGAAGTGTGATGAGGTTGTTCTGGTAGCAGGGTAAGGCGTTTCGCTTATAAATCTGGAAAGTCGCTAATAAAATCTAGTTTTCGCTGATAAAATGAAATTTCCGCTGATACCCTTGCTCAATATCCCCAACCATATAAATGGAGGCTGAAAAAACAGTCTTACCATTTAACCCCTTCCCATAATAAATTGCCCAGCACCACTATTTTTGACAGAACGTTCTCCAAAACGCCAATCATGAAAAATAATAGACTTCCCCGTTTAACTTTCCATCATTCATCTCATAATGACTACTAAGTACAGTTCTACTATCTCTAGTAATGTCATAGGTTGTACTAGAGTAGAGAAAAGAAAGGGTGGGAGAATGAGATCATATAAAACCTCTAACTATGTCATCGCGATAAATATGTCAACGATACTGAAAGGGACGCTGATCTTCGTTGTGAGTTTGCTCTCGGTTTTTTCGATCACAGGGATCCTCACTTCTTTGAACCCAGAGTATAGAATTACGTCGAATTCTTTGAATCAAGCGGCTTCCAATGTGAAGGGGGAAGCATTATATAAGATCTTAGCACTGGAAAACCGGGCATTTAACCATATATTGGCGGATGAAGAGCAGGCTATCCCCAGTTTGTCTTCAATCTTTTTCCAGGTGGCTGCAAATGTAAGCTTCGAAGATCCACGGAGCTTCCTGGGTCGTGAATTGCCCGGGTTCTCGATTTTCGATGGAGATATCCTGGTGGCAGGAGAGGGAACAGACTTCACGAATATGCCGATTGAATCGGTCCCGCCTCCGGAAGCTCTGGAGGCAGGGAATGAAGCAACGCTCAAAAATGTGGGAGATCTAAAAAAAACAGAGCAAAAGGGCGGTGACGTGGCACCACCATTATCCACAGGTAATAAAAAGACGGTCCTTCTATACTTCACTCATACAAGGGAATCCTATCTTCCTTATCTTGAGGGAGTGACCAATCCCGATTCAGCCATGCATTCAAAGATCAATGTGACCAAGGTAGGGGACATGGTGAAGCAGGATTTAGAGGACCTGGGGATCGGGACAAGCATCGATAAGACCGATGTGATACAGAACTTAAACAATAAGGGGCTCAATTATTGGGCTGCTTATCAGGAGTCAAGGCCCCTTATACAGGCAGCCATGACCACTAATAAAGATTTACTGTATCTTGTTGATATTCATCGGGATTCACAAAGAAGAGATGTGACCACGGGTACGATTAATGGGAAGTCCTACGCAAAGCTTGCGTTTGTTGTGGGGGAAGAGCATCCGAATTATGAACAAAACCTGAAAGTGGCAACAGAGCTTCATAGGCGACTGGAGTCAAAATATAAAGGGATTTCACGTGGTGTCATAGCGAAAAAAGGAAGCGGCACAAACGGAAAATTCAACCAAGATCTTTCCGGAAACGCCATGCTCATTGAGTTTGGCGGTGTGGACAACACGTTTGAGGAACTTGAGAGAACAGCGGAGGCTTTCTCTGACGTATTCGCTGATTACTACTGGCAGGCAGAAAAGGTGGATCATGCACCCATTACTCCTGCAATAAGTCAGTAATAAAAGGATGGATGAAATCATGACAAAATTCTTTATTAAATGTTCATTACTCATAGCTGCATTATTTATCGGTGTCCTAATCGGAATGCAATATGCCAATCAGGGAATCGTGGAAATGAAGGGGCATGAACAACAGAATTTCACATCTCCTGTCGGGGTCAATCAGAATGGGGAAGGGAATGTTGAAGCATCCTTCCTCGGGAACGAGGTAGACTCCAGAACCCTGAGTGAAAAGAAAGAGAAGTTAGAAGAAATGAAAGCCTTTAATGTGTTTTCTTCTATCGGAAAGGTTATAGCGAATACCATTGAAAGTATCACCAATAAAATAGTGGATGTAATTGCTTCCCTTATTTAGAAGTAGAGAAGGCGAATTATGGAGCCTTCTCTTGTTCATGTTTTGCCTGGCGGCGGTTGCGTGGAAAACAAGGAAAACAGACAATTCCCATATAGCCCTTTTAGTTTACATTGAATAATAGATAGTCTACTGCTATAATTCAAAATAGTGTACATGTGTGGATATTACAGGAGTTGAAGATATAATGAATCGTGAAGAGAAATTAGAAAGACAATCAAGAATTAGAAACTTTTCAATTATTGCTCATATAGATCATGGGAAATCTACCCTGGCCGACCGTATTTTAGAGAAAACAAAAGCACTGACGGCGCGTGAAATGAAAGAGCAATTACTAGATTCCATGGACCTTGAGAGAGAACGTGGAATTACCATTAAATTAAATTCTGTGCAATTAAAGTATCAGGCGAAGGATGGGGAAGAATACATTTTTCATCTGATTGATACACCGGGGCATGTAGACTTTACATACGAAGTATCCCGTAGTTTAGCTGCTTGTGAAGGGGCTGTCCTTGTAGTGGATGCTGCTCAGGGGATTGAAGCTCAAACTTTGGCAAATGTATATCTTGCCTTGGATAATAACTTGGAAATCCTTCCGGTCATCAATAAAATCGATTTACCTGCAGCTGATCCTGAAAGGGTTCGTCAGGAAGTGGAAGATGTCATCGGTCTGGATGCATCTGAAGCAGTACTTGCATCAGCCAAAGCCGGCATCGGGATTGAAGAAATCCTCGAGCAGGTGGTTGAGAAGGTTCCTGCACCACAAGGAGATCCCGATGCACCATTAAAAGCCTTGATCTTTGATTCTCTGTATGATTCCTATAGAGGAGTCGTAGCCTACATCCGTGTGATGGAAGGTAGTGTCAAAGTTGGAGATAAGGTTCGTATGATGGCAACGGGTAAAGAGTTTGAAGTGACAGAGATAGGTGTTTTCACCCCGAAACCGACAGGTCAAAAAGAATTGACGGTCGGGGATGTTGGATACTTAACGGCAGCAATCAAGAATGTCGGGGATACCCGTGTCGGGGATACTATCACCCAGGCCAAAAATCCTGCTCAAGAAGCTTTACCAGGATACCGCCGCTTAAATCCGATGGTCTATTGTGGTTTATACCCGATTGATTCCAATCGTTATAACGATTTAAGGGAAGCACTGGAGAGACTTGAATTGAATGATTCAGCCCTGCAATATGAGCCTGAAACTTCACAGGCGCTAGGATTCGGATTCCGTTGTGGATTCCTTGGGCTTCTTCATATGGAGATTATCCAGGAGCGAATCGAACGGGAATTCAAAATTGACCTGATCACAACTGCACCAAGCGTTATCTACCATGTGAAATTGACGGACGGAGATGAAGTGAAAGTGGACAACCCCTCCATGATGCCTGATCCGCAAAAGGTGGATCATGTGGAGGAGCCTTACGTAAAAGCCACAATCATGGTTCCGAACGATTACGTAGGTGCCGTCATGGAGCTTTGTCAAGGAAAGCGCGGGAATTTCATCGACATGCAGTATATGGATGATACGCGTGTGAATATTGTGTATGAAATACCTCTTGCTGAAATCGTGTATGATTTCTTCGATCAACTGAAGTCAAATACAAAAGGATACGCTTCCTTTGATTATGAGCTTATCGGATACAAGGAATCCAAGCTTGTGAAAATGGATATTCTATTGAATGCTGAAAATGTTGATGCCCTCAGCTTTATCGTTCACCGCGATTTCGCTTATGAACGCGGGAAATTAATTGTTGAGAAATTGAAGGAATTAATTCCGAGACAGCAATTCGAAGTACCGGTCCAGGCTGCAATCGGACAGAAGATCGTCGCAAGATCCACTATTAAAGCCATCCGTAAGAACGTACTGGCAAAATGTTACGGTGGGGATATTTCTCGTAAACGTAAACTTCTTGATAAACAAAAAGAAGGTAAAAAACGCATGAAATCCGTAGGGAATGTTGAAGTTCCGCAAGAAGCCTTCATGGCCGTCCTGAAAATGGACGATACGGATAAAAAATAACAGTCAAGATGATAAAGGGGGAAAGTGGCTTGTTTTACAAGCATTGCTTACCCCCTTTTCTCTATGAATGCCAATAAGGGAGGGAAATACTTGGTAAAGTCAGCATATATACACATTCCTTTCTGTGAACATATTTGTCATTATTGTGACTTCAATAAAGTCTTTTTGGAAGGTCAGCCCGTAAATGAATACTTAAACAGATTAGGAAATGAAATGGAGCAAAGAGTTTTCTCCCATGATAAGCTCGATACCATTTTTGTAGGAGGGGGAACACCTACATCCCTGGATGCAAAACAGTTGGATGTTTTATGTGAATCCATCACGACTCATTTGCCTTTTGAACAGGGTGAATTCACCTTTGAAGCGAATCCTGGTGATTTAACCGAAGATAAACTTCGCGTGTTGAAAGACCACGGTGTGAATCGGTTAAGTTTCGGTGTACAGTCTTTCAATGATGATCTTCTGAAGGGAATCGGCCGTACGCACAAAAGCAAAGACGTTTATACATCAATAGAAAACGCACAAAAAGTAGGATTTACGAATATTAGCATTGATCTGATTTATAGTCTACCCCGACAGACAGAAGAAGATTTCCGGGATACATTAACGAAAGCACTTGATCTTGACCTTCCTCATTACTCGGCATATTCACTTATCGTAGAGCCGAAAACGGTTTTTTATAACCTGATGAGAAAGGGTAAGTTGTCACTTCCATCGCAGGACCAGGAAGCAGCCATGTACGAGATTCTAATCGGAACGATGGAAAAGTATGGGATCAATCAATATGAAATCAGTAACTTTGCCAAACCGGGATTTGAAAGCAAACACAATCTCGTGTACTGGGACAATAATGAATATTATGGTTTAGGAGCAGGCGCACACGGTTATATAAACGGAGTACGTTATTCCAACTACGGACCGCTCAAGAAATACATGGATCCAATTTCAGAAGGCTCCCTTCCGACAATCCAGGAGCATCAAGTCACCAAAGCCGAAATGATGGAAGAAGAAATGTTCCTGGGACTTCGCAAGGTAGAGGGCGTAAGTAAATCCATATTCCAACAAAAATTCGGTTCAACCATAGAATCCGTATTTGGCCCATCCATCGAAGAAATGGAAAAGCGCAAACTGCTCTCAGTAAACGAAGAACTGGTGGCACTTACAAAACAAGGGCGCTTTTTAGGGAATGAGGTTTTTCAATCATTCCTCGGGGTAATCTAATTGGTCCAATCTTTTAGAGTAGGGGTGTTTATTTAGTCTTGTAGTAAACAACTCATACTCAGAGAGTTGATTGAAGCGGAAGGTGCTCGACTCCTGCGGGAAACACTGGAAAGTACGAAAAGCGGATGCGACTCGTTCAGACCCGACAAGCATAAGATGAATGGGCTAAGAAGGCGTTCTTTTGCCTTCTTGGACCATTTAGCTTATGACCTCGAGGGGCTTGCCGCCAGAGCTGGATCTTGAGAGCCCGGAAGGCGAAGCCTGAGGAGACTCACCGCCAGCCCCGCGGAAAGCGAGCACCTGCAGCGGAAATCAACCACCACTCGCTTTTTCAAAAGGTCAGTCAAAAGGCTCATCCAAAAGAGCCAATCTAATATATTGACATCCCTTTACTGATTTGATAATTTATTAATTAGATTTAGCACTCATCTTAGTAGAGTGCTAACAGGGGTGATGAATGTTGTTAACAGATCGACAACTTCTAATTCTTCAAGTAATCATTGATGATTTTATTCTTTCTGCCCAGCCTGTCGGCTCCAGAAGTCTGTCAAAAAAAGACGAGATTTCTTTCAGTTCAGCTACAATCCGAAATGAAATGGCTGATCTGGAGGATTTGGGTTTCATTGAAAAAACTCATACATCCTCAGGACGCGTTCCGTCAGAAAAAGGGTATCGATACTATGTGGATCATTTGCTTTCTCCACAAAAACTAAAAAAGAATGATGTCCATGCACTCCGCTCCATTTTTACAGAGCGCATGTATGAATTGGAGAAAGTGGTTCAGAAATCGGCTAAGATTCTTTCAGAGCTGACCAATTATACAACAATTGTACTAGGACCAGATTTAAAGGAAAACAAGTTGAAAAAAATCCAACTCATTCCTCTTAACAAAGATACGGCCATCGCCATTATCGTTACGGATAACGGACATGTGGAAAATAAACTGTTCCATATACCACCGACAATGGATGCAGCTGAGCTTGAAAAGCTCGTACACATTTTGAATGACCGCTTGACCGGGGTGCCGATCAGTGAGTTGAACGATAAAATCTTTAAAGAAGTCGCTCTTTTACTTAAAGAGCATATTCAGAATTATGATTTTATCCTTCACTCCATTACGGATTCCTTTAATCCATCGGTCACGGATAAGCTGTTCTTTGGAGGAAAGACCAATATCCTTAATCAACCCGAGTTCAATGATGTACAAAAGGTTCGTATGCTTCTTGAAATGATAGAGCAGGAAGAAAGCATCTATAACCTGATCCGTCCATCCGCTACAGGGGTGAACATCAAGATTGGGAAAGAGAATGATCACCTCGCTATGGAGAATTGCAGTCTCATAACCGCTACTTATTCTATTGGGAAAGAACAATTAGGATCCATTGCGATTATTGGGCCAACCCGGATGGAGTATTCCCGTGTCGTCAGTTTACTTAATTTCTTTTCAAACGATATGTCCAAGGTTCTGACAAAGCTGTATCAAAGTGGGGATTAGTGGACATATTGTATAAAGGAAAATAAGGCTCCGGAAACTGTTTTTACCGAGATTTCGGCGCCTTCATATGAACGTAATGAAGTGACAGAATCACATTTTTAAGGAGGTGAATGGTATGTCTGAAGAAACAAAACAAGAGCAGCAGGAAGCGAAAGAGGAAAACGGCGAAACTGTGGAAGAAGTGTTTGCTGAAGAACCTCAAGCTGAAGAACTAGCAGAGCAAGAATCAGATGAGCTTTCACAATTAGAGGAAAAGCTGAACGAGTCTGAAAATCGTTATCTTCGTTTAAGAGCCGATTTTGATAATTTCCGCCGTCGGGTTAACGTGGAAAATGAATCAAAAGAAAAATACCGTGCTCAAGGACTGATCACTGAACTATTGCCGGCACTTGATAATTTCGAGCGTGCTTTGAATATAGAAGCTGATAATGAGCAAACCAAACAATTGCTTCAAGGAATGGAAATGGTTCACAGAAGTCTTGTTGAAGCCCTGAAAAAAGAGGGGGTTGAACCAATTGAAGCGGTAGGTCAGGAGTTTGACCCTCATCTGCATCAAGCTGTCATGCAAGTGGAAGACGAAAACTTCGAGAGCAATGTCGTTGTCGAGGAATTCCAAAAGGGATACAAGCTGAAAGATAGAGTAATCCGTCCTTCTATGGTGAAGGTCAGTCAATAATAAAGACATTACATATACAATATAGGGAGGTTTCTTACTATGAGTAAAATTATCGGTATTGACTTAGGTACAACAAACTCATGTGTATCAGTACTTGAAGGTGGAGAACCAAAGGTCATTGCAAATGCAGAAGGAAACCGCACAACTCCTTCGGTTGTTGCGTTCAAAAATGGAGAAAAACAAGTAGGGGAAGTAGCAAAGCGTCAAGCAATTACTAACCCTAATACAATCATTTCAGTCAAACGTCACATGGGGACTGACCACAAAGTTGAAGCTGAAGGAAAAGAATACACTCCACAAGAAATTTCAGCTATGATTCTTCAACACCTAAAATCATATGCAGAAGACTATCTTGGGGAAAAAGTTGAAAAAGCTGTTATCACAGTACCTGCTTACTTCAATGATGCAGAACGTCAAGCAACAAAGGACGCTGGTAAAATCGCCGGTCTTGAAGTTGAGCGTATCATCAACGAACCAACGGCTGCTGCACTTGCCTACGGGTTAGATAAGATGGATCAAGACCAAACGATCCTTGTTTACGACCTTGGTGGCGGTACGTTCGACGTATCGATCCTTGAACTTGGTGACGGTGTTTTCGAAGTACGTTCAACTGCCGGTGACAACCGTCTTGGTGGAGACGATTTTGACCAAGTAATCATAGATTACCTTGTAGCTGAATTCAAAAAAGAAAACGGAATTGACCTTTCCAAAGATAAAATGGCTCTTCAACGTCTAAAAGACGCAGCAGAGAAAGCGAAAAAAGATCTTTCAGGAGTGACTTCAACTCAAATCTCACTTCCTTTTATCACGGCTGGAGAAGCAGGTCCTCTTCACTTAGAAGTGACACTTTCAAGAGCGAAATTCGATGAAATCTCTTCAGACCTTGTAGAGCGTACAATGGGACCAACTCGACAAGCAATGAAAGATGCTGGTCTTTCTGCAAGTGAAATCGATAAGATCATCCTTGTTGGTGGATCAACTCGTATTCCTGCTGTACAAGAAGCGATCAGAAAAGAAACAGGCAAAGAGCCATCTAAAGGCGTTAACCCTGACGAAGTTGTAGCAATGGGTGCAGCGATTCAAGGTGGAGTCCTTACTGGAGACGTGAAGGATGTCGTATTACTTGACGTTACACCACTATCTCTTGGAATTGAAACAATGGGTGGAGTATCAACAAAGCTGATTGAACGTAATACAACGATTCCAACGTCTAAATCACAGACGTTCTCAACTGCAGCTGATAATCAAACTGCTGTTGATATCCATGTGTTACAAGGTGAGCGCCCAATGGCTGCTGATAACAAAACACTTGGACGCTTCCAACTGTCGGATATTCCGCCGGCACCGCGTGGAGTGCCACAGATCGAAGTGAAATTCGATATTGATAAGAACGGTATCGTAAATGTAAGTGCGAAGGACCTTGGAACAGGTAAAGAGCAAAACATCACAATCAAGTCTTCTACGGGCTTATCAGATGATGAAGTAGAACGCATGGTGAAAGAAGCAGAAGAAAATGCCGAAGCAGATAAACAACGTAAAGAGGAAGTCGAACTTCGTAACGAAGCCGACCAACTTGTATTCCAAACAGAAAAAACGTTAAAAGATCTTGAAGGCAAAGTAGAAGAAGATGAAGTGAAAAAAGCGGAAGATGCGAAAGCTGAGCTAAAAGAAGCGATCGAGAAAGATGATCTGGACCTTATCCGCGAAAAGAAAGATGCATTGCAGGAAATCGTTCAAAGCTTAACGATGAAGCTTTATGAGCAGGCTCAAGCGGAAGCACAAGCTGCTCAAGGCGCAGAAGGCGAAGCTTCAAAAGATGATGATGTAGTGGATGCTGAATATGAAGAAGTTAACGATGACAAGAAATAATCAGGTATGAACGAAAAAGTCAAAGTCAGGGCGGTTCTTGGCTTTGACTTTTTCTATGATTGAAAGAAAGAGAGATGCTTCATTCAATCAACAGACACAAACTATTGTAAGGAATGTTGAGTTTTTATTGATAATAGTCGAAGCTCAATGTTAAAATAACCTTTATGCAAAGGATTCGGGAGTGGTGTTTTAATGAGTAAACGGGACTATTATGAGGTTCTTGGGGTTGGAAAAGATGCCTCAAAAGATGAAATGAAAAAAGCTTACCGCAAGCTCTCCAAAAAATATCATCCGGATATTAATAAAGAAGCGGATGCGGATGAGAAGTTCAAAGAAATATCGGAAGCCTACGAAGTATTGAGTGATGATCAGAAGCGTGCTCAATATGATCGTTTCGGTCACACAGACCCTAACCAGGGATTCGGCGGCGGCGGAGACTTTGGCGGCGGCGGTTTCGGTGGTTTCGAAGACATCTTCAATACATTCTTCGGAGGAGGCGGTGGTGGTCGCAGACGAGACCCGAATGCCCCTAGACAAGGCGCCGATCTTCAGTACACGATGTCTTTGACATTTGAAGAAGCGGTATTCGGAAAAGAAACAGAAATCGAGATTCCGAGAGAAGAAGAATGTGACACCTGCCATGGTTCAGGTGCAAAGCCTGGGACAAAGGTCAATACATGCTCTCACTGTAATGGATCCGGTCAATTGAATGTCGAGCAGAATACACCATTTGGCCGCATTGTGAACAGAAGGGTTTGTCACTACTGTAACGGTACAGGGAAACAAATCAAGGAAAAATGTTCAACATGTGGCGGTGCGGGTAAAGTACAGAAACGCCGTAAGATTGCTGTTAAGATCCCTGCCGGCATCGATGATGGGCAGCAGTTGCGTGTGACAGGTCAAGGGGAGCCGGGAATAAATGGCGGACCTGCCGGTGACTTATATGTTGTCTTCCACGTCCGCTCACATGATTTCTTCGAACGTAACGGAGACGACATTTATTGTGAAATGCCTGTAACATTTGCCCAAGCGGCATTAGGGGATGAGATTGAAGTACCTACCTTACACGGTAAAGTTAAGCTGAAAGTGCCTGCGGGAACACAAACGAGTACAAGATTCCGTTTGAAAGGCAAAGGTGTACCGAACGTGCGGGGATTCGGAACTGGAGATCAGCATGTACAGGTAAAGGTAGTCACTCCATCCAAGCTGACGGATAAGCAGAAGCAATTATTGAGAGAATTTGCTGACATTAGCGGTCAGATTCCTGATGAACAGCATGAAAGTTTCTTTGATAAAGTAAAAAAGGCCTTTAAAGGCGAATAACTAAAGAGCGGAGTTGGTAGATCAATGAAATGGTCAGAAATCAGTATTCTTACAACGAATGAAGCGATTGAGCCGATTTCAAACATTCTTCATGAATCAGGGGCAAGCGGTGTGGTCATTGAGGACCCTGCCGAATTACTTAAGGAAAGAGAAGATATGTTTGGAGAGATCTACCAACTCAACCCTGATGATTACCCTGCAGATGGCGTCCTGGTCAAAGCCTATTTGCCCGTCAATAGTTTCCTTGGGGAAACCGTTGACGAAATCAAGCAGGGGATAACGAATCTTGTTACCTATGATATCGACATTGGTGAAAACAAAGTGGAGATTTCTGAGGTAAATGAAGAAGAATGGGCCACGGCCTGGAAGAAATACTACCATCCTGTGAAAATTTCGGATAAGTTCACGATTGTTCCTACCTGGGAAGACTATACACCGGTTCATAGTGACGAACTCATCATTGAGCTGGATCCAGGCATGGCGTTTGGAACAGGAACTCATCCTACAACCGTTATGTGCATACAAGCTCTTGAGCGAATCGTAAAAGAAAACGATTCGGTCATTGATGTTGGGACAGGTTCAGGAGTATTATCCATTGCGTCAGCACTATTAGCTGCAGATAATGTAAGGGCGTATGATCTGGATGAAGTGGCTGTTCGATCAGCAAGACTGAATGTAAAGCTAAACAAAGTCCAGAAAACGGTGTCGGTGGATGCTAATAACCTGTTGAATGGTGTTTCCGGACAGTCAGATGTGATTGTGGCGAATATCCTTGCTGAGATCATCCTGCGATTTACTGAGGATGCCTACGAGCTAGTGAAACCGGGTGGATATTTTATCACCTCGGGGATCATTCAGCCTAAGAAACAAGAGGTTCGTGACTCATTGGAAGCAGCCGGATTTAAGATAGAAGAAATCATGGTAATGGAAGACTGGGTTGCGATCATCGCATATAAGCCTGTGTAAGGAAAAGTAAAAACGGTGGAGTTGAAACTGTATGCAGCGATATTTTATTAATGACCTATATCGAGAAAACGATCCGATTTTGATTACAGGGGACGACTATCATCATATCGTTCGTGTCATGAGAATGAAGGAACAGGATGAAGTCTTTGCTGTCTTCAAGGATCAAGCATCAGCGATCACCCGTATTGAAACGATTTCCAGTGACGCAGTCGAGCTATCAATAGTACAATGGGAAACATCGACGAAAGAATTACCAATTAAAGTAACCATTGCGAGCGGACTGCCGAAAGGGGATAAATTGGAGTTGATTTTCCAAAAGGGTACAGAGCTTGGAGCCACTCAATTTATCCCTTTTAATGCGGATCGCTCCATTGTGAAGTGGGACGATAAGAAAGCAAAGAAGAAAGTAGATCGTTGGGAGAAGATTGTAAAGGAAGCGGCTGAACAGTCGCATCGACTTCTAGTCCCGGATGTATCTGCCCCCGTTTCAATAAAACAATTGATTCAGGCACAATTCGATTACAAACTGGTCGCATATGAAGAAGAAGCAAGGGCCGGGGAAAAAGGGAATCTTTCAAAGGTGTTATCCTCGATTCGTCAGGGACAAAGTGTCCTGGTCGTATTCGGTCCTGAGGGTGGATTATCGGAAAAAGAAATAGAACTGCTGAAGAACGAGGGCTTTCTAACATGCGGCCTTGGTCCAAGGATCCTGCGGACGGAGACGGCCCCATTATATGTTCTTTCAGCCATCAGCTATCAATTAGAACTTATGAGGTGATTGCAATGCCATCAGTAGCGTTTCACACTCTAGGGTGTAAAGTGAACCACTACGAAACAGAAGCCATCTGGCAACTATTTAAAGAAGAAGGATATGAACGTGTAGAATATGATTCCATCGCAGATGTGTATGTCATCAACACATGTACCGTAACTAATACAGGAGACAAGAAGAGCAGGCAGGTCATTCGCCGTGCCATCCGAAAGAATCCTGATGGGGTCATCTGTGTAACAGGATGCTACGCTCAAACTTCCCCTGCAGAAATCATGGCCATCCCCGGCGTCGATGTCGTGGTAGGTACGCAGGATCGTAGGAAAATGCTCACGTATATTGAAGAATACAAACAAGAACGTCAACCAATCAATGGTGTCACGAACATCATGAAGAACCGGGTCTATGAAGAGTTGGATGTCCCTGCATTCACGGATCGTACTCGTGCCTCTCTTAAAATCCAGGAAGGCTGCAACAATTTCTGTACGTTCTGTATCATTCCTTGGGCACGGGGACTGATGAGATCCCGTGATCCCGAAGAAGTCATTCATCAGGCGCAGCAGCTCGTTGATGCTGGATACAAAGAGATCGTTTTGACAGGAATCCATACCGGCGGATACGGTGAAGATATGAAAGACTACAACCTTGCCATGCTCCTTAAAGATTTAGAGCAAAAAGTGAAGGGGTTGAAGAGAATTCGTATCTCATCCATCGAAGCGAGTCAATTGACGGACGAAGTCATTGAAGTGATTGATCAATCCAAGATCGTAGTAAGGCATTTGCATATTCCACTTCAATCAGGGTCCAACACGGTCCTTAAGAGAATGCGTAGAAAGTATACGATGGAATTCTTTGCCGAACGTTTGGAAAAGCTTAAGAAAGCTTTACCAGGACTTGCGGTTACATCAGATGTCATTGTCGGTTTTCCCGGTGAGACAGAAGATGAATTTATGGAAACCTATAACTTCATTAATGAGCATAAATTTTCTGAACTTCATGTCTTCCCATACTCCAAACGGACAGGTACGCCTGCAGCCAGAATGGATGATCAGATCGATGAAGATATCAAGAACGAACGTGTTCACCGCCTAATTGAGCTTTCGAATCAATTAGCAAAGGAATACTCTTCTCAGTTTGAGAACGAAGTGCTGGAAGTCATCCCTGAAGAGATCTACCAGGATGATCTCTATGTAGGATACACGGATAATTACTTGAAAGTCGTCTTCCCTGCAACGGAAGACATGGTTGGGAAGCTTGTGAAAGTGAAACTCACAAAAGCAGGTTATCCTCTAAACGAAGGCCAATTCGTACGTGTACTTGAAGAGGAAGAGGAGAAAGCAGCAATTTAATAAATGAAGTGGCTGAGACAAAAGTGTTTTAGTCAAAGAAAAAATCCGAACGATCACTCTAAATTCTTTTACGAATATCGAAATCGTTCGGATTTTTTTATCTTTTTAATAAAGCATGCTTAGTGTATACAGCCGGTTCTAGCTGTTGATTGGAGTGCAAGACGAAGACTCCTCGGAATAGGTGAGACCCCGCAGAATCGGGCAGCGGTGTAACAAGTAGTTCTATAGACTATTTTATATGAATGGTTCGTCTTTAGATTGGATCGATTTAGTTATGTCCAGGCTCTTTCGTGATCCTTTTCAAAAGCGTCATTTGTTTTTGCAGAATAATACTTTTTAACCACTTTCTTTTTTTTAGAATCAAATTATCTATTGATTAGTGCAGAATAAGGTTGTAAACTATTATTGTTAATCAAATATAAGAAAAGGGTCTTTTTTTAAAACTTTCAATGCAAACGATTGCATTAAATGTAAGCGTTTGTATCTTACTATACTTAGACGAGGTGTTACAATGAAAAAGGCATGGCGTAAAGAGGCAGTGGGATACCAAATCTATCCGAGGAGTTTCCAGGATTCCAACGGTGACGGAATCGGGGATCTTCAGGGAGTCATTCAGCGGTTGGATTATATTAAAAAATTGGGAATCGATGTGATTTGGATTTGTCCCATGTACAAATCCCCTAATGATGATAATGGGTATGATATTTCAGATTATCAGGATATCATGGAAGACTTCGGAACGATGGAAGATTTCGATCAATTACTGAAAGAAGTTCATAGACGGGATATGAAATTGATCATTGATCTTGTACTGAATCATACCAGTGATGAGCATCCTTGGTTCATTGAGTCAAAAAGTTCAAAAGAAAGCTCCAAGCGGGATTGGTATATTTGGCGGGATGGTGTAAATGGCCGGGAGCCGAATAACTGGGAAAGTATCTTCGGGGGATCCGCGTGGGAGTATGACAAAGCAACAGATCAATATTTCCTCCATGTTTTCTCGACGAAACAGCCTGATCTTAATTGGGAAAATGTGAAAGTCCGTGATGCGCTGTATGACACGGTCAATTGGTGGCTTGATAAAGGAATTGATGGCTTTAGAATCGATGCCATCAGTCATATAAAGAAGCGTCCGGGTCTACCTGATATGCCGAATCCGAAGAATGAAAAATACGTTTCATCTTTTGACATGCATATGAATCAAAAAGGAATCCATACGTTCCTGCAGGAATTCAAGGATCGAACGTATGCCAACTATGATGTGATGTCGGTTGGAGAAGCAAACGGTGTGAAAGCCGATGAAGCTGAGTTATGGGTCGGAAAAGAAAATGGAAAGATGGATATGATCTTTCAGTTCGAACATCTTGGGTTATGGGATGCGGAAACGAACCCGGACCTTGACATCGTGGAACTAAAGAAAGTTCTTTCTCGTTGGCAAAAAGGTCTTGAAGGTAACGGCTGGAACGCTCTATTCATCGAAAATCATGATAAGCCCCGCGTTGTATCCACTTGGGGGAACGACAAAGAATACTGGAAAGAAAGTGCTACAGCGATGGCAGCCATGTACTTCTTAATGCAGGGAACCCCATTCATCTACCAGGGACAGGAAATCGGCATGACCAATGTTCAATTTCCTTCCATTGAAGATTATGATGATGTAGCCGTTAAAAATCTATACCGTCTTAAACGGGAAGAAGGGGTACCTCATCAAGACATCATGGAAATCATCTGGGCTTCCTCCCGTGATAACAGCAGAACACCGATGCAATGGTCAGACGAAAGAAATAGTGGGTTTACGAATGGAACTCCATGGATGAAAGTGAATCCAAACTATAAAACAATTAACGTAGAGTCACAGGAGAGGGATGAAAATTCAATTCTGAACTTCTACAAAAAAATGATTCAATTAAAGAAAGAGGAAACTGTCTTTACGTACGGCATCTATGATCTATTACTTGAAAATGATAAACAAATTTATGCGTATACCCGTACTGGAGAAGATCGATCCATGGTTGTCATTACAAACCTTTCCACGAAGAATGCCGTTTGTGACCTTGGTGAATTAGAAGTATCCTCATCAAACCTTCTCTTGAACAACTATGAAGTAGACAGTCATGATGAATCGAACAAGCTGACCCTCAAACCATACGAGGCAAGAGTATATCGATTAAATTAATCCCAAAACACCCCCGGTCAAAATTGGCCGGGGGTGTTTCAGCTATATTTATCTCAGCATGAATGCATAGTTTGGGTCATCTAAGGATTAATCATGCAACTTTCACTATAAACCCACTATTTTTGTGTATGATCATTTAAGAATACATCTTAAATCCGTTGATTGGAACGTCAGATTCTCGACTACTGCGGGAAAGCTTTAAGACCCCACAGGCAATTCCGCTTGGAATCAACTAGTACAGGCTTATTCAGAAACACCAAATTTACTAATGAAATGAAAAGGTTTTCTTTATTTTGGGAGATACTATAAAGTACTCGTCTTTTTCTCTTTGTTTTGATATGATAAGAGAGGTACGGACAACTGTTAAAGGAGAGATAATCAATGACTATGAACATTGCAAGTATGATCGATCATACTTTACTTAAACCAGAATCAACCAAAGACCAAGTGGAAGTGCTTTGCCAGGAAGCTAAAGAATTCAAATTTGCTTCCGTGTGCGTAAACCCGACTTGGGTACACTATTCAAGTGAATTATTAAGCGGTACCGAAGTGAAAGTATGTACGGTAATCGGGTTTCCACTCGGAGCATCTACACCTGAAACGAAAGCATTCGAGACGAAAGATGCAATCGTAAAAGGAGCAACAGAAGTCGATATTGTTATCAATATCGGTGCCTTAAAAAGCGGGGACCTTGATCTTGTGAAGCGTGACATTGAAGCTGTTGTGGCAGCTTCAAAAGGAAAAGCACTATCTAAAGTCATCATTGAAACGTGTCTTCTGACTGAAGAAGAAAAAGTAAAAGCGTGTCAACTTGCTGTAGAAGCAGGAGCTGACTATGTGAAAACATCTACCGGCTTCTCGACAGGTGGCGCAACAGTTGCGGATATCGCCCTGATGAGAAAAACGGTTGGACCTGATATCGGCGTGAAGGCTTCCGGTGGTGTGCGCTCTCTTGAAGATGCACAAGCATTGATCGAAGCAGGAGCTACTCGGTTAGGAGCAAGCTCAGGTGTGAAAATTGTACAAGGTTTAACAAGCGATTCAGATTATTAATAAAGAAAAAAGCTGAACGGAGTACATTGTACCTGTTCAGCTTTTTTTTGGAAGATGAAGGTTTTCGATCAAGAGGGCAAAGCGGTTGGCGAATGGAAGAACAAGGATGGAACATAAAAGGTTAAATATGACACTGGCGTGGGCCAATTGTAAATCCGGGGAACCTGCAAGCGTTCGTACGGCCATACCCAGTAAAGGGATACAAGGTATGAAAAGAGCAACGCCAATCACATTCAGCCAGATATGAGCGTAAGCTGTCAGCTTTGCCTGTGTCCCACCCCCGATGCTTGCGATAAAAGCAGTGATGCATGTGCCGACATTTGCACCGAGCATAATGGCTATCCCTGCATGAAGATCAATGGAACCTGCAGCGAGAAACCCCATCGTCACACCGGTAACGACTGTACTGGATTGAATGATGGCAGTTAACACGCATCCAATCAGTAATGAAAGGATGATATGTTCATTCACCTGAATCATGTAAGCGCGCAATGATTCGTGTGTCGTCAAGGGTGTTGCGAGCCATTGGATGGCCCGGATGGATGTGAAAATCAATCCGAACCCGACAAAAATCATACCGGTGCTCCTGATTTGAGGTGACCGGAAAAAATATAAAACACACCCGATGATGATGGATGGAACAATGAGATAATTCATATCCAGTGTGAACATCTCAAGAGTGAAAGTGGTACCGATATTCGATCCAAGCATGATGCCGATGGTTTGACGGAAAGGGATCAACCCGGAGGAAGCAAGTCCTACCGTGAGGACCATAACAGCAGAACTGCTATGAATAAATGCGGTGACAACCGTTCCTGTCATAACACCCTTAAATGGCGTGCTAGTGAGATAATGAAGCCATGTCTTAATCTTCTGATTCGCAATATTAAATAGACCCGTTCTAAGCCAGGTCATACCGAATAAAAAACATAAGATGAAAAAAATAAAGGCAACCACTTGTAAAATCATTGAATTCCTCCTGTAAACCACCACGATTAATACAAATGTATGGAGAAAATCAATGAGACATGCCTATTTATATGAGTGTTTTATTATAAATTGTTGACCTAACACATATCATATATTATAATGGCAAAGTACATGGATTTCTTTATAATATGAAGAAATTCATCCAAGAAAGACATACACTTTCTGTCCCCTTGTGACAATAAGGCAAGGGCAAAGCCATAACCTATTGGTGAAGTAAAGGGCGTCAGGTAACTCTGCGTCTTAAGAAATTGGTACAAACCATTTCTTGACTTGAACATGTAAGTGTAGTGTGTTCGGAGGGAGGGAAAGAGAGATGTCAAAAACAGTTGTTCGTAAAAACGAATCGCTTGAAGATGCTCTTCGTCGCTTCAAACGCTCAGTTTCTAAAACAGGAACTTTACAAGAGTTTAGAAAGCGCGAATTTTATGAAAAGCCAAGCGTAAAACGCAAAAAGAAATCAGAAGCTGCAAGAAAGCGTAAGTTCTAAGAGAGGGTGTAAGTATGAGTCTTCTCAATCGTTTAAATGATGATATGAAACAAGCGATGAAGAATAAAGAAAAAGAGAAGCTTTCTGTTATCCGCATGTTAAAGGCTTCACTTCAAAATGAAGCCATAAAACACGGGAAACAGGATCTCTCTGAAGACGAAGAGTTGACTGTCCTTTCTCGAGAAGTGAAGCAACGGAAAGACTCCCTCCAGGAATTTCAAAACGCCGGTCGACAAGACCTCGTTGAAAAAATTCAAACAGAACTGACTTACGTCGAAATATATATGCCTACACAGCTTTCAGAGGAAGAAGTCTCTGCTATTGTCCAACAAACGGTAGCGGAGGTAGGTGCTACTTCTAAAGCCGACATGGGCAAAGTGATGGGAGCAATCATGCCTAAATTAAAAGGGAAAGCCGATGGAGCTCTCGTCAACAAACTTGTTCTTCAACATCTATCATAAGATTAAAAAAACCGGAAAGCATCGATGCTTTCCGGTTTTTTTAAAACCGGATTTAAATGATGCTGCGATCAAGCTACCCTCACTCGCATATTTTTCGAAAAAAGTGAAACTTTTTTAATAGGTCATACGTACATAGAATATCAAGGAATATTACCTGAAATGAGGGGGTTAAGTTGAGAAGAGGTATACTTGTATTATTGATGCTGATCCTTGGGGGCAGTTTATTGCAACTGCCTGTCAGTTCTGCTGGGGATTCGGATAAAGTATACGTGATTCCCATTCAAAAAGAGGTAGAAAGAGGCCTGCATGCATTTTTGGAAAGAGCAATCAAAGATGCGGAAGATCACAACGCTGAACTGATTATCTTTGATATTGATACACCTGGTGGATTGGTGGATGCAGCCGGCGATATCGGTCAGCTCCTGGATGGTATCGATGCGAAGACGATTGCGTTTGTGAACAACCATGCGCTGTCGGCGGGTGCATTTATTTCCCTTCATGCTGATGAAATTTATATGGTCCCGAATGGACAAATGGGTGCTGCGGCTGTGATTGACCAGGCTGGAAATGCGGCGGATAAGAAAGCTCAAAGCTACTGGCTTTCCGCCATGAAAAGTGCTGCTGAATCAAATGGTAGAGATCCTCAATATGCATTAGCAATGGCAGATGAATCTCTTGTAGTAGAAGAGCTTGGGATTGAAAAAGGTGAATTATTAACCCTGGGATCAAAGGAGGCAAAGGAAATCGGATATTCTGAAGGGACTGTTCAGAACCTGGATGAATTATATGGAACGCTTGGAGTGGAGAAATCCTCGGTCAAACAAGTGGAGGAGACCTTTGCGGAAAAACTTGCACGTTTCATCACAAATCCAGTCGTCGTACCGATTCTTCTTTCCCTTGCGAGCCTGGGATTGATTGTGGAACTGTATTCACCGGGTTTTGGAATCGCTGGTTCTATCGGCTTGATTTCTCTTGTATTATTCTTTTACGGGCACTTGGTTGCAGGGCTTGCCGGATATGAAACCATTATTCTTTTCATAATTGGTATTATTCTTATAGTGGCTGAGTTCTTCCTTCCGGGGGGAATAGCAGGAGGACTTGGTATAGGGGCGATCCTTGCAAGTATTATGTTGGCAGGGGGCGATATGATGCAAATGGGGATATCTCTTATGATTGCTTTATTGATTGCCGTTGCGACAGTGACTATCTTTGTAAAGGTGTTTGGTAAAAAAATGAAATTTTTTAACAAAATCATTTTAAACGATTCCACCAGCACAGAAAGCGGATATGTATCAAATGCCAATCGATTGGATTTGATTGGTAAAGAAGGTGTGACCAAAACACCTTTAAGGCCATCCGGTACCGTGATCGTGGAGGATGAAAGAATCGATGCCGTGACAGAAGGCGGCTTTATCAAAGCAGGTGAAAAGGTTAAGATTGTGAAGGTAGAAGGATCAAGAATTGTAGTAAGAGACATTTCATAAATACACAGGAGGTAAGAAAATATGGTTATAGGACCAAGTACAATTTTATTACTCGTTGCAATCGTTGTGGGTATTATCGTTTTAGCTGTTTTATTTACATTTGTCCCAGTCATGCTGTGGATTTCAGCGATCGCAGCTGGGGTAAGAATAAGTATTTTTACACTAGTGGGGATGAGATTAAGACGTGTTATCCCGAGTCGTGTGATCAATCCGTTGATTAAAGCTCATAAAGCTGGAATCACAGTCACGATCAATCAGCTGGAGAGTCACTATTTAGCCGGTGGTAACGTTGACAGAGTGGTTAATGCATTGATTGCTGCTCATCGCGCAAATATTGAATTGACGTTTGAGCGCTGTGCCGCCATTGATCTTGCAGGTCGTGACGTACTGGAAGCGGTTCAAATGAGTGTTAACCCAAAAGTAATCGAAACACCATTTATTGCAGGTGTTGCAATGGATGGAATTGAAGTGAAGGCCAAAGCGCGTATTACGGTTCGTGCAAATATCGACCGCCTTGTCGGGGGTGCCGGTGAAGAGACGATCGTTGCCCGTGTAGGGGAAGGGATTGTATCTACGATCGGTTCATCCGACAATCACAAGAAGGTACTGGAAAATCCTGATCTGATTTCTCAAACAGTCCTTTCAAAAGGTCTGGATGCAGGTACTGCATTTGAAATTCTCTCGATTGATATCGCGGACGTTGATATCGGCAAGAATATCGGAGCTGAACTGCAAACAGAACAGGCAGAAGCTGACAAAAACATTGCCCAGGCGAAAGCGGAAGAAAGAAGAGCAATGGCCGTTGCAAATGAGCAGGAAATGAAAGCAAGAGTAGAGGAAATGAGAGCGAAGGTTGTGGAAGCGGAAGCAGAAGTACCACTTGCCATGGCAGAAGCACTCAGGTCAGGAAACATCGGTGTGATGGACTATATGAACCTGAAGAATATCGATGCAGATACAGAAATGAGAGACTCGATCGGAAAGCTGACAGGGGATAAAAAAGATCCGAAGAGTGATAAGTAATCTCCCTTTGTTTAGAAAGGAGTTTTCTCCATGGAACCATTGATCATTGCCATATTGATCGGACTCATCACTACCATATTCAATAAAGTAAAAGAGTCTCCTTCCAATAAACCGGTCAGGCAAAAACCTATTCAAACGGCCACTCCGGCTTCTCCCCAACCTGATAGAAGAGGAAGGGAAGCAGGAGGGAGGGAAAGAACGAGACGCAGGGAACCAAGGTCAAACAAAGATCCTGTGAAAGAGTCTGCCCTCTCCATTCAAACCCGGATAGGAGATAACAAGAGGGAGCCGGAATCAGCCTATTCCAGTCTTCAGAAACAAGAAGAGCGTTATTCAAGGAAGGTTGAAGCCAATCACAATCGGGCGAGGAAGATTCGGGAGGCTAGCCATCCCCTCACTATTGATTTCAAAAATGAAGATGATATCGTAAAAGGATTTATTTTTTCAGAGGTATTTGGGCCTCCTAGATCAAAAAAACGCCATCATCAAAAATAAGAGTGATGAAACCCCTTTTCATTTCATAAATATGAGATGAAAGGGGGTTCTTTTTTATGGCGAAAAGCTTTTTGCAAGAGATGCGTAAATGGATGACACAGAAAATGGATTTACCCGAAGATGTCATGATGGACCTTCCTCGCGTCACAATGATTGGACAAATTCATATCTATATAGAAAACCACCGGGGTTTGTTGACCTTCACAGATCGGGAGGTACGCCTTCTGTTAAAGCAGGGTCAATTGCTAATAAAAGGAGAACAATTCGTCATCAAGATGATTCTTCCGGAAGAAATTCTCCTGCAGGGGAAGATCGTAGAAGTGATCTATTTAGAACAATAGGAGGGACGGATTTGAAGAATCAATGGTTCACCTTTCTGAGGGGAAAGGTATTTGTGAAAATAGAAGGAAAATCAGTTGAGCGTGTTATCAATCAATTGCTGCGGGCGGGTATCGCGATCTGGAATGTAAAGAGAGCGGGCACGGAGACCCTCACCTTTTACTTATCCTTAGACGATGTACATAACTTCAGAAGAGCGGTGCGGGCATCAGAGTGTAAAGTGACATTTCTAAGAGGGCAGGGGGTTCCATTCCTGTTCAAGAGATCCTTAAAGAATTCCGGGTTCATGATTGGTGGGCTGGCTTTCTTCGTCATCGTATTCCTTCTTTCCAATATGGTGTGGAATATAGAGATTAAGGGTGCGACGCCTCAAACAGAACACAGTATAAGGAAGGAACTGGAGGAGATGGGGGTTTCCAAGGGGAAAATGCAGTTCTCCCTCCCCGATGTAGAAAACATTCAGCGTGAGTTATCCTACAGGATGAATAACATCACGTGGGTAGGAGTGGAATTACAAGGGACAACCTTTCACTTTCAAGTGGTGGAAAAAAACGCTCCGGTGCCTCCTGAATCCACCGGCCTGCAGCATATTGTCGCCAAAAAGAAAGCCATCATCACGGAAATGTTTGTAGAAGAAGGAGACCCCCAGGTGAACATCAATGACTACGTCAATAAAGGGCAGCTGTTAGTATCCGGTCTGATCGGAAACGAGAAAGAGCCTAAAGGTGTCTCAGCTAAAGCAAAGATAATGGGTGAAACATGGTATAAGACGTCAGTTGAAATACCGTTAAAGTCCCGTTTTATAGTGTTTAGTGGAAATGAAAAAAGAAAACATTATCTGGGTATCGGTTCATTTGATATACCGGTCTGGGGATTCGGTAAATCGGAGTTTAAGGATGTTGTTGTGGAGGAAAATAAAAAGCCCCTGCGTTTTCTAAAGTGGGAACTGCCAATCTATTATATTGATCGAAGCATGAAAGAAAAAGAAGACGTGGAGAGAACCTATACGAAATCCGAAGCTATCACTGCTGCGAAAAAGCTTGCCAGAAGTAACCTGGAGTCCTCCATCCCGGAAGATGCTGAAATTAGAGGGGAAAAAATTTTGCAAGAAAAGGTTGAGAATGGTAAAGTTAGGGTAACCATTCACTTCAAAGTATTAGAAAATATTGCAGTGGGACAACCAATTATTCAAGGAGACTAACGAATGTCAGATGAAATCTTAATGAAATTACAACTTGAAAACCCGAATGAGGCCATTGCTTTGTTTGGCGTTTCAGATTCTCACCTTAAATTAATAGAACAGGAATTACACGTTTCAATTGTAACAAGAGGCGAAGAGTTGCTGGTTTCAGGTAAGGAAGAAGATGTAAGTCTCGCTCTTGATATTTCTGATCGACTGGTGGCCGTAATCCGTAAAGGAGTCAACATTGGCCAGCGTGACGTCCATTATGCCATTGAAATGGGCAGACAAGGGACGCTTGAATATTTTACAGAGTTGTACAATGAAGAAATTACAAAGAACGCGAAGGGTAAATCGATCCGTGTGAAAACCCTTGGACAGCGTCAGTACATCCAATCCATCAAGAAGCAGGACATGGTATTCGGGATTGGACCAGCGGGTACCGGTAAGACCTATTTAGCCGTCGTCATGGCGGTGCACGCCCTCAAGAATGGACAGGTCAAGAAGATCATCCTAACTAGACCCGCCGTTGAAGCAGGTGAGAGTCTGGGTTTTTTGCCTGGTGACTTAAAGGAGAAGGTGGATCCTTATCTCCGACCCCTTTATGACGCCCTGCATGATGTATTGGGAGCTGAGCATACAGCCCGCCTCATAGAGAGGGGTACCATTGAAATAGCTCCCCTTGCGTATATGAGGGGCCGTACACTGGATGATGCGTTTGTTATTCTGGATGAGGCTCAAAATACAACCAAAGCCCAAATGAAAATGTTCTTAACCAGACTTGGCTTCGATTCAAAGATGATCATCACAGGAGACCGCTCTCAAGTGGATTTGCCAAGGGGAAGTGAGTCGGGATTGATTTCTTCTGAACGTATATTAAAAGATGTTAAAGGAGTATCATTCATTTATCTCGACCAGGCTGATGTAGTCCGTCATCCGTTGGTCGCGAAAATTATCGATGCCTATGAAACAATTGAAAAATAGACAAAAAGAGATTGATCCTATCGTTACATGCTGCCATTTCATGACCCGGCATGTGCCTGGATCAATCTTTTTTTATTGGGCTATACATAGATAAATAAGTCAAAAACTGTTATCATTTTACATAATTACAAAAAGGTTTTGAATATGCCATTTGAAATTGTCTATACATAACAGGGGGTTCTTTATGCAAACTCACCCATTTCTACTCAAGATAAGGAGCTTTCTCAGCTACCGATTATTTACCAATCTCTTATTTGTGCTGCTTGGCATCATTGTTTTCGGTGTACTTTATGGAAATGTGAAACCGAAGACCCTTGATATAAATTTATATGAAGATGCCCCCACAACGATAAGGGCTCCAAAGAAATTTGTCGATGAGGAGGCCACTGCCAAGAAGAAGGAAGAAGCAAAGGCAGAAGTGGCGAACGTATATACCCCGAAGGAAGGAGCAATCGACAACTCCAATTCACTGCTGCACTCTCTGATGGAAAGTGTAAATGAAGTGAAAAATGAGTCGAAACAGCAGCCTGGGGAAGAAGAAGATCTAAAACCGCCATCAATCCCAGATAGTAATGAGCAGTTGAAGCTCTTGAAAGCCAAATTGCCAAAGGATAAAAATAATAATGTCACCAACAGCTTGAGTGATGACATATTAAAGACGCTTCTGGAGGCGAATGAGGATGACTTGTCACGGGTAGAGACCATCGTTTCCACACAGTTGAAAATCATCATGGAAAATGGTGTGAAAGAAGAAGATATAAATGAAGCGAAATTAAATTTAGAACAACGGATCACTAACTATTCATTTAAAGGTGATTTATCCACTGCTGCCGTCAAATTAGGAAAAGTGGCCTTAGAGCCTACACTATTCTACGATGCTGAAAAGACGGATGAGTTAAAGAAGCTAGCCGAAGCAAACGTTGAAAAGGTAGAAATCATCGAAGGGGGGGTCATTGTTGAAGACGGAGAGCTGATCACCCCTAAAAAATACAGTATCCTGAAGTCTTTGGGAATGGTGGAAAATACGTTTTCCTTCAGGCCTTATGTGGGACTTGGTCTCTTTGTTCTTGTTGTGATCAGTTCATTGTATTATTTCTTCTACTCACTTGAAGTAACAGAGGAACGTAAGCAAAATTATTTGATTTTGACTAGTATTGTATTTGTGATATCACTCTTGATCATGAAGATTGTAGGGCTGATAGAACAACTGGAAATCAATGATATCGCCTTTATATTCCCGGCAGCGTTCACCGGGATGATATTGAGGATCCTCTTGAATGAACGGATTGCGATGATGATGGTATTTATCCTTTCTGCCTGTTCGAGTATCATATTTCATCAACGGTTCTCTGGATCCATTGATATCGAAATTGCGATTTACACATTATTCAGCGGCGTTTCAGGGATTCTATTCCTGGTGAGCCGTAATCAACGCTCGAATATTTTAAGGGCGGGAATTTACGTTGCACTCGTTAATATCCTGATTCTTGGATTTTTGATTTTATTAAGCGGTACGTCATATTCAAATAGTGAATATGTGTATTATATTGTTTTTGCCCTCGTATCAGGGATTAGTTCCTCCATACTGACAATTGGTTTCCTGCCGTTCTTTGAAGCAGGTTTCGGTATCCTGTCCTCTATGAGGCTGGTGGAGCTTTCAAGTCCTACACAGCCCTTGTTGAAGAAATTGCTGACCGACGCCCCGGGGACGTACTATCATAGCGTAATGGTAGCGAACCTTGCAGAAGCAGCGTGTGAATCCATAGGGGCAAATGGATTATTGGCAAGGGTCGGATGCTATTATCATGATGTTGGAAAGTCAAGACGCCCGCACTTTTTTATCGAAAATCAGCTTAATATGGGAAATCCCCATGACCGGGTCTCGCCTGAAACAAGCAGGGATGTTATTATAAGTCATGCTTCAGATGGTGCAGAGATGCTCAGGAAACATAAACTGCCAAAAGAAATTGTAGACATCGCCGAGCAGCATCACGGAACGACTTTGCTGAAATTTTTCTATTATAAGGCGAAGGAACAAGGGAAAGATGTTAAAGAAGAAGAATATCGTTATCCGGGACCTAAACCACAGACGAGGGAAGCGGCCGTTATCAGCATTGCGGATAGCGTAGAAGCGGCAGTCAGGTCGAAGAAATCTCCCACTCAGACAGAAATTAAGCAGCTTGTCCATTCGATTGTACAGGACCGCCTGCAGGATGGTCAGTTCAACGAATGTGAAATATCTTTGAAACAATTAGAGACAGTGAAAAGATCTCTATGTGAGACGTTGAATGGAATCTTCCATCCGAGAATCGAGTATCCGGAACTTCAAGCAAAAGGAGAAGAAGCATGACATTATTGATCGACTTTATTGACGAAACAGAAACATTATCCGATGAACAAAAAAGTCTGGTTCATAAGATCCTGAACTTTGCAGCAGAAAAAGAAGGGGTAGAGGATGAAAGCGAAGTGTCCGTTACCTTTGTGACAGATGATCGAATCCGGGAAATTAACCGGGAATATCGTGATAAGGATCAGCCGACAGATGTAATCTCATTTGCCCTTGAAGAACTTGGTGAAGACGAGATAGAAATAATCGGGGGAGAGATTCCCCGCGTCCTTGGAGATATCATCATTTCCATTGATCGGACGAAAGAACAGGCGGAAGAATATAATCATTCCATCGCACGTGAGCTTGGATTTCTTGCCCTTCACGGATTCCTTCATTTATTGGGATATGACCATATGGAGGAAGAAGAAGAAAAGAGGATGTTCAAGAGACAAAAGGACATTTTAGATGAATATGGACTCAAAAGGGACTAAGTTCGGCTTATTCCGGTTCTTAAAATCCTTTGGATATGCAACGGAAGGGATGAAGTCTGTTTGGGCAACGGAACAGAATTTCAGAATTCATTCATGTGTTGGAATAGTCGTATTCTTCCTTGCCGGTGTGCTTAGTGTATCGGCCATGGAATGGATCATACTGATCATTCTTGTCTTTTCTGTCCTTGCTCTTGAAACGATGAATACAGCAATTGAAAAGACAGTCGATCTTTCAGCTGAAGACTATCATCCCCTTGCGAAGGCTGCGAAGGATCTGGCTTCAGCTTCAGTGCTCCTCTTCGCAATTTGTACTGCGATAGTAGGAACTATCATCTTTTTTCCAAAGCTTTTGGATTTGATCCTCTGATCTAAAAAGATATTATGATACAGTAAAATTAAGGCTGCAGAGGAGAAATTAAGTGATTTCTTTCCTGCAGCCTTTAATTCATTTGAAAACGTTCTTATACTTGTATAGAATAAGTGGAGCAAAGAACAAAATGGATAAATAGTTTGAATTATCTAACTATTTTATTACAAAATGATAACAGCCCATTTTCTTTTATGAAAACTGTAGTAAAATGAATATGTAAGGGTTAAAAGGAGAGTTCAATTAATGAATGCAGAACAATTGATACAAGAGGCCAAACTAGCGAGAGAAAAAGCATACGTACCCTATAGTAAGTTCAAGGTGGGAGCGGCTCTTCTGTCAAAGGACGGTAAAGTTTATCACGGTTGTAACATTGAAAATGCAGCCTACAGCATGTGTAACTGTGCTGAACGGACCGCTTTATTTAAGGCTTATTCTGAAGGCGATACAGACTATTCGATGATTGCGGTTGTTGCGGACACAGCAAGACCTGTTCCACCATGTGGAGCTTGCCGACAAGTCATTTCAGAATTATGTCCGAAAGAAATGAAAGTCGTCCTGACGAATCTTCAAGGCGATGTAGAAGAGTTAACCGTAGCAGAACTGTTACCAGGAGCTTTTTCACCGGAGGATTTAAATGAGTAATATAGGCAGTAATACAGAATACAAATCAGGCTTTATCTCCATAATCGGACGACCGAACGTCGGGAAATCCACTTTCTTGAACAGGGTCATCGGTCAAAAGATCGCCATCATGAGTGATAAGCCTCAAACAACACGAAACAAAGTTCAGGGAGTTTACACAACAGATGATGCCCAAATGATATTCATCGATACTCCTGGAATTCACAAACCGAAACATAAACTGGGAGACTTCATGATGAAGATTGCTCAGAACACTTTAAAAGAAGTGGACGTCATATTGTTCATGGTGAATGTCGAAGAAGGATTGGGAAAAGGGGATCACTTCATCATAGAGAAATTGAAAGGTGTTAAAACACCGGTCTACCTTATTCTAAATAAGATTGACCAGATCCATCCTGATGCCCTCCTCCCGATGATTCAACAATATAATGACCTTTTTCCATTCGCGGCCACTGTTCCGATTTCAGCACTGGAAGGAAATAACGTGGACCAACTCTTGCAGTTACTGAAGGATCAACTACCTGAAGGACCTCAATTTTATCCTGCTGATCAGATTACCGATCATCCTGAACGCTTCATCGTTTCAGAACTGATCCGTGAAAAGGTCCTGCATTTGACCAGGGAAGAGATTCCGCACAGTATTGCTGTCATGATCGATAAGATGGAGAGAAAAGAAGAGAAGGACCTTATTGACGTAATCGCCACCATCATTGTGGAGAGGGATTCCCAAAAGGGAATTGTGATCGGTAAGAAGGGATCCATGCTCAAGGAAGTTGGAAAGCGCTCCCGTGTAGACATCGAGAACCTATTGGGATCAAAGGTTTATCTTGAACTATGGGTGAAGGTTCAGAAGGATTGGCGAAACCGATCTTCCAACCTTCGAGACTTCGGCTTCAGCGACGACGAATATTGATACTGTAATTAACAATATTTAGGCCACATGTTTTAGAGAGAAAATGCTCATTCTAATCACAAGAAAGCTTATGAAGTCTTGCTAGTTTAAATCCAGAAAGGTGGGTTTTTTATGTTAGACTTAACATGGAAATTTTTTTCGCAGACAGGAAGTATAGACACCTATCTCCTTTTTAAAGAGCTTGAAAAGGAGACGTTTGAAGATCCTTACAGTTTCGAAGAAGAAACTGCGGAAGTAGATTTTCCTTTAACGTGATAAGTTTGTCATCACCCGGAAGGATTGATATCGGGAGGTGGCTATATGCTACAGAAGTGTGAAGGGATTGTCATTCGAACCAATCATTACGGTGAGTCAAACAAAATTGTTACCATATATTCAAGGGAATTCGGAAAGATTGGATTGATGGCTAGAGGGGCAAAGAAACCTAATAGCCGTCTATCCGCCATTTCACAATTGTTTACATATGGTTATTTCCTTTTTATTAAAGGAAGCGGACTGGGTACTCTTCAACAGGGAGAGATGGCTGAGTCCCTGAGACATGTGAGGGAAGATTTGTTTAAGACAGCTTATGCCACATATATCGTAGACCTCCTTGATAAAGCGACTGAGGACCGCAAGCCGAACCCCTTCCTGTTCGAATTGCTATACAAGACTCTTCACTACCTCAATGAAGACTATGATCCGGAAATTCTTATGCACATTTTTGAAATGAAGATGCTCCCTGTATTAGGGTTGTATCCTACTTTGAATGGATGTGCGGTTTGCGGGGAGTCCGATGGTGAATTTGCCTTTTCATTTAAAGAAAATGGATTTATCTGTCATCGCTGTCTAAGTGAAGATCCTCATCATTTACCGATATCGCAAGGTACCGTGAAGCTTCTCAGGGTATTTTACTATTTTGATCTCAATCGATTGGGGAATATATCGGTAAAAGATGAAACAAAACATCAATTAAAGCGGGTAATCAGGACTTATTACGATGAAAACTCAGGTCTTACATTAAAATCCAGACGGTTTTTAGACCAAATGGATAACCTTAAGGACTTATTCTAGTATTATATATGCTGCTTGTGATATAGAATGGCCCATTCACGTGTGTGAATGGGCCATTTTTTTGTCTGCTATTGTGTGATGGGTAATTGGTTTAGTTTTTTTTGTGAAAAATTCCCAAAGATAAAAAACTCCTTCAGGGATTTCTATTTATACTGCCGCCACTTGGCAAGCCGCCTGCGCTTTAGGTGTCTGCTAGCTCCGGCGGCTAGAGGCTCGAGGTCATAAGTCAACCCTGCCAAAAAGGCAAAGAACGCCTTTCCGGCAGGGCCGTCTTATGCTTGTCGCCTCTGGGCGAGCCGCCTGCGCTTTAGGTGTCTGCTAGCTCCGGCAGCTAGAGGCTCGAGGTCATAAGTCAACCCTGCCAAAAAGGCAAAGAACGCCTTTCCGGCAGGGCCGTCTTATGCTTGTCGCCACTTGGCGAGCCGCCTGCGCTTTAGGTGATTAAAATTTAATTTTCTCTTGCAAGAACGCTTTAACTTCACTGATTGGCATTCTGACTTGATCCATTGTGTCACGGTCTCGAACGGTTACTTGACCATCTTCTACAGAATCAAAATCGAATGTGATACAGTATGGTGTCCCGATTTCGTCTTGACGGCGGTAACGTTTACCGATGGATGCCGTTTCGTCGAAATCGATCATAAGATCTTGAGAAAGCTCTTCATACACTTTAAATGCATCGTCAGAAAGTTTCTTCGAAAGTGGAAGAACGGCCGCTTTAAACGGAGCAAGAGCCGGGTGAAAACGTAACACTGTGCGTGAATCATTTTCAAGTTCCTCTTCTTCGAAAGCATCACAAAGGAACGCAAGGGTTACACGGTCTGCTCCCAGGGAAGGCTCGATACAGTATGGAACATATTTTTCGTTCGTTTGAGGATCCATGTAGTGGAAGTCCTCATTCGAATGTTCCATATGACGCTTCAGGTCAAAGTCTGTACGATCGGCCACACCCCAAAGCTCTCCCCATCCGAACGGGAATTTGTATTCGATATCCGTTGTTGCATTGCTGTAGTGTGATAATTCATCCTCATCATGATCGCGTAATCTCATGTTGTCTTCGCTCATCCCAAGGTTCAATAACCAATTCTTACAGAATTCACGCCAGTAAGAGAACCACTCCAGGTCTTCTCCAGGTTTACAGAAGAATTCCAGTTCCATTTGTTCGAATTCACGTGTGCGGAATGTAAAGTTACCAGGGGTGATTTCATTTCGAAAGCTTTTTCCGACTTGAGCAATACCAAATGGCATTTTTTTACGCATAGAGCGTTGTACATTTTTGAAGTTAACAAAAATTCCTTGAGCTGTTTCAGGACGTAAATAAATTTCATTGGTAGAAGATTCCGTAACACCTTGATGGGTTTTGAACATTAGATCAAATTGGCGTATATCGGTGAAATCATGGCTTCCACAATCAGGACAAGCGATATCATGCTCTTTGATAATTTCTTCCATCTTCTCGAATGAAAGACCGTCGACGATCATTTCAATGCCTTTTTCTTCAAGGGCATTTTCAATGATTTTATCTGCCCGGTGGCGTGTTTTACATTGTTTACAGTCGATCATTGGGTCATTGAAATTTCCTACGTGACCAGAAGCTACCCATGTTTGGGGATTCATCAGAATACTTGCATCAAGGCCAACATTATAAGGGGATTCCTGAACGAATTTTTTCCACCATGCTTTTTTAATATTGTTTTTCAACTCTACACCAAGGGGGCCATAATCCCATGTGTTGGCAAGTCCTCCGTAGATTTCAGAACCAGGAAAGACAAACCCCCGGTGCTTTGCTAAATTGACTACTTGTTCCATTGACATTTCAGTCACTCCTTTTCGTTTTATGTAAATAAAAAAGCTCGTCCTTAGGCGCGAAAGGCCTAGGGACGAGCTTGATACTCGCGGTTCCACCCTAGTTGGTATACTTAAATGCATACCCACTTTTAACGGTTAATAGCTCAGGATTGCCGTTTCCCTGCTATCTGGGCTTTCACTGTCCCCAGTCGCTTTTCGTGCAGCAAGTACTTATTGATCCTTCATAGCAATGTTGGTTATAAGAATGAAGACATTTTATCATGATAAAGAATAAAAAACAACTACTGGTGAAGGTAAGGGGAAAAATTTGAAGTTTGGCTAAAAAAAAGATACTCTTTGTAAAGTGAAATTTTAACTATAGGTTGTCACAAATGGATGATAATATGCTCTTTTCATTTTGGTTAAATAGTATATAATATTTAATATAAAGTATAACATAAATTGTCTGACCGTTAGGTGGTGAGTAACAATCGAACTTAATAAGCGTCAAGAACATATTTTGCAAATTGTAAAAGATAATGGACCTATCACTGGAGAACAGATAGCTGATCGATTAAACTTAACTAGAGCGACTCTAAGGCCGGACCTGGCTATCTTGACCATGGCAGGATATCTAGATGCACGTCCAAGGGTAGGGTATTTCTATACAGGGAAAACAGGGACGCAGCTGCTGACTGAAAACCTGAACAAAATATTCGTCAAAGATTATCAATCGATTCCCGTTGTAGTAAATGAAAATGTTTCTGTGTATGATGCCATTGTGACGATGTTTCTGGAAGATGTGGGAACGTTGTTTGTAGTGGATGCCAATACATACTTAGTGGGGGTCCTCTCCCGTAAGGATCTTCTTAGAGCAAGTATTGGGAAGCAGGAACTCAGTACGTTGCCTGTGAATATCATTATGACGAGAATGCCGAATATTACAGTCTGTGAAAAAGATGACCAGTTGATTGGAGTAGCGAAAGACCTGATTCATAAGCAAATTGACTCTGTCCCCGTCATCAAAAAGACTGAAAACGGCGATTTAGAAGTCATAGGCAGAATTACAAAGACCAATATCACAAAGGCATTTGTTGCGTTGGCAGATGAATATTAGAAGGTGGTGAACGATCGTGAAAGAACCGATCATCTATGTTGTATCCGACTCGGTGGGTGAAACTGCTGAATTAGTCACAAAAGCTGCGATAAGCCAATTCAATGGTTCCAATACGGTCATTAAACGCTTTCCGTATGTTGAGGATCTTGAACATATCGATGAAGTGATCTCCTTAGCGAAACTGAACCAGGGTTTGATTGTATACACCCTTGTAAAACCGGATATGCGCGCGTATATTAAAGAACAATCTGAAAAGGAAGAGCTCTATGCATTTGATATCATCGGTCCATTAATGGACAAATTTCAATCTTCCTACCAAAGGGAACCGTTGTTTGAACCCGGGACGGTCAGAAAGCTTGATGACGACTACTTCAAGAAAGTAGAAGCCATTGAATTTGCCGTCAAATATGATGATGGGCGTGATCCGCGGGGCATCCTCAGGGCGGATATTGTACTTGTCGGAGTGTCCAGAACATCAAAAACGCCTCTGTCGCAATACCTGGCACTGAAAAGGATCAAAGTGGCGAATGTACCACTTGTACCGGAAGTAGACCCCCCGGAGGAATTATTTATGGTTTCACCCAAGAAATGCTTCGGGTTAAAAATCAGCCCTGAAAAGCTGAATACGATTCGTAGGGAAAGATTAAAGTCTCTCGGACTGAATGATCAGGCGAGCTACGCGAATATAAAACGTATAGAAGATGAACTGAAGTATTTTGAAAAAATCACGGACCGCATCGGATGTCACGTCATCGACGTAACCAACAAAGCCGTCGAAGAAACAGCCAATGTTATTACAAATATTTACCAAAAATCCAATGATTGATCGGTCAATTGAATGACCGTGTACATAAAAAGATGATTCCCCCTGAAAAACGGAGGAATCATCTTTTATTTAGGCCGTTTTCACACACCAGAACTTTTAGCAAAATTTAAAATCGATATCATCTGCCTCTGGAGAATGATGGGTTGGTTTTGACAATCTCTTTAGTTTTAGTGAAAACTTATCCTTCGAAAGTTGATTGGAGCGGAAGGTGCTCGACTCCTGCGGGAAACGCTGGACAGGTGAGACCCCACAGGGCAAAAGCCCGAGGAGCTCACTTCCAGCCCCGCGGAAAGCGAGCACCTGGAGCGGAAATCAACCACCACTCGCTACATCTTCCAACAAAGTTTCATGAATTTCACACCATGAACAAAAACCTTGAAGGAATTAAGTTTTTATAGTGGTCAAACTTGTCCGATTATACTATAATAAAAAATTGTGATAAAAATATTTAAAATAGGTTTAGACTAAACTCTTAAGGAATAAACTAATTATTGTGATATGTCAAGTCTCGTCTGAATTAAAATTCGACAATTTTAATCAAATCTCTAGGAAAGTTAAGAAAGAGAGAAGGATAATACGGAGTGATGTAGAATAGTTAGTATTAGCGAACATAACCATACCGTATATGTAGATGCAGATGCCTGCCCGGTGAAACAGGAAATCATTAAAATAATAAGAGGTTATGGTTTCCGGGTCATTTTTGTTGCATCCAATGCCCACAGAAAGAATACGCCTGACGAAGGTGAATGGGTATATGTGGATAGTTCGAAAGAAGCGGCAGATTTGTACATCATGAACCACGTAAAGGCAAAGGATGTACTGGTGACGCAGGACATAGGACTTGCAAGTCTGGTATTACCGAAAAAAGTTTATGCCATCTCTCCCAGGGGAAAAGCCTACAGGGAAGAGAGTATTGTCACCGCACTGGATTATCGGTATCTTGCAGCAAAAGAACGCAAGAAAGGTAATTATGGTAAAGGTCCTAAACCTTTTACAAATGAAGACAGAGAAGCATTCTGTACGTCCTTCGATAAAATCTTGTCGGAAATTGCAGGAGAATCGTAATAAGTACAGAATGGATTAAGAGGGTTAATAAAAACAGGTGATAAAATATGTCTGAAAGAATCCCTGAAGATACGTTAAACAAAATTTTGTCATCAACCGATATCGTGGATGTTGTCAGTGACTATGTACAGCTGAAAAAGCAGGGACGAAATTATTTCGGTTTGTGTCCGTTCCATGGAGAAAATACTCCATCTTTTTCTGTTTCCCCAGACAAACAGATATTTCACTGCTTTGGATGCGGGGCGGGAGGAAATGCATATACGTTTCTCATGGATGTAGATGGTCTGAGTTTCCTCGAAGCGGCTCAAAAGCTTGGAGCAAAAGTAGGCGAGGAAATTTCCATTCAATCTCCTTCATCAGATCAATCGCTTCCTCCTCAAGAGGATGAGAAGCAAATGATGGAAGCCCATTCCCTATTAAGTAAATTTTACCATCATCTCCTTTTAAATACAAAGGAAGGCCAGGAAGCACTGGAATACTTATTAGCAAGGGGCTTTACAACTGAGAGTATCACAAAGTTCCAGATCGGATGGTCGCTCCCAAGTTGGGATTTCACGGTTAAGTTTCTCGAGAAGCGTGGCTACTCCCTGGAACTGATGGAGGCAGCAGGTCTGCTCGTAAGAAGGGAAAGGGACGATTCCTTCCTCGATCGTTTCAGGGGACGAATCATGTTTCCGATAGTGGATGCAAAGGGTCACACCGTTGCTTTCTCAGGCAGGACCATTGATGCGAATGACGAACCTAAATACTTAAACAGTCCTGAAACAAAGATTTTTAATAAAAGCAGCATTCTATATCATTATCACGATGCACGATCAATGATAAGAAGAAAACAACAGGCGATATTATTTGAAGGATTTGCCGACGTAATCTCAGCAAGCGGAGCCGGTGTGGAAAACGGAGTAGCCACCATGGGTACCTCGTTGACTGAACAGCAAATTGGCCTGTTAAAACGACTGACTGAATCCATTATCATATGTTATGACGGTGATTCTGCCGGAGTGGAAGCGGCATTCAGGGCCGGTAAGCTTCTTCATAAACATCAGTTGGATATCCGCGTAGCTACAATACCAGAACAATTAGACCCTGATGACTACATCACCAAATTTGGTGCAGACAGGTTTCAACAGGATGTAATAGGGGCAAGCTTGACGTTCATGGCGTTTAAGCTTCGGTACTATAAGCTAAATAAAAATTTAAATGATGAAGGAAATCGGCTTAAGTATATAGAAGACATACTTAAGGAAATTACTCAATTGAGTAATGCGGTTGAAAAGGACTATTATTTACGGTATTTAGCTGACGAGTTCGATTTATCCTTAGAGGCACTTCAACAGCAGTTATCTGAATTAGGAGGTCCTGAAAAACGCGTATCTAATCCTAAACAGGTCGGCATGCAAGGGAATTTTAAGCGGCACTCCCAGTCAAAATTATTGCCGGCATACCAAACCGCTGAACGAAGATTGATTGCATACATGCTGAAAGATCCAAATATCGCTTATAAAGTTCAGGAATGGCTTGCAGGCACGAACCTTAATATTGATGAGCACCAGGCTATTATTACTTATTTATTGGGTTATTATGAAGAGGGTATGCCTCCAAGTGCCAGTACGTTTCTCGGATACCTTCCTGATGAAAGGCTTAGAAGGATCGTGACGGACATCGAAATGATGTCTATTAGCGAAGAAAGTACGGATCAGGAATTGGCGGATTATGTTAATCAGGTGTTAAAACATCAAAAGATGTTGAGAATAAAGGAAAAAGAAGTGGAAAGAAAAGAAGCGGAAAGATTAAAGGATTATCGACAAGAAGCACAAATAGCAATGGAAATCTTACAGCTGCGTAAGTCTCTATAAAGTTTTGTAAGGATGTTGGAAGGAGGGGAACAAATGGCTGAAAAGTCAGCGCGTTCCAAACAAATAGCTTCAGAATTAACAGTTGATCAGGTGAAAGAATTTTTAGTTAACCAAGGTAAGAAAAGAGGAGTCCTCACATACGAAGATATTGCCGACAAGTTATCAGGGTTCGAATTGGATTCCGATCAAATGGATGAATTTTACGAACACTTAGGTGAGCAAGGTGTAGAAATCGTGAATGAAAATGATGAAGATGATGATCCAAATGCAACTGAGTTAGAGAAAGAAGAGGAAGAAGAGTTTAATCTGAATGATTTAAGCGTTCCTCCCGGCGTTAAAATAAATGATCCGGTTCGTATGTATTTGAAAGAAATCGGGAGAGTCGATCTTTTATCTGCCGAGGAAGAGATTAATCTTGCCAAGCGAATTGAAGATGGCGATGAGGAAGCGAAGCGTCGTCTTGCCGAAGCGAACCTGAGACTTGTTGTCAGTATCGCAAAACGATATGTCGGTCGCGGTATGCTGTTTTTAGACCTTATTCAAGAAGGAAACATGGGTCTCATTAAAGCAGTGGAAAAATTTGATTATCGTAAAGGATATAAATTCAGTACGTATGCTACTTGGTGGATTCGTCAAGCCATCACCCGTGCCATTGCCGACCAGGCAAGAACGATTCGTATCCCGGTTCATATGGTTGAAACCATTAATAAACTGATTAGGGTACAAAGACAATTACTTCAGGATTTGGGTCGAGAACCAGCACCGGAAGAAATTGCTGAAGAAATGGATTTGACACCTGAAAAGGTCCGGGAAATACTCAAGATCGCTCAAGAACCTGTATCTCTTGAAACGCCAATTGGCGAAGAAGATGATTCTCATCTTGGAGACTTTATTGAGGATGCAGAAGCTCAATCCCCTTCGGAACATGCAGCTTATGAACTGTTGAAGGAACAGCTTGAAGATGTTTTGGATACTCTTACAGATCGTGAAGAGAATGTCCTCAGGTTACGCTTTGGTCTGGATGACGGCAGAACCCGTACACTTGAAGAAGTGGGTAAGGTGTTCGGTGTTACCCGGGAACGTATCCGTCAGATAGAAGCGAAAGCTCTTAGAAAACTACGCCATCCAAGCAGAAGCAAACGCTTAAAAGACTTTTTGGAATAGAACTGCCTTAAACTGCCTTAAACTGCCTCTATTGTGCATAGGGGTGGTTTTTTTTGTTCAATTTAAAGGGTTTTTCAATAGCCCTGCCGAATACAGCTAAAGATTCAACTATAGAAGGTGTGACAAAAATGACCAGGTTTATAAAGGATTCAAAAACAGAAATGATCATCAGTGAAATTCAATTCTGGAAGAAGAACAAGTTGCTACCGGAACAATATTGTGACTACCTTCTTGCATTATATACAGGTGGAGCAGCAATCGATGACAGAAAGCCGGTGAATTCGCACAGGAAAATCCTGTTTAAAGACTTTTTTATTGTGATATTCATATTGGTAATTTCATTATTTGTCATTTATTTTACTGAATTGTCAATCGTTTTGCAAACAGCGATTTTGGCAAGTTTTGTCGGATTATTATTGGGTGTAGGAATTTATTATACTAAGAAACAATTTTCTCCTCTTCTTCACTACACTTCGGCAGCATGCATCCTGCTTCTTTCATCCATAGATATAACAGAAAAGGTATTTAAAGGGAGTTCTTTGGAATTATACATAACCCTATTTCTGAACTGTTTTCTTTGGGTCGGTGTTGGGTTGAAGTGGAGGCTGATCTATTTCTCCCTGGCTGGATCGGTTGGAGCGATGCTTATTATTATTTGTATACTGCTATAACTTCTGAAAATTTAAAAGTTTTTTAAAGTTGAGAAAATTAACTATTCCCTCTTATAATAGGAATGAGAGCGTATTCATAGAGTCGTGTGACTATGCTTGAAAGCGCTATTATTTACTCGAGATGTCTAGGGCTTTCAGTCATCAAAGTTAGACAAGGGGGATAAGGATGAATTTCGACTTAACACAAGAGCAAGCAATGATTAAAAAGACGATTAGGGAGTTCGCTGAAGAAGAGGTGGCACCTGGTGCGTTGGACCGGGACCGCACAAAGGAATTTCCTAAAGAAATTTTCAAAAAGCTTTCTGACCTGGGAATGATGGGGCTTCCCTTTCCGGAAGAATATGGTGGGGCCGGGGCGGATACTGTAAGTTTCGCCATTGTAACAGAAGAGCTTAGCCGTGCATGTGCCTCTACGGGGATCACGTATTCTGCCCATATTTCATTGGGAGGGGCCCCGATAAATTTATTTGGTACACACGAACAGAAACAGGAATACCTAACGCCGATATGTACAGGGGAATCATTTGGAGCATTCGGCCTGACTGAACCTAACGCTGGTTCAGATGCAGGCGGAACCCAGACCACTGCTGAAGATAAAGGGGATAAATGGGTCATCAATGGGAACAAGTGTTATATAACCAATGCAAGTTATGCCAATCATCTGGCATTAACCGCGATTACAGGCAGAAGTAACGGGAATAAAGAGATAAGTGCGATCATCGTCCCGACTAAAGCAAATGGCTTCAAGGTCATTGATAATTATGAAAAGATGGGTCTTCATTCCTCCAATACAACAGAATTGGTACTTGAAGATGTGGAAGTGCCGAAAGAAAACCTGTTAGGGAAAGAGGGAGAAGGTTTCAAACAGTTCCTTGTAACCCTGGACGGGGGAAGAATCGGAATCGGGGCCATGGCTGTCGGAGTGGCTCAGGCTGCTTTTGACAAGGCGCTTCAATATTCGAAAGAAAGAAAACAATTCGGTAAAACGTTATCGCAATTTCAAGTCACCCAATTTAAGCTTGCAGACATGGCGATGAAGATTGAACTTGCAAGGAATATGGTTCATAAAGCAGCCTGGTTGAAAGACCAGGGAAGACCATTCTCTAAAGAAGCTTCTATGTGTAAGCTTTACGCATCTGAAATCAGTATGGAAGTGGCAGACGAAGCAATTCAGATCCATGGCGGATACGGTTACATGAAAGAGTACCATGTTGAGCGCTACTTACGGGATGCAAAGCTTCTTGAAATCGGAGAAGGGACATCAGAGGTTCAGAGAATGGTCATTTCAAGGTTGATCGGGTGCCAATAGGGTGAAGAGGCCTATATGGTGATTAGTGAGCTCTATTGGCCCCTCTGAAGGCTGATAGAGCTCCTCTCTTTTTTCTACTTCAGGACCTAATTGATAGAAGAGAGTATGGAAGTAAGGAAAATAGAAGAAAATGTGTCTAATTTGTGAGAAAGATGGAAAAGTTAATTGATAGTACTTTTACTTTGTCGCTTTTTACAGTAAAATATAAAGTGTTGAAAAAAGAGCACTATTTTTTGGATGTTGTACATAAAGGAGGTTAAAATCATGAATCGTAATCCAATCATTCCGTTCGTACTTATTATGGCTCTTGGAATTGGTCTTGTTTTCTTCTTATCGATTGAAGGCCTTAACAATGCTGATGAAAAAGCGAAGGAAGAAAAGCATGGTGAGACTGCTGGTAAAGAAGGTGAAGAGGCTTCAAGCGGGGAGTTCGATCCGGAAGCTAAGTACAAGGAATCTTGTGTATCTTGTCATGGTGGTAATTATGAAGGTGGCGCGGGTCCTGCTCTTAAAGGAACGAAGCTGTCTAAAGACGAGATCAAGGATAGAATCAAAAATGGTGGAGGCATCATGCCGGCTGGTCTTGTAGAGGATGAAAATCTAGATGCAATGGCAGACTGGATCAAATCACTAAAATAATGATTGATTAAAAAAGGTTCTTTGTCTTTTGACAAAGGGCTTTTTTTATATTGAAAAGTTGGTTAGAATGGGTATCATATTAGAATTCCAATAAAAATGAGTAAAGGTGAACGAATGAATATTCAACATTTATCAAAACGACTTGAAACAGTTGTGTCATACATACCGGAACAATCAAAGATTGCAGATATCGGCTCAGATCATGCCTACCTTCCATGCTATGCGGTCAATAAAGGCATTGCATCCTCAGCCATCGCCGGAGAAGTGGTGAAAGGTCCTTACCTTTCTGCAAAAAAACAAGTAGAAGATGCCGGGTTAACCCGGGAGATAGAAGTAAGGTTTGGAAATGGCTTAGAAGTCATAGCAGCTCCGGGAGAAGTAGATTGCATTACGATTGCCGGAATGGGAGGTACACTGATTGCCTCGATTTTGGAAGCAGGTAAGGACAAACTTACTGACAAAACAAGGTTGATCCTTCAGCCTAATGTGAGTGCAATATCAATACGCACGTGGCTGATGGACAATGAGTGGGACTTGATCGGAGAAGAAATTCTCGAAGAAGATGAAAAACTTTACGAAATTTTAATTGCGGAAAAAGGCAATCCGAAGATTCACTATTCCAAGGAACTTGAAAAAGAACTGCTCCTCGGACCATTCTTGATGAAAAATCAAAACGATGCATTCATTAAAAAATGGAATCAGGAGCTTCGTCAATGGAAGAATATCGTGAATAACATGGAAAAAGCAGAGAAGACAGAAGCGTTAGAAGCTAGGAAATCTGAGCTCATTCATAAAATAAACATGGTAGAGGAGGTCCTTATCCTATGAAAACAGTGAACGGTCATGAAATTATTCAGCTATTTGAGGAATTCTCACCGAAATACCTGGCCGAAGAGGGAGATCCGATCGGACTTCAAATCGGCAGGCTGAATGAAAAAGTTGAAAATGTAATGATTACCTTAGATGTTCTTGAAAATGTTGTAGATGAAGCCATCAAGAATAATGTCAAACTCATTATTGCCCATCACCCGCCATTATTTCGGCCATTAAAATCATTGCAAACGGACTCGTATCAAGGACGGATGATTGAAAAGCTCATCAAGCATGATATTGCAGTGTATGCTGCACATACCAATCTGGATGTGGCGGTAGGGGGTGTGAATGACCTGCTTGCTGATATGCTTCAGTTACAGGATCCCTCAGTACTTGTTCCTACCTATCAAGAGGATCTCCGTAAATTGGCGGTATATGTGCCGAAAGAGAATGCAGAGGAACTACGTACGGCTTTAGGTAAAGCTGGAGCAGGACATATAGGGGATTATTCCCATTGCAGCTTCTCAACCGAAGGACGGGGCAGATTCCTGCCTCAAGAAGGTGCAAACCCCCACATAGGGAAGCAAGGCGCTCTTGAAGAGGTCTCAGAAGAAAAGGTGGAGACGGTTTATCCTGTTTCCCTGGAGAAAAAAGTACTGAAAGCGATGTTTACCCATCATCCATATGAAGAGGTCGCCTATGATATCTATTCACTTGAAAATGAATTACCTGCCCTTGGCCTGGGAAGAATAGGATATTTAGCAGAGGAAATGAGCCTCAAGGACTTTGCTTTGATCGTGAAGAAAACATTTGGCATGGACGGAATCAGATTGATCGGGGACGGGGAAGCAAAGGTGAAGAAAGTAGCTGTACTCGGCGGGGATGGAAATAAGTTCATCGGAAAAGCCAAAAGACAGGGCGCGGATGTGTTTGTTTCCGGTGATATCTATTATCATACCGCTCATGACGCCATGATGATGGGACTTAATGTAGTGGATGCAGGTCATCATATCGAGAAAGTGATGAAAGAGGGAGTAGCTGCTCATCTTGCCAAAAGATGCTCGGAAAAAGGATATATTGTTAATATCTTCGCATCCAAAGCGGAAACAAATCCTTTCACGTATATGTAAAAAATGGAAAGGCCCCTTGCGTAATCGTAAGGGGCCTTTTATTGTATTTATTTCGTTCCCATTTTCGCTTTCCGTACTTTCGGGAGTATTTTATTTAATGGAACATTGCGCTCCCTTGTCCAGGTGGATTCATCGTTTGGATCAAAGGCTTCCAGAAATTTAATGACTTCTTTGACAATGGGCGTTGGAGTAGATGCACCGGCTGTGACCGCTGCGACGCTTGCATCTTTAATCCATTCAATGTCCAGTTCACTAATGTCTGAAATGCGGTGGGCTGGTGTACCTGCGATATCCTTCGACACTTGCGCGAGGCGATTTGAGTTATTACTTTTCGGGTCGCCAACGACGATGAGGACATCTGCATCTCCTGCCTGCTCCGCCACTGCTTCCTGTCGTACTTGTGTTGCCAGACAGATTTCTTTGTGCAACTCAACGTGAGGGTACATTTCTTTTACTTTATCCATAGTATCGAGTACATCCCATTGACTCATGGTCGTTTGGTTCGTCACGATGATCTTTTCGTTGTCGATGGATAGCTTTTCAACGTCCTCGGCTGTTTCAACGAGGTGAACGATTTCAGGTGCTACCCCGACTGCCCCCTCAGGCTCTGGATGTCCCTTTTTCCCGATATAGATCACATCATAGCCCTCAGCTTCTTTGGAGCGGATCAGGTCATGTGTCTTTGTGACATCAGGACATGTTGCATCAAGTGTGACAAGACCTTTTTGCTTGGCAATTTCTTTCACCTCAGGAGATACGCCGTGAGCGGTGAAGATCACCGTTCCTTCATTTACCTGCTCAATGATTTCTTTTCTATTACTTCCATCGAGGGTAATGATCCCGTCTTCTTCAAATGCATCGGTTACATGCTTATTATGAACGATCATACCCAGGATATAAATTGGACGAGGTAGCGATTTGTCCAATGCAGCGTTTCTTGCAATGACCATTGCATCTACTACACCATAACAATAGCCTCTCGGAGTAATCTTAATAATTTCCATCTATGAATATCCTCCTACATAAGAAAAGGTTTTGTCTTCATTATAAAGGAGAAAGGTCAGTCTGACAAAGAGAAGGGGGTGGAAGAATATTTTTGTTCGATATTAAATGGAGTATAAATGGCTGGATAGAGGGGGGGACCAGGGTCTTCGCTTTTATCAAAAGGCTCTTAACAGGAGTGTGTGCTGCAGGGTGAGGGGAACTGCTCCGGTTTCCACTCACGTTCGGCCGAGCCTCCGCAAGGGGGTCTCGGCACGCCGGTTTTCCGTAGGAGTCTACGCAGTTCCCCTCACCCTCTAAAGGAGCATTGGGTGCCAGAGCTAAACGGTCCATATTAAAAGAGGATTCGTACTATTGGCCAAAAAAATAATCCCTGTCAGGTGATTCATTACCTTTAGGGATAAGGCTTTTAGATATAGAGTTTTGGTTTTGAACTTGATTTAACCGGAGCCTCCTCTTCCCATTCTTCTTCGTCAGTGATTTCCGTAGAGGGTTTCTTTTTCTTTTTTTTCTTAACCGGTATTTCTGCTTCGGGGATATCGTTCTCTTCTTCACTTTTTACGTCCTCCGTCTTTTCATCAGACGCATCATCTGCAGACATATCTTTTAACCCACGATACAGCTTCCACAGAGAGGGAATATTTTTGACCATGGGGCCGTATTGTTGAAACATCGGACCTAATTGCTGGGCAGTCTGCAACATTTGTTGAGTATTAGACAAAAAAGAATTGACATTGCCCGGGTTCAAAAGGGTTTGAATGATCCCGCCTGATGCCTGTGGTGAACGTTCAAATCCCGTTGTATCGGCAGAGGAGTCACCTCTTGTAAATTGTTGGAGAAGTCCACCGCCTCCGCCTGCATTGCGGTTTTCTCCTTTTTTCAGAAACTTAGACAGCAAGCCCTTGCCTTGGCCACTGCTTCTTCCTCTTTGATTCATTCCCATATTAAAGCCTTGATTTGAATTTTGCCTTCCAAATTGAAACGGTGGGGGTTGTGTCTGTCTCATCCCCAAGTTATTTCTGTCAGGTTGCTGCAACCCGAAACTGTTGCCACTACGCTGTCTCATTCCGAAAGGATTTCGCATATCCTGACCTTGATTCCTCATTCTTCTAGGTGGCATATTGACAGCCTCCTTCCTTCGAATAAATTCGTTGTCTTAATAGAGTATGCAATAGGATAAAAAAGGGTAATGTGACAATATCATCTGAAATAATATCAGGTTGACCTAGATGTTTTGTTGAAAATTGATTATAATGATTAGATGTTCTTTAAATATGACGCTTGCTAACGTTAAAATAAAATCACTGACAACTTATTAAGTGATCTGTACATTTTATATAAATCTGTGGTGATGATGGGAACGACTTATGACATCCATCCCGATGACAGCGTAAATAAAAGGATATGACGATAAAAGGAGATGTGCTCAATGAAGAAGAATTTATTTCTGCAATTCGGATTTCAGTCATTCATTAATGAAGCTGTAGAAGAACTGGGTTTCTACGAACCAACTGAAATCCAGAAGAAAATGATCCCTCTGATCCTAAAAGGTCAAAGTGCGATCGGTCAATCCCAAACGGGAACGGGAAAAACCCACTCATACCTGTTGCCGATCATTGAAAAGGTAACTGCAGCCAATCAACAGGTACAAGCGGTCATAACTGCACCAACGCGTGAGTTGGCACAACAAATCTATCAGGAAGTACTTAAGATCACGAAGGACAGTGAGATTGTATCCCGCTGCTTTATTGGTGGGACGGACAAGCAAAGAACCATCGAGAAATTAAAGCATCAGCCTCATATTGTGGTGGGTACTCCGGGACGGATTAATGACCTGGTGAAAGATAAGGCATTGTTTGTCTATACAGCCCCAGTGCTTGTGATCGATGAAGCAGATCTCATGCTCGATATGGGATTCATTGAAGATGTAGATCAGATTGCGGCAAAGATGCCTGAGAAACTCCAAATGTTAGTGTTTTCTGCAACAATTCCGGAAAAGCTGAAGCCTTTCCTGAAAAAGTATATGGAAAATCCGCAATATGCACATGTAGAGCCGGAACAGCTTTCTGCGAAGAATATTCAACACGTGATCGTACCTTTGAAGAGTCGGGATAAAACGAATCTGCTGTACAATATTTTAGTGGAAATTAACCCATATTTAGGAATTGTTTTCACCAATACCAAGCAAAAGGCGGATGAAGTTGCCGATGCTCTTATTGCGAAGGGTTTGAAGGTAGGACGTATTCATGGTGATCTTTCTCCACGTGAGCGAAAGAAAATGATGAAGCAAACAAGAAACCTTGATTTTCAATACATCGTGGCAACAGATTTAGCGGCCAGAGGGATCGATATCGAAGGGATAAGTCATATCATTAACTTTGAATTGCCTCAAGATCTGGATTTCTATGTTCATCGTTCCGGCCGTACAGCACGTGCCGGTAATAGCGGTATTGCATACACCATTTATACGCCTTCAGATGAAGATGCATTGAATCGTTTGGAGAAGCTTGGAATCAGCTTTTCTCATCGGGATATAAAAAAGGGAGAATGGTCTGAGTTGCCACCCTTGAATAAGCGTAAAAACCGTCAAAAATCGAACGTTGATGATATTGATGAAAAGGCGAAATCCTTAGTCCGTAAACCGAAAACGGTTAAACCGGGATATAAAAAGAAAATGAAATACAAAATGGATCAAATCAAGAAGCGTGAAAGAAGAATAAAAAACAGAAACAAATAAGTGGTTGAACGTGATTCATATGTCCACATTCGATACAATAAAGAGAGAATTTCTTAGGAGTTGAGAAGAATGGTTAAGATTGGATCCCATGTTTCCATGAGTGGAAAAAACATGTTACTCTCTTCAAGTGAAGAGGCTGTTTCGTATGGTGCGAATACCTTCATGATATATACAGGTGCGCCACAGAACACAAGAAGAAAAAAGATCGAAGACCTGAATATTGAAGCGGGTCTTGCTCACATGAAAGAAAATGGAATAGAGGACATCGTCGTGCATGCCCCTTATATCATTAACATCGGCAATACGACCAACCCGGCTACATTCGAATTGGGAGTTAATTTCCTACGCTCTGAAATCGAGCGCACGGAAGCTCTGGGGGCAGGGCAAATTGTCCTCCACCCGGGTGCACACGTCGGTGCGGGAGCAGACAAGGGTATTGAGAGAATCATTGAAGGTCTGAATGAGGTTTTGACCAAAGACCATAAAGTTCAAATTGCGCTGGAAACAATGGCTGGAAAAGGTTCCGAATGTGGCAGATCATTTGAGGAATTAGCTCAAATCATCAACGGAGTAGAACTGAATGACCGCCTTTCCGTCTGCTTTGATACATGTCATACACATGATGCAGGGTATAATATTGTAGAAGATTTTGATGGTGTATTGGAAGAATTTGATAAAATCGTAGGCGTCGATCGCTTAAAAGTGCTTCACATTAATGATAGTAAGAATGAACGGGGAGCAAGCAAGGATCGACATGAAAACCTGGGGTTCGGTCATATTGGATTCAAAGCACTGAATTATATTGTGCATCATCCACAGCTCAAAGAGGTTCCTAAAATTCTGGAAACTCCGTATGTAGGAGAAGATAAGAAAAATAAAAAACCTCCTTACAAGTTCGAAATCGAAATGCTCCGAAATCAAACTTTTGATGAAGAGGTATTGTCGAAAATATTGAATCAGTAAAGCGTGGAGGAGGTCATTTCTCAAGAATTGAGGACGCCTCCTCTTTCTTTACTATCGGATGAGCTGCAAAAAGAGCTGATTGATTTCCTTTGCCTTGGCAGGACCTATGACCTTGGCAAGATTTTTCACTAACCTGCTTCTCTTAGCATCATCAAAGATATTGATGTTTTTTCCTTTCACGCTTGAAACGATGCTTGTTGCCTGCTGGGACGTCAGTGAAATATTATATTGTTTGGCATACTTTAATAACTCATCATTCGTAATATGATTGATTTTATGATTAATCACATTTTGTAAAAGCTTCATGTTTATCACTCCTCAACTGATACATATGTATCTCACATCAAGAAAGTGACACTTTTATTTTAAAATAAGTGAAAGGAAAGGAATGGATTATGACTCAAAGAGTACATAAGAAAGAAAGCTCCCTCCATTTTATATACCGTCTGTTTTTTATTACGATTGGAGCGGGACTCGCCGCTGTGTCGATTGAGCTGTTTCTCGTACCCAATAATATCATTGATGGGGGGATCATCGGTATTTCACTGATCCTGGATTATTTGGTTTCCGATTCAATCCCTTTTCTGAATTTTTCAACGCTGCTTGTACTATTAAATCTTCCGTTTATGTATTCCGGCTACAAACAGATCGGGAAGACGTTTGTTGTATCTTCCCTGTTTGCCATCGTCGCGTTGGCGATCATTGAAAGTCTTCTTCATCATATGGACCCATTCGTAACCGAAGAGATTCTGGCAACTGTCTTCGGAGGATTGATTCTTGGAGTTGGTGTTGGGCTTGTAATCCGTCATGGAGGGTCGTTGGATGGAACCGAGATTCTTGGAATCCTTTTGACAAAGAAATTGCCATTCTCCGTCGGGGAGTTTGTCATGTTCATGAATATTTTCATTTTCGGCTGGGCTGCATTTGTCTTTGGTATCGAGGAAGCCATGTATTCGGTCATGACTTATTATATTGCCTTCAAAACCATTGATACAGTCATTCAGGGGATGGATGAAACAAAAGCCGTTATCATCGTTTCGGATCATTATCTTGATGTCTCGGATGCGATCTTGCAAAGACTTGGCAGGGGAACGACCATGTTAAAAGGACGTGGCGGCTATACGGACAACGACAAAGAAGTTATATACGTCGTGGTCACCAGGCTAGAGGTAACAAAATTAAAATCGATTGTGTCGGATGTGGATTCGAATGCATTCATTACGATCATGAGTACCCAGGAAACAAAGGGTGCACGTTTCAAATCTGCCATTCATTGAAGCACGAATATTAAATCTAAACCATACTGGACTGCCTTTGGGGCGGTCTTTTTTGAATGATGAACCGAATCATTTACAATTGCTCATACATCCTGTATACTACCATTTGTACTTTTAAATCGTAATGATTCTTATAAAGTGAGATGAATTGAAATGGATACGACAAATGCAGTGATTAAAATAAAAGATGTAAATTTCCGATATGAGCGTGAAAGAGTGCTCGAGGATATTAACCTAAGCATACCAAGGGGTGCTTTTCTTGGGATCGTGGGTCCGAACGGTTCTGGAAAATCTACTCTATTAAAGCTTATTCTCGGCTTACTGCGGGTGAAGCATGGGAAGATCGAGTTGTTCGGTATTCAGCAGCATAAATTCAAACAATGGCATCGTATAGGATTTGTTTCTCAGAAGGCAAACAGCTTTAACACAGGATTTCCGGCAACGGTGTATGAAGTAGTGGCCAGTGGGCTGGCCAAAAAGGCTGGATTGTTCAAGCGCGTTTCATCGAAATACAAGCAAGATGTGTATGAAGCAATCGAGTCTGTCGGCATGAGCGAGTTTGCCAAACGGAATATTGGGGAATTATCAGGAGGTCAGCAGCAGAGAGTATTCATCGCAAGAGCCCTGGTCAGTCATCCTGATGTATTGATCCTGGATGAACCTACAGTGGGGGTAGACAGCCGGAACGTCCAAAATTTTTATGAAATGTTAGAAACGTTGAATAAAGATTTGGGGATTACACTCGTTTTGGTCACCCATGACATCGGATCAATTTCAAACAAGGTGACACATGTTGCCTGCTTAAATAAACATTTACATTTCCATGGCAAAACAGAAGAGTTTGAAAAGCTCAAAGAAAGTCAGCTTTCCTCTTTTTATGGTCATGATGTACATTTTTTGAATCATGAGCATGAACATCATCATTCATGATCGATCGGAGGGAAGAAAATGCTTCAAGCTATTTTTCAATATGAATTTTTACAAAATGCATTTCTGACAGGAATACTCATCGGGATCATCGCCCCGTTACTGGGGGCATTCATCGTGGTAAGGAGACTTTCTCTCATTGCAGATGCCCTGAGTCATGTCACCCTATCCGGTATTGCGGCTAGTCTGTATTTGAGTAAAATGGTACCTGCATTTTCAGGATTGAATCCACTCTACTTTGGAATGGCATTCTCTGTAATGGGCTCTTTATTCATTGAACGATTACGGATGGTATATAAGCATTACCAGGAGCTTGCGATTCCGATCATCCTATCCGGTGGAATCGGGATAGGGGTCATATTCATTTCACTGGCAGACGGTTTCAACACGGATTTATTCAGTTATTTATTTGGGAGCGTCAGTGCAGTCAGCAGGGGGGACTTGTATCTGATTGGTGGAATCAGTCTCCTTGTCATCGGCGTGATTGTCTTATTGTATAAAGAATTGTTCCTCTTATCATTCGATGAGGATCATGCAAAGGCATCAGGGATACCTGCGAAGGCAATCCACTTTATCTTTATGATTATGGTGGCCCTTGTCATTGCCGCTTCCATGCGCATTGTGGGCATTCTCCTGGTATCGTCATTAATGACGTTGCCGGTTGCTGCAAGTATCAGGATTGCGAATGGCTTCAAGCAGACGATCGGATATTCCCTATTATTCGGGGAGATTTCCGTGATCATCGGACTTGTCAGTGCTTTCTATTTGAATCTTGCCCCGGGTGGAACGATTGTTCTTACGGCCATTTTGATTCTTCTCATAACAATAGTGATAAAGAAATTAAGATCGAGTCATTCTTCTATAGGTGAGGTGTAGAGATTGAATGTAACGGAAGCAATGGATCTGTTAAAAGCAAAAGGATATAAGCATACAGGAAAACGGGAGCAGTTACTAGAACTGTTTTCAAGCTCAAATAAATATTTAACGGCCAGGGACGTATTGGATTTCATGAAAGAAGATTACCCTGGTTTAAGTTTCGATACCATCTATCGAAATTTAAGTCTGTTCGTTGAACTTGGGATACTGGAAGAAACGGAATTATCCAGTGAAAGACATTTCCGGATCATGTGTGAAAGTACCCACCATCATCATCACTTTATTTGTATGGACTGTGGGAAAACGAAAGAAATCCATACATGTCCAATGGAAGTGTTGAAAGAAAATTTAGCAGAAACCGGGTATGATATTTCAGGACATAAATTCGAAATATATGGTAAATGCCCGCAATGTCAATAGGGATCCCTTATGGGGTCTCTTTTTTCTTCTATCTTCCAGTGTTTAATCTTGTATAATGGAGGGAAAAAGCGGGTATATAGAAGGAATATAGAGGAGATGTAGCCATGGATTCGGTCCCTTTTACACATTGCCCAACGAATAAAAAAAACTGCGTGAGTACCATAGATCTTTCATCTTACCACCGAATCGCCCCTCTTCCCATAAGCGGGGGATTGGAAGAAACGAAAGCAAGAATACACATGACCTTGAATCAATTTGAACGTGTAGAAATCAAGGAAGAGCAGACGCATTATGTGCATGGGGTCTTCACATCCAAGTGGTTGAAGTTCAAGGATGACCTGGAACTTTATATTGATGAGAATACAAACCTTTTGCATTTTAAATCGGGCTCACGCTTAGGGTATTATGATTTCAAAGTGAACAGGAAGCGCGTGGAACAATTTAAATCCTTGTTTCACAAGGGATAGAGGAAGAGCTTGGGATAAAACCAAAAGACCGCAACCAAAAGACGAACATTTCAGAAAACTTTTAATAGCGCTAATGACTTCCGTGCAAGACTCCGCTTTCCGCGGGGAGCCCGTGAGCCTCCCTGGCTTTGCCTCCGGGGTCTCACATCAGCTACTCTTCCCCCAGTAGTCTTCGTCTTGCACTCCAATCAAACGCTGGAACACACTAATAACTCAACGGGCATTTTGGAACAATACTAATAAAAACCCGAACTAACAATGAACTCTTGAATTCATTGTTAGTTCGGGTTTATTCAACTAAACACTTTTGCCAGGTCTTCTTTCTATGATTGACTTTGTTGTTTAAGCCAGTGCAGGACCCACTCATCCGCTTCCATCCAATTATTCACACGGATGACTCCTTCCGGAATCGGCTTCTGATTATAGGGCGTGTTGAATAATAGCACCGGAATGGACAGTTCTTCTGAAATAGCCACTGCATTATCGTGTTTATCTTCAAAAAAGATGTCGACGTCGTGTTTTTTAGCAGTGGATATTTTATCGTGGGACCCGATTAATTCAATATGGTGATACATAAGGTCTTGTGCATTGAACCATTCTTTCGTTATTTGGATAAGGTCCGTTCTTCTTGCACTGATGAAATAAAGCTCATGTTTTTCTTTCCATTGATCCAAGATCATTTTCGCTCCGGGAGCAAGGGGAGATTCTTTGTAGATAACCGGTTCTGCTTCTGTAAACCATTTACCAAAGGTTTGAGGAGAAATGTCCAAAACCTCTGTCAATTCGTATTGGGTGATGTCTTGTAAGGTTAATTTCAATTGAAAATGTTCATTTATGTGAGGCAGTAAAGATTCGGGTGACGTAACTGTCCCATCGATATCGATTCCAAAACGTTTCATTCTTTATCATGCTCCTCTTTATAAAAACTCCTTCAAGTTTATCACATTTCTGTCCTTTAAATAAATGATGTTTTCTATTGAGGCTTACCATTTCAACGCTCTGCCAAATAATGTGTGCTAAGATGGTGTGTGGAACCGCTTCGCTTTCCGCGGACGAACGGCCGAGCCTCCTCAGCTTCGCTTTCGGGGCAGAGCTAAAAGGTGTCAAGGAACAATCCAAAAGAGAACATCTTTTTCTATAAATGATATTATCTTTATCCAAAATATGAGGTCGGTTATCAAAAATTTGTCGCTATTTATCTCTTCAAGCATACATGCTTCGAAAGTTGATTGGAGCAAAAAGCGGGCTTGTGGATTCGGAACTCAACTACTACACACTTCTTGAAGGAGCAACAAACATTACCAAAAGAATTAAATAAAAAAGATTCTAACTTGCATCAGAAAATATTCAAGCAGATGGCCCGTCATGGAAATTTGGAGATAACAAAAATGACAAAGATTAGCATAGTAAAAAAGGCAAACTGACACACAATAAGAAGGCTCCCAAACACAGAAAGTGAGGGATTGCTGTATGAATGATGAACGACGCGAATTAAACAGCGTTGATCGAAATCTTCAAGATATCGACGTGTATTACGACAATCCGGAAACAGATGTGGATAGAAATGATTATCGTGAAGAAACAGCAGCAGAAATTGCTGCTCCAATGAATGTCAGCCGCGACTTTGAACATGATGCTGCCGAAGATACGACAACATCGGGTCGTGTGTTAGGATACTCTGCACTTGCCCTATCCATTCTTTCCTTATTTATCCTCCCGGTCATTATGGGGGCAGCTGGGATTGTCCTTGGGTTTGTGGCAAGACGCCGGGGAGCAGAAATGCTTGGTGCCTGGGCAATTGGAATTGGGGCCGTATCGATAATCGTAGGATTATTTGTACTGCCGTTCTTTTAAAATAAATCGTTATTCTTGAAATTGGGAGCGTTTCAGGAAACCATGAAAAGAGGGCTGATCTTTGATCGGCCCTCTTTTTCATCATTCGATTAGACTTGCTCCTGTTCTTTCTTTTCAGCTTCCTGCTTTGCGAAGTATTCTTCAGCAATCTTGTCAATTTCTTTCTTCAGTTCTTCCACCATTGTCTCTTCAGGTACTTTACGGACCGTTTTTCCTTTCCGGAATAGGAGTCCTTCCCCCCGGGCACCGGCAATTCCGATATCAGCCTCTCTGGCTTCACCAGGACCGTTCACTGCGCATCCAAGGACAGCCACTTTGATCGGTGCTTTAATAGTTGAAATGTATTCTTCCACCTCGTTGGCAATTGATATCAAGTCAATTTCAATACGGCCGCACGTCGGGCACGAGATCAGCGTAGCGGCATTTGATGATAATCCAAATGATTTTAATAATTCTCTCGCCACTTTGACTTCTTCGACAGGGTCCGCGCTCAAGGAAATGCGAAGGGTATTACCGATCCCGAGACTTAGAATTGCACCAAGGCCTGCAGCACTCTTTACTGTTCCTGCAAAAAGTGTACCTGATTCAGTGATCCCCAGATGAAGAGGGTAGTCAAATGCTTTGGCCGCTTTTGTGTATGCCTCGATTGCCAGGTTCACATCAGAAGCTTTCATGGATACGATGATGTCATGGAAATCAAGGTCCTCAAGAATTTTAATGTGATGAAGTGCGCTTTCCACCATACCATCAGCCGTAGGGTAACCGTATTTCTCCAGGATTTTTCGTTCCAGGCTTCCTGCGTTTACCCCGATTCGAATCGGGATACCTTTTTCTTTCGCTGCTTTGACAACAGCCTCGACCTTTTCACGGCGACCGATATTTCCAGGATTGATCCGGATTTTATCAGCGCCGCCTTCAATGGCTTTCAAGGCTAATTTATAGTCAAAATGTATATCGACAACAAGAGGTATATTGATTTGTTTCTTAATATCAGCAATGGCATCTGCTGCACGTTCATCTGGGCAAGCAACTCTGACGACCTGGCATCCTGCTTCTTCGAGACGTAGAATTTCTTTAACCGTTGCTTCAACATCATGTGTTTTTGTTGTAGTCATACTTTGGATGACAAGTTCGTTATTACCGCCGATAGTTAAATCGCCGACTTTGACCGGACGTGTTTTTGAACGATGTATAATTTCACTCAAGTGTAATTCGCTCCTTTAGAAAGGTTCTCAAAGTTTCATTATAGTTAATACGAAGCTATTGTAACAGTGTTTTGTGTGAAATGACAAGAAATAGGTGTTTATTGCATGGCTATATCATTGATAATTCGGTATCTTGTAGGTTTTCCCAATTTGGATTTTGGCCGGGGGAACCTCATTCAATTCTTCAAAGTCTGAAATCACCCGATCAATCGAGACTGGTATGGATCCATCAAGGAGGTCCTCCACAAGACTCAGAACTGTATCACCCGGTTTTACTTCCATCTCCACATAAGAAAGAGAGGAAGGAGTCTTTTCTTTTTCAGCTGAGTCTTCAGGCGATTGCCTTTGATCCACCTTCTCCTGGGGTTGTGCGGTTGCGACGGTGGCTTCTTTATAAAGAAGCCTTAACGTTCCTTTATTTAAATCATAATAAACACTGTAGAGAAGAATGATAATACCAAAGAAAACAGCCATTCTTTTCATCTATATTTCCTCCCGCTTAGTTTGATGTCTGAATGGTCAAATGAAGGAGTTGTAAAACATGAAAGATAAGCTTCTCCCATTTGTAATCGGTTTACTGCCCATACTGATGGTACTGGGGAATTCCATGCTTATTCCCATCCTTCCAAGTATTGAAGCAGATTTGCATTTGAGTGGCGGATGGTCAGGATTCATTTTAAGTTCATTTACGATTCCCGCAGCGCTTGTCATTCCGTTTGCGGGTGGGTTGTCCGACCGTTATGGGCGAAAACGTATCATCAGTATTTCATTATGGATTATGATTCTTGGAAGTGTCCTTTGTATCGTCAGCGGAGGGATCGTTAGTCTATTTATGCTTGGTAGAGGATTACAAGGTGTTGGAGCAGCCGGGACGACTCCTCTTGCCATGGCGTTGATCGGTGATCTTTATCAAGGGCAGGAGCGTTCAAGGATGCTTGGTTCCTTGGAGGTGTTCAATGGTATCGGCAAGGTGGTTGCTCCACTTACTGGTGCCACTCTTGCCCAACTTGTTCTCTGGAATCAGTCCTTTTGGGTGTTCCCGGTTTTATCCACAGTGATCTTACTTGGTTTAAGAAGTATGGTTGATTCTAAAAAGGCTGTTCATAAAATGGACAAAAAAGCGTTCACCTCCATCTTTATGTCAAAGGGACGTCTGTTGATTCCTCTTTATGCCATTGGGGGGACAGGCTTATTTTTATTATTCGGCATTCTCTTCTATCTTTCCTACCACATTGAAAATACTTTTCAAATTGATGGGTTTTTTAAAGGGTTCTCGTTTATTTTCCCCCTCGGGTCGATGACGATTTGTTCTTACTGGTGTGGGAAAAGGCTGAAGACGGATGAGGAATTAGGGTGGACATATATGAAATATGGAATCATTACAATGGCTTTCCCGTTGGGCGTATTAATCTTTTTATCATCCTTAGGATTTTTGATGTTTTTAATTACGGTAAGTTTTGCGGGGTTAGGTTTGATGCTTCCTGTCATTAATACATTTATCACCAGTAGCGTACCTGAACATGAAAGAGGGATCGTTGTCAGCCTTTATGGAGCTGTGAGATTCGGCGGAGTGGCTTTGGGTCCGATTGCATTTGGCGTGTGGAGAGAAGCTCCCACACATATGTTTATCATTTCATTTGTTTTATCAATGATTAATATCTTTCTTTTCATGTTGCTTACTCAACGAAAAAAATGGGTCTTTCATCCTAAAATTCGATAAATCATTACACTCCCTTTATGTTGCAGGAGAACAACTTTTAACCGTTTCTACCCGATTAAGCCAATTGAGCAGAAAATTTATACTTTAGTGTTCAGGGTGTACCATTGAATATCTTCTAATTCTTTATTAATAAAAATCCGAACGATTTCGATTTTCCTAAAAGAATTTCGAGTAATCGTTCGGATTTTTATTTGACTAAAACACTTTTGTTCCAGCCTTTTACTAATGGCGTATTTTCCTTTGAGGGATTTCTTTTACGACTAAATAAAGAATCACAGTTATGACAAACCAGTCTAAAATTGGAGCAGCAGGTATCCTGGTTTGCAATAGTTCCATCAGGGTAAAAAACAGTGTAGAGACAGTAGCTGAATATGCAGTGATTCGAAAGCTCTGACGGTATTGTAGATTTCGCTTAAGGACATTCGCGAACGTAATACCAATAATGGCAAAAATGGTTATTTTCAAGAATGTCATCCCCGAGGTGAACAGGTAAAGAATGGATAATGCCACGGGAATCAGTATCCATTTTAGATCCTTAAGAGAATCCAGGATGCTGAGTAATTCATTTTTTGTAACAGCGGTACCACCAAACAACGAATAAGATGAAGATTGTACGTGGCCTTGGCTAATAACGACGAAATCCTTTTTAAGGAAAGCAATCGTATTTTCATTCTTATCTAAATTTCTTTCTTTCATTTGTCCAGTACCATCAAGGATGATGTTCATACCTTCTTTTTCAAGGGTAACGGGTGTTGCCTTATCGGAAGATAGCATACCGTCTTCAATTGTAAAGGATGGAAGTTCTTTTTCCACAGATTCCCTTAATGTATCAAGTGCCCCGGTAGTGAACGATAAGAATTGCCATACTACAGGGAGGATCGAAATAAGGGCGAGCAGAAAAATGAAACGAATCGTTTTACCAATTCCCTGGAAACGGAATTTTGCAATATCTTTTGGGGAATAGATACTTTTATACAACTGCTGAAATACATTCATTTAGTTTTTTCTCCTTTCACACATGCCCTATCTATTTTATGCTTGTCTACCTGCATCATCAAGTAAAGATCCGGAATTAATTTATAATCAATCTATTTTGTAATGAAAATGTAACATAAGTATACTTTTATTAACCTATTGTAAATTTAGAGCAAAAAGTATTTACGTAAGCTCCGTTATATATTAAAAATGATATGGGGTTTTTGTTATTTAATGTCGAAAATATATGTAGGGGTTGAAAAGATGGAATTAAATTGGCAAGAAATGTTGTTTCAGTTCTTTGGAGGACTGGGTATTTTCCTCTTTGGGATAAAGTATATGGGGGACGGCCTTCAAAAGTCTGCCGGTGAACGCCTGAAGGAAATCCTTGACAAGTTCACGACCAATCCATTTATGGGAGTATTGGCGGGTATCTTTGTAACGGTCCTGATTCAGTCAAGTAGTGGTACGACAGTTATCGTTGTCGGGCTGGTAAGTGCCGGTTTCATGACCCTTAGACAGGCAATCGGTGTCATCATGGGTGCTAATATCGGTACTACGGTAACAGCATTTATCATTGGGGTTGATATTGGAGAATATGCACTGCCGATTATTGCCGTTGGTACTGTTATGTTATTCTTCTTCAAGAATAAAAAAATCCATAACCTCGGGCAAATGATCTTTGGATTTGGTGCCTTATTCTATGGATTGGAACTAATGGGTGGAGGAATGAAACCTTTACGCTCATTGGAAGCATTCCATGATTTGACCGTTAGCATGAGTGATAATCCACTTCTTGGAGTGGTGGTCGGGACTTTATTTACCGTCATTGTACAAAGTTCTTCTGCCACGATCGGTATCCTCCAGGAGCTGTACAGTTCCAACCTGGTTGATTTACAAGCCGGATTACCTATATTATTCGGAGATAACATCGGTACAACCATTACTGCTGTGCTGGCAGCACTTGGTGCATCCGTAGCGGCAAGACGTGCTGCGGCGGTACATGTACTTTTTAACTTAATCGGAACAACAGTATTCTTAATTATATTGCCGTTTTTCTCGAAATTTGTAGTATTCCTACAATCTACATTCAATCTGAATGAGCCAATGACCATTGCATTCGCTCATGGAACTTTTAATATAACGAATACCATCATTCAATTTCCGTTCATTGCCATATTAGCGGTAATTGTAACCAAATTAATTCCAGGACAGGACTCTCTTGTTGATTATAATTCTAAGCATTTGGATCCAATGTTCATCGAACAGTCTCCATCCATTGCTTTAGGTCAGGCAAAAGAAGAAGTTCTACGCATGGGGACATTTGCCGTTAAAGGCTTAGAGGAAACAAACGAATTCTTAAAGACCAAGAGCTCAAAAAACTCAGAAGCAGCTTATCAAATAGAGGGTGCCATCAACAATCTTGATAAGAAGATCACGAACTATCTCGTTGATTTATCATCTGCTTCCCTTTCAGAATCTGAATCTGAGCGTCATTCGATTCTGATGGATACAGTTCGGGATATTGAGCGCGTCGGGGATCATTTTGAAAACATTGTTGAATTAATCGAATACCAACAAGCCAACAAAGTGAAAATCACTGATGATGCCATGTCCGATCTTGAAACCATGTTCAATCTGACAATTGAAACAGTGGAAAAAGCGATCAAGTCATTAGACTTGAACGACACTGACATTGCAAGAGAAGTGGCTGAGAAAGAAGATCAGATCGATAAAATGGAACGGAAGCTGCGTAAACAACATATCCTGCGTATGAACGAAGGGAAATGTTCGGGACAAGCAGGTATCGTATACGTAGATATCATCAGTAATTTAGAGCGTATTGGAGACCATGCCGTCAATATTGCAGAAGCAGTATTGGGAGTAGAATAAGGTTTTCTCCCTGACCCCATTGAAATTTGTCAAAGGGGTCAGTTTTTTTAATACACAAAGGGGGGTGTTGGAACTTGGAAATCGTATATTGGAGTATCATCATCGTACTCATGATTTTATCATTTGTTGGTCTGGTTTATCCGATTTTGCCAAGTGTCGTGTTTTTAGTGGGGAGCTTTCTGTTGTACGGTGTGTTTTTTAGCTTTGAGCCTTTTAGCTGGTTGTTCTGGACTGTGCAGATCCTCTTTGTGGCTCTCTTATTTGGTGCAGATTATATGGCAAATCTGATTGGTGTCAAAAAATTCGGCGGGACGAAAGCTGGAATATGGGGGAGCACCATCGGACTGCTCGTTGGCCCATTCCTCATCCCTGTCATAGGAATTTTGATCGGTCCATTCCTTGGAGCTATCATAGGAGAATGGGTTGTACATCGATCCAACCTGAGAACAGCAGTGAAGGTGGGGATAGGATCTGTAGTTGGATTTATCTCCAGTGTCCTGACAAAAGGATTCATCCAAATCATCATGGCTGTTTATTTCTTTTGGGTCGTTTGACTTATTATGTGCCCCATTGCCTGAAAATCATTAAATTCCGGTGATTATATATAAGATTATTGGGTATTTTATTCTTGTAAGAAAAAAGTAAGAGATTGAAGGCAAAATATTTGAACAGCCATAGTAGTTTTGGTAATCTTATACTGAAACGCCCTGAATATAAGTATTCAGGAAACTTTACATAGGGAGGAATTTATAATGGCTTACGAATTACCGCAATTACCTTACGCATATGATGCATTAGAACCTCATATCGACAAGGAAACAATGAACATTCATCACACAAAACACCATAACGCATACGTGACGAAAGTAAATGATGCACTTCAAGGACACGACGATTTATTAAGCAAATCCATTGAAGATCTTGTTTCTAACTTAGACGCTGTTCCTGAAGGTGCTCGTACTGCAGTTCGCAATAATGGTGGCGGTCACGCTAATCACTCTCTATTCTGGACGGTATTATCACCGAATGGTGGAGGCGCTCCATCTGGAGAATTGGCAGATGCCATCTCTTCCAAATTCGGAAGCTTCGATTCATTTAAAGAAGAATTTGCAAACGCTGCTGCAACACGCTTTGGCTCAGGCTGGGCTTGGCTTGTAGTAAACAACGGTGAATTAGAAGTAACAAGTACACCAAACCAGGACAGTCCATTAATGGAAGGGAAAACACCTGTACTAGGTCTTGATGTTTGGGAACATGCTTACTACCTGAACTATCAAAACCGTCGTCCTGATTACATCAGTTCATTCTGGAACGTTGTAAACTGGGATGAAGTAGCGAAGCGTTATTCTGCTTCTAAGTAATTTTATTAATATGAGAAGAGAGGTTCTTTCTGGAACCTCTCTTTTTTTTGTATAAGTTTCTTCCCTTTTTCACAAGATAGGGGTACGTTAAAGGGGAGTTTTTCACATGAGCAGCTTTAAAAAGATATTAGGTGACATTGATTTAACGAAAGATCTGACTTTGCTCCTGTTGATCGGGGGGTTATACTCCTTGAGTATTGCCCTCTCAAACACATTTGTGAACATATACTTATGGAAACAGTCAGGTGAATTCATTGATTTGGGTGTCTATAATTTAACTGTTGTCATCTTTCAGCCCCTGACATTTATTTTAGCTGGAAGGTTGGCAAAGAAAGTGGACCGGGTGATTGTATTACGCTTCGGTGTTATTTTTTTGGCTCTCTTTTACATATCCGTATTGGGATTCGGAGAATCGGCAGAAGATTATCTTGTCGTACTGGGAGCTCTACTTGGGATTGGGTATGGTTTCTATTGGCTGGCCTTCAATGTGTTGACCTTTGAAATTACCGAACCCGAAACGAGAGATTTCTTCAATGGCTTCCTTGGTACGCTGACTTCAGCCGGAGGAATGATTGGACCAATCCTCGCCGGCTTCATCATTTCACGGTTTGCTTCCTTTCAGGGCTATACCATTGTATTCGGAATTTCCCTTTTCCTGTTTTCCATTGCGGTTATCATGAGCTTCTTCCTCAAGAGGAGACCTGCATCCGGACGCTATCTTTTTCTTAGGATCCTGGAGGAAAGAAAACACAATCACAATTGGCGGCTCATCACAAATGCTCACTTCTTTCAGGGGCTGAGGGAAGGCACATTCATCTTTATCATTTCTGTGTTTGTGTTCATCAGTACAGGAAGTGAATTTGCCATCGGGACGTTCGGCTTGATTAACTCAGGTATCGCCTTTGTCGGCTACTATGTTGCTTCGAGAGTCATAAAGAAAAACTTGAGAAAGCGTGCGATTCTTTTAGGTGGGGTCCTTCTCTACTTGGCCATATTCCTGATTGTATTTGATGTAACGTATACAAAATTATTGCTTTATGCAGGCGTTATTGCCATTGCCTATCCCATCTTGTTAGTCCCTTATATCTCTATGACCTACGATGTGATAGGAACGGGCTGGAACGCTGCTGAAATGAGGATCGAGTACATTGTCGTAAGGGAAATATTCTTGAACATGGGAAGGATCGTCTCGGTTCTTGCGTTCATTGTAGCCGTGACCTTTTTTAATCAAGAAGAAAGCATCCCCATCCTTCTTTTGATGCTGGGGGCAGGACACACCTTGATTTATTTATTTGTACGGAAAGTCGTTCTACCCCTATAAGGAACTTAAAGCAAAGAGAGGGAAAGATTTCCTCTCTTTGCTTTTGGCTAGATAATCCCTGAAGATTTCTATAAAATAAGGATAGAAGAAAAAATGATTCTGTTGACTACTTACAATGCTGTCCAATCAAGTAAGAAGGTAACAGAGCATAAAGAGATAGAAATTTTTACATAGAGGAAGGGCTGGAAGACTTGAAAAAAAATAAGAGAAAAAGAAAGACGCATGTTCCCGTTAGGATGAATTTGCTGTTTTTTGCCGTGTTCTTATTATTTTCTCTTCTTGTTCTTAGACTTGGACTTGTTCAGATTGTGAATGGGGAGAGCTATAAGAAAGAAGTGGAGAGAACAGAGGATGTGGTGGTCAATACAGGAGTGCCCCGAGGGAAGATGTATGACCGTTATGGAAATGTGATCGTTGATAATGTTCCTCTGAATGCGATTACGTATACACGGGCAAACAATACGCAGATTGAGGAAATGATCGAGGTCGCGTCCAAGCTTTCTGAGTACATCGAAAAGGACACAGAAGATGTGACAGAGAGGGATAAGAAAGATTATTGGCTAATCAATCATAAAGAAGAAGCAGAAGCAAAAGTTTCGGTCGAGGAAATCAAAAAACTTCAAAATAATGAAGAATTGTCTGAAGATGACGTGAATAAAAAGGTATATCAAATGAGATTGGACCGTATTACCGAGAAAGAACTTTCGGCGCTCACTGAAAAAGACTTGGAGATCATCGCCATCTACCGGGAATTTTCCAGTGGCTATGCATTGAATCCACAGATTGTAAAGAATGAAGGGGTCACACCCCAGGAGTTCGCAACGGTCAGCGAGCATCTAAGTGAGCTTCCCGGTGTCAACACCACAACAGACTGGAAGCGTTCATACGTATTTGATGATACGTTACGAACTATATTAGGAAACGTGTCTTCATCAAGGGAAGGATTACCAAAGAATCTGGTAGACTCCTATTTAGCTCAGGACTACAACCGGAATGATCGTGTAGGTAAAAGCTATGTTGAACTAGAATATGAAGATGTGCTCCAAGGGCAGAAAGAACAAATCAAAAACGTGACTAAAGGCGGAAGTGTGCTGGAATCCGTCCTTGTTCAACAAGGTCAGCGAGGCAAAGATATCGTCCTTACGATTGACATGGAACTCCAACGTGAAATTGAAAAAATCATTGAAGAAGAATTAAGTAAGCAGATTGTCAATCGGAATGAATCACCGAATCTTGATCGTGCGTTTGTTGTGATGATTGACCCGAATACAGGAGAAATTCTGGCAATGGCGGGAAAACAATACGTAAAGAATCCTGAAACCGGCAAATATGAGATGCGTGATGCTGCACTTGGAACCTTTACTTCTTCTTATGAAGTAGGTTCTGTGGTAAAAGGTGCAACCGTATTAACGGGGTATATGACAGGGAAACTAACGCCGGGAGAAGTTTTGATTGATGAACCGTTAAGAATCAAAGGGACCAAACCGAAAACATCATGGTTCAATAAATATCAGCAAATTCCCATGACCGATTTGTATGCACTAGAGAAGTCCTCCAACGCATACATGTGGAAGGTAGCCCTGAAAATTGCCGGCGGCCGGTATGTACCGAATGAGCCGATTGTGAATAACCCTGAAGCATTTGATATCTTTAGAAATCACTACGCTCAATTTGGTTTAGGTGTCCCGACAGGTATCGACTTACCTGGTGAATCTGCCGGGCTTACAGGAACCAAGACAGACCCTGGTTTCTTACTCGATTTGGCGATTGGGCAATTCGATACGTACACAACCATGCAGTTGGCACAATATGTTTCTACTATCGCCAATGATGGTTATCGTGTTCAGCCTCATATTATGAAGGAAATAAGAGAACCAACCAACGAACAGGATAGTCTTGGTCCCATCCTGTTCGAGAAAGAGACGAATGTACTGAATCGCATCGATGCCTCGCAGGCACAGATCGAACATGTCCAAAAAGGTTTCTATCGCGTTTACCATAACCCTGAAGGAACGGGTTACTTATTTCATGACGCACCATATAATGCGGCGGGTAAATCCGGTACAGCCGAGACTTATGTTGACGGGGAATTGAGCTATAACACCACGTTGATTGGATACGCACCTTTTGACAACCCTGAGGTGGCATATGCTACGCTGGTACCTGCATCTCATATCCAGGCAAGCGGTGTAGCGGATCCTTACGTGAATAAATACATCTCAAAACGAGTGATGGATAAGTACTTTGAATTAAAGAAGAAACGCGCGGAAGAAGTGAAAGATCCCACGTCAGTAAATAAGAAAGTGGAAAATGCTGAAGAAGCAGAAGAGCAAATGCAAAAGGAAAGGGAACAGAATAACTAAATGAGAAAAGCTGGTTTATGGATAATTTGGTCCGTAAACCAGTTTTTTTGTATACAACGGTAGGGATTTGAACGCCTTTTTGAAATGCAAGGAGAAATGAAAGGTGGAACTTAATCCATTATTCCTTAAACAAAACTAGTGTTAATGGGGATCTTAGGCTTTTATAACCGAGGGGCTCATGAAGAAAAATGTCGAATTTACAAAACCTTTACAAACGATTAAAACACCATTAACACTCATCTATTAATCTAGTACTCGTAGGACAAAACAACCAAGTTTCTTAGGGGGAATTTAGGAATGAAAAACTTTAAGTATCTAGCAATGTCAGCAATGATCGGATCAGCTCTTCTATTAGGAGCATGTGGATCAACTGGAGCTGAAAGTGGATCAGGTTCAGACGGAGAAAAAACAGAACAACTATCTGGCAACGTTAAAATTGACGGATCTTCTACAGTAGCTCCTATCGCAGAAGCTGTTAACGAAGAGTATGCTGCCACACAAGCAGATGTTAAAGTTTCCATCGGGGTATCCGGTACAGGAGGAGGATTCGAAAAATTCATCGCAGGTGAAACGGATCTTTCTAACGCCTCTCGCCCAATTAAGGACGAAGAAAAACAAAAGCTAGAGGAAGCTGGAATTGATTACACTGAATTTAAAATTGCAAATGATGGTTTGACTGTAGTTTTAAATAAAGAAAACGACTGGGCAGAAGATATGACAGTTGAAGACCTTAAGAAATTATTTATCGAAGATGGAACAACTAAGAAATGGTCTGATATCAATCCTGAATGGCCGGACGAAGAAGTGAAATTTTACGCTCCTGGGACTGATTCTGGTACATTTGATTATTTTGACGAAGTAATCCTTGAAGAACAAGACATGGTTAAGAAGAACATTCAGCTTTCTGAAGATGATAATGTACTTGTTCAAGGGGTAACAGGTGATAAAAACGCAATCGGTTTCTTCGGATATGCGTACTATCTTGAAAATAAAGATCAACTTAAGGCAGTGAAAGTTGGCGGAGTGGATCCGAATAATGAAACAATTGAAAGCGGGGAGTACACTCCACTATCTCGTCCACTATTCGTTTATGCAAAAAATGATTCAATGAAAGACAACGAAGCAGCTTACGATTATATGAAATACACTCTTGAAAATGCTGGTGAAATGGCAGAGGCTGTTGGATATGTGAAATTAGAAGATAGTGTTTATGAGGAAGATTTATCAAAATTAGAAGAACTAAAGTAAGTAGATCAGGTAAAGGTATTCATAACAGATGAGAAGCGAATACTTGCTTCTCATCTTGTTATGTGGATGAAAGGGGTTTGCACTTTATGGGTTTAAGTACGAGGAAAACATATTCAGTATCTGACATGATTGAGCAGAAAAGTAAAAAGAGCCTGAATCATGCAACTGAAAAAGCTATACCTTGGATATTGTTTGCTATTGCTGGGGTTTCCGTTTTGACGACAATCGGAATCGTATTAACACTTATATTTGAAACAATTACCTTCTTTTCACGGGTTTCATTTTTTGATTTTCTTGCAGGGACTGAGTGGTATCCTTTCTCAAGCAATAGTCCCAGCTATGGAATTCTTCCTCTAATCTCAGGTACGCTAAAGATTACAGGAATTGCCGTATTGGTTGCAGTACCAATAGGACTGGCATCAGCCATTTACTTGAGTGAGTACGCAACAGATCGATCTCGCAGAATCATTAAACCGATATTAGAAATTCTTGCAGGGATTCCCACCATTGTTTATGGGTTCTTTGCCCTCACATTTGTTACACCGGTATTGCAGAGTTTTATCCCGGAATTAAAGATATTCAATGCGCTAAGTCCAGGTATTGTTGTTGGTGTGATGATTATTCCGATGATTGCTTCTTTGTCCGAAGATGCGATGTCTTCCGTGCCAAACTCGATTCGCGAAGGAGCCCTGGCAATTGGTGCAACAAAGTTTGAAGTTGCCATAAAAGTTGTGTTGCCAGCCGCTGTTTCCGGAATCGTCGCATCTGTTGTACTTGCGATTTCACGTGCTATCGGAGAAACGATGATCGTAACAGTGGCTGCAGGTGCAACCCCTAATCTTACGTTGGATGTAACAGGTTCCATCCAAACGATGACTGCCTACATCGTACAAGTAAGTACAGGGGACGCGGGATATGGAACGACAATTTATTATAGTATCTATGCAGTTGGGTTCACACTATTTGTCTTTACATTAGCCATGAACCTTCTTGCTCAATACATCTCTAAGCGTTTCAGAGAGGAGTATTAAGATGAAACATATCAATCAGGATAACGTCAATAAAAAGATGTCTTCAAGACTGACTGTCAACGGGGCATTTAAATGGGTATTTTTAGCCGCAACATCATTTGGCCTGATCGTATTGGCTGTACTTTTATATCGGGTATTCACTCAAGGAATTGGTTATTTGAATCTTGACTTCCTGCAGAATATGGGATCAAGATTCCCGGAAAAGGCAGGGATTTATGCTGCCTTAATTGGATCTCTTTGGCTAATGTTCGTCATCATTCCCATATCTTTGATTCTTGCTGTGGGAACAGCCATTTATCTTGAAGAGTACGCGAAACAGAATCGAGTAAATAAATTCATTAAAATCAACATTTCCAATTTGGCAGGTGTTCCTTCCGTTGTATTCGGTTTACTTGGGTTGACCATATTTGCCCGGGCGTTCGCATTGGGACATAGCGTCCTCGCTGCAGGATTAACAATGAGTCTGCTCATTTTGCCGGTCATTATTGTAGCTGCTCAGGAAGCGATCCGCTCTGTGCCGAGAGAACTTCGCGATGCCTCTTATGGTATGGGTGCGACAAAATGGCAAACAATTGTGCGCGTCGTCTTACCTGCAGCCATTCCAGGTATATTAACTGGTAGTATATTAGCGTTTTCCCGTGCGATTGGGGAAACTGCTCCATTAGTTGTTATCGGAGTTCCGACAATTCTACTATTTACTCCTGGGTCTTTCCTGGATACGTTTACGGCTCTTCCAATGCAAATTTATGATTGGACTAAGAGGCCACAAGAAGAATTCCACCATGTAGCAGCATCAGGGATAATCGTGTTAATGATATTGCTTTTATTTATGAATTCAGTCGCTGTATTTATTCGCAACAAGTTTCAAAACAGATACTAGAATACTGTGGGTTTGAAATGGATGAAGGAGGCTTTCAATTATGCAAACGACATTGACGAAGAAACATGACATGGTTGAGCAAAAGGGGATAAAAGAAGCGGTATATAAAACGAAACAATTGAACTTATGGTATGGGACGAATCATGCATTGAAAAATATCGACCTGGATATTATGGAAAATGAAGTAACAGCCATTATCGGACCATCAGGATGTGGAAAGTCGACCTACATCAAGACATTGAACCGTATGATCGAATTGATTCCAAGTGTGAAGACTTCAGGAGATATCATCTATCGTGATCGCAACATTCTCGATAGGAAATACCGCGTAGAGGAACTACGGACAAAAGTGGGGATGGTATTCCAGAAGCCAAACCCTTTCCCGAAATCTATTTACGACAATATTGCATATGGTCCTCGTATTCATGGAATCAAAAATAAGAAGATACTTGATGAAATTGTCGAAAAAAGCTTGCGGGGTGCGGCAATCTGGGAAGAGGTCAAAGATCGTTTGAATCAAAATGCATACGGATTATCAGGTGGACAACAGCAGCGTATCTGTATAGCAAGATGCCTGGCTATTGAGCCGGATGTCATCTTAATGGATGAGCCTACATCTGCTCTTGATCCGATTTCTACTCTAAAAGTAGAGGAGCTTGTTCAGGAATTGAAAAAAGAATATAGCATTATCATTGTTACACATAACATGCAACAGGCGGCCCGTATTTCCGATCGTACAGCATTCTTCCTGAATGGTGAAGTTGTAGAATTTGATAAAACAGATAAGATTTTCTCCACTCCAACAGATAAGCGCACAGAAGATTATATATCTGGTCGTTTCGGTTAATGTAAAGAAGAATAGATTGTACCATATTTTTAATTCATAATGATAAACATGGATAAGGGAACTAGTATAGGGAAGGGGTACGATTATGTCAGTAAGAGGACAATTTGATGCAAATTTAAAAGAGTTGCAAACCAAACTCATGGACTTAGGTATTATAGCCAAGGTTCAACTTGAAAAAAGTATTGTTACATTGGAAGAAAAAGATGTAGATACTGCTCTGGCTATTATTGAAGGTGATCAAAAAGCAGATGAGTTAGAAGAGGAAATCAATGATTTAGCTATTCTGACAATCGCAAAGCAGCAGCCGGTGGCCACAGATTTGAGAAGGATCATTGTGGCTATTAAAATTGCTTCAGATTTAGAAAGAATTGCTGATTTTGCAGTGAATGTTGCCAAATCAACGATTCGGATCGGAAATGAACCTCTGATTAAACCGATTCACCATATAAAAGAAATGCATGCCATAACCTCAGAAATGATTGTGCTTATATTGGAATCTTTCGTGGAGGAAGATGCCGCGAAAGCTAAGAGAATTGCAGATATGGATGATAAAGTGGATGACCTATATGGTGAAACGATAGTAGAGCTGCTTACACTTAATAAAGAAAAGCCTGAATTTACAGCTCAAATTACCCAGCTATCATTTATCTGTCGTTATCTTGAAAGGGCTGCAGACCATACAACAAACATTGCTGAAGGTGTTTTTTATTTGGTGAAAGGCCGTCGCTATGATTTAAATGAATGAATAAAGAAAAAGCTGTCCAATTCAATAGGACAGCTTTTTCTTTATTCACATCTTGGATATAAGCTGTTTGACTTCCAATTTGGAAAGAGCGGATTGTTTAGCGATTTGATCCACCGGAACTCCTTGATGATGTAAGGCAATCACTTGGTTTTTTACAACCTCATGTATCACTTTTCCCGGAGAACTTGATTTTTTAAGTGGTGCATTACCATCCATCAACAACTCTTCTTCCAAAATGCGTATTCGCTTCTTCAATTTATAATGCTCCTCCAGAACATTCATCGACAACTCTTCCATGTCTTTTTCAATATCACGATACCGATCCCGTTGGAAGAATGAAATGACTAGTAATAGGATAGAGAAGCTTACTAATCCAATGAATAGTAATGTCACTGTATCACCCCATGATGTATTCTTCTTCTTTATTTATAGCATAGATGGTGTTTTAACACTATATGACAGCAGGATAAATTTAAGAAACACTCCAATATTTTGTCGAATATCCCAACGCGATGACGAAAGAAAAATGTCGTTAATCAAGTGTAATCGCTTTATTATCATTTCAGCATAATAAATCACAAAAAAAATGCAGGTTGAAGGCTATCATCACTGGGTGTAACAAGATACGACAAAATGCGTTTATTGTAGGTTTTTCAATACGGTGTTACGATAAATTTATGAATAATTGTCATAATATTTAGATTGAATTTATATAATATATGTTTACTCTTTAGGAGGAATTGTTTTGATCACTGAAATTATCAAGTTAAAAGAACAAGGAGTGTCATTCAGGAAAATTGCCAAAGAACTGAATACAACCGTTGGGAAGGTTCAGTATCAATGGGTGAAATACCAGAAAGCCCTCGAGGAGAGCAAAGTATCACCAGCAGTCGAAGTGATGGAACCGATCTCCTCAAAAAAACGTGTGGGAAGAGCTTCTTTTGGCAGAAGGATACCAAAACGCAGGGGGAAGAACCCTCGCGCCACCGAGTTATCGATTACGTTTTCAACTTCTTCCAGAATCTATTGTTATTGGAACATTTCAAATGAGTGGGTCCGGTATGTGAAAGATCATTTTAAGCTGGACTCAGAACCCCAGCCATTTGTTCTTCGTTTATATGATATTACCTCGATTTCTTTTAACGGACATAATCAACATCACTATTCGGACTCATTTGTTCCATTTACTGAAAACGATTGGTTTGTTAATGGGTTAAAGGAAAACCGAAGCTACTGCATGGAAATCGGCTTGCGATTACCATCAGGTGACTTTATTGCATTCACTCGATCCAATGTCCTCCATACACCCCGCACGTCTCATCACCAGGAATCTCACAGTATGAAAGAGTTGTTGGAATATGAGCAGGGTTTACTTAAGGAACCGAAGTGGGTGGAGCATGTGAGTACGTATTCGTATTATGTCATGAATGGGGGGGGAAAGGCATGAAGGTTCTTTCTGAAATCATCGTGTATCCGAAGTTTAATGAACTTACATTCTCTCAATGTAATGAACGGGAGGATGTGCTTGCTGCATTACTTATAGAGAATAGTGAATTGATCGATTTCCTGGAACGGAATGATGGTGGATCCATACCAGTCGTGTTGAACCCCCTTCTTTTTTCACTATTTATGAGTGAGGAGTTTAAAGTGAGTGCCCAAGACATCATTCAAACCAACCTCCTGCAAGCAGACTCCCATGATAAACATAAGTGGCAGCTCATCTATTCACAGTGGTCGACCTACGACATGAATTTCGTACAAGCCTACAAACATCTTGTGGTAGAAGGGAAAATCATGGTTATCCCTACGGCGGTAACTCCTTTTCCATTAACCCATTACCGGACTCCAAGGGCCATTGAAACTCAGGTGCGAATGAGTACGTTATTATTCAAGCAATATTTTCAAGAGATACCTAAGTTGTTCTGGTTACCACAAGCCGCCTACTTACCGGGAATTGACCTTTATCTTACTCAGCAAGGAATTCAATACACCTTCATTTCTTCCTTTTCCTATGAACATAGTGAAAAGGAGGATTGCAGTGGTGTAATCAGGACTCCAAGGGGATTGAAGCTGCTCCCTGTTTCAGAGTTTATGATACACTCCCGGGAAGAAACAGATCACCAACTATCAATGGTGTTTATAAAAGACCATTCAGACTATGATGAATTAAAGAAGCTTAATAGTGGAGAATCCCTGCATGCATTAGAAGGCATGTTTGAAAAATCAACTGCACTTTCAAGAGTGGGGTTTGGGTATCTTGGAATGGAGAAACAAACACCGATATTACCAGATTCAGCGATTAGAAATATTCGGCAGGTTCATCGGATGGAGGAGAAGTTGGAGAATGTGCTGACATTGACAGATGAGACAGAGTGGACATTTCAGCTCATGAGAGAATGGGTGTCGAGCCTTGAAAGGTTTAAGGGAGAGAGCGGATTATCCACTGCTCATTTCGACCGTTTGCTTGAACAAGTCATGGACGGTCAAAAAGATGGACACCTCCTCCTTCATCGCAAAGGGCTGGTCCCTTTTCCATCTGACGAAATACTTGAAAAGCTCCCTATGGGAATGGCGGGTGACACAAAAGAGAAGCATGATTCGGTTTTGATTCTCTCTTGGGAATATCCTCCGAATATCGTAGGGGGATTATCAAGGCATGTGTTTGATTTAGCCAACAACTTGGTGAAAAAAGGAAAGCATGTGCATGTTCTTACAACCAAAGCAAATGATGCTCTTCCCCTTGAAGAAATGGAAGGCGTCACGATTCATCGGGTGCATCCTTTGCATCCATATGAAGAAGACTTCTTTAAATGGGTATTTGATTTGAATCAGTCCTTCATTCATTACGCACACGAGTTGATAAGAGATGCAAGAATCACACATATTCATGCCCATGATTGGATTGTATCGACATCAGCGATGAAGCTGAAAGAATATTACTCTCTTCCACTTATCACAACGATCCACGCCACTGAACATGGCAGAAATCAAGGGATTTATACGGATTTACAACATAAGATCCACGGGGAAGAGCAGCTGCTCATTGGTGCATCTGATCATCTCATTGTGTGCAGTGAGCATATGAAAGAGGAAATCAAGAGCTTATTTACAATAGAAGCACCGATCTCTGTCATTCCAAACGGTGTAGAACTGGATAGGCTGGATCAGTCCACCCTGCATACCTTTCAACAACCATCCACCCCTTACTTTTTTTCAATCGGAAGAATGGTTCATGAGAAGGGGTTCGACACCATCATCCGGGTAGCATCGCGCTTAAAGAAAGAAGGCTATAACATCTCATTTGTCATAGCAGGCAAGGGTCCGATGCTTGAACATTATCGTCAAATGGTTATTCATGATCAACTGTCTGATATTGTCTCATTTGTCGGCTATATTTCCGATAGAGAACGAAACGATTATTTGAAGAATTGTTTAGCTGTCGTGTTTCCAAGCTTGTACGAACCGTTTGGGATTGTAGCCCTGGAAGCAATGGCCTTCCGTAAAGGAGTAGTCGCTTCCAATACTGGGGGATTGAAGTCAATAGTGAAACATGAACAAACCGGCTTGTTATTTGAACCCAATAAAGAACAAAGTCTTTACACCCAATTGGTTTCATTAATTGAAGATCCCCTAAAGTCGGAACAGTTGGGGAAACTGGGATTTAAAATGGCGCAATCTATGTTTAGTTGGGACCGGATCGCAGATCAAACCATTCATGTTTATGAAGATGTACTACTTCAATCAAAAGTGGAAGGCATAAAAAGATGAAGGCGGTTATATTGGCAGGTGGAGAGGGCAAGCGATTAAGACCCTACACGATGTCCATTGCGAAGCCCATGGTCCCGATTCTGAATAAGCCAATTCTTGAATATAGTATCAACCTCCTAAGGTCTTATGGTATAAAAGATATCTTGATTACAACATGTTATAAAAGTGAAACCATTAAAGATTACTTTGGAAATGGGAAACGGTTCGATGTGAATATCACCTATCTTGAGGAAAGATCCCCACTTGGTACAGCGGGAGGTATTTTCCTTGCCCGTCACAGGCTGAGTGAACCTTTCCTGGTTCTAAGTGGAGACGCCTTTACCAATATTCCAATCGATAAGGTCATTGAATTCCATTATGAGAAAAGAGCGGTCATGACCGTGGTCTCTAAGGAGGTAGCGAATCCGAAAGAATACGGAATTTGTCATGCAGACGCTAATCGGAAATTAGTCGAATTTATTGAAAAGCCGGAAGAGTGGGCAGGAAATGAAGTCAATACAGGTGTATATATGCTGGATCCCCGGCTCCTTGATCGCTATGCACACATAGGAGCGAGGGATTTCGGGCAGGATTTCATTCCCCGGCTCCTGTTAAATAATGAAGAGGTATACGTGTTTAAGACCAATGCCTATTGGAGAGACATCGGCAACCCGGAAGAGTATAAGTGTGCCAGGGACGATCTCATGAGGGGACAATTCTCTCCTCCTTCTTTAAAAAAGAGCTTTCACCATTCAAAAGATCTTTTGGAGCCTTTTATCACCAGGCTGCAGGTGGCGTGTCCGAATGGAAAGAAACCGATGGTCCTGGCAAAACTCCTCGAGACAGTTCCTTCTTCCTCAAGTCAGAAAGAAATCGTATTTGACCATAGAGATGGAGGGCGGACGAAAATCATCAGTGATCCGAAAAGAGGCTTCATCATTTATTCCAAAGCGGACAGACGAAATTTGGCAAGGGAGCTCGCAAGGTATTATGGAAAAAAAATAAAAATCTGGCAAAAGGTGTAGAGGCTAATGAGGGAGAATCCGAATCGTACGTTCCATATCCAAGGAATAGCCTGGAGCAAAACCAATGAATATATGCCTATTCACTCTGAGCAATTGTCCTCGCTTACGGATATAAAAGTAAGGGTAAAGGAAGAGGTTGAGGGGTGGGGGGAATCCTGCGTATTTGAAATGGAAAATATGTCAAAAGAAACTCGGCGTCTAAAAGTATTCTTTCTTATTGAATGGCTTGCTTGCAAGGAGGATGGAGTAGGGGTCCTGTCCCTATCGAAGGATACCTTCTGGAATTACAGTGGAAAACGCGTTGCCATCACCAACATTGTTTCCTGTGCGGGATCTGTTAAGAAAACCATCTATCCACTCAATCTGAAGGGGCTCAAGCTTTGGAAGAAATCTCTAACCAAGGGGAGCTTATACTACTATCCCATAACCAATGGGCTTAATATGATGGTGTATATGCTGGACTTCACTTTCAAGCCCTTTGAAGTGAAACAGGGGAAAGTGTATGCCATTGAAGGTGCGATGGAAGAGGAGGTTTCAAATTTAAGTGATAGAATAAAAAACGGACTAGCATTTCCATAAGAAAAGTGATATTATAGAAAAGTCGTATGAATAGTAGAAGATGTATATGTTTGGAGGGAAATAATAATGCGTGTAAACATTACTTTAGCTTGCACTGAAACTGGTGAGCGTAACTATATTACTACTAAGAACAAGCGTAACAACCCAGATCGTCTTGAGCTAAAAAAATATTGCCCGAAATTAAAGCGTGTGACTCTTCACCGCGAAACGAAATAAGCAGCCGGATTTTATCCGCTGCTTTTTTTTATGCTTTTCTGGGGGATGGCGGTCAATTCAAACATGGTGATCAAGGCAATGATGGTTCAAAAAATATCGCAATTACATAGAAAATCCATTAAAATAGAGTATCAGTATAGGAAGTATGGAGGGATCTTATGTCTAAAAAAGACCGACGGAAATCTCAGCTCCAAGCTTTGAAATCAATCGATCAAATAGCATTTCAACAAAAATGCTTTGAAATAGAACAGCGACTCTTCCGTTCTACAGAGTGGCAGAACAGTCGAACGGTCGCGATCACCATTTCAAAGCCTCCGGAAATCAACACATGGAATATCATTAAAAGATGTTGGGAAGCAGGGAAAACAGTCGTTGTACCAAAATGTTTTCCGCAGAACCGGCAATTGATTTTTTATGAACTTCATGATTTTAATCAGCTGGAACAATCTTTTTTTAATCTATTTGAACCGAATCCCGATAAATCCATTGTTATACATAATGACTCGATTGAATTGATGATGGTCCCAGGGTTAGCATACACCATCTCGGGTTACCGTCTTGGGTTTGGGGGAGGGTATTATGATCGTTTGCTTTCGACCTACTCAGGAATTACAATGTCTCTTGCATTTGAAGAACAAATGGTCGATTCACTGCCGATTGAATCCTTCGATATGAAGGTTTCAACCATACTGACGGAAAAGAGACGGATCCATTGTGACGGCTGAGTCTTTCTTTCTTCTTCTCTTTATTCTTGCCACCGCAATGGGAGGATGGAGGACACATAACTTAAGCATATCAGGGGCCTTGATGGCGGTGGTGGTCGGTCTAATCATTGGTAACGCTTATGGCTTCCCGGGGTTGTTTGTATTGGGGGTCTTCTTCCTCTCGTCAAGCATATGGTCCCATCTTTTTAAGAAAGCTAAGCACGGGATAGAGGACCGGCTCGCAAAGACGTCCATTAGAGATTGGCAGCAGGTAATGGCAAACGGTGGTCCGGCTGCCCTTTTCGCTCTGATGTTCAGTTTGACGGGGGTAGATGTATGGACATTTGCCTTTGTCGCGTCGATTGCAGCCGCAAATTCGGATACATGGGCCTCTGAAATTGGTCCCCTCAGTCATAAACGGCCGTTCTCCGTAAGGTCGTTCAGGAGAGTGGCCAAAGGTACATCGGGTGCCGTTTCTCTCATTGGTACAGTAGCGGCTGTGGCTGGTGCAGCCTTAATTTCACTTGCAGCACTGTTGATGTTGGACGGAATGGATTCCACTCTCTTTACCCTGATCACTCTATCCGGCTTTCTCGGAAACCTTCTGGATACACTACTGGGGGCATATGTCCAATTGGATTACTGCTGCAGAGTTTGCGGGGTGCAAACCGAATCCACTATTCACTGTGGGCGTCGGACCGAAAGGACGAAGGGCTACTGGATGAATAATGAGCTTGTAAATGCTCTTTCAAGCCTTATGGCGGGAGTGATCATCATTCTCCTCTATTGAAGTAGGAAAAAAATGCAGGTTTAGATAAATTAGTGGGATAAGCTAATCGGTTATGATCCAAACTATCATTAGGAGGGATCATGATGAACGGATGGACAAAATGGTTAGTGTTTGGCGGATTGGTTCTATTTCTGGTTCCAAATCGATATCGGTTGTTAAACGTATTATTAGGAAATTTTCTCATTCGTAAATTTGCCGTGAGAGCCGCAATGGGTATACCCGGTATCCGCTCGAGATTCATTCAAGGAGCATTCCGTTCTTGACCTTAAAAAGACTGCAGGAGGATCCTATTCCTTTCCTGCAGCCTTTTTTGTTTACACACTAAAAACAGGTTCGGTATAGTAGGGGGGACACGTGTATTCTCTAAGTCTCTTTTCGCAAAGATCGTTGTTTGAAAACAGAATCTGTTAAAGCTCTGTCAACCAGTACGTGCTGGAAGGCGAGGGGGACTGCTCCGCTTGCAGCTAGTGTTTCCTCTTAAAAGCAATAAAGTCTATAAAAACTACCTTAAAAAAAGTAGGCTCTATGAAACAACTCCGTTTCGTGTGTTAAAAGAGTAAAAGAAAGTAGTGGATGATGTGGATTTACGTTATCATTATTTGTTTTGGAAAGTGGCCCACTTTTTAGTGGAATATAAACACTATCGGATCCTGAATCTTTCTCCAGACCAGGATGAATTATGGTTGGAAAACCCGAGGATGAAAGAGGGGAACATCATCCGAATTGTTAGAAAAGATCTGGACTGGGGCAACTGGGTCAAGAAGGATCTGGAATTGACCTCGGTGAATGGAGAGAAAATACGGAAATCCCTGGGGAAAAGGAAGCTTCACATTAAGAATCTATACATATCAACCTTTCCCCCTGTCGATGGTGATTCACGTCTATTCCTGGATCCCATGAGCTATCATAAGACGACCATTCAGCCTATTCTCTTTCATGGAGAAGATGGAGTGAAAGAGCTTAAAACCCATCCTTTTTTCAGTAAAGGAGAATGGGAACTCCCGTCTGAAGTCGTTGAAGCGAATGTCGAATGGATCAAAAACATGACGATGACGGCGTCCTCCAAGCAGATTAAAAAGGAAAAACAGCTATTTGAAAGAGGAAAGCCGTTTTTTACTTATTTCTTCATTGCCGTTCAAGTCATCATGTTCCTGATCCTGGAACTGAATGGAGGAAGTAAGGATTCACAGACGCTCATTCAATTCGGTGCGAAATATAATCCTCTCATGATTGAAGGAGAGTGGTGGCGTCTGGTGACCCCTATCTTCCTTCATATAGGTTTATTGCACCTGCTTATGAACACACTTGCCCTTTATTACCTGGGAACCGCAGTCGAAAAGATGTTCGGCCGGAGCCGGTTCGTTATCATTTATATGCTGTCTGGAATAGCTGGCACCCTTGCAAGCTTCCTGTTTACATCCAATCTTTCTGCAGGGGCAAGTGGGGCAATATTTGGGTGTTTCGGTGCTCTCCTATACTTTGGCGTGCTATACCCAAACGTTTTCTTCCGTACCATGGGGAGCAATATCATTGCGGTCATATTATTGAATCTGGTTCTCGGATTCACCATTCCGGGTATTGATAATGCTGGACATATCGGAGGACTTGCGGGGGGTTTCCTGGCAGCTGGGATAGTCAGTCTGCCACACGTTTTCCGACCTTTACGTCAGCTCTTATTCCTTATGGGAAGTATCCTGCTCACCAGTGTATTGATATGGAAAGGCATCGGAACAGATTCAACTTCCTGGGACGTCGATACAGTTAATGGGGTGGCTCAGGAAAGAATTGCGAATCAAGAGTGGGAGGAAGCCGTGAACATTCTTACCCCTGTTGTGGAAGAGGGGGACCCAAATGCACAAACCTTTTTCTACCTTTCGTATGCTGAAATTAAGCAGAACCAACTGGCACCTGCAAAAGAGCATTTGATGGCTGCAATAGAAGAAGATGAAGGGTTTCATGAAGCCCATTACAATCTTGCATTGATTCTGATCGATTCAGGAAGTAGGGAGGAGGCTTTCCTTCATGCAAAAAAAGCCTATGAATTAAATAAGAAGGATAAAAATTATGAGAAGCTTTATAAAGAACTGCAGAGGAGCCCTTAATGAGAGATCAGCTGTCTAAGTAAGGACGGTTCCCCATTCTGATCAATGAGCAGCACAAGGACTTCTTTTTTGTCTTTTTTCACTAATATAAGAGGGATGGCACTGTCGATGGAATCCACAACAGAGCCGTCCTCTTTTTTAATTCCTAAATAATAGTTCTTATATAGTCCTTCCCATAGGTTTCCGATCAGACGGTCCCATTCCTGCCGGGTAAACCCTTCCAAAGGGCTGCTATTTAACATCTGAAGCCCTGTCAGCGGTATGGAGGTATATTCTTCGACGGGAATATCCATGGTTGAAATGGCCTTTTCCCATAAGTAGTCGAGCTGTTGGGACGTCACTTTGTCCAAAATGTCCTTCCACTCTTTTTCTGCATCTGTCCCCGGTTTCCTAAAGGCATTCAACGGGCTGAAATTTGAATCGATTACGTACAATGTATCTTCGGACATTTTCTGAGCACTGGTGAACTCTGTGTCCGATTCATGTATTTCTGAATAATGGAAAGATACAGCTTGAAGAAGACTGCTTTCTTTTCCCTTTATGATTGATTCCTCTACAATTTGATCGGTATCTTGTTCCCATTCATTCATAACCCCCTTCAGTCTCCCGTTCATATATAAAAAGCCGACATCCTGACGTAAATAAGCAGGTGTATCAAGCTTTGAAGACACCTTCCAGTTTACCTCATAATGATCATTTTTCTTCTCCGGTTCAAGCATTAGGATCGTGGTAGCCGATTCGTAAGATACATTTTCATTAATTGGGAAAAAAATAATGCTTTCCCTCGTTTGTGGTTTGTAAATAAATTGAATCCCCAGAGAGACTATACACATAATCACCAGAAAGGGCATTGCTTCTTTCAGCCTATACTTCATTTCCTTCACTCCAGTGGTTTGTCCATTTTGTACATAGTATGAAGGAGTGTAAATGAATATGATTGGATGTATGATTTCCGGCTTCTTTGTCTAGGATGGTAAATATGGAAATTCATGTAAAGTTATTGGGAGTGAAGGCTAATGTCGAATGAAAAGAAAAAGCCTGTCTCTACTCAGATTGAAGAAAACACCAGTTATCTAAGGAACTCCTTAGCAGTGGACAAAAGCTTTGATGTCATTCAATTGGATCTGGAGTATGCTGAGAGAAAGATGGCCATGTTTCTAGTGGATGGCTTCGTTAAAGATGATATTATGCATTATCTAATGAAGCTCTTATCGGGACTCAGTCCTGAACAATTAGAAGAAGATACTTTAGAAAAGCTATTGAAGACCTACATTCCTTATATAGAGATTGAGCAAGTAGATGACTTGAATCAGGTGATTGATTTAGTTTTAGCAGGTCCGACAGCCCTCGTGGTGGATGGGATCGATAAGGTCATTATGATCGATGCAAGAACGTACCCTGTCAGGGGACCACAGGAGCCCGATCTTGAGCGGGTTGTAAGAGGATCAAGAGACGGGTATGTCGAGACAATTGTGTTTAATACTGCATTGACGAGAAGGAGAGTGCGTGATCCCTCTCTTCGCATGGAGTATATGCAAATCGGGAGAAGGTCCAAAACGGATATAGTCGTCAGTTATATTGAAGACATAGCCGATCCGAAATTGGTCCATAAAATCAAGGATGCTCTCTCAAAAATTGATACAGACGGTCTTCCTATGGGGGAGAAAACATTGGAGGAGTTTATAGCGGGTCGTCATTGGAATCCCTATCCTTTAGTCAGGTATACGGAAAGACCGGATACAGCAGCTGCCCATCTTTACGAGGGACATGTCCTGATCATGGTAGACGGCTCTCCGAGTGTACTCATTACCCCGACAACTTTTTGGCATCATCTTCAGCATGCAGAGGAATACAGGAATAAACCATCTGTAGGAGCTTATCTGCGTTTTGTAAGGTTTATTGCGGTGTGGTCGTCGATCTTTTTACTTCCGCTTTATTATTTATTCGCCATTCACCCTGAGTTGCTTCCGGAGTATTTTGCCTACATAGGTCCGAATGATGTAGGGGAAGTTCCCTTATTCCTTCAATTTTTAATCATAGAAGTCGGAATAGATATACTAAGGATGGCCGCCATTCACACGCCGTCTTCTCTGGCAACCGCACTCGGGCTTGTTGCTGCTTTGATGATCGGGCAGGTGGCGGTGGAAGTCGGACTCTTCATTAATGAAGTCATTCTATACCTGGCGATTGCTGCCATCGGTACGTTCTCTACACCGAGTTATGAGATGAGTCTTGCCAATCGTCTTGTTAGAATCTTCTTATTGATATGCACTGCTCTATTTGGAGTGTATGGGTTTGTCATTGGTGTGTTCTTATGGATCATTATGCTTTCTAGAATGAGCTCCTTCGACATTCCATATATGTGGCCATTCATTCCCTTCAACTTCAGGGCATTCAGGGATGTATTCCTGCGCTCTCCAATGCCGCTTAAGAACAGGCGGCCACGGTTTCTGCATCCGAAAGACCCTGATCGATAGAATCGATAGAATTGAGATTTTCTTACTGGATCGTCCTTTAAGAAAATCTCTTTTTGCTTTACGTCAGAACTGGTTTGATTATGATTGAGAAGAAAGCGTTTTTAACTTATACTTTATAGTGAAGAAAAGAAGGCAGGTGTATGGACATGAAAACGATTTATGATATCCAACAGTTACTTAAAAGTTATGGAACGATTATATATGTTGGGCATCGTCTTTCTGACCTGCAACTTATGGAAGGCGAATTAAAGGAACTCTATCAATCCCAGCTGATCGATACCCGGGACTTTCAAACAGCTTTATTTTTGTTGCGTCATGAAATAGAAATTGAAAAAGAAAAACAGGACAGGTGATAAAAGTGACAGAAAAATGGTTAGTTGGAGTGGATTTAGGGGGAACGACAACAAAGATTGCGTTCTTGAGTAAATACGGCGAGCTTCTACATAAATGGGAAATCCCCACTGATAAATCTGAAAACGGTAAAAATATCATTGTGAATATTGCCAAAGCGATTGATAAAAAGCTTGAGGAAATAGACCAGAGCAAGGATAAACTGGTTGGAATCGGCATGGGGGCACCGGGACCCGTCGATACGAATAAAGGGATCATTTACGAAGCGGTCAATTTGGGGTGGGAGAATAATACACCTTTAAAGGATCTTCTTGAAGTAGAAACAGGATTGAACGCAGTCATCGACAATGATGCAAACTGTGCCGCCTTGGGTGAAATGTGGAAGGGTGCAGGAGACGGTGCGAAAGATATCGTATGTGTCACATTAGGAACCGGCGTCGGTGGCGGCGTGATCACCAATGGTGATATCGTACACGGTGTAAAAGGAGCAGGTGGGGAGATCGGTCATATCACCGTCGTTCCGGAAGGTGGATTTAAGTGTAATTGCGGGAAAACGGGATGTTTGGAAACCGTTGCATCAGCTACTGGCGTCGTTCGCCTCGCAAATAAGAAACTGGATGCCACAGCGGAAGAGTCTACTCTGAGAGCAGTCAGGGATTCCCATGGCTCAATCAGTGCGAAGGATATCTTTGATGCAGCAAGGGACAGCGATGAACTTGCCATTGAAGTTATTGATCAATTGGCTTTCTATCTTGGGTTATCCCTAGCGAATCTTGGAAATGGGCTAAATCCGGAAAAAATTGTGATCGGAGGGGGAGTCTCGAAAGCAGGGGACATCTTATTGAAGCCGGTCGTGAAATTTTTTGAACAGTTTTCATTTCCGACTGTTCGTACGTCTACCCATTTGAGTATCGCCACGTTGGGGAATGATGCCGGTGTGATCGGGGCAGCCTGGTTAGTCAAGAACAAAATTTGATCTAAAGGCTTTGAATATAACAAATAGAGAACTTTTCCCTAAGTGGAGAGTTCTTTTTTTTATAGAAAAGCAGTCTGAAAAACCTAAGGACAATTGACCCATTTAAAAATAATAGTGTTTTTTTGAAACTTTTAATGGTTTCATTCGTCTAATAGTATGGGTAAGAGAATAAGACTTAAATAATTATACACACCGAATATGTATCCCCTTTTGACGTTTTGTAAAAACGGTATTAAGATAACTCAAGGCTGCTCAGATAAATGATCTGAATTCACTATATAAATAATGAAAGTGTTACATACGCAGGAACCGTTTGTAGCAAGGAGGCTGAATACATGACTACAATAAAGGCACGAAAGGTACCGCTTATCATTTTCGCGGCACTGCTCCTTTGGATCAAAACGTATATTGTCTATAAAACTAGTTTTGATATAAAGATAGAAAACACACTACAGGAACTGATTCTATTCATTAACCCACTCAGTTTCTTACTATTCGTCTTCGGAATCGGATTACTTCTCAAGAAGGATAAGTCACGCACCCGATATATTATCACAGCAAGCTTCATACTTTCGTTTATCCTATACGGGAATGTAGTATTCTATCGATTCTTCGATGACTTTTTGACATTGCCTGTACTCTTTCAAACGAGTAATTTCTCTGATTTAGGAACCAGTGCCAGTGCAATCATGAGCTGGAAGGATCTATTTTATTTCACCGATGTAATGGTGTTAATTCTTATCATTAAGTTGAAACCAACCTGGTTTTCTTTACAGAATTACTCTAGAGCCAATCGACGCGCTTATTTCCTGGTTGCGACAGCACTGGTGTTCTTTAACCTGGGCTTAGCAGAATCGGAAAGACCTCAATTACTGACAAGAACATTCGATCGTGAAATGTTAGTCAAGAATATTGGAACCTACAATTATCATGTATACGACATCTTCCTTCAATCCAAGTCTTCTGCACAGAGAGCGATGGCAGATGGAAGTGAATTAGCAGACATCGACAACTATATAAGAGCGAGTTACATCGAACCTGATAAAAACATGTTTGGTGTGGCTAAAGACAAGAACCTGATTATAGTGTCCCTTGAGTCCATGCAGAATTTTGTAATCAATAGTGAAGTGAACGGACAGGAGATTACTCCTTTCCTGAATGACTTTATTGGTGAAAGCTACTATTTTGATCAATTTTATCATCAAACTCAGCAAGGGAAGACGTCGGATTCAGAGTTCATCATGGACAACTCTCTTTATCCGCTGAACCGTGGAGCGGTTTTCTTTACCCATTCAGGAAATGAATTTGAGTCCATGACGGAAAAGCTTGGAGAAAACGGGTATTATACAACGGCTATGCATGCCAACAATAAAAGCTTCTGGAACCGTGACATCATGTATGATTCCTTGGGATATGAACGATTTTATTCATTACCTGATTATGATGTAACAGAAGAAAACTCAGTGAACTGGGGCATGAAAGATATCCCGTTCTTTGAACAGTCTGTAGAGCATATGAAAGAAATGCCTCAACCGTTCAGTACAAAGATGATTACTTTAACGAACCATTATCCTTTCACTTTAGATGAAGAAGATAAGTTGATCGATCCTTATACCTCCAATGACGGTACGGTGAATCGTTATTTCCAAACCGTCCGTTACATGGATGAAGCCGTGAAGAACTTCATCACCGACTTAAAGGAATCAGGTCTATATGAGAATTCTGTCATCGTGATGTACGGTGACCATTATGGGATATCAGAAAACCACAATAAAGCGATGAGCCAATATCTTGGTAAAGACATTACACCTTTCGTAAGCACGCAGCTTCAGCAGGTGCCGATGATCATCCACGTCCCGGGTCAGGAAGGGAAAACCATTTCGAAGGTTTCCGGGCAAATCGACTTAAAACCGACCATCATGCACCTTCTCGGAATTGACACTAAAAAAGATATTCAGTTTGGTTCTGATATCTTCTCAGATAAGCATGAAGACCTGGCGATACTCAGGGATGGAAGATTCATCACGAAAGACTATGTATATGCGGGAGAAAAATGCTGGAATAAAAAAACGGAAGAAAAAACGGATATGAAGTATTGTGAGCCATATATAGAGCCTGTGAATAATGAGCTGGAATACTCTGATAAGATCATTTACGGAGATCTCCTTCGTTTTTATGGTGAAACCGAATATCGGGATAATGATGAATCCTAAGGAAAAAGCTTGCGATCACTCGCAAGCTTTTTTTGTCATGAAATTTTGAACTATTCATACATGTAAGTAAGGACATTTGAATGGGGAGGTTCCATCATGAAAGTGAAAGTGCGCAGTGGCGATTCCTTTTGGTACTATAGCCAACTGTTTTATATCCCAATCCAACTAATCATCGATTCAAATCCTTCCGTTGATCCGAATAGATTGAAAATCGGTACAGATATTGAAATTCCTGGGTTTAGAAGAGAAGATTATTCCATTAAACAGGGTGATTCCTTATGGTCAATTGCCCAAAATCGAAACATCGGTGTCGACGCCTTACTTCTAATGAATGATGATGTCAATCCAGGTGGACTGCAAATAGGGTCAACTATAACCCTTCCATCCAGGGTGGTTTCTCCCATCCTGAATGGTAAACAGTCTTACAGTTCACAAAGATTTGACGAGGATGTGCAGAAATTAAAGAAGATCTATCCGTTCATAAAATTAAGATCAGTAGGTGAAAGTGTACTCGGAAAAGATCTCCTGGAAATCCGGATAGGAACAGGGAGAAAAAAGGTCCACATTGATGCCTCTTTCCATGCGAATGAATGGATCACCACCTCGATCCTGATGACGTTTTTAAATGATTACTTATTATCCTTGACTAACAGTCAGCCTATAAGAGGCATACAAACTCTGCCCCTATATGGAGAGGTCACGGTTTCATTTGTACCAATGGTGAATCCGGATGGAGTGGATCTTGTTTTGAATGGACCTCCGAGTGACAAAAGAAAAGAATTAATAGCAATTAATCGGGGAAGTACCGACTTTACCGGTTGGAAAGCCAATATAAGAGGAGTGGACCTGAATAATCAGTTTCCTGCTAAGTGGGAATTGGAGAAGGAAAGAAAAGAGGAAAAAGAACCTGCTCCAAGAGATTTCCCAGGATATAAGCCCCTTTCAGAGCCTGAAAGCATCGCAATGGCTAAGCTTGCCAGACAAGAGAATTTCGATCGTCTTCTAGCCCTTCACACCCAGGGAAAAGAGTTTTATTGGGGGTACGAAGGGTTGGAACCACCGGAAGCAGCCAAGCTTGCAGCGGATTTCAACAGGGTGAGCGGTTATGAATCCGTTCGTTACATTGATAGTTACGCTGGATACAAGGACTGGTTCATTAAAGAATTTAAAAAACCAGGATTCACAATTGAATTAGGGAAGGGGATTAACCCATTACCCCTATCTCAATTTAATGAGATCTATCAGGATGTGATAGGAATTCTCCTTGTCTCGATTTATCGGTGGTACTAACTAAAGCGGAGGCAGCTTCTTAAAGCCCCGACAAGCACAAAAATGAGGCACCCGGAAAAACGTTCTTTGCCTTTTGGGATGCCTTAGCTTATGACCTCGAGCCTCTAAGTCCCTGGAGCTGGATAAAACTAAAAGCGGAAGGGCTTTGCCCAGAGGCGACAAGCATAAGATGAGGCACCCGGAAAGGCGATCTTTGCCTTTTGGGGTGCCTTAGCTTATGACCTCGAGCCTCTAAGCCCTGGAGCTGGATAAAACTAAAAGCGGAAGGGCTTTGCCCAGAGGCGACAAGCATAAGATGAGGCACCCGGAAGGCGATCTTTGCCTTATGGGATTTTCCGTTGAGACTTCGAGGGGCTAGCCGCTGGAGCTGGACAACCTAAAGCAAAGGTGGATTGCAGCACCGACAAAAAGCAGCACAGGGAAAAAAATACTCGAAAAATCTTTTTGACGGTTCCATAAATAACTATTGTAGAAAATCAGAATCAGGAGTAAAATAAATCAACATCCTAATGAATAGTAACCGATCGTGGTGACCCAAAAGATGTGTAAATCAACATCTGGTCATCACTTTTTTTGAATTTTTGTAATGTTTTTTTAATCATATTGAAACATTTCTCCGTTTGAAACGTACTAATTAATATGGAATAAAAGAGGAGAGGGGAAACGAATGATAAAGAATAAATTAAGCATGATCATGATCTTCATGATATGCTGCCTATGGTTAGCGGCATGTCAATCGAAAGAAACGCAGACTACTTCCCCCTCAGAGAAAGTGAAGATTGAAAAGAAAGAAATGATGGCCAATATTATTCCTTCTGAAGGATTTATTCAAAATGTCGGCTGGCTATCCAGCTCCGAAATCCTATCTGTAAGAAATGTGGAGGGGGTTCCTTCCTTCTACATCTACAATGTGCACGATGGAAGCAACCAGAAAATTTATGAGGTGCATTCTTCTTCCTATGTGAACGCCAGTATTTCACCGGATATGAAAAAGATACTAATTCATTCGTCTCCAACGTCTTATTCTGCCCAGGTGACGATCATAGACAGATCAGGAAAGATACAGTTTCAACAGGATGTTCCTTCCTACGATTTAACCTATTCTTGGAATCAATTCAATGATGATGCATTGCTTATGACAACCTTTAGCGAAGATTGGAGCTTTCAGGTCTTTGAAATAAACATACAGGAGGGAACTATGGACACCATAGAAGTGGAACAGCCGTTTGTACAGTGGCAGTCGGCATCCTCCGTCCTTTATCAGGATTGGAACAAGGAGGAAGTGAGTGTTTCAGCCCCCTTAATATCTAAAAATATCCTCGATCATAAGAAAGAAATGATCGTAGAGGATAGTGTCCATTTCAATCAATTCAATGAATCTCTGTTATCGATCTTTTCACATGAAGAAGAAGGGCCGTTTACGTATCAGTTTATTCATTCAAACGGAGAAATTCAGTCGGAATTCACAGTGGAACTTTTGAGCCGTTACTCTGATTGGTTAATCCCTTATTATGATATGATAGAAAAGACTGGCTGGTTCATTACTTTCGTTGCCAATGAACCGGGATCCTTTGATACGTACTCAGGTACGTTTTCTTTAAAGGGATGGGACACGGATTCTGGAAAAGAAAAGGTCCTGTTTAATGATCTTCCTTTAGAACCCATTCAGTGTTCTCCCGATGGAGAGAGCTGTATATATGGGAATCAGCTTGAAAAAGTAATCAGTCTGAAGAAATCAAGCATCATTCAACTATTAAAAGAAGAAGGGGCAGATATATAATGGCAATAGTCGATGTAACCGTTATACCAATCGGAACGGAGTCACCCAGTGTAAGTTCGTATGTAGCGGATTTGCATAGGATACTCAAGGCATATGAGGAAGATGGGAAGATCCGTTTTCAGCTTACTCCCATGAATACAATCATTGAAGGGGAACTTTCCGTTCTGTTCCAAGTGATACAAGACATACATGAATCCCCATTCCAACAGGGGATCCAGCGTGTGGCAACCAATATTAGAATTGATGACCGCAGAGATAAGCAATCGACCATGGAAGGAAAGCTCACTTCCGTTCAGCGTAAATTAGAAAAATAAAGATAAAAAAAAGAGTGGTCATCTAGTTAAAATATGCCCACTCTTTTACTGTTAACGTTCAAGCTTCTTCGCTTTCTAAAAGGACTTCACTTTTGTCGGGATATGTTTTTTCAATATGCTGCTCGCCCCATGTACACAACATATCCAAAGGTTCTTTCAATGACCATCCGTACTCTGTCAGTTCGTACTCTACCTTTGGGGGTACTTGATTATAAATGATCCTGTTAATGACCCCATCACCCTCAAGCTCCCTCAATTGCTGTGTCAGCATTTTCTGGGTTATACCAGGCATCAACCGTTTTAATTCACTGGTTCTCCGTTTGCTTTTTATCAAATGACAGAGGATCACGACTTTCCATTTACCTCCAATTACTTCTAATGAAGCTTCTACGGGTATATTGTATTTTTTCATTTCCTGACCTCCTTATCTATGATCGAATTATATATAGAATCAGCTACAAGGAAAAGGAATATCCCAATCCTGTAAAGTTAAATTTCACAATTCTTATTATAACGTACACATCCAAAAGGTCCATAGGGTACTTTTTAGTAACCATACAAGGCCGTAGATTAATTTAAAAGGAAGAAGGTAGTTGCTGATTTTTCATTCAATCAAGGACAAGCTGTTTGACAGCTTATGCTGAGATCACATTAAAAAACACAATCTTTTCAATTGGAGCTTAAAATCACATTAAAAAGCCTTCCAAAGAAATGGAAGGCTTTTTAATGTGAAACATTTTTAATTAATGACCACCCGGGTAACCAGAGTGAAGGACAGTCATAATTGTAAACCATCCAAAAACACCTAATGTTGCCAATGAGAATAGGATTCCCATTGCATTCTTGTTTTTGAAAGTGCTTACTACTGCGAATAAAGCTAATAATGTAACCAGTGAAGTAATAATTACAAGACCCATTTATATGACCCCTTTCATTAAAATGCGTTTTACTGACCCTATTGTAACATTATGTACATAAATGCACTCACTAACATTTTATAGGTTTTTCTCCCGTTTGTCGAGGTCAAAAGTTTGACACTTCTATGTCGTCCCATTATCCGTATTTATCTGGAGGTGGAAGATCTGATACAATAATAGTATCACTAACGGAGGTGGAAATGATGCAGTGGAAACAAATGCCCTTAGGACCTTTGCAAACCAACTGTTATATCTTATGGAACACAAACAAGAAATGCCTGGTCATCGATCCCGGTGGAGATGGGGAGAAACTTATTCAATGGTTGGAGGATCAATCAATGTCACCATTGGCCATTCTTCTTACTCATGCTCATTTTGATCATATCGGAGCCGTGGATCAAATTAGGGACCGCTTTAGTATCCCTGTTTATATTCATGAAAAAGAGGCTCAGTGGTTATTGGACCCTTCATTGAATGGATCGCAGCTTTTCATGATGGGTGAGTTGATCAGACTGAAGCCTGCTGACTACATACTGACCAATGAAAAAACCTTGAATATTGATGACTTTCAACTGCAATTATTTGAAACGCCTGGTCATTCACCTGGTAGTATTTCTTATTATGTACAAGAAAGTGGATTCGTATTAGCAGGAGACACTCTATTTATGGGGAGTATTGGGCGAACTGATTTACCAGGAGGAAATCAGAAAGAGTTGTTAGCAAGTATCCATGAAAAGTTATTGACCTTGCCTGAAAATACCACGGTTCTTCCAGGTCACGGTCCCCAAACCTCGATTGAAGTGGAGATGGATTCCAATCCATTTTTAAACGGCTTCTAAATTAAAAAATCCCTTCAGCTACTAGCTGAAGGGATTTTTTTTAGTGTCCTCCTGCACCCGGAGTCATCATAAAGGTCGTCCAATAAGTAAAACCTGCGAAGAACACTGTTAAGTAAGCACCGAAAACATAAATATACATGCGTTCGGACAGTTTTAAATAACTAAGCATAATGAAGAATCCGGTTTGGCCTAAAAAGATTAATGATGTTGTGGTCATATCACCAAGATAGAACATAACCGCAAAAATACCAGTCCAAAACCCAAGAACTCTAAACATACGATCCATATGTAACCCTCCTTTGCACCCTAAGTCCATCACTCAATATTATAAATGAATACTACTATAAAAGTAAATATCCGTTTGAAGTTAGTTTGTGACGATTACATGTTATCTAACCCTGAAACTTTCATTTATCTTCTTGCACAGTAGCAGATGATCTAAACATTCATTGGAAAACGGGTTGCTTCCTGTTTTTTTAAATGTCTATAGTTGAAAATAAGCTTGATCGAGTTACTGTAATAAAACGTTCACAAATTCCCAAGTGAAATAACTGTACATAAGTTATACAAATAATATACAATACGTTTAAGAGATGATGAAACTGAAAATTAAATTAGAAGGAGGTACGAAAGTGAATAACCTGACATTTTTTACTTATCCAAGCTGCACCTCTTGTCGAAAAGCCAAAAAATGGTTAACTTCACATTCCGTCGATTTCGATGAAAGACACCTGTTTAGAGAGACGCCTACACATAAAGAGCTTATGGATTTACTATCCCTCACTACAGATGGCCTTGATGAGATACTTGCCACTAGAAGTCAAACCTTCAAAGACTTGGGGAAAGACGTGAACGATCTGCCCCTATCGGAAGTAATCAAATTGATCATTGATGAACCGAAGCTTCTTCGCAGACCCCTTTTGACAGACGGAAAAAAACTGGTGGTGGGCTACAATCCAGAAGGACTTCAAGGTCTGGCGAATAAAAACAGATTATTGAAGAAAAGCAGCTAGATGGTTGAATGGAAAAGGCAGGCCCTTAATTTTATTTCGGGGGCCTCCTTTTTATATTGTTTAGTGTCGCCTCAGGGCAAAGCCCTTCCGCTTTTAGTTTATCCAGCTCCAGGGCTTAGAGGCTCGAGGTCATAAGCTAAGGCACCCAAAAAGGCAAAGATCGCCTTTCCGGGTGCCTCATCTTATGCTTGTCGCCTCAGGGCAAAGCCCCTCCGCTTTTAGTTTATCCAGCTCCAGCGGCTAGCCCCTTGAGGTCACAACGAAAAATCCCATAAGGCAAAAAGCGCCTTTTGGGATTTCCGCGTTGTGCTTGTCGAGGCTAAACAAGCCGCCTCCGCTTTTAATTTATCCAGCTCCAGGGCTTAGAGGCTTGAGGTCATAAGCTAAGGCACCCAAAAAGGCAAAGATCGCCTTTCAGGGTGCCTCATCTTATGCTTGTCGCCTCTGGGCAAAGCCGCCTCCGCTTTTAATACTGGGCTAGCTGGATTCGAACCAACGCATGTCGCAGTCAAAGTGCGATGCCTTACCGCTTGGCTATAGCCCATTGAATCGTCTTTACAAAATATAGTATGGATAGTTAACATGATTCTATTCATCAAAAGTATAAAAAATTTCGTATCACTCTCTACAGGGTTTTCGGGATGCATTGTCTATGGTAATAAGGGTTTGGCTGGTATTGATAGTGATATGGGGAATAAGTGAATGGTGTTTCTCTTTTAGACGGATACCTTTGTGGTTCCAGGCAGCTTGGACCGATGTAAGTGCTTGGCTTGACCTTTTCTGTCGTTTTGATCCATGCGTTCTCGTCCATGCAGTAATTGTAAGCCATGACACTTGAGGGGGTGAATTTTAAGATATCAGAACCTAATACCACTTCAGGTGTAGGGGCATTAAATATGGCCAAAAGGTGAGTTTGATCATTGGTTGCCTCCTCATAATGCCACCATCCTTGCGGGACATTTGCGACTTGTCCAGGGGTTATCCGGAAATTCAAAATTTCCTTCGTAAATGGATTCAGAATAGAGACAGTGGCTGCACCTGAAATGCAATAGACCAGTTCTGCAGCATTCTGATGGTAGTGAGGTTCCACGAAGTTGTGTTTGCTTAAATAGATATCAAGAAGAGAAGTATTATCTAATGTATTTAATTGATTGACTCCTAAAACATTGATCAGGTTTTGACTATCTTTTTTAAATAAGGGACTTTTATTGACGTCATATGAGAACTGGGCTTGTGGAGAGGTGTAATCCATATATTTAGTCATGGGAAGAGTCACCGCTTTCATTATATTTTATCCCTTTTATGTATATGAGATGGAGATAAATGGGTGAATGACCAGGGGAATTTTCACAATTATTAATTCTGCGAGACAATTCACTATGCTTATTTACCTATTATTTTTACTAAAGTTGTTACATTTCGGTTCACTTTTTCACAACAAATCTTTTTTGGAATAAATAAACCTTTAATTGAAAAAAAACCATGAAAATTTTCACGCTTGTTGAAGAATTAATAAGGTTTTTTATGGGGCTTTTTCCCCTCATTTTCTCAACCTCCAATGAAAAGGTGTTAGAAAGAATCTCCCGAATTAGTTATATATACCAAAAAAGGGAGGGTTCTTTATGAACTTGAAAAAAATTGCTTCAACTACTTTAGCATTATCAATTTGTGTCGCACCTGCCATTGGATTAGCAAAGGTACAACCCACAGATTATAACCACCACGATCATCATGCATCATCAACAACTACATACATGGATTCACTACCAAAAGCCAAGGGATATGCCCCTGATAAAGGTCCAGCTAAAATTGAGAAGTCTACTAGCGTAGTAGAGTTAGACGAAAAAGGTAAAGTGAAAAAATCATCGACTATCAAAAGTACACTGTCTAAAGAAAAGCAATCTGTTCAAAAAGCAGCAGCTGCAGCCAATCGAACAGTAACGGTTCTTGCAGTAGCAGACGAAGAGTATCGTGCTACATATAGCGACTGGCAAAGCAGAGTACAACAAATCGTAGAAAACGCAGATGATGCATTCATTAGAGATCACGGTATTGACTTCCAAGTACAAGCAGTAGGGAATTGGACTTCACAAGGTGGTAACAGCTCTCAAATCTTATCCGATCTAAGTAGGGATTGGTCAGGTTACAGTTACGACTTCGTAGTAGGTTTCTCAAAGGATGCTAATTTTGATGCTGGAGGAATTGCTTACGTTTATTCTTCAGATCCTGGAACAGCATTTAGCGTTAATTTAGATCAAGGTGTAACAAACACTTCTAAAGCAGCTCAACATGAATTCTCTCATAACTACGGATTAGGCCATGATGCACAAGGTAGTGGAATTCGATGCGTTATGAACTATGATTATTCTTATTCAGTCGATTATTGGCATCCAGCTCATAATACACAGATTCAGAATAATAAGGTATGGTATGGTCAGTAACTAATCTCAAGACGCTAAAGACAAAAGTGTTATAGTCAAATGAAAATCCGAGCGATCATTCGACATCGTTCGGATTTTATTATTTTTTAATCAGCCTATTTTGTTTGTGTATATGGTGGTTATAACCGTTGATTGGCGTGCAAGACCAAGACTCCTGCGGGAAAGTAGAAGAGCGAAAGGGCTTTGACGAGAGACGACAAGTATAAGAAGAGACTGTCGGAAAGCCATTTTAAAAAATTCTCAATAAAAGAAGGATTTTGCCAAAAAATGTCGTATATTTAATATTAAGAAAACGGAAAGGTGGTGCCCATCCATATTTCACTCAGTAGAATCGTTATCGGAAGTGATGATTGGAGAAGCTTTCAGCAACGAAGCAACAGATGTACATTTAATTCCAAGAACGAAAGATTACCTGATTCAATTCAGGAAGCCTGGGGGATTGGTTCCGTTCCAGACCCTAGATCAGGATCAGGCAGACCGCTTGATTGCCCACCTGAAGTTCATGGCTTCCATGGATATCGGAGAAAAACGAAAACCGCAAAGTGGTTCCTTCAGCCTTACTGTTAGAAACACGCCTCTATCTCTCAGAATTTCCACCCTGCCAACGACCCGTTTGAAAGAAAGTCTCGTCATTCGAATACTCCCTCAAAAATATCAGATTCCAATTGAAAAAATGTCATTGTACCCATCTTCAGCCAAAAAACTCCTCGCCCTTCTTATGTATTCCCATGGCCTAATCCTGTTCACAGGACCGACCGGCAGCGGAAAAACGACTACTTTATATTCCCTCGTACACCATTGCTCCGTCGCCCTCAACCGAAATGTGATCACCCTTGAGGATCCCGTGGAGAAGCAGCATGATGAAATGGTGCAGATTCAGGTGAATGAGCAGGCTGGGATTACGTATGCCACAGGATTAAAAGCGATCCTGCGGCATGATCCCGATATTATCATGGTGGGGGAAATCCGTGATCGGGAGACGGCAGAAATCGCGATACGTGCTTCACTTACTGGTCATTTAGTAATTTCCACATTGCATTCGAGAGATGCCAAAGGAGCGATTTATCGCTTAATGGAATTAGGTATCGAATGGCATGATATTGAACAGACGCTCCTCGCAGTATCTGCTCAAAGATTACTGAAGCTCTTGTGTCCAATCTGCAAAGAGGAGTGTGGCGGTCAATGCCTTAGAGGAGAAAACCGTAACAGGGCATCCGTCTATGAAATTATTACAGGAAGTTCTTTAAAGGAAGTACTGAAGGAGGCGAAGGGTGAGAGGGTTCAACACCAGTATCGAACTCTGCAAGCATTAATCTGTAAGGGGGTGGCACTCGGATTTGTTTCAGAACATGAATATCGGAAATGGGTTCAAGAAGAAAAGCGTTGATCAGGGGAAGTTTTTGAAAAGAGTTGGGGATTTGCTTCAAAAAGGCTATACCTTTACAGAAGCCATTGACTTTCTTCTGCTTCCCAATGAAAAGAAAACCATTAAATTAAAAAAGAGATTAATCTCATCCCTACAAAAAGGGGAATCCATCTCCTCCGTGATGAATAAACAATTAAACATTCCTGCTCATGTCAGCGCACAGATTTATTTCGCCGAGCATCATGGTCAAATGGGACACACACTGTCTGAAGCAGGAAGATACCTTATTAAAAGAAGAAATAATCAACAGCAGCTTCAAAAAGTCTTTCAGTACCCGCTCATGCTCATTTTCATTTCCATCGTGATGATGGTCTTACTTCGCAAGGTGTTGTTTCCAAGATTTCAGTCCTTGTACTCTTCGATGGGCTATGAACCTTCAGCAAAACTTACTTATCTTTTACACTTCATCGAAAACTTCCCAATGATTTTCAGTTCAGGTTTACTGTTTTTCCTACTCCTGGCGCTTGTCTTTTCCCTTTTCAAAAAGAGAATTTCCCCTGTGAAACTCTCGGACGTCTTATGTCGCCTTCCGTTTCTTTCCACTTATATAAAACTTGGCCATTCCCACTTTTTTTCTAGGGAGTTAAGCTTCCTGCTCTCAAGCGGAGTATCCATCACAGAATCCCTCCTCATCATTGAAAGTCAATCATTCCGTCCCACATTACAGTACATTTCCAGCCATTGCATCAAAAAACTCAAAGCCGGAAGCCCGTTTCATGAATGTTTTACTTCTCTGCCTTTTTTCCAAAAAGAGTTGGCATTCGTTATCAATCACGGTCAAACGAATGGGAGATTGGCCGAAGAGCTTCGACTTTACAGTGATATCTGTTTTCAGGAATTAGAGGAAAAAACGAGTGCATCGCTTAAGTTTATTCAACCTGCCATTTTTACTTTTGTCGGTCTATTCATCATGGCGATTTATTTTTCCATCATGATGCCGCTCTTTCAAATGATGCAGGGAATCTAGTAGAGAATACCAATCAGGGAGGACAATGATGATTAATAGTGAAAAAGGATTTACCTTAATCGAAATGATGATCGTTTTGCTGGTCATCTCCGTGTTGCTTTTTATTACGATCCCGAATGTGACAAACCAGAGTAACTCCATTAATTCAAAGGGGTGTGAAGCATTCATTCACATGGTGGAAGGTCAAGTTGAAGCATATAAAATGGATGGAAATACAGAACCAGTGACAATTGATGCCCTTGTCACCGATGGGTATCTAAACGATGAATATAAAGCATGTCCTGATGGAAGTGCTATCGCCATTGATACTGAAGGGAAGGTGGTGGTATCCAATTAATGAGGGCGGAAAAGCTGAAGCAGGATATACCCTAATTGAAATGCTCATCGTTTTATTGATCTTTACCACACTTTTATCATGGGTTGTTTTTTCCATTTCACCCTTGAAAGGTCACATGGAGAAGAACTTGTTTCTTTCTCAACTTGAATCGGACCTCTACCAAATCCAAAGTTATAGTATCGATCATCAAGCCCCTATCTTCCTTACTTTTTATCCAGTTACTAATAAATATGTTGCGAAAACGGAAGCTAGACAAACGATTGTATCGAGGGAGCTTCCAGCTGCCATTCAAGTTGCTTCTTCCAACAGCCTGGAAGACATCACTTTTTATCCTGATGGAAATACAAACCAATTTGGCAGGGTGAATTTTAAAATGGGAGACGTTACCATGTATCTGATGTTCCAAATTGGTCAAGGGAGATTCTATGTTCAAGAATACTAAAGGTTTCTCATTACCAGAAACACTTGTCGCTTTTAGTTGTATCCTCATGATTTGCGGTTTGTTTATCCCTTTTCTCATTCACTATGCGTCCAGGCTCCAACATCTCCAACGTGAAGTGGAGGCATTGAAATTTCTGCGGGAAGGTGTGGAGAAGGCAATCGTTACACAAGAGTATGTCGATCATTCAAGAATTTATAAGGGGGTCAGGTATGAGCTCGTTTGGAAAATCAGAGGGAGTGGTAATGGTGAAGCGTGTGTCCACTACAATAAAGATTCAGATGAACCCCGTGAAATATGTATCCGGGAGACTGGATGAGAGGGGATTCACATTGATCGAAGCCCTATTGAGCTTTAGTCTTTTTTGTATGATTTCCCTTAGTATTCCTCTTATAATGATGGGTTTCTCTACGATTAAACATGATATGGTCCCTCCCCGTTATTATGAATGGAATTTATTTCATGAAAGTGTGAGAAATGAATTAAGGAAAGCGGATGCTATAGAGATAATGCCACAGTATATTTCTTTTCTAGTTGATGGGGAAAAGATCCTATATGAAAAATACAATCAATCCATTCGAAGGAGAGTGAACAATAGGGGTCATGAAATTGTACTTCAGGCAGTGGTTCAGTTTACGTTTACTTCCATACATCAAGGAATGCATTTGGATCTGGAATTTGAAGGTGGTGAAAAAGTGGAAGGGGACTTTTACTACTTTTCCGCTCCGGAGAGGGAATCACCTTAACGAAAAAGGGTTTGTCCTGCCGTTTACGTTACTCCTGCTGATGATTGTTCTGTTATTAGCATTTGCATCGAAGGATCTGTTTATAAGTAAGTATCAGTATCTCTTAAATATGAAGAGTATTCATGAGAGAAACGTAAGCGTCTCCTACGCCATCTTATTTGAAATGGAAAATGGTTTCCCGCCTTTGGATCAAGTGAAAACCAATTTTGGTGAAGTCATGACCACCAATCGGGTGCTTACCCAGCAGGAAGCTCAATTGGAAATGACATTCAAACGGAATGAGAAGGTGTTCCTTCCTGCGACGGTTGTGTATAATAGGGAAACAAAACAAATCATTCGTTGGGAGTAGAATATGAAAGCGATTTTCTTTATTGGCTTTATGGGCGTAGGAAAGACCACCATCGGAAAACGACTTGGAGAAGTACTGAATCTTCCGGTCATTGATATGGATCATTACATTGAAAATAAACAAAAAAAAACAGTTAAAGACATCTTTCATCACCATGGTGAATCATATTTCAGGGACCTGGAAAGTAAGGTGCTCCTTGAATTGAAGTGTGAAGAAGCGATTATCACTACTGGTGGGGGAGTGGTGGAGAGAAAGGCGAATCGGGATTTTTTACGAGAGAATGGTCCAGTGTTTCATTTAACCTGTCCTTTTAATGCTTTGTGGGAAAGATTAGAAGGGGATGATAATCGTCCTCTTGTGCGAAATAGTTCAAAGAACAGTTTATTGGACTTATTCGAGCGCCGGTTGCCACTGTATGAAAGTGGAAGTTCTGTGACCATTCATACAGAGAATAAATCAGTGGAGGAAGTGGTTCAATCGATATTGCCATACCTTGAGGGTTACGCTGAATAATTCCGGGCTAACTGGGGATACTGATAAAAGCGGAAGGTGGTGCTTTTATGTCAGTGAATGATTATGTTAAGTTCATAACACAAACATTTGTACAACATTATGAAAAATCACCTCATGAACGTAAAACATTAAAAAAGCAGAGAAAGAATGAGAGGGAACCATTTCTTTTCAGGTGGTTCGGTATCATTCCATACGCTTTCATGATACTGTTTAAGAAAAATAAATAGTGGTTAAGGGCTACCTCATGGGTAGTCTTTTTTTTTGGGAACGCAGGGAGGAGGGAAACCTATGTTTAGAGGATCCGTTCCCCCCTGCACCCTTAATTAGAATGTTGCAGATAGAAAATCCCGCCATTAATAACCTCGATGGTGATCTTCGGTTCGTACTGCTCTTTTAACGCCTGCTGTTCAAGAAAATATGATTCGGGTTTTTCTTCCTGATCTCCATAAAAATGATTCAGTAACTCGACATCATCCTCCCAGGTCTTTCTTGCCTGATCTGCCCAGTCGACAGGCTCTCTTTTTATTCCTTCATAAAGAAATGTCTGAATCCGGTTTACTCCACTTTTCGGTTTTATGATCGGGGTCAATGTGAAAGAGAAATCAGGAATCTTCGGTGTCAGGTTTTTGGATAACAATGACGAGTGAAAATCCTCTTCAATGACTCCATTGATCAAGTTCAATCCGATACTGCGAATGCTGTCTTTTTTACGGTTGGACTGATAGGATATTTTAATGTTCAGCCCAAGCCATGGGTGAAGCGGGGTCTGCTGTCCGCTCGGTGTGTAACGGTTTTCATACAAGCGTATATATCCTGCCAAATTCCGTGTGGAGTGAAATATCTGGTGTAACCGAGGTGAACCAAAGTGAATCGGTTCGCCTTTCATATCTTCCGGTGCCAGGTCGGGGTTCGTAACGAGAGACAACGTCATCGGGTTCGGTGTACCTCCCGTCTTCTCAAGATAATGCCAGTAAAACGGGCGATTCATCAGCTCCTTGTCCAATTCAATGCTAAGTTGAACCGTCATGTAGCCATTCCCGTTCGCAACCATGTCACATCCATTGGCGACGAAATACCTCTCAAGAAATTGATGAATTTCGTGCTGCTGCATTTGATTTTTCCTCCTTTAATTGCTCGGCAAACTGTATCATACTCGTTAAATTCTCCATTTTTATCTTCATTTCTCCTTCCGTCCGGGAGGAAGAAAGAATATCTGTTACGTGTTCTTCAAAATCCCTGAAATCCAGACGGGTCAGGATTTCGTCCAATTGGCCAATCACCCGTTCAAAAAGATTGATCTTCTCATATAGGAGTTTGAGGATATGTTCTTCAACTGTATTTTTTGTAGCAAAGTTATAGATGTGCACATCTTCTGTTTGACCAAGGCGGTGGACACGGCCGATTCGCTGCTCCAACTTCATTGGATTCCAAGGCAGGTCAAAATTGATCACATGATGACAAAATTGAAGATTGATTCCTTCCCCGCCGGCTTCGGTGGCAATTAACACCTGTGCATGCTTTTGGAATAATTCCCGCATCCAGTCTTTTTTCCCCCGTTTAAAACCACCACGGAATGGGACTGAGCTGATCCCATGCTGCTTCAAAAACCATTGAAGATAGAGTTGTGTCGCCCGGTATTCGGTGAAAATAATCACCTTATCATTTATGGATTGAACGATTTCCAAAGCTTTCTGAGCCTTGGAGTTCATCGTGACATTTTCTACTTTTTTCATTAGAGTACCAATCATCTGTTCAAAGGCGGCTGTTGGAGCTTCCTTCTTTACAAGCATGTTTTTCAGTGTGTAAAACACAGCTTCCCGGGAACTGCAAGCTTCCCTTTGCAAGGTTAAAAGGGAGAAGGAGCTTGAATTCGCCCAGTCATCATATCTTCCCCTGAGCAGGTCGATACTGTTATACAAATCTCTCTCTGCTTCATTAAAGTCGATTAACACTGTCTTCACATGCCGCTTCGTCCATTCGATGCCGGTATCGCCACGCCTGTTTCGGATCATCACTTTGTTAATGAGGTTTTTTAAATGTTCATCCTCCTGGAGCGTGCGATCTCCTTTTTTATATCTGTCTGTAAATCCCGTTTCATTACCAAGGTGACCTGGTTTCAAAAGGGAAACAAGGTGGAAGATTTCTTCTACCCGATTTTGAATGGGTGTGGCAGTCAAAAGCAGACAGAACTTTTTCTTTAGATTTTGGACAAATTCATAGTTTTTTGTTTTATGATTTTTCAGTTTGTGAGCTTCGTCAATAATCACCAAATCATAATCCTGCTCGTACACTTTTTCCCGGTGGGGGCTCCTTTTTGCCGTGTCCATGGAAGAAACCACGATGTCACACTGATCCCATACATAGCTCTTTCGCTGGGGAATAGCGGGAATGAAGAACTTACTGTTCAATTCATAGGCCCACTGAGAAACGAGGGAAGCAGGAACGAGTATTAAGACTTTTTTCACTAATCCCCTAATCATGTACTCTTTTAATATCAATCCCGCTTCAATCGTTTTTCCGAGTCCCACCTCATCTGCTAGGATTGCTTTTCCGTTCATCGTTTCCACAACCTGCTTCGCTGCCTCCAACTGATGAGGGAGTGGAGTGACATTTGCCAAATGTTTTGGAGCCTGAAGGCCTTCAAAGTTCGGAATTGCGAGATGGTGTTCGAATTCATTGGCAAGCTTATAAAGCTCCCAGTTCCCCCAGGGGCCATCGTTTTCGATTAAATTTTCGAGACCTTCTCCCCACTCTTCATCAAATATAACCTCAACATTCATATGAAAAACATCTCCTTAATTCTTATAAAAATGATTGCTCAAAACTCGTATTTAATGGTAGGATGAAAATAGATTTTCAATTGTTAGAAAAACACGAGAATCCGAACATTCACATTTACAACATTTCTTCTGTATATTTCTAGTATGACCAATTGTTTCAAGGAATATTGGCGAATGATAACAAGGGGAGAGACTGTGCATACAGCGCCGAAGGAGCAAGCACGTTTAGTGTGAATCTCTCAGGCAAAAAGACTCTTGTTGGACGCAACTCTGGAGAGTGTTTCCGTTACCCGGAAACCACCAAAGGGGAAAGCCGTTCTTCGGTAAACTTTCAGGTGCAAGGACAGAGAAAACTTCTTTATGAAAAGGGGTTTTTCTGTCCTTTTTTCATGGGATAAAACGTGGTTAAGAATTATGCATGTAAGAAAATAAAGGGGGAAAAGTCATGTCAGAGTTAAAACAAACACCTTTATACGAAGTGTACAAAGAGTATGGAGGAAAGACCATCGACTTCGGTGGCTGGGCTTTACCAGTGCAATTTTCAAGCATTAAAGAAGAACATGAAGCGGTACGATCCCGGGCAGGACTATTCGATGTTTCTCATATGGGAGAAATTGAGGTGAAGGGTGAAGGGGCTCTTGACTACTTACAGAAAATGATGACAAACGATGTCTCCAAAGTAAAAGACGGAGGCGCTCAGTATACGGCTATGTGCTACGAAAACGGTGGGACGGTCGATGACTTACTTGTTTACAAAATCAAAGACAATGATTATCTGCTTGTTGTGAATGCAGCAAATATAGATAAAGATTTTCAGTGGTTGAAAGAACATCAGACAGAAGATGTTGAAATCAACAATATCTCTGAACATATGGCGCAATTGGCACTCCAAGGTCCTCTTGCTGAAGAAGTTTTACAAAACCTTACAAACGAACACTTGCTGAGCGATATCGGATTTTTTAAATTCCAAACCGAAGTGAGCATTGATGGGAAGAATGCACTTGTTTCTCGTACCGGTTACACAGGGGAAGACGGTTTTGAGATTTACTGTGATGCAGGTGATGCGGCTGGAATCTGGAAGGCGATCTTGGCTGAGGGCAAGGGGAAAGGCGTCCTTCCATGCGGACTTGGTGCACGTGATACATTACGTTTTGAAGCGAACCTTGCCCTTTATGGACAGGAATTATCTCAATCGATCACACCGATTGAGGCGGGAATCGGTTTCGCTGTAAAAGTGAATAAAGAGATGCCGTTCATCGGTCAGGAAGTGTTGAAACAACAAAAAGAAGAGGGTGCACTGCGAAAGATCGTGGGGATTGAAATGATCGATCGCGGAATTCCTCGTCATGGATATAAAGTATTTTCCGGTGAAGAAGTAATAGGGGAAGTCACAACGGGGACACAATCCCCAACTTTGAAGAAGAATATAGGATTGGCCCTGCTTAATAAAGATTTCACTTCATTGGAGACAGAAGTACTGGTTGAAATCAGAGGGAAGAAGCTAAAAGCGAAAGTGGTAGCAACACCTTTTTATAAAAGACCAAAGAAATAGGGGAGGAATGACGGTCATGAAGCATCGTTATTTACCGATGACAGAGCAAGATCAAAGGGAAATGTTAAACAGCATAGGAGTAGACAGCGTTAACGATCTATTTGAAGATATTCCTGAACAGGTTCGTTTCAAAGGGGATTATAAAATCAAAGAAGCGAAGTCAGAAACGGAATTGGTAAAAGAACTCACTAAAATGGCTGGGAAGAATGCGGATTTGAAAAGTAATGCATCCTTCCTTGGAGCAGGAGTATACGATCATTACATGCCGATCATCGTGGACCATGTATTATCTCGTTCAGAGTTTTATACAGCTTATACGCCTTATCAGCCGGAAATCTCCCAGGGAGAGCTCCAGGCGATCTTTGAATTCCAAACGATGATTTGTGAATTGACAGGCATGGATGTAGCCAATTCATCCATGTACGATGGTGGGACGGCTCTCGCGGAAGCCGCTATGCTGAGTGCAGGTCAAACACGCCGTAAGAAAGTCCTTGTTTCCAGTACGGTTCATCCCGAATCAAGGGATGTTTTAAGATCTTATGCAAAAGGTCAATATATCGAAGTGGTAGAAATTCCACACACTAATGGTGTAACGGATGTGGAAGAACTAAGAAATTTAATGAGTGAAGAGATTGCAGCGGTCATCGTTCAATATCCTAACTTCTTCGGCCGGGTGGAAGAACTAAAAGCGATTGAAGAAATTACTCATTCTGCAAAAGCCATGTTCGTGGTTTCGTCCAATCCACTAGCTCTTGGGGTACTTACACCTCCCGGGCAATTAGGAGCCGACATCGTCATCGGGGATGCTCAGCCATTTGGAATCCCAAGTGCCTTTGGCGGGCCTCACTGTGGGTATTTCGCCGTGAACAAAAAACTTATGCGGAAAGTGCCGGGGCGTCTTGTTGGTCAAACGGTAGATGAAGACGGCATCAGAGGTTTTGTACTGACGCTTCAAGCACGTGAGCAGCATATCCGTCGTGACAAAGCTACCTCGAATATTTGTTCAAATCAGGCATTGAATGCACTCGCTGCTTCGGTTGCCATGACGGCTTTAGGAAAACAGGGGGTCAAAGAAATGGCTCTGCAAAATATCCAAAAAGCACATTATGCAAAAGAAGCATTCAAACGTAACGGATTTACTATTGCATTTGAAGGGCCATCCTTCAATGAATTTGTTGTGAAAGTGGATAGACCGGTTAAGGAGATCAATCAAAAGCTCCTACTTAACAAAATGATAGGTGGATACGATTTAGGACTGATGGATGACAGCTTATCACAACATATGCTTGTTGCTGTCACAGAACTTCGCAGCAAGGAAGAAATCGACGCATTTGTAGCAGAATTGGGGGATTGTCATGAATAAGAAAGATCAGCCTCTTATTTTTGAATTGTCTAAAGAAGGCCGTACAGGTTATAGTTTACCCGAAATGGATGTACCTCAGGTGGAACTGGCGGACCTGATTCCATCGGATTATATCCGCACAGAGTCGCCGGAGCTCCCGGAGGTTGCAGAGCTTGATATCATGCGCCATTACACGGCGTTATCTAAGCGCAATCACGGTGTGGATTCAGGTTTCTATCCACTAGGATCCTGTACGATGAAGTACAATCCAAAAGTGAATGAGAACGTGGCAAGACTGAATGGTTTCGCTCATATCAATCCTCTCCAGGAAGCGGAAAGCGTTCAAGGTGCACTTGAACTGATGTATGACCTGCAGGAGCATTTGAAAGAAATCACAGGTATGGATGAAGTGACGCTGCAACCTGCTGCAGGTGCTCATGGAGAGTGGACCGGTCTTATGATGATTCGGGCATACCATGAGGCGAATGGAGATACTCACCGTACGAAGGTCATTGTACCTGATTCAGCTCATGGAACGAATCCCGCGAGTGCAACGGTCGCTGGCTTTGAAACGGTAACGGTTAAGTCGAATGAAAATGGCCTGGTAGATTTAGACGATTTAAAACGGGTAGTCGGAGATGATACAGCTGCCCTTATGCTGACGAACCCGAACACTCTTGGCTTATTCGAAGAGAATATCCTTGAAATGGCTGCCATCATTCATGACGCAGGTGGAAAGTTGTATTATGACGGTGCCAATTTAAATGCGGTCCTATCGAAAGTGAGACCGGGGGATATGGGATTTGACGTCGTTCATTTAAATCTTCATAAAACGTTTACCGGTCCTCATGGCGGCGGTGGTCCGGGAAGCGGTCCTGTCGGAGTGAAGGAAGACTTGATTAAGTATCTTCCAAAACCTGTCCTTGTGAAAAATGGCGGTACCTTCGAATTTGATTATAATCGTCCTGATTCGATCGGTCGTGTAAAACCTTACTATGGAAACTTCGGAATCAACGTTCGTGCCTACACGTATATTAGAACCATGGGGCCGGACGGTCTGAGAGCGGTCACGGAAAATGCCGTATTGAATGCCAATTACATGATGCGTCGTCTTGCTCCTCACTTTGACCTTCCATTCGATCGTCATTGTAAGCATGAATTTGTCATCAGTGGCAAACGCCAGAAGAAGCTTGGTGTCCGAACATTGGATATTGCTAAAAGACTATTGGACTTCGGTTATCATCCGCCAACCATCTATTTCCCGCTAAACGTGGAAGAGTGCATGATGATTGAACCAACAGAAACAGAGTCAAAAGAAACTCTGGATTCCTTCATTGATGCCATGATCCAGATTGCCAAAGAAGCGGAAGAAACTCCGGAAATCGTCCAGGAAGCGCCTCACACAACCATCGTGAAACGAATGGATGAAACATTGGCAGCAAGAAAACCGGTTCTGCGCTATACGAAAGAAAGCTAATATCAATACCCTGAGCCCCTCAGCAAATTGCTGAAGGGCTTTTATTGAGGGACGGACCTTCATTGTATGGGCTTGTGTTCCCCTTTTTTCGCGGGTGAATAGAGATGACTCAACCCTTTAACAGGATGTTTAATATGGAAAGAGGGATAATCAGGCTGTTAGAATCGATCACTTCGCCGATTTGGTACAAAATAGGGGCGGAATGATAGGTGATCGAGGAAGTGTGGAAAGGAATTGAGCAGATTTGACCATTAATCCTCTGGGAATGCGAAGGGGTTCAACCGTTTCCATCGAAAATTCAACCGAATTCCATTTTCACCTATTTGTAGAGCAGGACCACCCCATCAAAAAAGGATCACCACAGGGCGATCCTTTACCATTATTTTTTATGCTTAACTTTGCCTGTCCACTTTTTGAAACCGCCCTGTAATTGGTGAAGGTCGCGGTACCCTTTCTTGTGCAGCATTTGTGCTGCTCTTCCGCTGCGGAGTCCGCTTTGGCAATAAAGGTAAACGGGTTGATCCGAACGGATTTCCTTTTGTCTCATTTTGATCTGTGACAATGGAATATTCCGTGCACCCAGGACGTGACCGTTTTCAAATTCATTCGCTTCACGAACATCTATCAACTGAGCTTTACGATATCCTGCTCGAAATTCTTCCTCATTCAATGTATTCACGATTCTCTTTTGATAGAAGAACGTAAAAAGTGAATAGATAATGATTCCACCAAGTACGACTAAAAGAATATATAATCCTTCCATCATTCATGCTCCTTTCTACAAATGCGCTACCTTCTATTATATTCATCATTCAGCGGATAATCAAAACATATTTTTTATTTTACAGCAAAGACTTTCCAATCTGTTTTTCTTTGAATTTTGGAGTGGGTTTGATAGACTAGTAACGGACTTAATTGAAATCGAATGAGTACATAACAAAATATTAAAACAGAAGACGTAAATGAGGTATGATGCATGAAAAAGGAAACATGGAGATTCATTGACTCCGGGAATTGTTCCCCTTCTTATAACATGGCTCTTGATGAGGCTTTGCTTGATTGGCATAGTGAAGGAAAGATTCCCCCGACGATCCGGTTTTACGGATGGGATCCAGCGACACTTTCCGTCGGTTATTTTCAAAAGGTGGAAAAAGAAATCAATCTTGACGCCGTCAAAGAACACGGACTTGGATTCGTGAGACGTCCGACAGGTGGCAGAGGGGTTCTTCATGAACATGAATTGACATACAGTGTCATCGTTTCAGAGGAACACCCTGAGATGCCTAAAACCGTTACAGAAGCATACAGGGTCATTTCCGAGGGGATTCTGAAAGGATTCCAGGGTCTGGGTCTTGAAGCCTACTTTGCTGTACCGAGAACAGCAGAAGAGCGGGAAGGATTAAAAAACCCGCGTTCAGCGGTTTGTTTTGATGCACCGAGTTGGTATGAGTTAGTCGTTGAAGGGCGAAAAGTGGCAGGGAGTGCACAGACCCGTCAAAAAGGTGTCATCCTTCAACACGGTTCGATTCTATTAGACCTTGATGAAGACAAACTGTTCAGCCTGTTCAACTACCCATCCGACAGGGTGAAAGAGCGTATGCAACGTGCATTTAAAAGCAAGGCTGTTGCTATGAATGAAATAAGCACTCAAACGGTCACCATGGATATGGCGAAGGAAGCATTCAAAAAAGGTTTTGAAGAAGGGTTGAACATCCATCTCGAGCCCTATGAGCTATCCGATGAGGAAACACAATATGTTGTCGGGCTTGCGGAGTCTCGATACGAATCAGATGATTGGACCTTTAAACGTTAAAAAATTTTTTGTAGAAAAAAAGCGATGCTTGTCGCTTTTTTCCTATTTTACCAACGATTCCGTGACTTTGGTTTATATCAAGTTCTAAATTAATAGAAATGGACGAAGTATTATATGATTTCCTAGTATTTTCTCCTGTTTTCTATTTTTATTGGAATATTATCCGTTTGACAAACAAAATACCTATTGACCTGAAACACAATATATGGTGTGTTGAATATTTTTTCGTACACTATATGTTGTGTTTATTTATTGCTTTTCCAGAATGGCTGTGATATCTTAATATTTGATAATAGACATCAGCGAAAAACAGAAAATGAAACATTTGAGATAGAAGGAGTTGTCTTTATGACTGTTGCGTCGAAAAACACAATGAAATTAAACACAGAGAGATTAAATAAGGATATCGGATTGTTTCCTCAGGTACATCCTATAACCCCGGATATGAATACTACACACAAAGGTGTATCCCGTCTTGTCATGATTGATCGTTATTCTTTCAAGGACACGGAAAAGATTACTCTTTCTGAGGGTGACTTTGTCGTCCTCACCATCAAAGAAGATCCTAAATTCCCTGCAAGAGGATTAGGTTACATCTCAAGCATCGATTGGGAAACGAAAAAAGCATCCGTTTGGATTGAAGAAGAATACAGAAGTGCCATCGACAAACCGGAGGAAATGGAGACTGGCATTGTCTTAAGGACACTGGATGTCATCGAAAAACCACTCGAAGTCTACTACGAACAAATTGCGAAGCGTAACGCAACAGGCTTGGCAGAAGTGGAGGAAACTCCTGAAAAGAGACAAGTTTGGTTTGAAAAATTCTATCATGAATTAGTGAACCTTCATTTTGTTCCTGCGGGCCGGGTGCTTTACGGAGCGGGTGCGGGCACGGACGTAACGTACTTCAACTGTTATGTAATGCCTTTTGTGCAGGATTCCAGAGAAGGCATTTCAGAACATCGCAAGCAAGTGATGGAAATCATGAGCCGTGGCGGGGGAGTCGGAACGAACGGATCGACGCTTCGTCCACGCAATACCCTTGCAAAAGGTGTGAACGGTAAATCCTCCGGTTCGGTTTCATGGCTGGATGATATTGCGAAATTGACTCATTTAGTTGAGCAGGGCGGTTCAAGACGCGGGGCACAAATGATCATGTTATCAGATTGGCACCCCGATATTATCGAATTCATTATTTCTAAAATGCAAAACCCGCGTATCCTGCGCTATCTTCTTGAAAATACTGAAGATGAAACCATTAAAAAAGCAGCTCAGGAGAAATTGAAATTCACACCGCTGACAGAACAAGAGGAAGCGATGTATCAAGGGATCCTGAACTACAGACAGATCCCCGGATACGGTGGATTTGATGCCAAAATCCTTAAGAATGCAGAAGAAAAACTGCGCACAGGCGGAACGTACAGCGTCCATAATCCAGAGTTCCTTACAGGGGCGAACATCTCTGTTTGCCTGACAAGCGACTTTATGGAAGCCGTGGAAAACGATCGGGAGTATGAGCTTCGCTTCCCTGATGTCGAAAGCTATAATGAAGAGCAAATGAACTACTATAATGAAGAGTGGCACAACGTCGGTGATGTCCGTGAATGGGAGAAGCTCGGATATAAGGTACGCACTTACCGCAAGATCAAGGCAAAAGAACTATGGAACCTGGTCAATGTATGTGCAACATATTCAGCCGAGCCGGGAATCTTCTTTATTGATAATGCTAATGACATGACGAATGCAAAAGCATATGGTCAAAAGGTAGTTGCTACGAATCCTTGCGGTGAGCAGCCCCTTGCTCCTTATTCCGTGTGTAACCTGGCAGCCGTCAACCTTGCCCGGTTTGCGAATAAAGAGACGAAAACTGTTGATTTTGAAAAACTGAAGCGCACGGTAGAAGTTGGTGTCCGTATGCAGGACAATGTTATCGATGCCACTCCATATTTCCTTGATGAAAATAAGAAGCAGGCTCTAGGCGAGCGTCGTGTCGGTCTTGGCGTAATGGGTCTTGCCGACTTATTGATCTACTGTGAAAAAGAATATGGTTCAGAGGAAGGGAACAGGCTTGTGGATGAAGTATTTGAAGTCATCGCCACAACCGCTTATCAGGCTTCTGTGGAATTATCGAAGGAAAAAGGAAGCTTCCCATTTCTGACTGGAAGCACCGACGAGGAAACAAAAGCGTTGAGAAAAGCATTTGTGGAAACGGGCTTCATGAAGAAAATGCCTGAAGATGTCCGTCGTGACATTGAAGAGTATGGAATCCGCAATTCCCATCTTTTAACTGTGGCCCCAACAGGTTCAACAGGTACGATGGTCGGGGTATCGACTGGTCTTGAGCCCTACTTCTCCTTCACTTATTATCGCAGTGGCCGCCTTGGGAAATTCATTGAAGTGAAAGCGGATATTGTAGAGGATTACTTAAAGAGAAATCCCGATGCAGATGCTGACAATCTTCCGGAATGGTTTGTTTCGTCAATGAGCCTTAAGCCACAAGCACATGCGGACGTTCAATGTGTCATCCAGAATTGGATCGACAGCTCCATTTCAAAAACCGTAAACGCCCCTCGTGGTTATACGGTTGAACAAGTGGAAAAAGTGTATGAACGCCTCTATAAAGGTGGAGCTAAGGGAGGCACCGTATACGTAGACGGAAGCCGTGATTCTCAAGTTCTAACTCTTAAAGCGGAAGAAAACAGCTTTGATGATGAGGTTGAACAAGATCAGCGTGAAATTCCTACATCCAAAAAGCCGATTGTGTTATTGGATACAATCCAGGACGTGCGTTCAACGGACGTGACCATCGGTTCTGAAGTGGGAAACACGTGCCCTGTCTGTCGTAAGGGGACGGTAAAAGATATGGGCGGTTGCAATACTTGTACAAACTGCGGCGCACAGCTGAAGTGTGGCCTTTAATTATAGAAATGCGAAGGAGGGGATTGGTTCCCCTCCTATTTTTTTAGTCTAAAATCCTTCATGGTGAATTAAAGATGTAGTAATACACCTAAGAAGGAGTGGAGCCTGTGGACATCGATGGCGTATTTTCTGGTGGAGGCATTAAGGGGCTCGCCCTGATTGGAGCATACCAGGCGATAGAGGAAAAGGGATACACATTCAAGAGACTGGCTGGAACCAGTGCAGGAGCTGTGATTGCTGCATTTATTGCAGCAGGATACTCAAGCCGTGAAATACTCAAGATCATGGACGATGTTGATTTAAAAAAGCTGTTGGATTCAAACGCGATCATTTCCCTTCCTATCATAAAGTGGTTTCGGGTCTACTACCGATTGGGATTATACAAAGGGGCGGCACTTGAAAGCTGGCTGGAAGAAAAGCTGAAAGCGAGAGGGATCTATACGTTTGCCGATTTACCCCCTCATTCCCTCCGTGTCATTGCGTCAGATCTATCAAACGGAAGATTACTGGTCCTACCCGATGACCTTGAGAAGTACGGCATAGCGAAAGAAACCTTCCCGGTCGCAAGAGCGATACGGATGAGTGCGAGTCTTCCTTATTTCTTCGAACCGGTAAAGTTACGTTCATTGGAAGGAATCAGCTATATGGTGGACGGAGGGGTGCTGAGTAATTTTCCCATGTGGCTTTTTGACAGGGAAAATGTGAAGAAGATAAGGCCTGTAATCGGTGTGAAGCTGAGTCACGATCTGATTGGGAAGCCGAAGAAGCAAATCAAAAATGCCATTGATTTGTATGAAGCACTTTTTACGACTATGAAAGATGCCCATGATTCCAGGTATATTTCCAGAAAACTTGAAAAAAACATCATTTTTATTCCAACTGAAGGAGTATTGACCACCGAATTCCAACTTACTCCAGAAAGGAAAACGGAACTCATTCAATACGGGAAATCAAAGGCGGATGCCTTTTTGCAAAAATGGCCGTATTAATAAAACAATCGAGCTCTAAAACGAGGCTCGATTGTTTTTTTTATTCTTTTTTCCTTCGATTACAGTTAGTTTGGCATTGGATTTTTTTCGAATCGAGCGTTTTTTAGAAACATTGGATACTTGTGGTTTACTTGTAGATTTCTTCTTATGCCGTTTCTTTGATTGTTTGGCTGCTTTAACAAACGCTCTCTGTTCATTGCTATTACCAGTACGCCTTCCGCTGAACCACCTTCGGTAAATAAAATAGATGATTCCGATAACGGCTGCTGATACTAGCAATTGTTTTGCAAGCCCTAAAGGATTTCCGAACAGGGAAGTTCCGAGCCCGATCATAGCCAACAATATTAGTGTGAAAACAAAGATATTACGAGCGTTCAACAAAGCCACCTCCTTACATGACTATCCATCTAAGATAATACCTATACTATTATTCTAGACCATTTCTGTGTTCTTTAACCGTACAAATTGATTTTTTATTAGGTGATAAACGAGACATTTCCGTTTCTTTTATCTGAAACTTTAAAAGATATTATCTATTTTACTAAAAATTGAAGAAAAGCACTAGGGGGAGCGTTTCTTATCCTATATTTCGATGCGGCAATTCAAATGAAAAAAGAGCAAATCTATGCAAATGTTTCATACTATGGGACATACTACGAATGGAGGTGTTACAGATGGCAGAACAAAAAGGGCAACATGAGAAAGTCCAGGATGGAACGGAAGAAAGTAAAGAAAATCCCAGGTTGGAACAGAATCAAAGTGAAAAACCGCTTTCCTTTACGGCAATGGTCGTCTTGACGGGCTTCATCGGGGGGATGTTATGGAGTTCGATTGCTTACATTTGTCATTTCTTTTCCTTTACGAAAATTGAACCCAATATCATATTTGAACCTTGGGCAGTAGGAAACTGGGTGGATAAATGGATCGGAGTTGTTCTATCCATCGTGGCATACGGTGTCATATCAATCGGAGTGGCTCTCATTTATTATGGTCTGTTACGGAAATTCAAGTCCATGTGGGTGGGTGCAGCGTATGGGCTTACCTTATACTTCGCTTTTTTCCTGCTCCTTAATCCGCTGTTTCCAAGCATTAAATCCTTTACAGCAATTGATTACCACACATTGATCACCACCTTCTGTTTGTATATTCTTTATGGGGTATTTATAGGTTACTCGATTTCATATGAAGAAAATGAATTAAGGCACCAGGACGAAAAGGAAAAATCAGGGGAAGTTTCTCATTGAGAAATGCTATTTATCAGACAATTATGTAGGTATAGGTAAAAGGTTTATGTTAGAATGTTCATGATGAACATTCTATTTTTTTTAGGAGTTTACATATGGCAAAAATCTTATTGTTAAATGGCCCGAATTTAAACAGGTTAGGGAAACGCGAGCCTGATATCTACGGCCATGTCACCTTGACTCAATTGGAGGAAGCCCTGAAAAAACAGGCAGAAGATGAAGGCTTTCAAATGACTGCCGCCCAATCGAATCATGAAGGGGAATTGATTGATGTCATCCACAAGTCGGAGGACGAAGGGTACGGGGGGATCATACTGAATCCCGGTGCATTCACTCATTACAGCTATGCTATAAGAGATGCTGTGGCATCTGTATCCGTACCGGTTGTGGAGGTGCATATATCAAACATTCATGCCAGGGAAGAATTCAGGCATCAGTCTGTCGTGGCAGCTGAAACGATTGGTCAGATTGTCGGTTTTGGCCTGTTGGGTTATGAGTTAGCTCTGCAAGCCATCATAAAGAACATTAAAGGGAGTGGAAATGAATGAAAATTGAACGCTTACGTAAAACCTTTTCAGAAAATGAAATTAACGGTATTTTATTGACGAGTACGTATAACCGCCGCTATATGACGAACTTTACGGGTTCTTCAGGTGTTGTGTTGATTTCAGACGAGAAAGCTTTGTTCATTACGGATTTCAGATACATAGAACAAGCAACAGAGCAGGCGGCTGATTATGAAATCATACAGCATACGGGTCCGATACATGATGAAGTGGCGAAACAAGTGAAGAATCTTGGTATAACCAAACTTGGTTTTGAAAAGAACGACATGACGTACAGTGCCTTTGAAAGTTACAGGGATGTATTGGAAGCGGAAATGGTACCGGTATCCGGATTAGTGGAAAAGTTACGCTTGATTAAGACACCTGAAGAGCTTAATATAATTAAGGATGCGGCGGATATAGCCGATGCAGCATTTAAGCATATATTAGATTTTATCAAACCGGGTGTGACAGAGTTAGAGGTTTCCAATGAATTAGAATTCTTCATGAGAAAAGCAGGAGCGACGTCATCCTCTTTTGATATCATCGTTGCCTCAGGTAACCGATCTGCCCTACCTCACGGGGTAGCCAGTGATAAAGTCATCGAAAAAGGTGATTTTGTAACCTTGGATTATGGTGCATACTATAAAGGATACTGCTCAGATATGACACGTACTTTATCTGTAGGGGAACCAAGTGAAAAATTGAAGGAGATCTATGATGTCGTCCTCCAATCACAGCTTCTTGCCATGGAAAAGATCAAGCCAGGCATGACAGGGAAAGAAGCGGATGCGATCTCTCGTGATTACATAACAGAAAAAGGGTATGGGGAGTATTTCGGACATTCATTAGGACATGGGATTGGTCTTGAAGTACACGAAGGACCAGGATTGTCCTCCCGATCTGATGTAGTACTCGCTCCTGGAATGATCGTAACGGTTGAACCAGGGGTCTATGTACCGGGTGTTGGCGGCGTACGTATCGAAGATGATACACTCATAACAGAAGATTCCAATGAAACACTGACACACTCAACAAAAGATCTAATCATTCTACCATTTTAGTCCTGAACAAGGCCTACTAGAAAATAGGAGGAATAAATATGATTTCAGTAAATGATTTTCGAACAGGTTTAACGATTGAAGTCGACAACGGAATATGGCGGGTAATCGATTTCCAACATGTTAAACCGGGTAAAGGAGCAGCTTTCGTCCGCTCTAAACTTCGTAACCTTCGCACAGGTGCCATTCAGGAGAAAACCTTCCGCGCCGGTGAAAAAGTAGGAAAAGCACAGATTGACAATCGTAAAATGCAGTACTTGTATGCCAATGGTGACATGCATGTATTCATGGATAACGAAAGCTACGATCAAATCGAGCTTCCTGCTTCATCTATCGAATATGAATTGAAATATTTGAAAGAAAACATGGAAGTTTCCATCATGATGTACGGAGGCGAAACGCTTGGAGTAGAGCTTCCGAACTCTGTTGAATTGAAAGTAACGGAAACAGAACCGGGAATCAAGGGTGACACGGCTTCCGGTGGTTCTAAGCCTGCAACTGTAGAAACAGGCTTAGTGGTTAACGTACCATTCTTCGTAAATGAAGGGGATACATTAATCATTAATACAACGGACGGATCTTACGTATCGCGTGGATAATTAATTAGAAAAGCCTGAATGGGACTAGTCCCATTCAGGCTTTTTTTTCGTTAGGTTGACGTGCCACTGTCACCACCCTCTACTTAAAACTCCCAGTTACCACCCCGAATCTGCCAACTCTATTGTCATAATCTTATTTCACTAGAATACATTGTATTATCGGGAAGCATGTACGAAGGATTTCATTTCTTCGCCAATAAACCTGAAGTGGAACAAGATTAGGAGGTACTTAAATATGCAAGAAGTTCTAGCCTTACTACCGAGCACTATTTCTGAAAAAGTCCTGACCCTTCCACAAGATCTGATTGACCGAATTGAAGAGATTAGAATTCGTACCAACCGTGTGTTGGAGGTCACAGCCAGGGGGAAACCATATTTTCTTTCTTATACTGTTACAGAGGAAGATAGTGAACAGCTCATTAACAAACTATCCCGCCATTCGTTCTATACATTGGAGGAGGAACTGAAGAGAGGGTATATCACGATTGAAGGCGGACATCGTGTAGGCCTTGCAGGTAAAGTGATTCTAGAAGGTGGTTTGGTGAAAGGAATTCGGAATCTGTCTTCTTTTAACATTCGGATTGCGAGACAAAAGCTTGGCATAGCAGATTCTATTTTTCCATATGTTTATGATGGCGAATGGAAACATACGATGATGATCGGCTCCCCTCAAACCGGTAAGACGACACTTCTCCGGGATCTTGCCAGGATGATTTCGACAGGTGTGCCTGAAAAAAACATTCCCCCATACAAAGTGGGGATTGTCGATGAACGTTCTGAAATCGCCGGTTGCGTAAATGGAATCCCTCAGTTGATGTTCGGTCCGAGGGTGGACGTGCTGGATGCCTGTCCAAAGGCGGAAGGCATGATGATGCTGATTCGTTCCATGAGTCCTGATGTATTGATCGTAGATGAAATCGGGCGAATGGAGGATGGTCAAGCCATCCAGGAAGCCGTGAATGCCGGTATCACACTTGTCATGACGACGCATGGATCTTCCTTTAACGAGGTGAGGAAGAGACCGGTGATTAAGGACATTGTGAGTCTGCAAACAATCGAGCGATTCGTGGAACTGAGGAGAGGGGAAGAACCAGGAAGGGTCCATGAAGTGTGGAACGAACTCGGTCAATCTCTTCTGAAAAAAGTGAGTGTGACATAAATGATAAAACTTATTGGTGCTGTATTTATTCTTCTTTCAACATCCTGGGCAGGGTTTGAAGCTTCAAAATATTTGACGGAAAGACCGCGGCAACTTCGGCTGTTAAAGGTGGCCCTTCAATCATTGGAAGCTGAAATCACTTATAGCCATACCCCTTTGCATGAAGCAACCAGGAAAATTTCCAAGCAGCTGCAAAAGCCCGTCTCCTGGTTTTTTGAAACCTTCTCAAAGAAATTAACAGAGCAGGAAATTTCAGTGAAGAAGGCATGGGAAGAGAGCCTGAACGATATCTGGAAATTAACGGCTTTTAAGTCAGGTGAGTATGAAATCCTGAAGCAATTCGGGGAAAACCTAGGCCGACACGACATGGTCACTCAACAGAAGCATATTCAGCTTGCTCTCAAGCACCTGGAAAGGGAAGAGACGGAAGCTGTAGAAAAACAACGGAAATACGAAAAGATGACGAAAAGCTTAGGGTTTCTATCAGGTCTTTTGTTGATCATCCTATTGCTTTGACTTACTGCTCCCGCATGGGGCATGAGCGCATAAACCAGGAGGGGTACAAACATGGGAATTGATGTGGATATTATTTTCAAGATTGCAGGGGTAGGGATTGTGGTGGCCTTTTTGCATACGATTTTAGATCAGGTAGGGAAGAAGGAATATGCCCAGTGGGTCACGTTGTTTGGATTCATTTACATCTTGTTTATGGTAGCCTCGATTGTCGATGATTTGTTCCAGAAGATTAAATCTGTCTTCTTATATCAAGGATAAGGGGGCGTCTACGATTGAAATCATCCAAATTGTAGGTATTGCACTGGTTGCGACTTTTCTCGCTTTGATTGTAAAAGAACAGAAACCAAATTTTGCTTTCCTGCTCATTGTGTTTACGGGTTGTTCAATATTTTTGTTTCTTATAGATCAAATCTATTCCATCATTCATATGATTGAAAAGCTCGCAGCGAATGCAAACGTCAACATGGTATATGTGGAAACCATCCTTAAAATTATTGGCATCGCCTACATAGCCGAATTCGCTTCTCACATTACGAAAGATGCCGGGCAGGGAGCACTTGCAGCTAAAGTGGAGCTTGCCGGAAAGATATTAATTTTGGCAATGGCTGTCCCCATTCTGACAGTCATCATCGAAACGATCATCAATATGATTCCGACTGGATAAGCGAAACGTTAAGAGGTGGAAAAATTGTTGCAACTATATCGAATACTCGTCATGGCACTCGTTCTATTTTTGATTGGCTCCTCAAGCGGACAAGCAGAAGAAGGAGATGAACAGCTTCCTCCCGACGCGAACATTCAGCAGGACATGATTGATACCCAGCTTGACCGGTTGGGGGTTGAAGAGTTAACGGGTTACTGGAATAGCATCGTGGATCAATACGGAGGCTATCTGCCTGAAAGTCAAAAAGGAAGTTTGATTGATTTCATGAAAGGGGAGAAAGAGTTCTCATTTAAGGCGTGGTTCAGCGGAATTTTCAAATTTGCTTTTCAGGAGCTCGTGATGAATGGGAAGTTATTGGGAACCCTGATCATGCTTACGATCTTTAGTATGTTTCTTCAATCCCTGCAGAATGCTTTCGAAGGGGGAAGCGTCAGCAAAGTGGCTTACAGCATCATTTTCATGGTGTTGATCATCATCGCACTGAATAGTTTTCATGTGGCAATTGATTACACCCGTGATGCCATCTCCACCATGGTCCATTTCATCATTGCCCTCATCCCCTTGCTACTCGCCCTTATAGCAGCTTCAGGAGGAGTAGTATCTGCAGCATTCTTTCATCCCGTCATTATTTTTCTGATGAATACAAGCGGCTTGCTCATTCAAAATGTCGTGCTTCCACTTTTATTTCTATCAGCTCTCCTGAGTATTGTGAGCACCCTTTCAAGTCATTATAAAGTAACGCAACTGGCACAGTTATTGCGAACGTGGAGCATAGGTCTGTTAGGGGCATTCATGACGGTCTTCCTCGGGGTGATTTCCGTGCAGGGAGCGACAGCAGCAGTGACGGACGGCATAACAATCAGAACGGCAAAATTTGTGACTGGCAACTTTGTACCTGTCATCGGAAGGATGTTCACAGATGCAGCGGATACAGTGATCAGTGCATCAGTTCTATTAAAGAATACGGTGGGAATAGCGGGAGTAGCCATCGTATTAATCATAGCAGCCTTTCCTGCCATCAAGATTTTGATGATTGCATTCATATACAAACTGGCCGCTGCCCTCCTTCAACCTCTCGGGGGAGGACCGGTCATCGAATGTCTCGATACGATCGCAAAGAGTGTGATCTATGTGTTTGCTGCTCTGGCCATTGTATCCTTTATGTTTTTCTTAAGTCTTACCGTCATCATTGCTGCAGGGAATATTACGATGATGATGAGATAAGAAGGAAGGAGTTCCGTCATGTCATTTCTCACCGATTGGATTACAAATATCATTATCTTTGTTCTCTTAGCCACCGTCATTGACATGCTTCTTCCAAGCTCCAATATGCAGAAATATGCCAAGATCGTGACAGGCTTATTATTGATCACCATCATCCTTACACCACTCTTCAAATTAATGTCCACCGATTTTGATGAGGTGATGAATTCTATAGACTTAAATGGTTCTTCCCAGAATAAATCCGTAGAAAATGTAATAGAAATGAAGAAAAAAGAAATACAAGCCTCACAACGTGCATATATTTTAGAACAGATGGCTGTCCAAATGAAACAACAAGCAGAAAAGGAGATGATGGATGAACACGGTAAAGTCATTGAGAAGGTGACCATACAGGCAGATGACTTAGAAAAGGTTCCGGAAAGTATTACAGAAGTGTCAGTGATATTGAAAAACAAGGAAAATGAAAATCACAGCACGATTGAAACGGTCCAAAACGTGGAGATCGACACGGGGGCTGAAGCGAAAAAGAAAACATCCGACGAAGATACTGCCCAACTGGCCTCCTTACTTGCCAAACAATGGAATCTTACACAAGACAAAATAATCATTACAGTTGAAGGGGGGACTGGGGAAGCAAATGAACTTTAATAAAGGTCCGCTAAATGCTTTGAAGGAATGGTTGTCAAAGGAAGACGCGAACTCTCCACCCAAGGATAAAAAAGGGAAAAGGCTGCATTACTTTCTCATTGTGCTGCTTATAGGAGTTGCTTTCATGCTGATCAGTGATCTGTGGAGCAGTGATAAAGGGCTTGAGGTGGCAAAACCGGCGGATGGAGGAATCAATGACGAAATGGCGACCTTCGGATCCAATCAAAAGGAATCGGACGGTTCGATGAGAGGTTATGAAGATCAATACGAAAATCAATTAAAAGAAGCCCTTGATCAAATCGTCGGGGTAAGCGATGTGTACGTAGTGGTCAATGTGGAAGCGACGGAGTCAAAGATATACGAGAAGAATGAATCCACACAAACTCAATCCACTGATGAAGAAGATAAAAATGGTGGGAAGAGGTCCGTAGAAGATAAATCCAAGGACGAAGAAATCGTCATCGTAAACAACGGTGATAAAGAAGTTCCCATTGTGAAAGAAACGAAAAAACCTAAAGTCAGCGGTGTCCTTGTAGTAGCAAAAGGTGCCGATAACATACAAATCAAAAAATGGATTATAGAGGCCGTCACCCGTTCACTTAATGTTCCAAGCCACAGGGTATCGGTCCTGCCCAAACAATAAGGGGGAAATGATAGATGTTACTTAAAAAGCAAACAGTTTGGTTATTAACAATGTTGAGCCTTGTGATCGTACTCTCTGTTTATTACATTACATCACCAACGCAGCAGGCGACAGATATGGCCTATCAGGAAAAGGATGGAAAAGAGCAGGCGAAGGATGGGGATAAAGAAACGATGTCAGGCACTGACATGGAAGTGGTGACCGACGCGGCAGGGAATGAAATGTTTGAAGCACTCCGTTTAGAAGTGACAGACCAGCGTGAACAACTTCGTGAAGAACTCGAAGCAAAGGTCGCAAACGCTGATGTATCAGCAGAAGAAAAGAGTGCCGCCTATGAGCAAATGGAAAATCTTCGTGAAATGGCCATGACGGAATCAGTTCTCGAAACGATGATTAAGACCATGGGTTATAAGGATGCTTTGGTAAGAGCGAATGGTGAAAATATCCGGATCACAGTGAAATCGGATAAAGAGCACTCTAAAGCAGATGCCAACGAAATCATCCGCCTCGTGATGAGTGAAGTTGGACAAATGAAACCAGTGGCTGTAGAATTTCAGCCGGCAAACTAACCATTACAAGAAACTGTGCCGCCTAAAAGGACACCTTTAGGCGGCTTATTTGTGTTTTGGTTGTGGAAAGGGTCTGTTATTGAACATTTTCATTAGAGAAATTAAAAATCCCTTTCTATTATTTTATTTTTTCCGGAAAAAGGTCTAGAATAGAGGTAGTGGTGTATGCGCTTTATAGGATAGTAGGAATCGCATATTGAATTTATACGTGGTATTATCGTATGATATTAGTAGCTAGTCATAATTTTTAAAACTATAAGAGGGGTGTCAACAGTGTTGAAAATTCAAGAAATTCGCGAAATAATCAAACTCGTAGATCAGTCTAGTGTTGAAGAGTTTACATACGAGCATGATGGTTCAAAAATTAACCTAAAGAAGAATAATGGTGTAACGGTTTCTGCTCAACCGCAAGTGGTGCAAGCAGTCGAAGAGGTAAAACCCGCAGCCCAGGCTGTTCAGCAGGCACCTGTGCAAAGTGCTGCTCCTTCTGTAAATGCAGAAGAAAAGGAAGCTCCACAAGCAAATGTGGAGAATTCAAACTTACATAAAATCACGTCTCCGATGGTTGGTACGTTCTATCAATCTTCTTCTCCTGAATCAGGACCATATGTGAAAGTCGGAGATAAAGTCGATGAAAGCTCTGTTGTATGTATCGTAGAAGCCATGAAACTATTTAATGAGATTGAAGCCGAAGCAAAAGGTGAAATCGTAGAAATCTTAGTAAAAGACGGTCAATTAGTTGAATATGGACAGCCGTTATTCTTGGTTAAACCTGAATAAGGAGCGAAAATAGACATGATAAAAAAGGTATTAATTGCTAATCGAGGAGAAATTGCGGTGCGTATCATCCGTGCCTGCCGAGATTTAGGCATTGAAAGTGTAGCCGTTTATTCTGAAGCCGACAAAGAAGCTCTTCATGTACAATTAGCAGACGAAGCATATTGTATCGGTCCCACAGCATCGAAGGACAGCTACCTGAACTTTACAAACATCATAAGTGTGGCAAAATTGACGGATTGTGATGCCATTCACCCGGGATATGGATTTTTAGCCGAGAACTCTGATTTTGCAGATTTATGCCGTGATTGCAACATCATCTTCATTGGCCCTTCACCTGAAGCGATCTCGAAGATGGGGACGAAAGACGTGGCTCGTGAAACCATGAGAGAAGCCGGTGTTCCCATCGTACCCGGTTCAAAAGGAATTGTGAAAGATGCTGAAGATGCTGTTCAACTTGCAGAATCCATGGGGTATCCTGTAATCATCAAAGCCACTGCAGGTGGTGGAGGTAAAGGAATCCGTGTCGCGAAAAGTCAGGAAGAGCTTGTTAAAGGAGTGACGATCACCCAGCAGGAAGCCATGACTGCATTCGGAAATCCAGGTGTATATATCGAGAAATTCATTGAGGATTTCAGACATGTGGAAATTCAGGTACTTGCCGATAACTTCGGAAACGTGATCCATCTTGGAGAGCGGGACTGTACAATTCAGCGCCGCCTTCAAAAACTGATTGAAGAAACACCATCACCTGCTTTAACAGAAGAAGTTCGTGTTAAAATGGGGGAAGCAGCAGTAAAAGCAGCCAAAGCAGTTGATTATACTGGTGCCGGCACGGTAGAATTTATATATGATTACGTAAATCAAACATTCTACTTTATGGAAATGAACACACGTATTCAAGTGGAGCACCCGGTAACCGAGCAGGTCACAGGTGTCGATCTGATTAAAGAACAGATTCTCGTGGCATCAGGAGAAAAACTTTCTCTAACACAAGAAGAAGTAACGTTCACTGGTTGGGCTATTGAATGTCGTATTAATGCAGAGAACCCAGAGAAGAATTTCATGCCCTCAGCAGGTCGGATTGAAATGTATCTCCCACCAGGCGGAATTGGCGTAAGAATCGATTCAGCCGCATATCCTGGATATATGATCCCTCCTTATTACGATAGCATGATTGCCAAGGTGATTACCTATGGAGCGACACGGGAAGAAGCCATTTCAAGAATGAAACGCGCTCTAAGTGAATTTGTGGTAGAAGGTGTGCACACAACCATACCGTTCCATTTGAAACTATTAGATCATGAAACCTTTGTTGGTGGAGAGTTTAATACGAAATTCTTAGAGAAATATGAAGTAATGAAATCCTAGTGTGAATTCAGGGAGGTGCCTTAAATGGCGGAAAATCAAAACCTTTTACAAATGTCTCACGGTAAAGACGGTCTTGGGAAGATTGAAATCGCACCTGAAGTGATTGAAGTAATCGCGGGTATCGCCGCGTCAGAAGTGGAAGGCGTATCTCAAATGCGAGGGAACTTCGCTACAGGTGTCGTCGAGCGTCTTGGAAAGAAAAACCACGGTAAAGGTGTCAAAGTGGAGCTTGCTGAAGAAGGAATCATCGTGGATGTGTACTGCATCATGAAATTCGGTGTAGCGATCCCGACAGTTGCTCAAAAAATCCAGGACAATATTCGTCAAGCCTTGCTTAACATGACTGCCTTGGAAGCAGACGAAGTGAATGTTCATATCGTAGGCGTTCAATTTGAAAATCAAAAGTTTGAAGCTGAAATAGAAGACGAAATGTAATCGGGGACGGTCCTTTAGTGGACCGTTCTTTTTTTGTGTTCTGGGTTTGTGTCTGGGATATAAAGGAGTTAGGGATTTTGTAAGAAAGATGGATTATTGCGTGAAGCTGCCGTATTCATTCATTGGGGCTGCATCCGCCTCCTTGTCCCTCGAGGTCATTTCTGAAAAATCCCCAAAGGCAAAGAACGCCTTCAGGGATTTTCCAGAAATGCTTGTCGGACCTGACCAACCCGCCTCCGCTTTTCTTTGTCCAGCTCCGGGGCTTAGAGGCTCGAGGTCATATGACAAACCATCCAAAAAGGCAAAGAACGCCTTTCCGGATGGTTCGTCATATGCTTGTCGCCTCTCGGCAAAGCCCCTCCGCTTTTCTATTGTCCAGCTCCGCCGGGTAGTCCCTCGAGGTCATTTCTGAAAAATCCCCAAAGGCAAAGAACGCCTTCAGGGATTTTCCAGAAATGCTTGTCGGGCCTGACCAACCCGCCTCCGCTTTTCTTGTCAGAATATTGATTTTTTTAGATAGACGTGCGTATTGCCCCTGGTTTGTGCTATTATCAAAGGTATGAAAATTGATGGAGTAAAAGGAGTAATTAGAAGATGAAGAGAAGAGTTGCCCGTGAAAAGGCTTTACAGGCGTTATTTCAAATAGATATGAGTGATATTGAGCCGGAAATTGCTTTAACGAACGTGTTGGAAGATGAGGAGAAGATGGATGCCTATCTAGAGCAGCTTGTTTTGGGGTTCATTGAGAATCAGGAACGGATCGATGGACATATTCGTGAAAACCTCGAAAAATGGTCCTTTGACCGCCTGGCGAAAGTTGATCGGAACATTTTACGATTGGGCGTGTACGAGCTTCTGTTTGTAGACGATGTTCCGAACAAAGTCGTCATTAATGAAGCGGTTGAAATTGCAAAGACCTTTGGAGATGATCAATCCAGTAAATTTATCAATGGCGTTCTTTCAAAAGTAGGTCAATCCTAACAATGTAAAGGGGCGAGTGGAATGTCTGCTTCTATAATTGATGGCAAACTCATTGCTAATCATTATCGACAACAATTAAAGAGTCAGATTGAACAGCTGAAGGAACAACATGTCACCCCTGGTTTGGCGGTGATCCTGGTTGGGGACAATCATGCTTCTCATTCCTATGTGAAAATGAAGAGAAAAGCGTGCAGTGATCTTGGGATTCATTCAGAACTTTATCAGTATGAAACCAGTCTCACTCAGGAAGAGCTTCTGGATAAAATTGGAGAGTTAAATGTACAAGACCATATTCATGGAATTCTTGTTCAACTGCCGCTACCGGATCATATTAACCCGATTACTGTGATTGAAACAATTTCTCCATCGAAAGATGTGGACGGTTTTCATCCTGTATCGATTGGGAAAATGGTGACTAACCAAGATACCTTCTATTCCTGTACACCGCTTGGAATCATGAAAATGCTTGACTATGAAAACATTTCTGCAGAAGGAAAACATGTTGTTATATTAGGGCGGAGTAATATTGTCGGAAAGCCGGCAGGTCACTTATTCCTGAATCGGAATGCGACGGTGACGTATTGTCATTCAAAAACGCAAGATATGTCCTTTTACACAAAACAGGCTGATATCATCGTCTCTGCTGTTGGTAAAGCAAACCTGATCGGTGCTGAAGACATTAAACCGGGTGCTGTTGTCATCGATGTAGGAATGAATCGCGATGAAAATGGCAAACTTTGTGGAGACGTGAATTTTACGGAAGTGAAGGCAAAAGCTGGTAAAATCACACCGGTTCCCGGGGGAGTCGGCCCGATGACGATTACCATGCTCCTCTATAACACCGTGAAATCTGCAGAATGGGCTTATCAAAATCGCCAAAATGGTTAAAAGATAGTACAATATAAATAACAAAAAAGGAAAGGGACAGCAAATCGCTGGTCCCTTTCCGTCTTCCTACATATGAAATTTCTAAGATCATGTAAGGAACAAAGGAGTCAGTGAGCATGGAACTTGATCAATCGCGTTATTTAACGGTACAAGCTCTGACAAAATACATAAAACGTAAATTCGATAAGGATCCTCACCTGTCCAACCTGTTTGTACGAGGGGAGATTTCCAACTTCAAACGGCATTCAAGCGGTCATATGTACTTCACCTTGAAAGACGAAAAAGCCCGCATCCTGTCTGTGATGTTTTCGAGTCATAATCAATCCTTGAAATTCAGGCCGGAAAATGGAATGAATGTATTGATCCGCGGAGATATCTCCGTGTATGAGTCAGGGGGGCAATATCAGATATATGTGAAAGAAATGCAGCCCGACGGAATTGGCGAGCTTTATTTAGCTTATGAACAACTGAAAGAAAAGCTCGAAAAAACGGGTTATTTTGATGATAGCCGCAAACGGATGATTCCAAAATTCCCGAAGCGGATCGCCGTTGTCACTTCACCGACGGGTGCTGCAATCCGTGATATCATCACAACCATTAAACGGCGTTATCCTATTGGTGAAATCCTTGTATTTCCCGCTTTGGTCCAAGGCGAGCAAGCGGCGAATTCAATTGCCGTGGCGATGAGAAAGGTAAACGGATTTGGGGATATAGACGTGTTGATCATTGGCCGGGGTGGCGGTTCCATTGAAGAGTTGTGGGCATTCAATGAAGAGGTTGTAGCAAATGCCATTGTAGAATCCGACGTTCCCGTCATTTCAGCTGTTGGACATGAAACGGACTTTACGATTGCCGACTTTGTAGCGGATCTCCGGGCACCAACTCCAACAGCTGCCGGCGAATTGGCGGTCCCCCATATAGACGATATGTTGGAAAGAATCATGAATCGTAAATTACGATTGATTAAATCATTTAAAACCAAACTTCAAAGTGAAAGAAACCGATTGAATGGTTTTATGAAATCGTACGCCTTAAGAAATCCCCGTCATCTTTATCAGCAGAAGATCGAGACCGTCGACCGACTGACGGATCTTTTACAAAGAAATATCAGTCTTCATGTGAAGCAGAACAGGGACCAATTAAGCGGGCTTCATTCCAGGTTACAGCGAGTTCACCCGTCACAACTCATCAAAATGCAGAATGAACGAGTACTGTTTATGCAAACACGGCTGGAGAAACAATTTAAACAAGTGCTGAAAGAAAAGAATCATCGTTTCAGTTCAGCTCTTTCCACCTTACATGCCCTCAGTCCTTTGAAGATCATGGACCGGGGATATAGTCTGGTCTATAAGGATGAAGGTAAATTGATTAACTCATCTCGACAAGTCAAAACAGGTGACCGTTTGGAGATCAATGTCAGAGATGGAAAAATACATTGCGAAGTTGAATCTGTTGAAGAGGGTGAAAAAAATGGCAAAGTCTAAAGAAGAACTATCATTTGAAACAGCGATGGAACAGTTGGAAGAGATCGTAGAAAAATTAGAAGAAGGGGAAGTACCTTTAGAGAAGGCGCTGGAATTTTATCAGAAAGGGATGGACCTTTCTAAATATTGTCATGATACATTGCAAAAAGCGGAAAACCAATTAACGAAAATGATAACAGATGACGGGGAAAAATCCTTTGATCTGGATGAGGGGGAATAAGAGTGAATCCTCCGATTGACCTGAAAAGGTTTCAACAAGAGCATGGAGACATGATCATCAAACATATGGTCGACACCGTCGAGGGTCTCGTGATGCCCAAAGTTTTAAAGGAGGCCATGGTCTATTCCCTGCAGGCAGGTGGGAAAAGGATTCGTCCCATTCTTCTATTGGCAGCGATCAGGACCTTTAATAAGGATCCTTTGCTTGGGTTAAATACTGCCGCCGCTCTTGAAATGATTCATACATATTCGCTGATCCATGATGATCTTCCTTCCATGGATGATGATGATTTACGCAGGGGAAAGCCGACGAATCATAAGATGTATGGAGAAGCCGTAGCCATTTTAGCAGGAGACGGGTTGTTGACATATGGTTTTCAATTCATTGCAGAAGATACATTCCTGACAAATGATGTGAAGGTTAGACTTATGACCCTTCTGGCTAAGTGCGCTGGTCCAGAGGGCATGGTAGGTGGACAAGTTGCCGATATCGAAGGGGAAATGAAGCAACTGACAGCCAATGAGCTTGAGAACATTCACGTTCATAAGACGGGTAAATTACTTATGTTCAGTGTTATGGCAGGGGGAATTATTTCTGAAGCTACTGAGGGTGAACTGAAGCTTCTTGAGATGTTTGCCTATCATATCGGCCTCGCTTTTCAAATTCAGGACGACATACTCGACATAGAAGGTTCCGTAGAAATGATCGGTAAACCTGTCGGTAGTGACGAATCCAAACATAAGAGTACGTATCCAAGTCTCCTGACTATGAAAGGGGCGAAGGAAAAGCTTCATTTCCATTTGGAAGAAGCGTTGGCTGCTCTTGATAGATTGCCGGTCTATTCCAGTCTCCTTGAAGAAATTGCCCAATTGATCGTTTCCAGGAACCATTAAATCCATTCTATATTTGAGCAAAAGATTTAACATATGTTATAATACGATTAGAATCAATTTTGGGGTGGTGCAGTATTCTAGTCAGTCCACCAATCCTGAAGGTGGGCCTAAAAATCCACTAAAGGGCACATCGATGAAGTTCCTGGAATTGGCTTGAGGCGCCCAGCTTTGGGTCATATCTGGGAGTAAGGCTTGAGGGCGATCCACAATGGCATGTGGGCGTTGACCCGCGAGCCGCGGAGGCTTTGTTTCTTATGCTGGCATCAAGCATATGCAATAAGAACAAAGTATGAACCTGCGATGTGATGATTCACTAGCAGCGTAGCCTGCCTTGAGTGAAGAGTGAGGGGATTATGGTTACAGGGTACACATCAGTTGGCCATTGATATGTGCTTTTTCGTCCATATGAAATCCTCTTTGCAAAAGAGGCTAAGGATTGCGTTAAGGACTGTTGAGGAAAACTCCTAGACTGTTCATATTCGGACATATAAAGGGGATTATAGTGCGGACTAAGTGGTAATCCAGTCTAGCTTGTGGTGACGCAGCTAAGTCGGGTTTAATGGGAAACCGCCGGTATGGCAACATCCGGTACCTGATTGGGAAAACCTACTGGACCTAAGCTGCAATTTTTACTCTTTATATGACCCCCCAATTACATATAAACAAACTATTTACACAAGAAACGATGTGTTTAACGATAATGAATGAAACAATGAAAAACTCAATAAAGTGGAGTGTCAGCATTGCCGTTATCACATTTGTGTTAGCGGCTATTTTTTCAGTTACATCCAATATGGTACTAAATGGGGTCGCATGGTATACAGGGCTCATAGTCGTGTTGATCATCGTCTTTATCGGGATCTTTTTTGATATGCTGGGAATCGCTGCAACAGCGGCTGATGAAACCCCTTTTCATGCCATGGCAGCCAAAAAGGTGTACGGGGCCAGATATTCAATTAAAATAGTACGTAACGCAGATCGGTTCGCAAGCTTCTGTAATGATGTAATCGGTGATATTTCAGGAATCATAAGCGGGACCGCCTCTGCCATTGTCCTCATTCAACTGGCAATTTCTTTTCGCCTTGAAGGGGGCTCTTTGAGGGAGTATATCGTGAGCGTAACCCTGACAAGTATCATCGCATCTTTGACAGTCGGAGGCAAAGCACTTGGAAAAACGTTTGCTATCACCTATTCTAAGGATATAATATTTAGAGTTGGTAAAGTTCTACAATTCCTTGAAGATCGATTCCATATCGTAATAATCAAAGATAAAAAAGACAAAAAAGATAAAAACAAGAAAAAGGGTTATAAAAGAGAGAAACAAAATATTTAGTGATGAAAGTGAGTGGACCCCATGGATTTATTATCAATAAAGGAGCCTTCTTTTATAAAAAGCTTGTCGAATGAACAATTGGAAGTGCTCAGCCAGGAGATTCGCCAATTCTTAATCAAGAATCTATCTAAGACTGGCGGTCATATTGGTCCAAACTTAGGGGTGGTCGAATTAACCGTTGCCCTCCATAAACATTTTAACAGCCCGAAAGATAAGATTCTTTGGGACGTTGGTCACCAATCGTATGTTCATAAGATTTTAACCGGAAGGGCTTGTCAATTTGACACACTTCGCCAGTATAAAGGGTTATGCGGTTTTCCTAAGCGCAATGAGAGTGAACATGACGTATGGGAAACGGGGCACAGCTCCACTTCGTTATCTGCAGCCATGGGAATGGCGATCGCCAGAGACGTGAAAAAAGAAGATTCCTACATCATCCCGGTGATAGGGGATGGTGCCTTGACGGGCGGAATGGCACTTGAGGCACTTAATCACATCGGTCATGAAAAGAAAGATATGATCGTTGTATTAAATGATAATGAAATGTCCATTGCTCCAAATGTAGGAGCCCTTCATAGCGTACTTGGCCGTCTTCGGACAGCTGGAAAATACAATTGGGTGAAGGATGAGATGGAGTATATCCTTAAGCGCATCCCGGCTGTTGGCGGTAAATTGGCGAGTACTGCGGAGCGGGTAAAAGACAGCTTGAAGTATTTATTTGTTTCGGGAATGTTTTTTGAAGAGCTCGGATTCACATACCTCGGACCGATCGATGGCCATGATTATAATGATCTGTCCGAAAATATTCAATATGCGAAAAAAACGAAAGGCCCCGTCCTTTTACATGTAATCACGAAAAAAGGAAAAGGGTTTCACCCTGCGGAAACAGACAAACAGGGGACTTGGCACGGCACTGGACCGTATAAGATCGACACCGGCGATCTCATAAAGCCGGTGAACGCACCGCCTTCATGGAGCGGTCTTGTCAGTGAGACAGTTCGAAAGGTTGCCCGTGAGGATGAACGGATTGTCGCGATTACCCCAGCTATGCCCGTAGGCTCAAAACTACTCGGATTTGCTGAAGAATTCCCTGACCGGATGTTCGACGTGGGAATTGCCGAGCAGCACGCTACCACAGTTGCCGCGGGACTTGCCACTCAGGAAATGAAGCCATTTCTGGCGATTTACTCGACTTTCCTGCAGCGGGCGTATGATCAGGTGGTTCACGATATCTGCCGCCAAAACTTAAATGTCTTCATAGGGATCGACAGGGCCGGTTTAGTAGGAGCTGATGGTGAAACCCATCAAGGTGTCTTCGATATCGCCTTTTTAAGACATTTACCTAATATGGTAATCATGATGCCGAAGGATGAGAATGAGGGTCAACACCTTGTCAATACGGCGCTTCAATATAATGATGGACCGATCGCCTTGCGCTACCCTCGTGGAAATGGGTATGGAGTACCGATGGACCCAGCTCTGAGTACGATCCCGATTGGAACGTGGGAAGTGTTGAAGCAGGGAACAGATGCAGCGATCCTGACCTTTGGCACGACGATTCCAATGGCGATGGAGGCTGCTGCAGATCTTGAAAAGCAGGGACTCTCGGTTCGGGTTGTAAATGCAAGGTTCATCAAACCTATGGACGAAAATATGCTGAAGAGCATCCTTGGAGAAGAAATGCCTGTGCTGACAATCGAAGAAGCAGTGCTTCAAGGTGGATTCGGGAGTGGAGTTCTTGAGTTTGCACAGGAACAAGGCTACCATGACGCCGTGATTGATCGCATCGGTATTCCTGATTACTTCATCGAGCATGGAAGTGTAAAAGAGTTATTGAACGAAATTGGTATGACCAAAGAAAATATAGTGGATCGCATTTTAACGATCACACCAAAAAAACAAAAAAGGGCCTAGTGATGAAAGTAAAAAAACAACGTGTAGATGTACTGCTGGTAGAACGAGGATTAATTGAAACAAGGGAAAAAGCAAAACGGGCTGTCATGGCGGGTCTGGTTTATTCCAATGAAATGAGATTAGACAAGCCCGGGGAAAAAGTCAGTGAAGATATCCCCCTAACGATGAAGGGGAAGGTGATCCCTTATGTGAGTCGGGGAGGCTTAAAGCTTGAGAAAGCTCTGGAAGTCTTTAATGTGGATGTAAGGGATAAAGTGATGATTGATATCGGCGCATCCACAGGAGGATTTACGGACTGTGCACTGCAAAACGGAGCAAAGATGTCTTATGCCCTTGATGTGGGATACAACCAGCTAGCCTGGAAGTTAAGGCAGGATGAACGTGTCGTTGTGATGGAAAGAACGAATTTCCGTTACGTCACCCCGTCTGATTTACAAGGGGAAATGCCAAGTTTTGCATCCATAGATGTCTCGTTTATTTCTCTATCTTTGATATTGCCTGTCCTGAAAACATTATTGGTACCAGGTGGGGACTGTGTCGCTTTAATCAAACCACAGTTCGAAGCAGGGAAGGACCAGGTTGGCAAAAAAGGCATCGTAAGAGATCCTGCCGTCCACAAAATGGTCATCGAGAAAATCATGACTCTAGCCATTAAAGAAGGGTATCATATTGCAGGCTTGTCTTATTCCCCCATTACAGGTGGAGATGGAAATATTGAATTCCTCATCCATCTGAAATGGTCGGGGGATGTTGGAGAAGGAAAGTCCCTTACTGGCAACACTCCGGATGAAGTGATTGAGGAAGCACATCATCAATTAAAAGCGAGAACTCAGCAGTAAAACAGAGCCACTCTTCTTCGGAGGGTGGCTTTTTGATGTCTCTATCGACCTAAGTATGGATTTGAAAATAAAACAGTCCTTTCACTAAATTTGATGTATCCAATTATTTAGAAAATAATACGGGGCATTGACCAAAATGGGCAATACTTCTTGAACATCTGTTGCTATGAACAAACCATTCAGTGTTACTCACCTTATGCTTGTCGCCCCAGAACAGGCCACTTCTGCTTTTCATTGTCCAGCTCCAGGGGCTTGGGGCTCGAGGTCATAAGGCTAGTAACCCAAAAAGGCAAAGAGCGCCTTTCCGTGTTACTAGCCTTATGCTTGTCGCCCCAGAGCAAGCCCCTTCTGCTTTTCTTTTTTATTGTACTTCCACACAAAATAGGCTAACATAAGCGTAGAGGTATATTTATACAGGCTTTAATACAATGTAAGAGGTGCATGTTCATGATGAACAAAGGGCAAAGACATATTAAAATCAGGGAAATTATAACGAATAGAGATGTGGAAACGCAAGATGAGCTTGTGGAGAGCCTGAAAAATGCGGGATTTAATGTGACTCAGGCAACCGTATCCAGGGATATCAAGGAGCTCCATCTGGTCAAGGTTCCATTGATGGATGGCAGGTACAAATATAGTTTGCCGGCAGATCAGCGTTTTAATCCACTTCAAAAATTAAAACGGACACTGACTGATGCGTTTGTGAAAGTCGATCAGGCAGGACATATGCTTGTGATGAAAACGTTACCTGGAAATGCAAATGCCATCGGGGCCTTGATTGATAATTTAGATTGGGAAGAGATTCTCGGGACTATTTGTGGAGATGACACTTGTTTGATCATCTGCAGGACGGAAATGGAAACCAAAGTCGTTTCAGAACGATTTTTAGATATGTTGTAAACGCGAAAAAATATCATGGGGCTTTCATTAAAGGCCCTTTATACAAAATCCAATAGGAAGCTTTTCTTTTACGAATTTCAAGGGAAAAGTTCCTTTTTATTTGAGGTGAAGGTTTTGCTACAAGAACTATCTATCAAAAATTTCGCCATTATCGATTCCCTCTCCCTTTCTTTTGAAGAAGGTTTGACTGTGTTATCTGGTGAAACCGGTGCTGGTAAGTCAATCATCATTGATGCTATTCATTTATTGGTTGGCGGGAGAGGCTCCTCGGAATACGTGCGACATGGGGAGAAAAAGGCTGAAATTGAAGGGTTATTTATTCTTGATAATGAAACACATCCTTGCTTTCAGAAAGCCGCTGACTTCGGGATCGAAATCGAGGAAGGCATGATCATCCTTAGAAGGGATATCTCGAGCACGGGAAAAAGTGTGTGTAGAATCAATGGCAAGCTGGTGACGATCGCCATCATGAGGGAGATCGGTGCATCACTTATCGATATTCACGGGCAGCACGAACATCAGGAGCTCATGAATGAAGGATTGCATCTTTCCTTATTGGATCAATTTGGGGGCAATGAGATCACCTCTGGCTTATCGAGTTATGGACAAGTATATAAAGAGTATTTATCCATCTATAAGCAATTAAACAGACTGAATGAGAATGAGCAGGAGATGGCACACCGACTGGATCTTATTCAATTTCAGCTAAAAGAGATCCATGATGCGAATCTTCAACTGAATGAAGATGAAGAGTTGCAGGAAGAGAAGCGGAAACTGATGAACTTTGAGAGGCTTTTTGAGGCGCTTCAAACTTCCTATGACAGCATCCAGGGTGAGAGAAAGGGAATGGACTGGGCAGGACTCGCCATGAGTCATTTAGAGACCGCTGCAGAAGTGGATGCTCAGTATGAAAGGACGCTGGAATCTGTTTCGAATGCGTATTATATACTCGAAGATGCCGCCCATCAAGTAAGGGGCGCGTTGGATGAACTGGAATTCGAGCCGAATCGTTTGGACATGATAGAGGCAAGGTTGAATGAAATCAACGGTCTGAAGAGAAAATATGGATCCTCAGTAGAAGAAATTCTTGCGTATAGTTCAAAGATTGAAGAAGAAATTGAAACGATCACGAATAAAGATTCCCATGTGGAACAGCTACAAAGTAAATTACAATCCCTCGAGAAGGATTTATCCCTTGAGGCGAAAAATCTGACACAAACCAGAAAACAATGGGCCAAGAAATTGACCGGAAGTATTCATGAACAGCTTAAGCAGCTATACATGGATAAGACGAAATTTGAAGTCCGATTCGTGAAAAGCGGAGAGAATGAATCCTTCTCCTTTCAACAATTTAAAAAGGATGGATGGGATACGGTGGAGTTTTATATATCCACTAACCCCGGTGAGCCTTTAAAGCCGTTATCCAAGGTGGCATCAGGAGGAGAACTTTCACGGATCATGCTTGCCCTCAAAACCATTTTTTCTAAGCATCAGGGGATTACCTCGATCATTTTCGATGAAGTTGATACTGGTGTCAGCGGCAGAGTCGCACAGGCCATTGCGGAAAAGATTTATCAGGTGGCTGTTCATTCCCAGGTAATGTGCATTTCGCATTTGCCACAGGTGGCTGCGATGGCCGACTGTCACTTATTCATTTCAAAAAAATTGTCAGGCGGCAGAACGAGTACGATGGTTAAACGTCTCCGGGAGAAGGACAAAATCCGGGAAATCTCCCGCATGATATCAGGGGTGGAAATTACAGATCTCACGCTTGAACATGCCAAAGAATTACTACAGTTGGCAGGTTCCATTAAAGAAACATGAAAAGCTATCCAATTCGGGTAGCTTTTTTTTCATGATTACCAGTTATAAATGTGGCTTTAAAAGGCAAAATTAAGACTGTAGCCAATAGTTAGTGTGTGTGGATTAGAAGCGAGGAGAGTGAATATATTGAGTTTAGATTGGTTAAGAAAATGTATAGGTGGAATTCTCCTTGTTTCGCTTTGTCTTATTGGTTTTTACAAACCGGTTCAACAAATTATCGATACACCGAACTCTGTAAGACTGATGGAAGGGGATCATGTTGCTCTCCCCAAGGCTGCATCTGTCACGACGATGGGTTCGTCGCATAATGAACATGTTCAAGTAGAGGAAGGTAAAGGGCAACTCTCCATACAAGGGAGTTCTGTAGGTAAGGACGAAGTTGTATTTGAGCTCGCCGGGTTACCCATTAAAAAGGTCGATGTTGAAGTACTGAAAGATTTCAAAGTGATTCCTGGTGGACAATCAATAGGAGTCAAATTAAATACAGTTGGGGTGTTAGTGGTTGGTCATCATCTGGTTGATACAAATGATGGAAAAATGTCCCCGGGCGAAAAGGCCGGAATTCAGGTAGGGGATATGATTACTGAAATAAATGGAACGAAAATTGAAGAGCTTGCTGATGTTGCTCCTTTTGTTCAGAAGGCAGGAGAAGAAGCGAAATCTCTTGACGTCGTGATTAAGCGTGAACAAAAGACAGTGAAGACACAATTGCTTCCGTTGAAAGAAAAAGGGGAAAAAAGCTATAAATTAGGTCTGTATATTCGTGATTCTGCAGCGGGCATCGGCACCATGACATTTTATGATCCGAAGTCCAAAAAATACGGAGCATTGGGTCATGTCATTTCCGACATGGATACGAAGAAGCCGATTGTCGTTGAGAACGGAGAAATCGTGAATTCAGAAGTCACCTCAATCCAAAAAGGGTCGGATGGAAAACCCGGAGAAAAATTAGCACGTTTTTCATCTGATCGAAACGTCATTGGTAACATCACACGGAACAGTCCTTTTGGGATCTTTGGTGAATTAAATCAAAGGATTGAAAATGATTTGTTGGATAAACCAATGCCAATCGCTCTTTCTCACCAAGTAAAAGAAGGACCGGCGCAGATTTTGACTGTCGTGGATGGGAAAGAAGTTGAAATGTACGACATAGAAATTGTCAGCACCATTCCACAAAAATACCCTGCAACGAAGGGAATGGTCTTGAAAGTGACTGATCCCGAGCTATTAAAGAAAACCGGTGGAATCGTCCAGGGGATGAGTGGAAGCCCGATCATCCAAAACGGAAAGGTCATCGGTGCGGTCACGCATGTATTTGTCAATGACCCGACCAGCGGGTACGGTGTACACATTGAATGGATGCTGAGTGAAGCAGGAATCGATATTTATAAAAAAGATCATAACCGAGCTAGTTGAACTTGAAAACCCTTACTAAAGTACCGATTGCGGGTACTTATAAGGGTTCTTTTTTTGTGGTTTTGAAATATTATCGTGTCATTTCATGCAAGGCAGTTTGCCAAAATGAACATTTCCTTGTTAAAATAAAGAATATTCGACAAACAGGAGACAGAATATCGAATAGGGTCGAAATATAAAGAAATCTTTAGAAAATCAAAGAAAATATAATAATTTTCAAGTTTTTTTCAAAAATAAAAGGAATTTAGGTTGCATTGTCGAAAAAGTAATTTAGAATAAAATTACAGAAGAGAATTAATTAGGATTGAGGAGGAAACCTGTAGTGAAATCGATTAAAGTATGTGTTGTGGATGATAATCGTGAACTGACGTCATTATTGGAAGACTACATTGCTTCGCAAAATGATATGGAAGTAGTAGGTATTGCTCATAATGGTCAAGATTGTTTGGATTTATTAGAAGAAGTCGATCCAGATGTCCTGGTCTTAGATATTATCATGCCCCATCTGGACGGGTTGGCAGTATTGGAACGGCTTCGTGAAAAGAAGAGCATTCCGAACGTAATCATGCTTACGGCATTCGGTCAGGAAGATGTTACGAAGAAAGCTGTAGACCTCGGAGCTTCTTATTTTATATTAAAACCATTCGATATGGAAAACCTAGTGAGTCATATTAGACAAGTTAGCGGAAAATCAAACTCTATCATCAAAAAACCTTCCTCATCCAGAATGAATACAGAACAAAAACCTAGAAATCTTGATGCGAGCATTACGAGTATTATCCACGAAATAGGTGTACCGGCACATATTAAAGGTTATTTATATTTAAGAGAAGCGATTTCTATGGTTTATAATGATATCGAATTGCTTGGTTCCATCACAAAAGTCCTTTACCCGGATATTGCAAAGAAATACAATACGACGGCTTCACGTGTGGAGCGGGCGATCCGTCATGCGATTGAAGTGGCTTGGAGCAGAGGGAATATTGATTCCATTTCTTCTTTATTCGGATACACCGTCAGCATGTCCAAGGCTAAGCCAACAAACTCAGAATTCATTGCCATGGTTGCTGATAAGCTTCGTCTGGAACATATGGCTTCATGAAAGGGTAAGGAATAGTCCATTCACCTTCCAAACTGAATCGTACGATCGTATACAACCCTTTGAGCCTATAGTTCATGGGGTTTTATTTTTGGCGGCCACCATTTGTAAGGCTTCACGTTGTCCAATATAGGGTCCATTTCAATAAATTTTTTTTCTGTGTTCCCCTGTATCATCAACCCAGTAACAATCGCCTCTTTTTTCTATATATAGTAGTTCGCCCTTACAGCTTGTCCCCGGCGACATATGATAAAGAGTAGTGCAAAAACAACATAGGGGGAGGTGATACCATGGGATGCTATCGTAATAACGATAATGTAGGTGGAGCTTCAGACCGTTGCAGAAACAATGATGTAGCCGGTACTTCCGATAACAACTTCAGAGTTCCTGTCAGAGCTTATATCAGAGGAGAAGATTTCTGTAGAGCTGTGCGTCGTTGCAGGGATAACGATGTTGCCGGTGAAATGGACAACCGACGCAGATGTAGATGCCGTTGGTTCTAATAAAGTGCCACTCTTAAGAAAAAAATCCTGAGTTTCTCAGGATTTTTTTTGATGGTCGGCTTAAAAATGTTCATCCTTTGAGGTGAGAGTAAATAAGTATATAATGAAGTCAGTCAAACGATGAAACTACATGTAGAAATTACGAAGGAAGTGAACTCATGACGCTGATTTTTGCTCACCGTGGATCTGCCGGTACTCATCCCGAAAACACGATGGAAGCTTTTTATGAAGCTGAAAGAGTGAAGGCTGATGGAATTGAATTGGATGTTCAGCTGACGAAAGATGGAGAAATTGTCGTGATACATGATGAAACAGTCAATCGGACGACAAATGGTAAGGGCTTCGTTAAAGATTACTCGTTAAAGGAAATTCAAAAACTTCAGGCGAATTATAAATTTAAAAATAAACTATTCAAGAAAAATCGTGTCCCTTCACTAAGAGAGGTCTTTCTTTGGTTAAAGGGAAATAATATCATTTGTAACATAGAGTTAAAAAACAGTATCATGGATTATCAGGGTCTTGAGGAAAAGGTGATTGGATTAATCAGGGAATTCGGTTTCGAGGATCGAATCATCATCTCTTCATTTAATCATTATTCAATTGTGGCGTGTTACCGATTGGAGCCTGCTGTAGAAATTGCACCTCTCTACTCGTCAGGGTTATTTATGCCCTGGATTTATGCCCAATCATTAAGGGCGAAAGCGATACACCCCAATCTGAAAGCTGTCAAGGATGAAATCATTATAGAGTCGATGAACAATGGTATTTGTGTCAGACCTTATACGGTAAATAAGGTGGAGCAGATGGAGAGGTTATTGAATCTAGGATGTACAGCTATTGTAACAGACTATCCTGAGAAGGCATGGAAACTGAGAGAAAGCAAAAAAGGCTAGCGCATACCTATGCACTAGCCTTTTTTGTTGAATCTGGTTTGGACTTTATTACGTTTTCGATCACGATGCAGGACGAAACCTGCAATGAAGCCCAAACCACAAATAAAGAATACTAACCCGATAATGAATTGCAGCCATAGAAAAGGGATCGGAGGCTGCAAGATCCCGAATAACATATCTCTCATTAACTTTATCCCGAGAGCGGCAAATGCACCGGGAATCAACATTATAATCAAGGCAATAAGACGAACCATGAGATGCAAAACTCCTTTTCGTTTCCATACTAAAATTCTAACTCCAAGTGGAAAATTGTCAAGTTTCGAAAAGTAGTGTAACATGATGAGTGTGAAAAAAATTGCAGGTGCCGGGGTGAAGAAAGTTGCAAGAGGTTCTTATTGTCGGTGGCGGTAAGGGTGGGACAGCAATATTGCAGATCCTTCACGAAGTCTCCGTCATGAAAGTGATTGCCGTAGTAGACCTAAATGAAAATGCGGCAGGGATCAAGCTCTCAAAGCAGCTTGGCATTCCTGTTGGGAAGGATTGGCGTCCATTCCTCAGTGATTCTGTCGACATTGTGATCGAAGTGACCGGTGAACAGGAAGTATTTGAACAAATAAGAGATAGGCGTGGAAAGAACACGGTTATCATACCTGGTAGTGTGGCTTTCCTTATATCAACGCTACTCGAAGAAAAGGAAGACCTTATCCACCAATTGACGAGTGAGTCCTTTAAAAGGGATCTTATTTTTAACTCTACTGATGATGGCATGGTCGGGATTGATGATCAAGGCATTGTGATGCTCTTCAATAAAAGTGCCGAACGAATGATTGGAAAGAACCAGGATGATGTGATGGGTGTTCATATATCTGATGTGATCCCTGAAAGCAGGCTGACCAGAACGATCCAGACAAGGCGGACGGAAATCAATCAGGAGGTCATCTTGGAGAATGGTTTGAAGATCATCTCCAATCGAATTCCGATGATTACTGACAATGATGAAATCATTGGTGCCTTTTCAGTTTTCAAAGATATCACAGAAGTAGTAAATCTTGCAGAGGAAATAACCAATCTCAAAGAAATTCAGACGATGCTTGAAGCTATCATTCATTCCAGTGATGATGCCATCTCTGTCGTAGACGAGGAAGGAAAGGGAATCCTGATCAATCCTGCTTATACCAGGATCACGGGACTTTCACGGGAGGAAGTGATCGGTAAACCTGCCACTGCAGACATTTCTGAAGGGGAGAGTATCCACCTGAAAGTACTTCAAACCAGGAGGGCGATCCGTGGGACGAGGATGCGTGTGGGACCGAAAAGAAAGGAAGTTATTGTTAACGTAGCACCAATCATTGTAAATAATAAACTCAAGGGAAGTGTTGGGGTTATTCATGATATGTCGGAAATTCAGTCTCTTACCCAGGAATTGGACAGGGCAAGAAGAATTATCCGCACTCTTGAGGCGAAATATATGTTTGAAGACATCATTGGTGATTCAGAGGAAATGATGATTGCGATTGAGCAAGCTAAATTAGGGGCGAAAACCCCGGCTACCGTTCTCCTTCGTGGGGAATCGGGGACAGGGAAGGAATTATTTGCTCATGCCATACATAATGCGAGTAATCGCAAATTCAATAAATTTCTCAGGGTCAATTGCGCCGCATTATCGGAAAATCTATTAGAAAGTGAATTATTCGGTTATGAGGAAGGGGCTTTCTCGGGAGCGAAGCGGGGTGGTAAGCGCGGCTTGTTTGAAGAAGCGAATAACGGCAGTATATTCCTCGATGAAATAGGAGAATTGAGCGCGAATACACAGGCGAAATTATTGAGGGTCCTCCAGGAAAATGAAATTGTGAGGGTCGGAGGAACGAAATCGATTCAAATCAATGTCCGTGTCATTGCTGCTACGAATGTAAACCTAGAAAAAGGAATAGCAGACGGTTCATTCAGGGAAGACCTCTATTATCGTCTTAATCGGATGCCGATTCAAATACCGCCTTTAAGGCAGCGTAAATCTGATATTCCTCTCATTTCTGAAGCTTTGATTGGAAAGATCAATCAGGATTACGGAAGAAATGTTGAGGGTGTGACGGATACCGCCATGAACAAGCTGATGAATTACCATTGGCCAGGAAATGTGAGAGAACTTGAGAATGTGCTTGGAAGAGCCATTATCTTCATGAAATACAACGAAGTAAAGATTGATGGAAAGCATTTACCTCAACTAGAAAATACAGCTAAAACTATGTTCAACGTAGCGGAAGTCACTTCCCAAGATGCTGGAGAAGATCTTGCAACCCAAGTTGAAAAGTATGAAAAAAATATAATTCAAAAGGTTTTAGAGCAGAATAATGGTAATAAAACAGCTACTGCTAAAACGCTGAATGTTTCTGTAAGAAATTTATATTATAAACTGGATAAATATAACATTGAAATAAATAGCATGAAATAATTTGCGTGGTATGAAAAAAATTGCATAATAAAAAACAAAAAAGTAAAGCGTTTTCACTGTTTTTAAGTTGGCACAGTTCTTGCATGTAGTTTAACGGGAACATAATTACAGAAAAAAGGGGTTGAAACGACATACATGAATCTACAATCTTTAGTGGAAAAAGCAACCCGTATTGAAAATTCCACTGTAGCAGTGGCTGCTGCAGAAGATAAAGAGGTCCTTGGGGCTGTTTCCATGGCGGTTGAAAAAAAGATGGCTGACTTTTTATTGTACGGGGATAAAGAAGCGATTCTCTCCCTTTTAGAAGAGGTTGCTCCACAACTTATCTCTCATAGCAGTATTAAAATCAAGCATGCATTTTCTCCCCAGAAAGCAGCGGAACTTGCTGTAAAGGCAGTTAAGGAAAATGAAGCTGGAGCTTTAATGAAGGGGAATGTCCCGACAGCTGTCATCTTGAAGGCAGTGCTAAATAAGGAATGGGGACTACGTACAGGAAATGTATTATCACATGTAGCAGCATTTGAGGTGGCTGGTTTTGAACGCCTTACCTTCATTACAGATGCTGCAATGAATATTGCACCTGATCTGCAGCAAAAGGCACAAATCATTGAAAATGCTGTAGCAGTGGCTCGTTCGATTGGCGTGGACCTGCCGAAAGTTGCGCCGATTGCCGCTGTGGAAGTAGTAAATCCAGCAATGCCGGCAACGGTTGATGCGGCTTCTCTTACCATGATGAACCAAAGAGGGCAAATTCGTGATTGTAAAGTGGATGGCCCATTAGCTCTTGATAATGCAATTTCCCACCATGCCGCTAGACATAAAGGGATTGATAGTGAGGTTGCTGGACAAGCGGATATCCTGCTCGTCCCGAATATCGAAACAGGGAATGCCTTATACAAGTCCTTGATCTATTTCGCCAAGGCGAAAGTAGGAGCTGTCATAGCGGGGGCAAAAGCACCAATCGTGTTAACATCCAGAGCGGACAGTGCAGAAAGTAAGTTATATTCACTGGCACTTGCTATATGCTCTGCTTCTAAATAATAATAAAATATACCTAAAATTATAAGACTACAGGGGGAAATAATAATGAAAATTTTCAGCTATATGGAACAATATGATTATGAACAATTGGTATTCTGTCAAGATGAAGCCTCAGGATTAAAAGCAATCATCGCGATTCATGATACAACTCTCGGACCTGCCCTTGGCGGAACTCGTATGTGGACGTATGAATCTGAAGAGGCGGCAATTGAAGATGCACTTCGTCTTGCAAAAGGTATGACGTACAAAAATGCTGCTGCCGGTCTTAACTTAGGCGGAGGGAAGACGGTTATCATCGGTGACCCTCGAAAAGATAAGAACGAAGAAATGTTCCGTGCATTTGGCCGTTACATTCAAGGCTTAAACGGCCGTTACATTACTGCGGAAGATGTTGGTACCACAGTTGCGGATATGGACTTGATCCATGAAGAAACGGATTATGTAACAGGTATTTCACCTGCATTTGGTTCTTCTGGTAACCCATCTCCTGTTACAGCTTATGGTGTTTACCGCGGAATAAAAGCAGCAGCGAAAGAAGCATTTGGAACAGATTCACTTGAAGGGAAAACAATTGCCGTTCAAGGTATCGGTAATGTTGCATATAACATGTGCCGTCACCTTCATGAAGAAGGAGCAAACCTGATCGTGACAGATATTAACAAAGAAGCTGTTCAACGTGCGGTGGATGAATTCGGAGCAAAAGCTGTTGACATTAACGATATCTACGGAGTTGATTGTGATATCTTCGCTCCATGTGCATTAGGTGCGATCATTAACGATGAAACAATTCCTCAGCTTAAAGCAAAAGTCATTGCAGGAGCTGCGAATAACCAGTTGAAAGAAACTCGTCACGGTGATGCGATCCATGAAATGGGTATCGTATATGCTCCTGACTATGTCATCAATGCAGGTGGAGTCATTAACGTAGCAGATGAATTATACGGCTACAATAGTGAAAGAGCGATGAAGAAAGTCGAGCAAGTCTACAACAACGTAGAGCGTGTAATCGAAATCGCAAAACGTGACAACGTTCCAACATACGTCGCTGCTGACCGTATGGCAGAAGAACGAATCGAAAAAATGCGCCGTTCAAGAAGTCAATTCCTGCAAAACGGACAACATATTCTTAGCAGACGTGGATAATTAAAAGAAAAAACGCTTTGCTTTATCAATAGAGTGAAGCGTTTCTTCCCTGTTAATGCGAACATGGAACTGAGTAAGGGGTTATCTATCATAGGGGAAAAATTCTTTCATGCAAACAATACAATACAGCTGCCCAAATGGAGGTAACAACAGTGCAAGAAAACAAACATCGAATACTCGTCATTAATCCTGGATCCACATCAACCAAAATTGGTGTCTTCGATGATGATCGTTCCATATTTGAAAAGACGATTCGTCATGATTCAGAAAAGATTAACCAATTCCCAACTATTATCGATCAATATGAATTCAGAAAAAATACGATTCTTCAGACATTGGATGAAGAAGGAATCAATGTATCAAAGCTAAGTGCTGTGTGCGGTCGCGGGGGACTTCTAAGACCGATAGAAGGTGGTACTTACTTGGTGAATGATGATATGTTGAAGGACCTGAAAGAAGGGTTTTCAGGTCAGCATGCCTCAAATCTTGGTGGTATATTAGCATTTGAAATTGCATCTGGGTTAAATATCCCTTCTTATATCGTAGATCCCGTTGTTGTGGACGAGCTTCAAGCGCTTGCCCGCGTATCAGGATTCTCACTCATTGAAAGAAAGAGTATTTTCCATGCATTGAATCAGAAAGCGGTAGCGCGGAGAGTAGCAAAGGAGATCGGGAAGAAATATGAAGATCTGAACCTGATCATCACTCACATGGGTGGTGGAATCACTGTAGGAGCACACCGTAATGGAAAAGTGGTGGATGTGAATAACGGATTGCACGGAGATGGTCCATTCAGTCCTGAAAGAGCTGGGACCGTTCCTGCAGGAGATCTGGTTGATCTATGCTTCTCCGGGGACTATTACCGGGATGAAATCATGAAAAAGCTCGTAGGTCAGGGTGGTCTGGTCGGATATCTGGGGACAAATGATGCAGTAAAAGTAGAGAAGATGATAGAAAATGGCGATGAGAATGCCAAAGCCGTGTATGATGCGATGGCGTATCAAATTGCGAAAGAAATTGGCTCGGCCAGTGCAGTCCTGAATGGAAAAGTAGACGCCATTATCCTGACGGGTGGACTTGCTTATGGGAAAGAGTTCGTAAAAGCGATAAGCGATCGAATCAACTGGATAGCGGATGTCGTTATTCAACCAGGAGAAAATGAACTGCAGGCTCTTGCTGAAGGGGCTCTCCGAGTCTTGCGAAATGAAGAAGACTATAAAGTGTACCCTGGGAATGTGAAAAAGGAAGCAAGAGTATAAGAGCAAGGAGGACTTAAGAGTGGCAGAAGAATATGATTTAGTCATTTTAGGGGGAGGAACGGGTGGTTATGTAGCAGCCATTCGTGCTTCTCAGCTTGGGTTAAAAACAGCTATCGTTGAAAAGGGAAAGCTCGGCGGGACCTGCCTGCATAAAGGATGTATCCCGAGTAAAGCCCTGCTTCGCAGTGCTGAAGTATATGCAACAGCTAAACATAGTGAAGACTTTGGAGTCAAAATCAATGGTGTGGAGCTCGATTTCACAAAAGTTCAATCTAGAAAAGATGGAATTGTCGAGCAACTTCACAAAGGGGTCCAACACCTGATGAAACAGGGGAAAATCGATGTCTTTGAAGGACTTGGACGGATCCTTGGACCCTCGATTTTCTCTCCTATGCCTGGAACAATTTCCGTGGAAATGAACAATGGCGAAGATAACGCAATGTTAATCCCAAAGAATGTCATTGTGGCAACGGGCTCAAGACCACGATCATTGCCTGGACTTGATATTGATGGGGAATATGTTCTATCTTCTGATGAAGCGCTTTCACTTGATGCGCTCCCAAAGTCGATTATCATCGTGGGTGGCGGTGTCATCGGAATCGAATGGGCGTCTATGCTTTCTGACTTTGATGTAGAGGTAACCGTTGTTGAATACGCTGATAAGATCGTACCAACAGAAGATCAAGAAATTTCAAAAGAAATGCAGCGCTTGATGAAGAAAAAAGGCATTAAAATCGTGACAAGTGCAAAGGTACTTCCTGAATCCTTGGAAAGAGGAGACGGAGACGTTACGATCAAAGCAGAGCATAAAGGAGAAGAAAAGGCATTTACTGCCGAAAAAATCCTTGTATCTGTTGGCCGTCAAGCGAATGTAGAAGGAATCGGACTTGAGAACACAGATATTAAGGTGGAAAAAGGCTTTATTGAAGTGAATGAGTTCTTCCAAACGAAGGAATCCCATATTTATGCAATCGGTGATGTGATTGGCGGCCTTCAATTAGCCCATGTCGCTTCCCATGAGGGGATCACAGCTGTTGAGCATATGGCGAATGAAAACCCGGCCAGTCTTGACTATTCACTTATTTCAAAATGTATTTACAGTAATCCTGAAATCGCTAGTGTCGGAATCACAGAACAGGAAGCGAAAGAAAAAGGATATAATCTTAAAGTAGGTAAATTCAGCTTCAGAGCCATCGGAAAAGCACTTGTTTACGGAGAATCAGATGGTTTCGTGAAGATAATTGCAGACAAGGACTCGGATGATATTCTTGGTGTCCATATGATTGGTCCCCACGTAACGGACATGATCTCAGAAGCGGGACTTGCAAAAGTATTGGACGCAACCCCTTGGGAAATTGCCCATACCATTCATCCGCATCCATCCTTATCCGAAGCAATTGGAGAAGCAGCACTAGCTGTAGATGGAAAAGCGATCCACTCGTAAAAAAGCGAAGCCGACTGTTCTGGCCCGACAAGCACAAGGGGAAAATCCCAAAAGGCGTCTTTTGCCTTATGGGATTTATCCATTGTGACCTCGAGGGACAAGGAGGCGCAGCTGGACAGAAAAGCAAAGCCGACTGTTCTGGCCCGACAAGCACAAAGGGGAAATCCCAAAAGGCGTTCTTTGCCTTATGGGATTTATCCATTGTGACCTCGAGGGACAAGGAGGCGCAGCTGGACAGAAAAGCGAAGCCGACTGTTCTGGCCCGACAAGCACAAGGGGAAAATCCCAAAAGGCGTCCTTTGCCTTATGGGATTTATCCATTGTGACCTCGAGGGACAAGGAGGCGCAGCTGGACAAATAAACAATTGATTACAATAGAAGGTAGAGGTTCTCTGCCTTTCCAACCATTAGATTGTGTAGGAGGTAAACAAAATGGCAGAAAATCGTCATGAAGCGTTAGGACTTTCCAATGAGAAAGTATTAGAAATGTATGAAACTATGCTCCTTGCCAGAAAAATCGATGAGCGTATGTGGTTACTGAACCGTTCAGGTAAAATTCCGTTTGTTATTTCTTGCCAAGGTCAGGAAGCGGCTCAAGTTGGTGCTGCATTCGCCCTGGACCGCGAAAAGGATTACGTTCTTCCCTACTACCGTGATATGGGAGTCGTCCTGACTTTCGGCATGACAGCTCAGGAATTAATGTTATCAGGTTTTGCAAAAGCTGAAGATCCAAACTCAGGCGGTCGTCAAATGCCGGGTCACTTTGGGCAAAAGAAAAATAATATTGTAACGGGTTCATCTCCTGTAACCACTCAGGTGCCACATGCCGTTGGTATCGCTCTTGCCGGCAAGATGGAGAAGAAGGATGTTGTTACATTTGTGACATTTGGTGAAGGGTCTTCCAACCAGGGAGATTTCCACGAAGGTGCAAACTTTGCAGGTGTACATAAACTTCCTGTTATTTTCATGTGTGAAAACAATAAATATGCGATTTCAGTTCCGATTGAAAAACAATTGGCTTGTGAGAAAGTATCAGACCGTGCCATTGGATATGGAATGCCTGGCATCACGGTTGATGGAAACGATCCGATCGAAGTATATAAAGCGGTCAAGGAAGCGGCGGATCGCGGTCGTCGTGGAGAAGGCCCGACTCTTGTTGAAACGGTTTCTTATCGACTAACTCCTCACTCCTCTGATGATGATGATCGAAGCTACCGTTCACCGGATGAAGTGGCAAAAGCGAAAACAAATGATCCGATTATCACGTTTGGTGCTTACCTTAAAGAGACAGGCGTCATGAACGATGAGATTGAGAAAGAAATCAATGATCGAATTATGAAACTCGTGAACGAAGCAACGGATTATGCAGAAAATGCTCCATATGCTGAAGCTGAATCAGCAATGAAGTATGTGTACGCAGAAGAGAAGTAAGGGGGAATTCAATCATGCCAGTAATTTCATACATTGATGCCGTAACGATGGCTATTAGAGAAGAAATGGAACGTGATGAGAAAGTATTCGTTCTTGGAGAAGATGTCGGTAAAAAAGGTGGAGTATTTAAAGCGACCCACGGATTGTACGATCAATTTGGAGAAGAGCGTGTCATTGATACTCCTCTGGCAGAATCTGCGATCGCTGGAGTTGGAATCGGAGCTGCCATGTATGGCATGAGACCGATTGCCGAAATGCAGTTTGCAGACTTTATCATGCCTGCTGTGAACCAAATCATATCTGAAGCAGCACGCATCCGTTACCGTTCGAATAATGATTGGAGCTGTCCAATGGTTATTCGTGCTCCATATGGTGGCGGAGTGCACGGAGCGCTGTATCACTCGCAATCTGTCGAGGCCGTTTTTGCCAACCAACCAGGATTGAAAATCGTTATGCCTTCTACTCCATATGATGTGAAAGGCCTACTGAAAGCGGCCATCCGCGACGAAGATCCAGTATTATTCTTCGAACACAAGCGTGCTTACCGTTTAATAAAAGGGGAAGTGCCTGATGATGATTATACGCTTCCAATTGGAAAAGCAGATGTGAAGCGTGAAGGGGAAGACATCACGGTCATCACTTACGGCTTATGTGTTCACTTTGCCCTTCAAGCAGCCGAGAAGCTTGCTCAGGATGGAATCGAAGCTCATATTCTGGATCTGCGTACCATTTATCCATTAGATAAAGAAGCTATTATTGAGGCTGCTTCTAAAACGGGGAAAGTCCTTCTTGTGACAGAAGATAATAAAGAAGGAAGCATCATGGGTGAGGTATCTGCGATCATTGCTGAAAATTGTTTATTTGAGCTTGATGCTCCGGTTAAACGTCTTGCAGGTCCAGATGTACCTGCTATGCCTTATGCACCGACTATGGAAAAATACTTTATGATAAATCCGGACAAAGTAGAAAAAGCAATGCGTGAACTTGCAGAGTTTTAATCACAGTTTAACATCCATTAAACTCAACACAGTAAGGAGGGTTCCTCATTGGGTATTGAAAATATGAAAATGCCTCAGCTAGGGGAAAGTGTTACAGAAGGTACAATTAGTAAATGGTTGGTGTCACCCGGTGATACCGTTAATAAATATGATCCGATTGCCGAAGTTCAAACGGATAAAGTAAATGCAGAGGTGCCATCATCCTTCTCGGGTACCATCAAAGAATTGATTGCTGACGAAGGAGATACTCTTGAAGTCGGGGAAGTCATTTGCTCAATCGAGATTGAGGGTGGTGGTTCTGCTCCTGCTGAAGAAACTCCGAAAAATGAACCGAAAGAAGAATCTAAAGGAGATTCAAAAGGATCGGCTCCATCTAAACCAAAAGCTCCAAGTACAGATAGTGGAAATAAAGCCAGGTATTCTCCAGCTGTGTTAAAACTATCTCAAGAGCATGATATTGACCTGAATCAAGTGGAAGGTACCGGAAACGGCGGGCGGATCACCCGTAAGGACTTAAAGAAAATCATTGAATCAGGGTCTATCCCGAAAGCTGGCGATGCACCTGCAGCCGAAGCTCAGGCTCCACAACAGGCGCCTGTGAAAGAACAGGCACCGGAACAGCCAGTAAAACAACAAGCATCTGCCGCAAATGTTCCTGTCGTCCCTGGTGACATCGAAATCCCTGTTTCAGGGATCCGCAAAGCGATTGCCTCCAACATGGTTCGCAGTAAACATGAAGCACCACATGCTTGGACCATGATGGAAGTGGATGTTACCAACCTTGTTGACTTCAGAAATTCACTTAAGACAGAGTTCAAACAGCGTGAAGGGTTCAATCTAACATTCTTCGCATTTTTCGTGAAAGCTGTTGCTCAGGCCCTGAAAGAATACCCACAAATTAATTCTATGTGGGCGGGAGACAAGATTGTTCAGAAGAAAGACATCAATCTTTCCATTGCAGTAGCCACTGATGATGCCCTTTATGTCCCTGTGATTAAGAATGCTGATGAAAAAACGATCAAAGGAATTGCAAGAGAAATCACCGAGCTCGCCGGGAAAGTCCGCAGTGGTAAATTGACTTCTCAAGATATGCAGGGCGGTACATTTACGGTAAATAATACGGGGTCATTTGGCTCAGTACAATCGATGGGGATTATCAATTACCCACAGGCAGCGATCCTTCAAGTGGAATCGATCGTAAAACGTCCAGTTGTCATGAACAATGGAATGATTGCCGTTCGAGATATGGTGAACCTATGTATGTCACTTGATCACCGTGTACTTGACGGTTTGGTATGTGGAAAATTCCTGCAACGAGTGAAAGAAATCTTAGAGAACACATCTAAAGAAAATACATCTGTTTATTAATATGGATAAGGACTGACCACGGGAGGTTAGTCCTTATTTTTTTATGTGTATAGATAAAATGATACACGAAATATGACTTTTTTATGGAAGCGTTCGGGAAAAACAATGGAATTATAACTGGAAGAATATTCTAAAGGTGTTTGACTTTTAATCCGTAGGTCGTATTTCTGTTTCCTTTCTCCAAGGTTTTTCCTTCTGAAACTTCTCTCTCATTTATAAGATTCTCCAATTGAAAGATTAAGCATAACCGACCATTTGACCCTGTCAAATGCCTAACAAAACCCATATTATTCTTGTAGTTATATTGTATTCGTGACTAAATACTTACGGGATAGTTAGACATTCGTGACTTTCTTATTAAATACTGAATTTTCAGATTTATTTCGACAGTAAGTTACAACATTTTACACCTTCTATTGGTTATCTTTGGTTCAACACCTACTTTTTTCCATTCATGGTGTTCAAGGAGGTGTCAGGTTTACCAAATCGATACGAAAAAGACTGGGAGGGAATTAGATGTCCGAAAGAAAACGTAAGGCAAGATGGTTATCCATTGTACTCACCTTAGTCATGTTTGTCCCCTTGATGTTTCCATTCAATGCAGGGGCGGCGAATACCTCACAAGCGGCTCTAGCGAAAGAAAAGCCATCCACCTCAGCAAACGACTCAGCAAAAGTAAGTCCACAATCAAAGATTACATCAGCATTACAGAAACAATTTAAGAATGAGAAACATGTCACATACTTAGTGAAATTCAAGGATCAGGTAGATACGGAGGCTGTAGCCAAAAAAGCGGCTGCAACAGCAAAAAAGCAGAAATTGTCTGCTAATAGTAAAAAATTATTAAAAAGGAATATGGTCGTCTCCGAACTTCGTGCCAAAGCCTTTGAATCTCAGGCACAAGTGAAAGAATACTTAGCGAAAGAGAAGAAGTCAGGTACAGTGAAGGAGATCAAAGACTTCTATGTGGTAAACGGAATGGCTGTTACAAGTACAAAGAAAGTCATGGAGAAAATTTCAACCTTTGCTGAAGTGGAGAAAATCCTTCCGAATGAAACGAGACAAATTATCCAGCCGGCGAAAGCAAAGGCTTCTTCAGCTGTACTGGATAAAAAAGCCTCAAATAATCCTGCTTCGATCGAGTGGAATATTGATCGGGTTGGAGCACCAGCAGTTTGGGAGATGGGAATCGATGGTGCTGGAACGGTCATTGCCTCCATTGATACCGGAGTACAGTGGGATCACCCGGCATTAAAGGAAAAGTATAGAGGGTATGATCCTCAAAATCCCGAATCTCCAGACCATGAATTCAACTGGTTTGATGCAACAGCAGGACAGAGCGCACCTTATGATGATCAAGGGCATGGAACTCACACTGTTGGAACAATGGTCGGGTCTGAGCCTGATGGTAGCAATCAAATTGGTGTAGCACCGGGTGCCAAGTGGATCGCGGTCAAAGCGTTCACAGCAGATGGTGGAACGGATGTAGACTTACTGGAAGCAGGAGAATGGATTCTGGCACCGAAAGATGCTGAAGGAAATCCTCATCCTGAAATGGCTCCGGATGTTGTAAATAACTCTTGGGGCGGTGGAGCAGGACTCGATGAATGGTACCGGGATATGGTTAGTGCTTGGAGAGCGGCAGAAATATTCCCTGAGTTCTCTGCAGGAAATACAACTTTATTCAATCCGGGTGGCCCTGGGTCGATTGCGAATCCGGCAAACTACCCTGAGTCATTCGCAACTGGTGCAACGGATATCAATGATCAATTGGGAAGCTTCTCATTACAGGGACCTTCTCCTTATGAGGAAGTTAAGCCTGAGATTGCCGCACCGGGAGTGAATATACGTTCTTCTGTTCCAGGGGGCAATTATGAAGGCGGCTGGAACGGAACATCGATGGCTGGTCCACATGTAACGGCAGTGGCTGCGTTATTGCGGCAAGTGGATGCAAGCTTAACTGTGGATGAAATCGAAGAAATCCTTATGTCTACCGCTGTCCCATTAACGGACGGAACGTTCCCGGAATCGCCTAATAACGGGTATGGCCACGGCTTGGTCAATGCGTTTGATGCAGTTTCATCCGTTATGAGCGGAATCGGTAAAGTGAAAGGTCAGGTTTCAAAAGAAGGTAATGACACCGAAGCACCTGTCATCAGTCATGAGGCACCACAAGAAGCATTTAAAGAAATGAATCTGCCATTACAAGCAGAAGCAAGTGATAATGTAAGTGTGACAAATGTTGCCCTGCACTATCAAAATCTGGACGGTGATTGGGTAGAGGTCGAGGCAGGCCGAACGTCAGGAGACTACACATCCGGAACTTATGAAGCAGTCATCCCTGGTGAAGCCCTCACTGAAGATCAGGTCACCTATAAATGGGTGGCACGGGATTTCGGAGGAAATGAGGTCCAGTCTGACACTTATACGGTAAACCTTTTACCGGGCATCACAGTTGGATATGAGCAGGACTTTGAAGCTACTCCGACTGGTTGGACATCGTATGGTCCAGGGAACAGCTGGGAGTGGGGCGTGCCGGGTAATGGTCCGGGAAATGCTTCATCAGGAGAAAAAGTATATGCCACGAAACTAGACGGTACGTATGACAACAGCGCGAATATGTCACTTCAGATGCCTCCGATCGATTTACCCGAAGGGGAGAGCTTCTTACAATTCAAACAGTGGCATGAACTTGAACAAAACTATGATTATGGTCACGTGTTTGTTTCCACTGATGGTGAAGAGTGGACACAGGCGCTTCGTGTAAACGGGAATACCGACGGATGGGTTGAAGGAGAAGTGGATCTGAGTCAATATGCAGGTCAACGAGTATACATTTCCTTCAACGTTACCTCCGATGGTAGTGTGACGAAACAAGGCTGGTACCTGGACGATGTGAAACTCAGCGCGGAATCAAACCTTCCAGCTAATAAAATGAAGCTTGGATTGAAATCGAAGGATGAGAAATCATCATCTGTTTCGAAAAAACCAAGTGTAGATCCAGCTAAGATTACAGTGAAAAAGACAGTGAAGAAAGATGACAAGACGGATGAATCAGGTCCAGCTCCTGTGCTTCTTCCCTTACAGGCAGAAGTCAGCGTATTGGAAACAGGTCGTTCCGTTTATACGAATCCATCCGATGGATCATACGAAATGACCCATGCAGCAGGTGAATTCACATTACAGGCATCCACATACGGTTACAGGTCCGAAACACAAAGTGTAACGATTGAAGCCGATCAAACATCTACTGCCAACTTCACCCTTGAAGAAATCCCTCAGGGGAACATTACCGGAACCGTAACCAACGAAGTGACGGACGAACCGGTCGAAGGAGCAACGGTCTTTGTACTTGAAGATGCCGTGGTACAGCCAGTTGAAACCAATGACAATGGGGAATATGAATTAGAGGCATACGAAGGGGATTACACACTGAAAGTGGTTGCCCCTTACTATTATAGTAAGGAAATGAGCGTCACCGTTGAAGGCGGAGAAGTCACTACCGCCGATGTATCATTAGAGCCATTTATTGGGTATCCAGGAGAGATCGGATATGATGATGGAACAGCAGAAAACGCTCGTGCATTCTATGATGCAGGAAATGGCTGGGCCGTAAAAATGTCACTTGAAGAAGGAAATGAAACGGCACTTGTGACTGGTGGACTTTTCCGCTTCTGGGATACAGAATGGCCGGTACCAGGTGGAACTGAATTCCAGGTTGCCGTATATGATGCGACTGGACCGGATGGGGCACCAGGTAAGAAAATTGCAGGACCATTCGATGGAACAGCGTTGCGTAACGGTGAATGGACGCATGTAGATCTCAGTCAGCATGGCATCATGGTTGAAGGAGATTTCTATATGGTGTACATCCAATCTGCTCCAAATCCGAATACACCGGGGCTTGGAACGGATGAAGATGGTGAATATTCCGCTAGAAGCTGGCAGTTTGTCGGTGGAGCCTGGTCACAAGCACCTGAAGATGAGGGGAACTATATGATACGCGCAACTGTGAATTACGAAGTGACGTCACCTGTCATCACCTCACCGAAAAATGGAACTTTTACCAATAAAGATTCAGTGTCAGTTGAAGGGACTTCTGCCCCGACCACGACCGTACATCTCTTTAATGGGGAAGAGGAAGTGGCTACAGCCGACACAGGTGAGGATGGAACATTCTCTGCTGAAGTTTCCCTACATGAAGGTGAGAATGTATTAACCGCCAAGGCAGCGACGGAACAGGGCATGACTGGCCCATCAGATGCAGTAACAGTTACTCTTGATCAAGTGAAGCCTGAACTGTCCATAACATCACCAGAAGATGACATGAAAACAAATAATGAAGCCGTCACAGTTAAAGGAACAATTGCAGATGAAAACCTTGCATGGGTGAAGGTGAACGGAGAGAAAGCTTCTGTAAGCGATGGGGAGTTCAGTCACCGAATTCTTCTGAATGAAGGGGAAAATGTAATACAGGTAGTAGCGAAAGATAAAGCAGGGAACAAAAAGAAACAAAGTGTCACGGTTGATGCAAAGTTTGGTGACATTGAGATTGAAAACCTTCTTCCTGCAGAAGATAAAGAACTGAAAAAGGGCGAATCCGTTAAAATCGAATTTGATAGTGAGCCAGGGCTGGATGCGGCATTTGTCATTCAAATGCCTCTGACAAATGCACGATCCCAAGTGACCAACGCCAATGAACTTCCAATGATGGAAACGTCAGAGGGTCATTATGTCGGTTACTATACGGCTACTTCAAATGTTAAGGCACCGGGAGCCGTGATTGAAGTGAAAATTTCCGATGATTATGGAAATGTCACGACTAAGCGTGCAGAAGGTAAATTGTATATCAATTCAAAAAAATAAGCATGGTGGAAGAAGAGTTGGAATGTCCAGCTCTTCTTCTTTTTTGCACTCATTTTCATGAGAGATTGAAGAAAGACGATTTTTTTTATATACTAAAATAGTATTAGTATAAACATTTCGAATTTTCAATGTGTACTTTCGATACTTTTAGGAAACTTTTTTTAAGGGGTTATGTAAACGATTACAAAAACGCAGTCCGGAAGAGGGGTATTATGAAGCTTAGTGATATGAAAAATCAATCATTCAGTCGTCACACACTTACAGAATGGCAGGAAGCAGCTGAAAAGGCATTAAAAGGGAGAAGTTTACATTCTTTACATACGAAAACTTATGAAAATATTGATCTTAAGCCTTTATATACAGAAGAAGATGTTCCCAGGCGTGATAGAGTAAAGGACTATATTCCGAATGTTGAAGGGAAGCTGGAGCTTGCTTCAAAGTGGTTTATCGCTCAGCCAATTAAAAGGGATTCATGGGGAGAACTGACAACCGCTGTGAAGGATGCATTATCACGGGGGCAGAACTGTCTTTCATTTTCTATTGGAGAACTAAAGAATAAAGAACATTTATCTCAATTCTTGAAAGAAATGATAGGATTCGATACTCCCATCTTTGCAATTGATAAAAAAACATCATTATCTATACTTGGAATGGATAAGTTCCCTGAATGGAAGGGGCTAAATGGGATCATAGGATTCGACCCCCTTTCAGAAGGAGAATGGTCGGATGAAAATAGATTAGAAGAATGGACGAAGGTTGTGGAAGAAGCAGACAAGTACCTTGCTGAAGTGAAGACCATAATCATCAATTCTGCACCGTATCATAATAAAGGCGCAAGCGCCACCCAGGAGCTGGCCTATGCACTGAGTGAGGGTGTCTCTTACATTGAGGCACTTCGAGAAAATGGATGGACTCTTGAGAAAGCAACGGAAAAGATGCACTTTCACTTTTCAGTAGGAAGCCATTTCTTTTTGGAAATTGCGAAGATCAGGGCATTCAAGAAATTGTGGCAAGAGGTATTGTTTTCTTATGGGTTGGCAGAGGACATGATTTCCCGCTCTATCAGTATCAGTGCAGAAACGTCCCGATTTAATAAATCAGCATTAGATTCGTATGTCAATATGCTTCGAGGAGGCGGAGAAGCATTTTCTGCCATTATAGCAGGCGTCGATTATTTGGTTGTTGCTCCGTTCAATGAAGTGAGCGGGGAAGTAAATCCATTTTCTGAAAGAATCGCCCGAAACACCCAACTCATTCTCGGAGAAGAAGCACATTTGGATAAAGTCATCGATCCAGGAGGCGGTTCTTATTATGTTGAATGGCTGTCAGAAGAAGTTGGCAAGCTTGCATGGAAAGAGTTTCAACAAATAGATGAGCAAGGGGGAATCCTTGTCTCCCTGAGAAATGGTTCTATTCAAGATCATATTAATAGGGTGAGAGACGCCCGATTACATGATTTAGCCACTCGTAAGAATTCGATGATCGGGACAAATATCTATGCGAATCTGGAAGAAACCCTCCCGGCAGAACGCTTAAATGCTGTGGAGCGATTGTCTCTGCCATTCGAAGATTTACGGAGTAGGGCAAAGAAGTTATCTACCAAACCGGTGGCTGGTCTGATTGGATTGGGAGAGTTGAAGACTCACAAGCCCCGTGCAGACTTTGTAAATGGTTTTTTAGCCACAGGAGGCATTCACTCTCATCAGAGTAAAGAGTGCTTTTCAAAGGAAGATCTCCTTCATTTTGTAGAAGAAACCCGGTACCCATACTATGTAGTATGTGGAAAAGATGAAGAGTATTGTGATCAACTATCAATGATTATTGAATCCATACATCAAATAGATTCTGACATTGTGATAGACATAGCAGGAAAAATACCGGATGAGAAGAGAAGTGAATGGGACCTTATGGGATTGAACGGGTCCATCTACCATAAACAAAACATACTTGAAAAAATGGATGAGCTTTTAACCATCTGGGAGGAGGGAAATGACATTGAAGAAGCCTGATTGGCAACAAATCAACCCTTATTCACATGAGGGAGCAATGAGTAAGGTTTCCCTTTCGGACAGAACCTATGAGATGAATGAAAAAATCTCTATAAAACCACTTTATTCTGCGGAAGACACAAAAAATATTTCTCATGGAAAGGATCTTCCAGGTCTTGCTCCATACACGAGAGGTCCGTACCCGACGATGTATGTGAACCGCCCGTGGACCGTTAGACAATATGCTGGATTTTCAACTGCAGAAGAAAGCAATGCTTTCTACCGAAGAAACTTGAGTATGGGCCAGAAAGGGTTGTCAGTGGCATTTGATTTGGCCACGCACCGCGGTTATGATTCGGATCATCCAAGAGTTGAAGGAGATGTAGGGAAAGCCGGGGTAGCCATCGATTCAATCCTTGACATGAAGATATTATTCGACGGTATACCCCTTGATCAAATGTCTGTTTCTATGACGATGAACGGAGCGGTGCTGCCCATCCTTGCGTTTTATATCGTAACCGCAGAAGAGCAGGGTGTCCCACTGGAAAAGCTGTCCGGTACGATTCAAAATGATATTTTGAAAGAATACATGGTCCGGAATACGTATATTTATCCCCCTGAAACATCCATGAACATCATTGCGGATATCTTTGAGTATACGTCCAAACATATGCCGAAATTCAACAGTATCAGTATTTCAGGCTATCATATGCAAGAAGCTGGGGCACCTGCGGATATTGAGCTCGCTTATACTTTGGCAGATGGGCTTGAATATGTCAGGACCGGGCTCCAGGCAGGGATAGATATCGACTCCTTTGCACCGAGATTGTCATTCTTCTGGGCCATCGGCATGAATTATTTCATGGAAGTCGCCAAAATGAGGGCAGCAAGGAGGATTTGGGCTAAGATGATGAAGAGATTCAAACCTGAAAACCCTAAATCGATGGCCCTTAGAACCCATTCTCAAACCTCAGGGTGGAGCTTGACGGAGCAGGATCCTTATAATAATGTCATCCGTACATTACTTGAAGCACATGCAGCGGCAATGGGCCATACGCAATCCCTGCATACCAATGCCCTTGACGAAGCGATTGCCCTGCCGACAGACTTTTCGGCGCGGATCGCCCGAAATACCCAGCTGTATCTTCAAGAAGAAACGGCTATAACGAAAGTGATTGATCCATGGGCAGGTTCCCACTATGTTGAGTCGTTAACCGATCAGCTGATGGAAAAGGCATGGGAGCATATTGAAGAAATCGAAGAGCTCGGCGGCATGACGAAAGCCATTGAAACAGGATTACCAAAGATGCGTATCGAGGAAGCCGCTGCAAGAAGACAAGCGATGATCGATTCAGGAGATGAATCCATCATCGGGGTGAATAAATATCGACTTGAGAAGGAAGATCCGATTGAAACGCTGGACATCGATAATACAATTGTTAGACAAAAGCAGATTGAACGGATTCAAAAGCTTAAAGAAGAAAGAAATGAAGAGAGAGTCATTGTAACGCTTGAAGCCTTGACTCACGCAGCAGAAACAGGGAAAGGAAATCTTCTTGAAAAAGCGGTTGATGCTGCAAGAGCTCGTGCAACACTGGGAGAAATTTCAGATGCTATAGAAAAAGTATCGGGTAGACATAAAGCAACGATCCGGAGTATAAGTGGGGTGTACAGCTCGAATTTCTCAAATGAACAGGAAATTAACCTTGTGAAAGAGATGACGGAAGAATTTTTGGATAACGAAGGCAGAAGACCCCGGATCCTTATCGCCAAGATGGGACAGGACGGTCATGACAGGGGGGCGAAAGTGATCAGCACGGCGTTTGCCGATCTTGGATTCGATGTGGACATCGGACCATTGTTCCAAACTCCTGAAGAAACGGCTCTACAGGCGGTTGAAAACGATGTGCATGTCATTGGAGTCAGCTCCTTGGCTGCCGGTCATAAAACGCTTCTTCCTCAATTAGTGGCTGAACTTAAGAAACTCGGCAGGGAAGACATCCTTGTAGTCATCGGTGGAGTGATTCCCGCAAAGGATTATGACTTCCTTTTAAGCAATGGAGCATCTGCTGTCTTTGGCCCTGGAACGATCATTCCTGTTGCCGCACAAAAAGTGATCAAAGAAATTTATGAAGTGCTCGGCTATGAGGAAGTGACTGAATAATGACAGAGTATCAGTCAGGACGAAAGAAAAGGTTTGTCAAAAAGAAAAAAGATCCTGTTTCGATCAGCGAATTAAAGGCCGGTGTCCTAAAAGGTGATCGCAGTCATTTAGCAAAAGCCATTACGTTGATTGAAAGCAATGCGGAAGAACATTATGAGGTGGGTCAAGAATTGTTGCAGGAGCTCTTGCCCCATACTGGACAAAGCTTTCGGATCGGGATTACTGGTGTTCCTGGAGCCGGGAAAAGTACCTTTATCGAACAATTCGGCGAGATGTTATGTGACGAGGGTCTCCGTGTTGCCGTTCTTGCCATCGACCCGAGTTCATCCATTTCAGGTGGAAGCATCCTTGGGGATAAAACAAGAATGGAGCAGCTATCGAAAAACCCCCGAGCCTTTGTCAGACCTTCTCCAACGGCCGGGACGCTGGGGGGAGTCCATCGAAAAACAAATGAGACTCTACTCTTATGTGAAGCAGCGGGGTACGACCTCATCATCATTGAAACAGTAGGGGTAGGGCAAAGTGAAGTGATGGTGAGGCAGATGGTGGATTTCTTCTTACTACTCGTTATTACCGGCGCTGGCGATGAGCTTCAGGGTATGAAAAAAGGAATCATGGAACTTGCAGACGTCTTACTCGTGAATAAAGCCGATGGAGAGAATAAGCCTCTCGCTGAGAAAACGAAAAGAGAGTTGAATCAGATCCTTCACTTTTTAATTCCTGCAACGAAAGGTTGGAGTTCAAAGGCTTATACCTGTTCAGCGTTGAAAAATGAAGGTTTACATGAACTATGGAGTGTGATCCGGCGTTTCGAAAAGCAGACAAAAGAACAGGGGGTATTCGAAGAAAGAAGACTTAGCCAAAGGCAGGAATGGTTCCATACCATGCTGAAAGAAAGAATTCTGTCAGACTTCTTTTTTCAGCAGAATATAAAGTCATCCCTCCCACAAATGGAAGATCGGGTGAGGGCCGGGGAGTATACAACCTCCCAAGCGGTGGAAGAGTTGTTGAAAGAGTACAAAGGAGCAATTCTTGATAAGAAAAGTTAATTTTAATTGAAAGATATGGTTTGAAATTGGTATGATAGGAGTACATCAAATCCCCTCGTTATTTGTGGAATATGATTAAGTCAGCGATTAAAGGAGAGTTCAAGCATGGATATAGATTTCAATTTATTTATGAACGACGTTGTCCGCCAGGCCCGTCAAGAAATCGAGACGGCAGGTTATACACAATTGACAACTGAAGAAGAAGTGGATCAAGCATTTTCTAAAGAAGGCACAACACTTGTCATGATTAACTCCGTTTGTGGATGCGCAGGAGGAATCGCCCGTCCGGCAGCAGCTCATTCCATTCACTTTGATAAGCGCCCGGATCAACTGGTAACGGTCTTCGCAGGTCAGGATAAAGAAGCTACTGCGAAAGCGCGCAGTTACTTTACCGGTTATCCGCCATCCTCACCGTCATTTGCCTTATTAAAAGACGGAAAGCTGTTAACCATGGTTGAAAGACATGAGATTGAAGGGCATGACCCAATGTCGGTTGTGAACAAACTTCAATCCTACTTTGATGAGTATTGTGAAGAAGTATAAAATTTCGTCAAGTTTCTCACTGAATAAGTGAGAGGCTTGACGATTTTTTTATTTTTAGAAGTGATATTGGGATGTCAGGAGGTGGATTCCTTATTTCACCAAAAATACACAATTACTTAAGTGTGGAAATGACGCAATTAATTTCAAAACGCAATAATTCCAATATTGACGATCACTTCCAGAATCCACGCAATAAAAGGAAAAGGCATGGCATTCAACGCCTCCTCATACCAGAAAGCTTCGTCCTGACCTCCAAAACCCACGTTGAAAATCTCCGTTTCTATTAGATTCATCTCCAAAAGGCCAATTTTAGTATAAAATAAAACACTTCCATTTAGCCACTGTTCCAGCAACTACGCTCTATGTGCATATATTATGAATGAAAAATATTCACTACAAACTTTTATACCTCTTAAGATAAGACCGATCAGCCTGTTATTTTCAGAATATATAATCATTTGTCGATATTTATAAAAACTATTGCATAAATATCGATCTCTGATACAATACGAATATAGTAATTAATATACATTATATATTATAATTATACACATTGTTCAAGGAGGAACCACAATGAAAAAGCTATTATCTCTCGTATTAGTATTGATTCTATCTACTACTCTAGCGGCATGTGGGGCAGGAGAAGAAAAGGCGGCTTCAGGAGAGTCAAAGAAACTGATTATGGGGACGTCTGCTGACTATAAACCTTTTGAATATGTCGACACGGCCACCAGTGATGAAATCATCGGCTACGATATTGACCTTGCCAATTTGCTTGCAGATGAAATGGGATACGAAATCGAAATCAAGGATATGGAATTCAGCGGATTAATCTCTGCCCTGAAAACCGGCCAAATCGATTTTGTCCTTTCTTCCATGACACCTACGCCGGAGCGACAAAAAAACGTTGACTTTAGTGATATCTACTACACGGCCAAAGATATGATCATCTCCACAAAGAAAAGCGGAATTCAAAGTCAGATGGATCTTGACGGGAAAACAGTAGGTGTTCAATTAGGATCTATTCAACAGGATGCAGCAGAAGAACTTTCAAAATCGATCAATCTTAAAGTAGATACGCGTGACCGTATCCCTGAACTGATCCAGGATCTTCAAAATGGACGTTTTGATGCCATCATCATCGAAAATACGGTGGCAAACGGCTATCTGGACAAAAATGACGAGCTTCAAGGGAATACGATGAATGTAAACGAAGAAGAGGCCGGTTCTGCTGTCGCCCTTCCAAAGGACAGCGAGCTTACAAGTGAATTCAATAACGCATTGAAAAAGCTTAAAGATGCGGGAGAATTGGATAAACTCGCTAAAAAATGGTTTGACGGAGAACAGTAGATTGATGAAGGGCTAACCTATAATCCGGTTAGCCTTTCTTATATAAATACCACCTATTTGAAAGGGGATTCTCATGCCACTTGATTTCGAACAACTGATTCCTTCAATCCCCTTTATTCTGGAAGGGTTGAAAGTCACACTTAAAATTGTCGGGTTAGCAGGAGTGCTTGGATTTGTATTCGGTATTCTTCTTGCCCTTTGTAAAATAAGCTCCATTAAACCATTAACGCTGCTTGCCGATGTTTATACATCTATTTTTAGAGGAACGCCTTTAGTACTTCAGCTGATGATCATCTTTTACGGTTCGCCCCAGCTTTTTGGTACACAGATTGAACCTTATTCAGCAGCGATCCTTGCCTTTTCCCTTAATTCTGCAGCCTATATATCTGAAATCATCCGTGCAGGGATCAATGCAGTGGATAAAGGTCAAACGGAAGCCGCAATGGCCCTCGGAGTTCCGTATCGTTTGATGATGAAAGACTTGATACTGCCTCAGGCGATAAAAAATATCCTGCCTGCTTTAATGAATGAATTCATCACCCTCACCAAGGAATCAGCCATCGTTACCGTCATTGGTGCAGCAGATGTGATGAGGAGATCTTATATGGTCGGAAGTGATTTGTATTCCTTCTTTGAACCGCTTCTATTCGCAGGACTCATCTATTATGTACTCGTCATGATTCTGACTTTACTCGGGAAAGTGCTTGAAGGGAGGTTGCGCAATGATTAAGGGAGAAAAGATTACCAAGTCTTTTGGCAAACTGAAGGTATTAAAAGGAATCGATTTCTCGGTACAAAAAGGGGAAGTTGTCGCTTTAATCGGTCCATCCGGTTCAGGGAAATCCACATTATTGCGGTGCCTGAACCATTTAGAAGAACCGACAACAGGATCGATTTACTATGAAGAAGTTCTCATAAAGGGGAAAAACATCAACAAGGTAAGACAAGATGTAGGCATGGTGTTTCAGCATTTTCACCTGTTCCCCCATATGACCGCTTTGGAAAATGTCATTTACGCGCCAAAGAAAGTGAAGGGCATGACCAAAACGGAAGCTGAGAAATTAGGGACGGACCTCCTGACAAAAGTCGGTTTGAAAGAAAAAAGCGATGAATATCCGAACCGTTTATCAGGCGGGCAAAAGCAGCGTGTAGCAATAGCACGGGCGCTTGCCATGGAGCCGAAAGTCATGTTATTCGATGAACCGACATCTGCCCTCGATCCTGAAATGGTGAAAGAGGTTCTTGACGTAATGAAATCACTTGCTCATACAGGGATGACGATGATCATAGTAACCCATGAAATGGGGTTTGCACGAGAGGTGGCGGACAGTATCCTGTTTATGGATGATGGAAAGATCATTGAAGAAGGAGAGCCGCGCACCTTTTTCTCTAATCCACAAAGTGCGAGGGGACAAGAATTCCTTGAAAAAATATTGTAAGAAAGAGAGGGATTAACGGCATCAGTCGTTCATCCTTCTTTTCCTGTCCATCCCTGTTTATGGTATTCTAAAGAGGCTAAAAAAAGAAGAGTTAGGAGAAAGATGAATGTTTCGAATAGGATATCGGACACTTAAGACAGGAATCGGCACAGCGGTTGCCATAAGCATTGCACAGTGGTTCCATCTAGATAACTTTGTTTCAGCCGGGATATTGACGATACTGTGCATTCAAAATACAAAGAAAAAATCGGTTAACGCCTCATGGAGTCGTTTCCTGGCGTGTGTGATCGCCATGGTTTTTTCTGCCGCCTTTTTCGAATTCCTTGCTTATCACCCAGCCATTATTGGTTTGCTGCTCCTAGTCTTCATTCCAATCACTGTTGCGCTCAACATAAAAGAAGGGATTGTCACGAGTTCCGTCATCATTCTCCATGTGTACTCAGCTGGACACGTTACCCTGGGCCTTTTTGAGAATGAATTGGGGATAATCGTGATCGGGATTGGAATTGCACTCCTGATGAACTTGTATATGCCAAGCGTTGATAAAAAGATGATTGAATACCAGGAAAAAATCGAAGCGAATTTTTATAAGATCTTCTGTGAAATGATCAATTATTTAAAGACGAACAACAGTGAGTGGGACGGTAAGGAAATCACGGAAACGGAGCAATTGCTCAAAGAAGCGAAGACGATTGCCTTTAAAGATGTGGAAAATCACTTTTTAAGAGACGAGAACTTATACTATTTATATTTCAAAATGAGGGAAAAACAATTTGAAATCCTTCAGCGTATCCTGCCGATTGCTACATCCATCTCGTTAACTGTCGAGCAGGGACATCGCATAGCAGAATTCCTGGAAGAGCTCAGTGATCATATTCATCCTGGAAATACCGCCTTGTTTTACTTAAAAAAATTGTACGACATGAAAGTGGAATTTGAACTAATGGAGTTACCAAAAACAAGGGAAGAGTTTGAAACCCGGGCTGCCCTTTATCAGTTTGTTCAGGAGATGGAGCAATACCTCCTGTTGAAAAGTTCGTTTAAAGGAATTAAAAAGGATGAAAATGAACAAAGAGAAGTAAACTACACCTAACACAGGAAAAAGGGTGATAGGATGCGTTTACTTCTTGCCATTATATTGTTTGCATCTCCCATCTGGCCACTTGGAAGAAACCCTATACCGGGGGATCCGTTTATCATTGTGAACAAGGAAAATAATCAATTAGCGTATGTAGACGATGCAAAAATCCAGGGTACCTTTCCTGTCGCTACAGGGAAAACAACCACACTAACTCCGGAAGGTCTATTTAATGTCACAGTTAAAGCCAAAAACCCCTATTATCGTAAAAAGAACATCCCTGGCGGTGACCCGAGAAACCCGCTCGGGTCGAGATGGATAGGCTTTGATGCAAAAGGGACGGACGGAAGAATATATGGAATTCACGGGACGAACCAGCCTTCAAGTATAGGGAGATATATCTCGAACGGATGCATCAGGATGCACAGCAAAGATGTTGAATATCTGTTTGATAAAGCACCGGTCGGCACCAAAGTCCTCGTCGTGAAGACAAAGAAAAGCTTTCATCAGCTTGGAAAAGAATATGGAGCACTAAAATAAAGAGGATCTGCTTTTCGACCGTGTCGTAAAGCAGATCCTCTTTATTTTATCTTTATAGTAAGAATGTCAGTCCTGCCATGATCGTTGATGCAATCATTGCAAACAGCATAACAAATACAATTATTTTTTGCATTTTTTTATTGCCCATCGTATCGCTCCATTCTCCCACGTAAGCATGAGATAATTTTCAATTCTATTTTATCGCGAATGATGAGAGAAGACAACCACTGGAATAAAAGAAAACGCTTCAATTATTCGTCTGGATAGGAGGAAATTCGACATCAAGTATGGAATACTATATGGGTGGAGCATGCAAACAACAGGGGGATGATAGGGATGAAAAAGGTAGATCATATCGGAATAGCAGTTTCATCAATAGACAATGTTCTCGCATTTTACGAAGGTACACTGGGTCTTACACTACTAAAGATTGAAGAAGTAGGTAATCAGGGTGTAAAGGTAGCATTCATGGATAGCGGAAATATTAAGCTTGAGTTATTGGAGCCACTACATAAAGCAAGCCCGATCGCGGCATTCATTGAAAAAAAAGGAGAAGGGATTCACCATATAGCCTTTGGTGTAGAAGGAATCGAGGAGCGAATCCAGGAGCTTCAAACCAAAGGGATCCAGATGATCAACGAAACACCAAAGCCGGGTGCCGGCGGAGCTTCAGTTGCATTTTTGCATCCGAAATCAGCGCACGGCGTTTTATACGAGCTTTGTGATAAATCCAACATCAAAGGGGAATGAACATTATGGATATTTATGAAAAAATCAATGAATTATACGACCGCAGAAGAGAAGTGGAGCTAGGCGGCGGAGATAAAAAAATAGACAAACAGCACGAAAAAGGAAAATTAACTGCGAGAGAACGAATCGATATTTTAGTGGATCCGGGCAGCTTTGTTGAACTGAATCCATTCATTGAGCATCGCTGTTCAGACTTTGGCCTGGAAGGTGTTCAGGGGCCAGGAGATGGAGTAGTGACAGGTTATGGAAAAGTAAATGGAAATCCCATCTATTTATTTTCTCAGGATTTCACCGTATTTGGAGGAGCATTGGGGGAAATGCATGCGAAGAAGATTTCACATGTCATGGATCTGGCAGTCAAAAATGGTGCGCCTTTCATTGGATTAAATGATTCTGGTGGGGCAAGAATTCAAGAAGGAGTTGTGTCTTTAGATGGATATGGGCATATCTTCTATCGAAACTCCATTTATTCAGGCGTAATCCCACAAATATCCGTAATCATGGGACCTTGTGCCGGAGGAGCGGTTTATTCCCCTGCCATCACGGATTTTGTATTTATGGTGGATGAAACGAGTCAAATGTTCATCACAGGACCTAAAGTCATTGAAACTGTCACAGGTGAGAAAATCAGCTCTGAAGATTTAGGCGGGGCTAAGGTTCATAACTCCATAAGCGGAAATGCCCATTTCAGAGGAAAAACCGAGGAAGAGGTATTACAAGAGGTTCGAAGGTTATTAACGTACCTCCCTCAAAATAACGAGGAAAAACCCCCTCGCTTAGAAACGAATGAAGAAGACGATTACCGTGCCAACTTAACTGACTTGATTCCATTCGATGCAATCCGTCCTTACGACGTCCGTACGGTCATCAATGAAATTGTCGATGAAAGCAGCTTTATGGAAGTTCAGAAGGAATTCGCCAAAAACATCGTTGTTGGACTTGCTCGCATTAAAGGCGAGGTTGTTGGACTTGTATGTAATCAGCCGAAGTTCATGGCAGGTGGGCTTGACATCGACTCTTCTGATAAAGCGTCCCGGTTCATCAGGTTCTGTGATTCCTTCAATATCCCATTAATCACATTCGAAGATGTAACGGGATTCTTCCCGGGGATTAAGCAGGAACATGGAGGAATCATCCGTCATGGAGCAAAGATTCTATATGCTTATTCTGAAGCGACAGTCCCGAAAATGACTGTAATTCTAAGGAAAGCTTATGGTGGAGCATACGTAGCACTGAATAGTAAATCAATCGGCGCTGATTTAGTATTTGCGTGGCCAAATGCTGAGATTGCCGTTATGGGGCCACAAGGAGCAGCGAATATCATTTTTGCCAGGGAAATTGCAAACAGTGACAAGCCTGAAGAGCTTCGAGAACAGAAAATCGAGGAGTATCGTGAGAAATTCGCGAATCCATATGTCGCCGCATCCCGTGGAATGGTGGATGATGTCATCGATCCCCGTGAAACACGGATCAAACTGATTCAAGGACTGGAAATGATGAGAAACAAACGGGAAGAACGTCCGAAGAAAAAGCATGGCAATATTCCGTTGTAAAGTGCTGCCATTTGTTGTACTCGGATATTCACGCTATACTATAGTAGTGAATACATATTTGTGGAGGTCTATTAAATGATTAATGAAGAGCGTTTATTAAATGAATTCCTGGAATTGGTTCAGATCGATTCTGAAACGAAAGAAGAAGCAGAAATTGCAAAGGTTTTAACAAAGAAATTCTCTGAACTTGGAGTAGAGGTCTTTGAAGACGACACCATGGGTGAAACGGGCCACGGTGCCGGTAACCTGATCTGTACATTGAAAGGGAATAAAGAAGGCGTAGATACCATTTACTTTACTTCTCATATGGATACAGTCGTTCCTGCACAAGGGGTTAAGCCTACGCTTAAAGAAGACGGCTATATTTATTCAGATGGAACAACCATCCTTGGTGCCGATGACAAAGCGGGACTTGCCACCATGCTTGAATCAGTGCGTGTTCTTAAGGAAAATAATATTTCCCATGGTGACATCCAGTTCATCATCACGGTAGGGGAGGAATCAGGTTTGGTTGGAGCGAAAGCCCTTGACTCATCCCTGGTTAAAGCGAAATATGGTTTCGCCCTTGATAGTGATGGCAAAGTCGGTAACATCATCGTAGCGGCACCGACACAGGCAAAAGTGAAAGCAACGATTTATGGGAAAACGGCCCATGCAGGCGTTGCTCCTGAGAAAGGCGTTTCGGCCATCACCATTGCAGCAAAAGCGATCTCTAAAATGCCGCTTGGCCGTATCGATGAAGAAACGACTGCAAATATTGGCCGCTTTGAAGGGGGAAAAGCAACGAATATCGTATGCGAACAAGCGGATATCCTTGCTGAGGCACGTTCCCTGATTCCGGAAAAAATGGAAGCACAGGTAGAAAAAATGAAAGCTGCCTTCACTTCGGTTGCCGAAGAAATGGGCGGAAAAGCGGAAGTCGAAGTTCAAGTCATGTACCCAGGCTTCAAGTTCAAAGACGGTGACGAAGTAGTGGAAGTGGCAAAACGTGCCGCAAAGAAAATCGGCCGCCCAAGTGAGCTGCTAACAAGTGGAGGCGGAAGCGATGCCAACGTCATCGCAGGATTCGGAGTGCCGACTGTCAACCTGGCTGTGGGCTACGAAGAAATCCACACGAAGAGCGAAAGAATGCCTGTAGAAGAATTAAACAAGCTCTCTGAAATGGTTGTCGCAATCATTCAAGAAGTCGCTGGGGAATAGAAAAGCGCAGCCGGTTCGTTCAGGCCCGACAAGCATAAGATGAATCTGGCGGAAAGGCGTACTTTGCCTTTTTGCCGGATTTAGCATATGACCTCGAGGGCCTAGCCGGCGGAGCTGGACAAATAGAAAAGCGGAAGGGCTTTGCCCAGAGGCGACAAGCATAAGGCGAACATACCGGAAAGGCGTACTATGCCTTTTTGGTATGTTTGACTTATGACCTCGAGCCTCTAAGCCCTGTAGCTGGACAAATAGAAAAGCGCAGCCGGCTCGTTCAGGCCCGACAAGCATAATACATCCAAATGTCCACGAACAAAAGGTTATCCTTTTCGTTCGTGGACATTTTCTTCTTTCAAATCAGCACCTAAACTTTCTATAATGTGGTACATTAGTAGTATACATATCAGAAGTTCGAGAGGGGACGGTATAATGCCGAAAGTAGTTGTATTTCATGCTGGAAAAGAAGAGTATGCTCTGCCGATTGAGAACGTAGTATCAATCGAAAAGGTGGAAGAAGTGAGGGCCATACCTCATTTGCCTTCATTTGTACGTGGGATTTCTAAAGTGAGGGATGAGCTGGTTCCGGTCTTGGATTTAGGGGATATCCTGTATCATACTTCTGCAGATAATATAAGTGGGATGTTTCTCCTCGTCATTCACACAGAAACGATGCAGGTCGGTCTGGTCGTAAAAGAAGCAAAAGAAATCCTTGAAGTACCTCATGAATCATTCACGAATGTGGGGTTACTTGCCTATTCTAAAACTAATTATTTCTCCGGGATCATTAATCTTGAGGACTCAATGATCACCCAAATTGATCCGAATGTTTTAGTAGGAAGCCTGGAAGGTATAAAAGAAATAAAAGATTATGTAGACGAGCAAAAAACACATCAAAACTAGACAAAGAAAGCCGCGATTGAAATGAACTCACACTATCCCAAAAACGGACGAGTGATCCTTCATGTTGATATGAACAGTTTTTATGCCTCTGTAGAGATGGCCTTTGACCCTACTCTACGGGGAAAACCTTTGGCAATAGCCGGGAACCCGAAGGAAAGGCGGGGCATCATCGTGACATGCAGCTACGAAGCCAGAAGCTTCGGTGTGAAGACGACAATGCCTCTTTGGGAGGCGAAAAAATTATGTCCGAATCTGGTCATCATGACCCCTAACTTCGATCGCTATCGAGCGGCCTCCAAAGGACTATTCGATATCCTCAGACAATATTCAGAATTAGTGGAACCCGTCTCGATTGATGAAGGATATCTTGATATTACGGATTCCTTTGAAAAAGGCACCCCATTACAAATAGCCTCTGACATTCAATCCCAGATTAAGGGACAGCTTGATCTTCCTTGCAGTATCGGGGTGGCACCCAATAAGTTTTTGGCCAAGACCGCATCCGATATGAAAAAACCGATGGGAATCACTGTTTTGCGGAAACGGGATATTCCACAAAAGCTCTGGCCTCTACCGGTCATCGAAATGCATGGGATTGGCCAAAAGACCTCCGAAAAATTAAATTCAATTGGCATACATACGTGTAACGAACTTGCTCATGCCAATGATTTACAACTGAAGACGCTACTCGGGATCAATGGTCTCCGTCTCAAAGAACGTGCCAATGGGATTGACAGAAGAAGCGTTGATCCCGAATCGATTTATGATTATAAAAGTGTAGGCAATTCCACTACATTACCGAAGGATACGACGAATCAGCATGAGCTATTAACCGTAGTAGAGAAGCTGTGTGCCAAGGTATCGTCACGCCTTCAACAGAAAGACGTACTGGGAACAACAATACAGCTGATGATTCGTGATAAATTCAGGAAGACCATCACAAGAAGCAAAAAGGTGGAAAACCCCATTTATAAAAAGGAAGATGTATTCCACCATGCAAAAGATTTATTTTTGAAGCATTGGGATGGTGATCCCGTAAGGCTTCTTGGGGTCACTGCCCAGGATGTGGTGGAGAAAAGTGAAGCAACCGAGCAGCTGGACTTATTCTCTTATAAAAAGGTGGCCGAAAAGGAACCTCTCTACAATGTTTTATCCCAGCTTCATGACAAGTTCGGTAAAGATTCCATCTCTCAAGGGGTAAAAGCGAAGAATAAGAAGAAGTCCTTTGATCCGAAACAGGACACAAGCTTCAACAAAGATTTTTTAAGGGAATGACAGGTGAAAAAGGGGAAACCTTAGTATAGATAACATGTTTCAAACGGATTATTTGCATCGTAGCTCCATTCTTGTTAGATTGAAATAGACTTTAGTCATTCATTTAATAAAGCTGATGAAACATTCAAAAATCATTATTCTATAGATGAAAGGACGTTGACTATGCCTCAGGAAATTGGTGTTATCGGCTTAGCCGTTATGGGGAAAAATTTAGCATGGAATATTGAAAGCAGAGGATACTCTGTTTCTGTTTACAATCGTTCAGGTGAAAAAACGAAAGAAATGGTGAATGAATCGGAAGGCAAGAATGTCATTCCTACATATACGATAGAAGAATTTGTGAACTCGTTGGAAAAGCCTCGAAAGATTCTATTGATGGTCAAAGCGGGAAATCCGACAGATGCGACCATCGAACAATTAAAGCCTTACCTCGAAAAAGGGGATATTCTGATAGATGGAGGAAATACGTTCTTCGAAGACACACGTCGACGCAATCAGGAATTAAGCGAACTTGGCATTCATTTCATCGGGACGGGTGTTTCCGGTGGTGAGGAAGGTGCCCTTACAGGACCATCCATCATGCCTGGCGGACAGAAGGAAGCATATGATTTAGTTGCCCCTATTCTGAAAGATATCGCAGCGAAGGTGGACGGAGATCCTTGTACGACATATATCGGTCCGGATGGCGCCGGTCACTATGTGAAAATGGTGCACAACGGAATCGAGTACGGAGATATGCAGCTGATCGCAGAATCGTACTTCCTGATGAAAAATGTCCTCGAATTAAGTGCAGAAGAACTGCATGAAGTATTTGCCGACTGGAATAAAGGCGAGCTTGACAGCTATTTGATCGAAATCACTGCAGATATCTTCACGAAGAAAGACGAAGAAACCGGTAAGCCTATGGTAGATGTTATCCTGGATAAAGCCGGTCAAAAAGGTACAGGTAAATGGACAAGCCAAAGTGCTTTGGACCTTGGTGTTTCCTTACCGATCATCACAGAATCTGTCTTTGCCCGTTTCATTTCAGCCATTAAAGATGAGCGTGTAAAAGCAAGCAAAATGCTGAAAGGTCCAGACACGAAACCATTCCAAGGCGATAAAAAAGCGTTAGTTGAATCAATCCGCAAAGCCCTTTACATGAGTAAGATTTGTTCGTATGCTCAAGGCTTCGCACAAATGCGGTCTGCATCTGATGAATACAATTGGGATCTTCAATATGGGGATATCGCCATGATCTTCCGAGGAGGATGCATCATCCGTGCTCAATTCCTTCAAAAGATCAAAGAAGCATATGACCGTGAATTCAATCTGACAAACCTTTTACTCGATTCTTACTTTAAAGAGATCGTTGAAAGCTACCAGTATGCATTGCGCGAAGTCATCAGCGTGGCCGTTCAGAATGGAGTTCCTGTCCCTGGATTCTCTGCTGCCCTATCTTATTACGACAGCTACCGCACAGAAACTCTTCCCGCGAACCTGATCCAGGCTCAGCGCGACTACTTCGGTGCACACACCTACGAACGTGTGGATAAAGAAGGTATTTTCCACACGGAATGGATGAAATAATTAAATGAAAAAGCCTCTTTCCTTATTAGGGAAGGGGCTTTTATGATTCATGTAAATATATACTTAATTTTCGAAAAAATCATCTCTCACCAGTCCCGGTATGTGTGTTACCATTATATTACATATATAGATGGGGGTGGAGGCATGCTTCAAACGATTAAAGATAATATAGCAAGAGTCATGATTGATAAAGAGAAAGAGATAGAGTTAATGATCATTGCTTTATTGAGTGATGGTCATGTTTTACTGGAAGATGTACCGGGTACGGGAAAAACAACGATGGCAAAATGTTTTTCGAAAAGTATCGACGGGTCGTTCAACCGCCTGCAGTTTACACCCGATACGCTTCCCTCGGATATCGTGGGGCAGGAATATTTCGATGTGAAATCAAGCGACTTTAAAGTCCGAAAGGGGCCGGTGTTTAATAACGTCCTCCTTATCGATGAGATCAACCGCGCAGTTCCGAGAACCCAGTCCGCGCTTCTTGAACTGATGGAAGAAAAGCATGTCACGCTTGGAGGGGTAACGTATCATTTACCAAAGCCATTTTGTGTCATCGCCACGCAGAATCCATATGACTCCATCGGTACCTTCCCATTGCCGGATGCACAGCTCGACCGCTTCCTGCTCACTATTAGGCAAGGGTACCCTTCTCCTGAAAATGAAAAAGTGATGCTAAGGAGATTCCGTTCATCCAATCCCCTTGAAACCATCGAGAGTGTCATATCCATTGAAGAGATCATACAGTTAAAAAAAAGAGTAAAAGATGTCCTGGTTTCTGCAGAAATGGAAGATTATTTGATGGAAATCGTTCAAAAGACAAGGCATCATCAATTTGTGGATGTAGGGGTAAGTCCCCGTGGATCCATAGCCTACATGAGGGCGATCCAATCAAGGGCTTTCCTGTACGGAAGAGAGTTCAGTACGCCTGAAGATGTGAAGGAACTTGCGCTGCCTCTATTGGCACACAGAATCTCGTTGAATGTGGAAGGGGAAGTGAAGACATCGAAAGAAGGAATTATACAGGAAATCCTTGATCACGTTTCTGTTCCGGTCGAAACATCATGAAAATCCATAAGGAACCACCCATTATTTTCGCACCACTGGTTTTGATCTTGAACGTTATCCTGATCATCATCAGCAGTTTCGCAGGGTATAGCTTCCTTGTATTTCTTTTCTTCCTGATTCTCTCTTTCGCTCTCTTCTCAAGGATTTACTTGAATATCCAACATAAAAAAATCTCATGGAGCATAAAGAAATACCATGACGCTACAAGTATCGATGAAACCATTACCTGCTATGTCGAGATCAGGAATGATTCTGCGCTCCCTATGTACCAGCTCAAAATGAACATAGAGACCAGAAGTGACCGTGAACTCGTTTTCACAAGCGTTGATGGTGAGAGGAGCATCTACACACTGTCTCTGGATCTCCCGGCTAAAGCACAAAAGACAATTTCGGTCACCCTAAAGGGTAAAGGCAGGGGGATCCATCACTGGAGCAATCTAGAATTCATAGTGAGAGATCCCTTATCCCTGCAAACCTATCGCGTGGAATATGAGGAGGAAGAACTCCCGTCATTCAAAGTCCTTCCCCGGATAGGCAAGATTCATGATTTAAAGCTTAAATCCATGCTTCAAGGATATAAACAGACCAACTACTCCCTGTTTCTGGATGAGACGAGCATCATAGGGACCAAAGATTATGAGAATGAAAGTTTCAGGCATATCCACTGGCTTGCGACAGCCAAAGAGAACAGGCTCCTAGCGAAAAAATATCAGAAAGTCCACGGGGATGTTTATTCCGTCTTCCTCAACATGGTCGGAGCAGGGCAGTTTCATCTCAGGAGAGATATGGAGGAATTGATCGAATATACTGTGTCTGTCGCCTGTATTTGATCAAAGAGGGATGCAAGGTGGAACTGTGGGTGAATTATGCGACGGAGCATCATGATGTCATGCGTCTCAAAAACGACCTCGAACGCACACAATTGAGAAAGTTGATCGAGACACTGGCACTCATCAACCCAAACGGGAGATTCTTCTCAACCGACAGCTTCTTTCGATATTCATTGAGGGCTAAAGATAATAAATCACTTGGCTTAATCATCGGAACTCCACCTGAGCTGAACAGACGTGAACATCTTCTGCACATCAAGTAGTAACAGATAGAGGAAGGGGGGATATGCCCGAAAAAAGTAGGGATAACATTTCTTTTTATCCTCATCTGTGCATGCACGAGCATGATATTTTACTTAGGGAAATTTTACAATAGCTCCCTTTTTGAAGTGGGGATATAAATTGAGAAGCATGCATTACAAATAGTACTGAAGACTACAAACTTCATCTTCGTGCAGTAGTATGATTTCTGAAAAAATAGCGAGTAGTGGGGGACATATGAGACAAATCACATTATCAAATGGCAAACAAGTGGAGGTCGCTTGTCTAAGCTGTGCATTGACAAGCGGCTTGATCGAACCTGATGGCGGGGTAGTGCTCGAAACGGCGTATTTCCATGCCCATCAGGATGTGGCTTATCCAATCAAGGGTTTGATCATTTTGGCCTCCAAAAGGCATATTACGTGTTTTGATGAACTGACTGAGGCGGAGAAACTTGATTATATCAACTGCTTGACCCGAATCAGAAAAGCTCAGAGGGATGTATTGGGAATCGAATATGTTTATTATTTTTACAATGAGGACACAACGCATCACTTCCATACATGGATGGTTCCACGCTACGAATGGATGTATGAATTCGGTAGGTCTGTCGAGTCGGTCAGACCCGTACTCCTTCATGCAAGAAATGAGATGAATGGTGAACAAAACGTAAGGGAAGTGATGGCAGCGATTCATGCACTTTCGAGAGAATTACATAGAGGCTGAATGTGAATGGAAACAGATTTCTTTGATTTTCGGTTCGGGTTTGAAATAATGAAAATGCATGAAGAAAAGAGGAGGCATTTCAATGAGTCAAACCAATATATCGACAGAACCATTATTCAGACCATTCAAAAGTGAGAAGTTACAGCTATCCAATCGTACAGTGATGGCGCCAATGACACGGGGGTTCTCCCCAAATGGAGTACCTGATAAAGATGTTGCAGCCTATTATCGACGCAGAGCTGAAAATGGTGTAGGGTTGATTGTTACGGAAGGAACCGGAATCAACCATCCAGCTTCTGTTTCAGGAGCGAGCATCCCTCTGTTCTATGGTGAAGAGGCTCAGAACGGCTGGGCCGAAGTCGTAAAGGAAGTCCACAACGCTGGTGGCAAGATCGTTCCACAGCTTTGGCATGTGGGGATGACACGTAAAATGGGGGAGCTCCCAAATGAAGAAGCGTTGCCTGTTGGACCATCTGGGCTAAGCTTAGCAGGTGAAAAAATAACAGAGCCGATGTCGGAAGAAGAAGTCGTAATGATGGTGGAAGCCTACGCTCAGGCAGCAGCAGATGCCAAACGGCTTGGTTTTGACGGCATAGAGCTTCACGGTGCACATGGATATTTAATTGATCAATTCTTCTGGTCGCATACGAACCATCGTACGGACCGATATGGAGGAGACATGGTCGGAAGGACCCGGTTTGCCGTTGAGGTGATTGAAGCATGTCGTCGTGAAGTGGGACCTGATTTCCCAATCATCTTCCGTTTTTCACAATGGAAAATGAATGATTTCAACGCAAAGCTTGCAACGACCCCTGATGAACTGGATCGTTTCCTTGAGCCTCTTGTGAAAGCAGGCGTGGATATTTTTCATTGCTCGACACGCCGTTTCTGGGAGCCGGAATTTGAAGGATCTGACTTGAATCTTGCCGGCTGGACGAAAAAGCTGACAGGTAAACCTGTGGTATCGGTCGGATCGGTTGGACTCGATGGTGAATTCACTAGCTTCTCAGGTGCGGGTACAACAAGCCTGGATGGTCTGATCCAAAGACTGGACAGTGGAGAATTCGATCTGGTCGCCATCGGGCGATCACTCCTGCAGGACCCTGAATGGGTAAGGAAAGTCGAGGAAGGCAGAGCAGATGACCTGCTGCCATTTGATAAGGAAGCTTTGAAAAAATTGTATTAGGGCAGAACTAGGTGTCTCATAGAATGAGGCACCTGTTTTTTTGTGTTTTCACTCCAATGACGCGCCGGGCCGTTTGGAAGCTGGTTGTAAACGATAACCATTCTTTTTATTCACAATTTGGAACGAGTCTCGGTGAAAGTGACACTCGTTTGTTCTGAACTGGCACGAGTTCTTTGTGAAAGTAGCACAAGTTTTCCTCAAACTGGTACTGGTTCCGCTATAGTGGCCTCCGCAATTCAAAAACAACTTCATTTTCTTCAGTAAATCAGCCTTCATTCACCTGGGCAATTCTTACATGTTCAATAGAGCTTGAAAATCTACGAAAACACACCACAATGATCTGAAAAGGTCAGTAAAAGAGGTCCCCTCAAAAAAAACTCCCCGGCCATAAGCCAGAGAGTCTACATCAAATATTTACCCGATCATTTCATCAAACAACAGCACGCGTGCCGGTGATGCATCGGTATTTTGAATTTTAAGTGGTGCTGCCACCATGAAGTACTGGCCAGCTTTGATGTCTTTCAACTGAAGGCCTTCCATGATGATGACGCCGCTACCCATCAGGCTGCGGTGTGTGGGGTGACCTTCCTGGGCTCTTTCGATACCCAGTGCGTCGATCCCCACGCCTGAGATCTTCTTCTCGGCAAGGTATGCTGCAGCGTCTTCAGCTACATAGATGAAGTCAAAGTTGAATTCTGTATCCCATGAATTCTTCGTTTTGAAGAGGATGAAGTCATTCTCTTCAATGTCTAATCCGTTGATATCCTTAAGACTGATTTTTTCATCGACTTCTGTTACATCAAATACTTTAACAGGGCGGACGAGCTTCTCGATATCAATGGTTTCAATCGTCTCGCCGTCGTTGATCATGTGCAGGGGAGCGTCCACATGGGTTCCTGTATGAACGTCCAAAGAGAGTCTTGACTCCGTCACATGGCCGTTTGTGTTCGTTTCAATCGTCGGTTGTTTCTCCGGCTTGTTCTTATAAACGGGCATCCCGTTAAAGATTGGGGCTGTTACATCAAATATTTTCATTGTTCCACACCTTTCTCAGCATTGGTCTACGTCTAGATTTGCAATTGGCCACCAGTAGAAGCCGTCTTTTGCGAGCAGATTGTCAGCGGCTTTCGGACCCATCGACCCTGCTTCGTAGTTCGGGAATTCCCCGTCACGAGTATGTTCCCATACTTCGGAGATTTTGTCGACGAATGCCCATGAAAGTTTCACTTCATCCCAATGGGTGAAATTCGTGGCATCTCCACGCAGACAATCGAATAGAAGTTTTTCATACGCTTCCGGTGTGTTCATTCCGTCCACGCTGTTGTTGGCAAAGTTCAGTTTCACCGGAGTCGTTTCGATATTCTGTCCTGATTTTTTTACGTTCAGGTGAAGGGTGATTCCCTCTTCAGGCTGGATATGAATGACCAGCAGGTTTGGAGCCAACGGCTTGTCCGGATTGTAGTACAGATTCATCGGGATATCTTTGAACTGGATGACGATTTTCGTTGATTTTGCCTCCATTCTTTTTCCAGTACGGATATAGAATGGGACACCGGCCCAACGGAAGTTATCAATCATCAACTTCCCGGCAACATATGATTCTGTATTAGACTGATCATCCACGTTTTCTGCTTCCCGGTAACCGGGCACATCCTGATTACCGGCTTTTCCTGGGCCGTATTGTCCGCGAACGAAATAGTCTTTTACTTCTTCATGTTCAAATGGACGAAGGGATCGTAATACACGTACTTTTTCACTGCGGATTTCGTCCGTTGTCAATTTGATCGGCGGCTCCATGGCGAGTAAGGCAACCATTTGAAGCAGGTGGTTTTGGACCATATCCCGAAGTGCTCCGCTTTTTTCATAATATCGCCCGCGATCTTCTACACCTAGTTCTTCCGAAGAAGTGACTTGGATATTCGAGATATAGCGGTTGTTCCAAAGGGGTTCAAACATCGCATTAGAGAAACGGATGACCTCAATATTCTGCACCATTTCTTTACCGAGATAGTGATCGATACGATAAATTTGATCCTCAGAGAAGGACTCGCGGATCTGACTGTTCAGTTTTTCAGCTGAAGGCAAGTCGTGACCGAACGGCTTTTCAATCACTAGTCTCTGGAATCCGTTAGAATCGGTCAGTCCTTGATTTTTCAATTGCTCAGTAATCGTTCCGAAGAATTCAGGAGCCATCGCCAGGTAGAAAATGCGATTTCCTTCTAATTCATATGTTACATCGAGCTCATCCGATAAGTTCTTCAATGCTTTGTATGAATCACTGTTAGACACATCATTCGGCTGATAATAGAAATGTGAGACAAACTCATCGATGTTTTCATTGCTGCCTAAAGCTTTATGTACCGATGTCTTGACGTGTTCCTGGAATTCTTCGTTTGACCATTCACGTCGAGCTACACCTACAACGGCAAAACGCTTTGAAATTTTCCCTTTACGGAACAAATGATAAAGAGACGGATATAGTTTTCTTTTCGCTAGATCACCTGTCGCTCCAAAAATCGTAATCAGAGACGTTGGTGTAGTTGAATTATTCAATGTCATGACCTCACTTTATCTTGTTGTAACCCTTATTTATGCGTTTCTTCTTATTTAATATCCTATACAATTACTTAATTTTAAAGACTTCTGCTACATTTAGCAAATTATATGCTGATGGCTTTTCCCGAGTAAAATCATGAAAACGTTTTACTTTTGTGCAAACATCTTCATCATTATCTTGGCTTTAATTTTCATTCTTATAACTCATTTTCCGGGAAAGGGTAAAAAGACGGGGATTATGCTAAAATAGAGGCAGCATAGCTCATCTGAGGAGTGAATGAAGTGGAATTGTTATTTTTAGGAACGGGTGCAGGGGTACCTGCAAAACTCCGCAATGTGACCAGTATCGCCTTGAAATTATTAGAGGAACGTGGTGCGGTTTGGCTTTTTGATTGTGGGGAAGCGACACAGCATCAAATTTTACATACAAGCTTAAAACCGAGAAGAATCGAAAAGATTTTCATTACCCATCTGCATGGTGATCATATTTACGGGCTTCCGGGATTATTGGGGAGCCGCTCCTTCCAAGGGGGGGAATCAGAGCTAACGGTTTATGGTCCTAAGGGAATCAAAGAGTATATTAACGTTTCCCTTTCCGTGAGCAGGACTCATCTTCAATATCCCCTTGAAGTGGTGGAAATTGAGGAAGGGATCATCTTTGAAGATGAAGGGTTCAGAGTAGAGGCAGGGGAACTTGATCACGCTCTGACTACCTTCGGATACCGTGTAGTGGAAAAGGATAAGCACGGTGTCCTTCAAGTAGATCAATTACGGGAGATTGGTGTTCCCCCGGGTCCTTTATATAAGAAGTTAAAATCAGGACAAACGGTACGGCTGGAAGATGGAAGAGAGATTGATGGAAAGGATTTTCTGGGACCTTCTATTCCCGGACGGGTTGTCACTATCTTAGGAGACACGAGGGTTTGTTCCAATGCGGTGAAGCTTTCTAAGTCTGCAGATGTATTGGTTCATGAAGCAACTTTCAACCGGGATCAAGAAGACATGGCCCGGCAGTATTTTCATTCCACGACGAAACAGGCAGGTGAGACGGCATTTGCTGCCGGGGCAAGGCGGCTCTTTCTTACCCATATTTCTTCCCGGTATGCAAAGGAATCCTGGGGAGAACTGGAGCATGAAGCGAGAGACATCTTCCATGAAACTTATATGGCCAAAGATTTCATGGAATACGTCATACCTTTAAAGAAATAGGGGGGGGAAGAAATGAAGACGATTTATATCGTACGTCATGCAAAAGCGGAAGGGCAGCCGTTTCATGCCCCGTTAACGAAAGCCGGGGAACGTCAGGCGATCCAATTGGCAGACTTTTTGGCAACCCGATCTATACAAGCGATTTATTCAAGTCCGTTTGTTAGGGCAGTTGACACGATCGCACCATTTGCCAAACGTACGGGGCTGGTTATCCACGAGGACGACAGATTGGGAGAAAGAGTATTGAGTAATCAGGACCTTCCAAATTGGATGGAAAAGTTAAAGAGGAGTTTTGAGGATTTCTCTCTCTCATTACCTGGTGGGGAATCCAATCAAATGGCGATGGAACGGGCAAGATCCTTTATAGATGAAGCAGTGAAAAAAGAAGAGGATCACATTGTTTGTGTGAGTCATGGTAATTTAACGACACTGCTTTTAAGATTGTTTGATGAAAGCTATGGATACGAGGAATTGTTCGCCCTTTCTAATCCAGATGTCTACATCGTAAGACTGGAAGAAGACGGTGCTTCTGTTCAGCGTATTTGGGAGTAGGAAAGACTGTATAAACAGAAAAAGGGGAATACAGATGAAATCATTCACATTTGAACATATTTATAATCCTGGGCATGTAATAGGGGAAAACGCTCTTTATCAACATATTCATTTTCCGGAAATGCTGACGAGGTATGATAGTAACTTTCTTGCATTCAAGAAACAGCCGACTCTTGAAGAATTCAAAAAGGCATCCCGCTTTTTACGTGAATTCCATCGAGCCAATGGTCAGAAGCATGTGAAGTTCCTGTTTCCGGAAAATCATAAGCCTTCAGATGAATTAATGGACTATTTTAAGCAAGAAGGATATGAGAAAGGTTTCAATGAGCTGTATCTTATTACCCCTGGTCAATTTCCGTCTTTAGAAGACAATGCTGATATCGATATAAGGGAAGTGATGGAGGAGGACCTCTATGCGTATCTTGCCTTCCAATACGAGCAGGATATGGAGTATGGTCCGGGCTTTGCTGATCAAAAGGTGGACATGCATAAGCGGAATTTTAAAAATCCCCGAATAATGCAGCTCCTGGCTTTCTATAAAGGGACACCAGCCGGATCTCTGGATGTGATCATCGAAGAAGATTCAGCGGAAATAGACGGATTGATGGTACACGAATCGTTTCAAAAGAAAGGAATTGCCAGCAGGCTGCAGGGGTTTGTCATGGAACGGTTCCTTGATAAAATTATCATACTCGTGGCGGATGGGGAAGATACGCCGAGACTGATGTATCAAAAACAGAATTACCATTGCTCAGGGTTCAGATATGAAGTGCAAAAGGTGTATGAATAAATAAAAAAAGTGTGGAACGCAGATTCCAGTTCCACACTTTTTTATGTAACTTCCGGTACTTACCAGCCGCGCTCATACTGTTTAGGTGCTTCGATTTCAACACCGAGCTCAAGAGCCGCCGTTCTTGGCCAGTAAGGATCCCGCAGCATTTCACGTGCAAGGAGGATGAGGTCGGCCCGTTCGTTTCGCAGTATCTCTTCCGCCTGAATGCCTGTTGTAATCAGTCCTACCGCTCCGGTGTCAATGCCTGCTGCATTCTTGATGTTCTCCGCTAGCTTCACCTGATAGCCTGGGAATACCGGGATGCGTGCCGGGACAAGGGCTCCGGAACTGACATCGATTAAATCGACGCCTTGTTCTTTCATCCATTTTGCGAATACGATATAGTCTCCAACGTCCAGGCCTTCATCGTTATAATCTTTGGCAGAAACCCGCACAAGGAGTGGTCCATCCCATACCTGCTGAATTCCGTCAATGACTTCACGGAGGAAACGGTAGCGGTTTTCTGCTGAACCGCCGTACTCGTCTCTCCGTTTATTGGATAGAGGAGAGAGGAACTCGTTGATGAGATAACCGTGGGCACCGTGAATCTCGATTACATCAAAGCCTGCTTTCTTCGCCCTTTCTGCTCCCTTGATGAAGGCGGTGATGGTTTCTTCAATATCACCCGCTGTCATTTCAACAGGTGTTTTCATCTCTTCATTAAATGGAATCGCAGATGGTGCAAGGATATCGCCTTCAAGTACGGCTTTTCTCCCTGCATGAGCAAGCTGGATTCCGGTTTTTGCACCCTGATCCTTGATTAAGTCAACTAGTTCTCTTAGTCCTTCAATATGCCCGTCATCCCAAATCCCCAGATCCTGAGGAGAAATCCTGCCTTGTGGCGTGACAGCCGTTGCTTCTTGAATGATGAGCCCGACTCCGCCGACGGCGCGGCTCGTATAGTGGGTGCGATGCCAGTTTTCGACTTTTCCATCTTGGTTATGGGAAGAATACATACACATAGGTGCCATGACGATTCTGTTCTTCAGTTCAACATTTTTAAGCGTATATGGTTCAAATAGCTTTGCTTTCATTTGCGATCCCCTTCCATGACAAGTTTATTTCGGGTTTCTAAACATTTTTATACAACGATTATAACAACAACATTTTTCTCCGAAAAGAAATGTGCTCTACTTTCTTTTTTTCCTTAGCTCTTTCAGAGAATAAATCGTTCCACGCCATTCGATCCCTCCCCGTTTAAAGGTCAGAAACATCGCCCGTGCTATTGAATAGATGAATAACAAGGCAGTTACGGGCAATGACAGAAAAAGGAGTGGTGACTCGTTTGTCATCTTTTTAATGACCTTAAAATAAGTTGCAAAAATGAAAAGGATGATAAGTATGCTCACCATCACAATCAGCGGGTTTCCTGAAAATATCGTCAAGAAAGGAAGGACAGTAGAGCAGAATATCCCCGTCATGGCAAACAACACAAGGAGGATGGAGTAATGGAGACCTGCAAACGTATTTTTCTCAAGGCCCTTAAAGGCTTCTTTCAAGGAGTGATACCACGCCACCTCCAATGAATAAAGGGCAGTGAGAAACGCCTGACGTTTTCCCCGCTTTTTTATATGCACTCCCAGCTGCAGGTCGTCATCGGGCATGTGCCTGATCTTCTCATGGGTACCGATATCCTCATAAGCAGACCGGGTGATCAGATTGAAGGCACCAATTCCCATCCCAGTCCCGGAGGATGGATCATTTGCTTTCCAGGGTCGTTTATAAAAAGAAAAACCGAATAAAAAGAATGCAACAAAGCTTTTTAACCAGAATGTTTGTGATTTGATGCCGGGAGCCAGGGTAAGGTGATCAAGCTTCTGGGATTGAAAGAACGCGACAGCCCGGGATAGGATGGAAGGGTCTTTAAAGAGGACATCTGCATCGGTAAACAGGATGAGTGATCCTTTCGATAGCGCATACCCTTTATATAACGCCTGATTTTTTCCAAGCCATCCTTTTTCTAATGTGTCGAGATGGAGGACGCGGATCCGCTTGTCCAGTTCAGCCAGTGCTCCAAGTTTTCTATGAGTGCTGTCCGTTGAACGATCATTGACAAGAATCCATTCAATCCTGCCATAATCCTGCCCGAGTTGGGATGTGATACTGTCTGTTACCGATTCTTCTTCATTCCTTGCAGGCACGATTATGGAAAGAAGCGGACCACTATCCGTGCCCTTTATTTCTTCAATCTCTGAGACCTTCGCCAAACCTCTCCATACATCAATGGACAGGAAAAGCCAGACGACAAGGACGGTAAAAAGTAAAATGAGCAGGGGATTCATCTGTATCGACCTTCTTTATTATTTCGTTGATTATATTTCAATGAAACAGGATACCCGTGAATCACATGGTGTGTTATACGTTTATTTTTTCAAAGATTGTCTCTTTAATTCATTACCAAGTATCTGAGAGCGGTCCCTTGCTGAAGCGATACATTGAAAAAACGCATCTCTTATATGATAGTCCTCTAACGCGGAGATCCCAGCTTCGGTCGTTCCACCTGCGCTGGTCACGTTTTTTCTTAATTCCTGTGCTTCTAATCCGGAATCTGTAAGCATGGCACTGGCTCCTGCAATCGTTTGAGTGACAAGGCCTTTAGCGAGGTCTTCTTCCAGCCCCAACTTTACTGCAGCACCTTTAAGCAACTCGGCGACATAATAGATATAAGCAGGCCCGCTCCCTGATAAAGCCGTAATAAGGTCCAATTTCTCTTCCTCTACTTCCACTGCTGTTCCGACGGACCGAAATAAAGTTGTTGTCCATTCCTTCTGGGAGTGTGAGAGGTACTTGTTAAACGATACGGCCGTTGCCGATTTTCCCAGGGCTGCACTTGTATTGGGCATGGCTCTTGCCATAGCCCCGTTAAAAGAGAGCTTGTCGCTTAGGTGGTCCATGGTGATTCCCGCCAAGACGGAAATGACCAGCGTATTCTCTTTAAGGTGGGTTCTAATCGACTCTGCCGCCTCATGAAAGTCCTTTGGCTTCATGGCGAGGATGATGACATCATAGGAGGTGTCCTGGTTCACCTTCTGGACACAGAATTCATGCATAATATGATCCAAACGCTCCTGATTGGCACGATTGGTTACATACACTTCTTCACATGTCAATACACCTGCACTCAATGCGCCGCCCATTAAAGCATGAGCCATCGATCCCGCTCCAATAAACAATGTCTTCATTCGCTCATTCCTCCTTTTGTATTCAAAAAAAACAGACCCTCTCATCCTAAAGGACGAAAGGGTCTCGCTTCCGTGGTACCACCTTGTTTTGTCCATTTTCAAGAAAGGAAATGAACACACTCGAATTCCATTAACGCTGGAACACGTTCTGCTTTTAGACGCTCAAAAGGCAGGTTCACAAATAGAGAGGACGACGGTGCCTTTCAGCCGGTGGGCTCCGATCTCTAACATCATCTATTCACTACTAGTCTTTATCATCGCTTTATCCTTATATAACATTTGATTAATGAACAATTCTATATTATAGGTGATTATCGTAGAAATACAGGTTATATGTCAAGGGTTTATTTTTAGTATATTCAATCTTTTTAAAAATGACATCGTATAGAAAAAAATGTACACTAGATAATGAAGGGTCATTCATTTCCTGGAAATGGTGACAAACCGGCAAGGTTCCGTGCTTCATGGCTTTGCCTTTTTATTATGAAGAATGTGGTGAAAATATGACAACCTTAGTGAATGATATCGCAAAAATCACACTCTCCACTCCATTTGCCGTAGGAGATGTGAATGTTTATTTAGTGAAAGGGGATGCCTTGACATTAGTGGATGCCGGACCTCTTACAGATACGGCCTGGGTGCAGCTGACTGAACAATTGTGCCTATTAGGCTATACCCCTCAGGATATCGAACAAATTGTCCTGACTCATCATCACCCCGATCATGCCGGGTTGCTTGATCGTTTTCCATCATCCGTCAAGGTGCTTGGTCATCAATATAATCGGTTCTGGCTTCACCGGGACGACCACTTTCATGAAGTGTACGATCGTTTTTTCATGGAACTCGCCATGGAGTCCGGACTTCCGCAAGAATATCTCCGTGCCATCCCGAAATTTAAGAGTCCACTTAAATTCATGGGGGACCGTAAGCTGGATGTAGAGATTGGGGAGGGGGATAACATTTCCGGAATGGCAGGGTGGTCCATCATCGAAACTCTTGGTCATGCTCAGAGTCACTTATCCTTTTACAGGGAAAGTGATGGTGTGCTGATAGCTGGCGACCACATACTCGCTACTATTTCTCCCAATCCCCTTATTGAACCCCCTTTTGAAGGGGAAAGTGAGCGTTCAAAGCCATTGCTGCAGTACAATGCTTCATTGAAAAAGCTTTTGGATTTTCCGATTTCCCTTGCCTACACAGGGCATGGGGACAACATTACGGATGTTCATGGATTAATTCCGAGGAGATTAGGGAAACAGCATGAAAGAGCGAAAGGTGTACTCGAAATGATAAAAGGAAACCGAGTGACTGTATTTGAAATATGCAAGAGATTATTTCCTTCCGTGTATCAGAAGGAGCTCGGTTTGACATTGTCCGAGACCATCGGACAATTGGATTACCTTGAATCCCTTCAATATATACGGAAAGAAAAGCATGAAGGAATCTATTATTATTCTGCTTAGAAAGATGTGACGAAATATGAACAGTAGAATCAAAGGGAAAACGATTGTCATTACCGGTGCTTCTGGTGGGATCGGGGAACAAATGGCCATAAAAGTGGCAGAGAATGGCGGGGATCTTGCGTTGATCGCACGTCGTGTCCATTTACTTGAAGCATTGAAGGAAAAGTTGATAAAAGAATTCAACAGTAAGGTCGAAGTGTATCCATTGAATGTAACGGATTATGATCAAATACCGCATGTGTTCCACACCATTTTGCAGGACTTCGGATCGATCCATGCCTTAATCAATAACGCAGGGTATGGGATCTTTCAGGAAGCACATGAAACCTCCTTTCAAGATGTAAAAGGGATGATGGATGTGAATGTTCTAGGGCTGATGGCATGTACAGGGGAAGCTCTTCCTTATATGCGTAAACAAGGCTCTGGCCACATCATCAATATCGCTTCTCAGGCAGGGAAGTTCGCCACCCCGAAATCAAGTGCTTATTCTGCCTCCAAGCATGCAGTCCTCGGGTATACGAATAGTGTAAGAATGGAGGCGAAAAGGTACGGGGTGAAGGTGACGGCGGTCAACCCCGGGCCGATTGCCACAAACTTCTTTTCCATTGCCGATGAATCAGGTACGTACGTGAAGAATGTGCAGAAGTTCATGCTGGACCCTGCATACGTCGCGGAAAAAGTGGTGAACGCACTCTTTACCAATAAGAGAGAAATTAATCTGCCAAGATGGATGAATATGGGAAGTAGGATCTATCAACTTTTCCCATCTTTTGTAGAAAAAGTAGGAAATAACCTTTTTTTCAAAAAATAGTGAAACCAAATAGTACTTTCGTTCGTCTAATTTAATAAGGGGGGAGTCTATGAAGAAATGTTTGATTGTTATGATACTTTGTTCCTGTATTCTAATCATCGGCTGCGGGCCGTCAACCTCTGTCAATTCATCTCAAGCAAGCACAGATTTCATAGGCTTTGTGACCCAGTTGGAAAACAACCAAGTGCTGATTAATGATGTTTGGTTTTCTTTCGATCAACAAACCGTCATGAGGACAGATCATGATAAAAAGCTTCATAAAGAAGATATAGAGATGGGAAGAAAAGTGAATGTGACCTTCAATGGTGAGCTGCAGGAATCGTATCCCAGGAGTGCTTCGGCGGATCAATTGATATTTTTGACAGACAAGCAAAGCAAAACGGAAGAGACGGTCGTTAAATTGGTCATGAGTGATCCAAGATTTTCACAAGTCGTCATCCAATCCATTGAAAAAAATCCTACCGGTCTATATTCGTTACGGTTCAAAGATCTTTCCATTGACCGTGATGTCCATGTCGTGGTGAATATTGAGAATGAAAGAGTCATTGTCCCGATACATACTTCTACCAAATGACAAAGAAGAAAGCGTTGATTACATCCCAACGCTTTCTTCTTTGTTTATCCGACGCGTTCCATGTTTTCAAGGAGCTCTGAATGAGCTTCATCTATGAATCTGTTGTCAATTTCTTTCATTAACCAGGCATATTCCTTCCGATTTCCCGGGGGGGTTTTTTGGTATGTTTACATTGCTTCATATTTCAACCTCACCTTGAGATTATATTGGACGAAAGAAGGGTATGAATCAGAGGGTGGAAAAAATTTTACGTTTTTCCAGTCGAAACGGCTAGAATTTTTGTTTCAGAGGAAAGCTATGATTATTGTCGGAAAAAGGATGTGGATGTATGATAGGGATTCTTTTAGCCCTGATCCCCGCGGTCGCGTGGGGAAGCCTTGTGTTTGTAAGTGTAAAACTCGGGGGGAATGCCTATAGTCAAACGGTGGGAATCACAGTTGGTTCATTGCTGTTTGCGATTGGCGTTTTCTTCATCAAGTCCCCTGAGTTAACATTATTTGTCTGGGGGATCGGCTTTATTTCCGGCGTCTTTTGGGCCGTCGGGCAAGTGAACCAGCTGGCGAGTGTAAAATTCATCGGCGTTTCCAAAACCGTTCCGATTTCAACGGGAATGCAGCTGATCGGAACCACGCTCTTTGGTGTTTTAGTATTTAAAGAATGGAAAACAACGGAAACGATCCTCCTCGGAAGCGGAGCTGTTTTAGCTCTTATCATCGGTGTCGTCCTGACCTCATTTACTCAGAAATCCGAGGGGGATGAAGACTCTCAATTGAAAAAAGGTCTGTTGACACTGCTCCTTTCAAGTTGTGGATACATAGCCTATGTCGTCATTTTAAGATGGTTTGATATTGGCGGCTGGGAAGCGATTTTACCACAGGCAATCGGTATGTTCCTTGGAGCCGTTGTCATCACGTTCAGGCACAAGCCATTTAACAAATATACGATTCGAAATATTTTAACCGGACTTATGTGGGCTTCGGGGAATTTGGGCTTGCTCCTTGCCCTTCCCCGTATCGGAGTTGCGACAAGCTTCTCCCTATCCCAAACGGGAATCGTCATTTCTACTCTGGGCGGCTTGTTTTTCTTAGGTGAAAAGAAATCCAAAAAGCAAATTCTTCTCGTCATTGTTGGATGTGTTCTGATCATTATTGGCGGGGTTCTATTAGGCTTTACGAAAGATTAAGGAGGAATTGGACATGTATTCAGATTTAAAGGATAAGGTTGTCATTATCACGGGTGCTGCTACAGGTATCGGGAAGGCGATTGCAAAGAGATTCGCAAGGGAAGACTGTAAAGTGGTCATCAACTATTTCAATGAAGATGAAAACCCCCAAAAACTCGTTCAGGAAATCGAAGAAGAAGGGGGAACAGCCTCCATCATTCAAGGCGACGTCTCAAAAGAAGATGATGTTCAACGCTTTGTCAAATTGGCCCATGATACATATGGACGTCTTGATATCTATGTAAACAATGCAGGGATCGAGAATGAAGTCCCTTCTGAAAATCTTTCCCTCGAAGATTGGCAGAGAGTTATCAATACAAATCTGACGGGGACCTTTCTCGGTTGCCGTGAAGCAGCAAAGTACATGCTCGATCACAACATCAAAGGATCGATCATCAATGTATCGTCTGTTCATGAAATCATTCCATGGCCTCACTTTGCTCATTATGCAGCCAGTAAGGGTGGAGTGAAATTATTGATGGAAAGCCTGGCGTTGGAGTTTGCTCCCGACGGGATACGGGTGAACAATATTGCTCCCGGGGCCATCGATACGCCCATCAATGCCGAGAAATTTTCCGATCCGGAAAAGAAAAAGGGAGTGGAGAAACTCATTCCTCTTGGCTATATCGGGGAGCCTGACCAGGTAGCTTCCTGCGCGGCTTTTCTAGCCTCTGATCAGGCAAGCTACGTCACAGGAACGACACTCATCGCCGACGGGGGAATGACCAAATATCCGGGATTCCAAGCTGGAAAAGGTTGATTCATGACAAAATAAGTCTAAAATCATTTTTGTGATTTTGGACTTATTTTTTTGCTTTTTATTGTAAGGATTCTTGCTAAGTATTCTTGCTCTGATCCCTCTATCGGCCTGCACCCGGGTCATTCGACTTATGTTTGGGGCTTGTCTGTGGTTTTCCGCTTTTCTACATGGGTAGCTCCAGGGGCTTGGGGCTCGAGGTCATAAGCTAAATTGGCCAAAAAGGCAAAAAACGCCTTTCCGGCCAATTCATCTTATGCTTGTCGGGCCTGGGCAAGCCGCCTCCGCTTTTCTTGTTATTCTCTCGGTTTCCATTTATTTGAGTTGAAAGGGAACGTATATTCGGTTAGAATCATAGATATACTATATAGGAACATTTGTTCTATTTTGGGTACGTTGGAGGATGAGAATATGACTGTCGATTACAGTGTGCTGCCACACCACAAGATTTTGTGCATCGATATGAAGAGCTTTTATGCTAGCTGTTCGGCTGTCATGGAGGGGTTGGATCCCCTTGAATGCCACTTGGCTGTAGTGGGGGATAAAAGCCGGCAGGGAAGCATCGTGCTGGCTGCCTCGCCCAGGATGAAGAAGGACTTTGGAATCAAAACGGGTTCGCGGATGTTTGAAATTCCAAAGGACCCGCGAATCCGGCTTGTAGAGCCGAAAATGGCGACGTATGTCCGGATCTCCACGGAGCTGACCCGTCTGTTTCATCGCTATGTGCCGAAGGATGCCATTCATACGTACAGTGTGGACGAAAGCTTCATCAAGATTGATGGAGCGACGAGTCTCTGGGGAGACGGGACCACCATCGCACGCAAAATCAAAGACGATATGGAAAGGGAATTCCAACTCCCATGCGCTATAGGAATCGGTCCCAATATGCTCTTATCTAAGCTGTGTCTGGATCTTGAAGCAAAGAAAAAGGGAATTGCCGAGTGGACATATGAGGATGTTCCAATGAAGCTGTGGCCGCTCTCACCGTTAAGTGAAATGTGGGGAGTAGGCGGACGCCTTGAGAAGACCCTCAATCGTATGGGCATCTTCTCTATCGGGCAATTGGCGAAGTATGACCTGGAGAAGCTGGAGGCGAAGTTCGGTGTGATGGGAAACCAGCTTTATTACCATGCGTGGGGAGTGGACCTTTCTGAAATAGGAGCCCCGATCATGGATGGGCAGGTCAGCTTCGGCAAGGGTCAGATCCTGCTGCGGGATTATAAGGAGCGAAAGGAAATCAAACGCGTCATTTTGGAAATGTGCGAAGAAGTTGCAAGGAGAGCCCGGACTCATCGCAAGGCGGGGAGGACTGTCAGCTTTGGGGTCGGCTACAGCCGCGAAGAATTCGGCGGCGGATTCCACCGGTCGAGGACGATAGAGGAACCGACCAATATCACTATGGATCTGTACCGGGTGTGCCTGGAATTATTCGAAGAGAATTACAACGGTAAAACCGTACGGAAAATCAATATTGCCCTTTCTAATATTGTAGAGGATGGAGCGCTGCAGATTTCCTTATTCGAACCTGACCGCTGGGAAAAACGGGAACTCGGGTATGTAGTGGACCGAATCCGGACTAAATATGGATCAGGAGCCCTTCTCCGTGCCGTCTCCTACACTGAAGCGGGAACAGCAAGGCATCGTGCCCGCCTGGTGGGGGGACATAAATCGTAACGAATGATAGGAGGTGAGAGAATTGATCCGTGACCGAGGAAGAATCAAATGGACATCCATGATGCTGCCCGAGCATGTGAAGCTCCTAAGGGACTGGGCAAAAGAAGATACACACGAAAAGAGGATCGAACTTGATGAGCAGGAGCTCGACAGAATGAATGAAGTCGTGGCAGAGGCGATGGAGTTTGGGAAGCTGGTATCGATTACTCATTATGTGAAGCACCGTCATCAACTATCGATTGGAACCATCCATCATGTCGACTCACTGGATGAGAAGCTGCACGTCGTGGACAGGTTCGAAGACATACACTATATTCCACTGGCAAGCGTTGTGGACATCCGTTTTTTCGATTGACGCCCCAATGAAAAGAGAGACTTCGGGAGAAGTCTCTCTTTTTATGTCATTTACTCTTCATCCAATACCTTTTCTGCACGCACACATGATTCAAATTTTCCTTTGTGAGAAGCGTCGCAAAATGGCATATTTGTTGATAAGCCACAGCGGCAAAGAGTAAACACTTGTTTGGTTGGAAATACATTTCCGTCAGCATCGATTAGTTCCACATCGCCGCTTACGCGAAAAGAACCGTTATCATTTACTTTAATTTGAGCCTTTGTCATGAAAAACCACCCTTTCTATAAAATACAAAAGAATTCCCCCTATTGATAGTAAGGTGAAAAGAGTGAAAATGCAATAATCTAAAAGGAACAAATAAAATGTGATAGGATAAAGGGCAGAGGAGGTCGTATAATGAAAATCGAACTAACCAACGAAGCAACTAAAAAAATTAAAGATAAAATAGGCACCCAAAATGGTCAACTGAAATTAAAATACGATACAGAAGGCTGCGGCTGTGTGGTGAGCGGCATTCCTACCTTATGGTTTGTCCAACATCCTGTTGAAGGTGAAGATATCAAGATAGAAACGAATAGCTTTCCGATCCTGGTGGAAAAATCAAAGATGGTCTTCCTCGATGAAGAACTGAAGATTGATTTCTCTTCACAAAGTAACACATTTCAATTGAAGAGTCCTGGTCAAATCATAAATGGGAGAATGAACTTTTTGATGTTTCCGGGGGAGTAAAAATGGCCTCGTGTGGATACTAGAATCCACACGAGGCTTTTATGTTTTTTTAAAACAAATAATACCAACAAAAGGTAACAGCCAAACCCAAAGTAGAGAAAATGAACGTTCCCAGGAAAAAAGGGGAGCGATCGGGATTGAAAATCCGTATCGGGGAAGACAGCCCGAGCTTTTTCAAAAACAAAATGTCCGTATTCATATTAAAATGAGAATGATAAGGAATCACCCAGATGACAAACAGGAAGAGGGTGCAAGAAATGAATAATGCATCCCAAAAAGTCAGTTGGAAAAAGAAATAGATGCCCAGAAGAAAAAGAATTTCCACGAAAAGGGTAAGGAAGAGCAGAAAGAGCTGCAGTCGAAATGCGGTTAATTTGGAAACGAAGTAGCCTTCGAATCTTCCCCATAAAGAAGCGAAGATGGCAATAAGGGCAATACCACCAAAAATATTTCCAAAGGCAAGTGCAATCTCTCTCATAAAATCCTCTCCCTCTGTAACGTTCTTTTTAATTAAATTTTAAGATGTAAATCCAAAAATTGGTTAAATGATGGTGGAGGCTATCCCACTACTCCTTCAATAGCTCTTCAAACATCCCCGCTAAAGAAACCCCGTTTTTCCATCCATCAAGTCCATCCTCTACAGACCAGCAGGCAGATAGAATTGAATGACAAAATCCATACTGAATCAACCGTTCATAAGAGAGGGAAAGAAGGGATGAGAGCGTGCGGACTCTGTATCGGAGCAGCTCTAATGGCACCTCCCATTTCTTCCACTCATTTAACATAAACTGAATGCAGTCATATTCTCGCTCCCCGATAAGCCCTTTAGGATCAATGGCGGTCCAACCGGAAGATTCAGAGTAGAGAATGTTCCCGTGATGCAGGTCACCGTGCAGAAGAAAGAGATCTGCAGTAGTACTGAGCAGCTCAGGAAAGAGTTTTTCAGCTTTTATGACGAGATCCTCAGGAATTGGACCGCTTCCTCCGTCGAATCTTTCCCGCAGACGCTCAACTCCCTTTGCCCAGGATTGAACCGTAGGGAAAGAATAAGAACTGACAGGCTTATGCCAGAGGCGCTCAGCCACGCGGGCGAATACATTCAGTACCTCTTCTTCATTCCTGACGGAGTGAAGGGAAGTACCGGGTGTCAGGCGTTCTAAAAGAATCCATCCCTCTTCCATATGGAAATCCATTATCTCCACCATGCCCTTTCCTTGGAAATCCTTAAGAGCTTGAAACTCATTGGAAAAATCGTTGTTCGGATACCCGATCTTTAAAACAGCATCCCGACCATGCCTGATCTGGACCGGCACTACAAAGTTATAGCTTAATGAATATGGTTCACCATAAGTTAAATGAAATCGCTTCTTTAAAGAATCCAATAGAGTTTCCACGTAGGCTATCCATTCTAAACCTGAACCGCCATACATGGTGTGCATTTTTAATTTGAAATCATTTGGAATCAAGAGACATCATCCTTTTCAATCAGTACAAATTGTTTTAGAAACCGTTGAATCACTTCCTCGTATTGTTCAGGGTTTTCGTTATACGACTGGGCGTGGGTCCCGCGGAAATCGAGGAACAGCTCCTTGGGCCCCTGCTTTTTTTCAAAAAGATCCTTTGTCATTTGAGGCAGGATAAAGTCATCATTCTGGCTGTGGATAAATAACACAGGTTTCCTGATGTTTTGAACAACTGAAATAGGGGATAAATCCTTTAATGTGTATCCTTGTCGCAGCTTCAGAGTGCCATCTACGAGGGGCAGGAGGAATTTTGCCGGGATCTTCACTTCCGTACTCATGCGATAGGCTAACTGTTCACCAAAGTCAGAGAAGGGACAGTCGGCAATATAAAAGTCCGCCCGGTCCTCCACACTGCCTGCGTATAGAAGCAAAGTCGCAGCTCCCATGGATTCCCCGTGGATTCCGAAGAATACATCGTCCCCTTCACGGCGGACCAGTTCATCTACAACAGACTTTAAATCATATTTTTCAAAATACCCGTAGCTTGTCGTCTTACCGCCGGATTCCCCATGACGCCTGTGGTCATAAATCACGGCATTGAATCCCTGTTTAATGAAAAGGTTCATATATTTAATCGAATTCCATTTATTCTCCGTCACCCCGTGGGAAAAGATCACGAATTTTTTATGAGAGAGGGGTTTTACGAAAACCGCCTTTATATCATATCCGTATTGGGAAGGGATAAGTATCTCTTCTTTAGGAAGGGAATCATAATCCTCTTCGATCAGACGGGTCGATTCCGTTTCACGTGATCGTATGAAACGATCCTCTTTTTTAGGTAAATACATAAATCGATTGGTTATATAAATCCCAAGCAGACCAATAGAGGAAAGGGTGCCGCCGAGAATCGCAAGTTTTTTTCGCATGTCATCACCTCAAAGAAAGTCATTTACTCATATTGTAGCAAAATAAGGAAAAAAGAGGAATTTTAAAGGCATAATAAAAAAGCGCCTCATGAAGAGACACTTTTTTACAGAGATACAGGACTGTAAACTTATGATTTAGCATTTTGTCCTTTAGTAGGATGAATGGCTTTATCCAGTTCTTCTTTCGCCATGGTGTTTGAGACCGTATCTGAATTTGGTTTGCCTTTTTGACTGAATCCTTTATCACGTTTTTGGCTCATGTGACTCATCTCCTTTAAGGGTATTACGTTTAGAATGCACGAAGGAGAGAGGACGTATGCACTACTGATTCAATTCATAAAGACGGTAATAACCACTTTCGATCGGACGGCTGACATGAGGTTTAACGACGTCGATGGCGTGGGCGAGCTTCCCGAGGTCAACCCCTGTGGAAATCCCCATCTCCTCGAGCATATACACAACATCCTCTGTGGCTACATTCCCTGTTGCACCGGGGGCGAAAGGGCAGCCGCCGAGTCCGCCGGCACTGGTGTCAAAGCGGTCGATCCCCGCTTGCAGGGAAGCAAGGATATTAGCAAGTGCCATCTTACGGGTGTCATGGAAATGTGCTGTAAGTAGTGTGTTTGGCAATTCCCGTTTCAGGAACGCAAAGAGATGATAGCTTTCAGATGGGTTAGCCTTTCCGATCGTATCGGCGACGCTCAATTCATCCACGCCCAATGAAACAAACTTCTGACAAAGAGAAAGAGTATCCTCCGGTAAGATCTTTCCTTCATATGGACAATAGAAAGCGGTTGAAATACAAGCTCTCACGAAATAGCCCTTTTCTTTTAGCTCCAAAATTAGAGGAGCTAGTCCTTCAATGGCTTCCTCCGTCGTTTTGTTGATGTTTTTTTGATTGAACGAATTACTTACACCAACAAAGACGGCTACAGAACGGCATCCTGTTTCATATACCCGCTCGATCCCTCTTTTATTGGGAGCAAGAACCATATCACGTGAATCCCACGTCATGCAGGCATCGACAATCTCGCCGGCATCTTGCATTTGTGGAACCCACTTGGGCGAAACAAACGAAGTCAGCTCCATTTCTTTCACTCCTGATTGTTTCAAACGAAGGATAAATTCTTTTTTAACGTCCGTAGGGACAAAATTCTTTTCATTTTGTAAACCGTCTCTAGGACCTACTTCAATAATCGTGGCTTTTTTAGGTAAATTCATAATTTCCCTCCCTCTTTCATTTTAAGAAAATTTCGACATGTAAATCAATATAAAAATTTTTTGACAAATTTAGAGGAATTTAACCGCTTACATAGAATGAGTTAAAGTGGAACTGTTTTTATTGAGATAAAATTGCAAATTGATCAGTCAGAAGAGAAAGGGAGGAAGAAAGATGTCGAATGAAGTCGTCATTGTAAGTGCAGTACGCACAGCCATCGGAAGTTTTAACGGATCATTAAAAGGCATTTCAGCTCCGGAACTTGGAGCGATTGTCATTAAAGATGCCTTAGAGAAGGCTGGTGTAAATGGAACCGATGTAGATGAAGTGATCATGGGGAATGTGTTGCAGGCAGGGTTAGGACAGAATCCGGCCCGTCAAGCATCCATCAAAGCGGGACTGCCTGAGCATGTACCGGCCATGACCATCAACAAAGTGTGCGGATCAGGATTGAAAACGGTCCATCTGGCAACGCAGGCAATCCTTTCAGGTGATGCCGATATCATCGTGGCAGGTGGAATGGAAAATATGAGTCAGGCTCCATATTTATTAAAAGGGGCAAGAGAAGGATATAAAATGGGGGACCAGAAAGTAGTCGACAGTATGATATCAGACGGCTTATGGTGTGCTTTTAATGATTATCATATGGGCGTGACGGCAGAGAATCTTTGCGACCGCTATTCCCTCACACGTGAAGAGCAGGACGAATTCGCGGCATGGAGCCAGCAAAAGGCTGCTGCTGCCATTGAGTCAGGCCGATTTGAAGATGAAATCGTTCCCGTACATATCCCTCAGCGAAAAGGAGAGCCTGTCGTATTCAAACAGGATGAATTTCCTCGTAAAGGGTCGACTGCAGAGAAATTATCCGGTCTTCGGTCCGCATTCAAAAAAGATGGCACTGTGACAGCAGGTAATGCATCCGGCATCAATGATGGAGCCGCTGCAGTGGTCGTCATGTCGAAGAAGAAAGCTGACGAACTGGGCATCACGCCTTTAGTTTCGATCAAAGGAAACGCCAATGCAGGTGTCGATCCAAGCATGATGGGAATCGGTCCTGTTGCTGCTGTTAAAAAGGTATTGGAAAAAACAAAGATGTCAATGGAGGACATGGAATTAATTGAGGCGAATGAAGCATTTGCCGCTCAATCATTAGCGGTGGATAAAGAACTTCAATTCAAAAAGGATGCCCTAAATGTAAACGGAGGAGCTATTGCTTTAGGTCACCCGATCGGAGCCAGTGGAACACGAATTCTGGTATCGCTCATCCATGAGATGAAGAAAAGAGGCGTTCAAAACGGATTGGCTACCCTTTGTATCGGTGGCGGGCAGGGAGTAGCAACAGTTGTTGAACTTCATAAATAAGGAATGGTGAAATCCAGATTCAAGGAGGGAATACAATGAAAGAAGTATACACTTCATATGACGAAGCAGTGGCAGACATCCATGATGGAGCCACATTGATGGTTGGAGGATTCGGTTTATGCGGAATCCCTGAAAAACTTATCCTGGCCCTTGTAGATAAGGGTGTGAAAAACCTTACCGTCATTTCAAATAACTGTGGGGTAGACGATTGGGGATTGGGTTTATTGCTGAAAAATAAGCAGATTGATAAAATGATAGGCTCCTATGTCGGAGAAAATAAAGAGTTTGAAAGACAGGTCCTGTCAGGAGAGCTTGAAGTAGAATTGGTTCCACAAGGTACACTTGCAGAGAAAATCCGAGCAGGTGGCGCAGGAATCCCTGCATTCTACACGCCAGCAGGAGTCGGGACACCGGTAGCGGAAGGAAAAGAAACCCGCATGTTTAATGGAAAAGAGTATTTGCTCGAAGAAGCCTATACGGCGGACTTCTCACTTGTACGGGCGTGGAAGGCAGACAGGATGGGGAATCTGATTTATAACAAAACAGCTCAAAACTTTAACCCGATGATTGCGGCAGCAGGGAAAGTGACGATCGCTGAAGTAGAAGAGCTTGTTGAAACCGGGGACATCAACCCGAATGAAGTGCACACTCCAAGCATCTACGTGCAGCGTCTGATTAGGGCAGAGCAGGAAAAACGCATTGAAAGAAGAACGGTGAAGCAAGCATAGAAGGGAGAGTGGAACGGGATGGATCGTGCCAAAATGCGTGAAAGAATCGCAAGAAGAGCTGAAAAGGAAATAGAAGATGGTTTCTATGTCAATTTAGGAATCGGAATGCCTACACTCGTAGCAAACTATATAACAGAAAACAAACAGGTTGTCCTTCAGTCTGAAAATGGATTACTTGGAATCGGCCCTTATCCTGAGGAAGAAGAAGTCGATGCCGACCTCATCAACGCCGGGAAAGAAACTGTTACAGCGATTCCAGGCTCATCTTACTTTGACAGCTCCGAATCATTCGGGATGATTCGAGGCGGACATATCAATATCGCCATCCTGGGTGGAATGGAAGTAGCCGAAAACGGGGACCTCGCCAACTGGATGATACCGGGGAAAATGATTAAGGGTATGGGCGGAGCGATGGATCTCGTTCACGGGGCACAACGCATCATCGTCATCATGGAGCATGTCAATAAGTCAGGTAAAAGCAAAATCCTGAAAGAATGCACCTTGCCTCTGACAGGAAAAGGCGTCGTGCACCGGATCATTACGGATCGAGCAGTGATGGATGTCACAGATGAAGGCTTGTTGCTTCGTGAAGTAGCGAATGGCTTCTCTGTGGAAGAGATCCAATCATCAACGGATGCCACGTTGATTGTAGGGGATGACGTGTTACTGGAAGCGTATTGATGAATAGAGTCGGTTAGAAGGAGAGCCCTCCTTTTGGCCGGCTTTTTGTTATTTTGAAAGAGGTGTAAAATGTCCGTGAGGCTTGTCAACATTTGCATTTGGAATTTATCTATCATGCTTATGATCACTCCCAAACCCGAACAGAATCGACCCGAAACCTTATGCCCCCCCCTGTAAGGTAATCCAAAATCGATCCAATTTACCACAGTGCCTCAAAAACAACCGGCTTCATTGCGCTAAATCTTCACCTTTGACTAAAATCTAAAAAAGATTTATAACTATGACAGATAGGGGGAATCAGAACATGTCCAAGAAAAAGAAACAGGAAGCAGAATTGACGTTAAAGAATTCAATCAACGGGGACCTCTTCGAACAATTGAAGCAGAAAAAAGCAGAGCTTGAAAAAGGAGAGGCTGTGAAAAAGGAAGAAGAGCGTCTTAAGAAAATAGAAGAGAAAAAGCAGCGGGAAAAGAATAAGAGCTTTGAAGAGCTGTTGAATGAAAGTAGTATGGATTGGAAAAATTTCAAAGATTGATGCGGGATGTAATAGTAGTGCCTCATCAAGCGGACTGGAAAGAGAAATTTGAAATGGAGAAGCGGAACCTGACAAAGCTTCTGCCAGACGCGATCATCCACCATATCGGTTCAACCTCAGTAAAAGGGTTAGCCGCTAAACCCATTATCGACATAATGATAGAAGTCCCTCGCCTCGAGAGCATTGATGACCGGACAGAAGAGTTCAGCCAACTGGATTTTGTGGGGAAAGGGGAGAATGGAATCCCAAACCGTCGCTACTTTTATAAAGGAGAAGGGAATGAGAGAGCTGTACATCTTCATATTTTCCCTTATGGAATCGATCATGTGATCAGGCACATAGCGTTCCGTGATTATTTAAGAGTACACGAATGGGAAGCTCATCAATATGGGGAGCTAAAATCAAGGCTCGCAAAGAAATTCCCCCATGATATGGAAGGCTACATTCAAGGGAAAGACCACTTTGTGAAGGACTTGGAGAAAAAGGCATTAGATTGGCATAAAAAAAATAAGCGGGAAGGGAATGAAGATTCCTGACCCGCTTATTTTTCACTCAATCCCTATGTTGCTCATATCGTGATAATTTAGTTAATTGTTTAAGCATGTCAAGCTCTTCGGAAGATAAAGATCCGGCATTCACAGCGTCGATATTTTCCTGAAGCTGTTGAACGGAGCTTGCTCCCGGAACGACGGCAGCAACCGAATCATGTGCGAGATTATATTGAAGGGCAAGTTCATTCATTGTGCGATTGTCCCCCAGTTTTTTATGAATGCACCCGAGCGTTTCTTGAAGCTCTTGATAAGAATAATCGAGGTACCCATTCTCTTTCACTTTCGCAGAAGCTTTGGTAAGCATTTTATTAGAAAGAAGTCCTTTTGCTAAAGGCCCCCGGGCGACGATACTCACCCTATTCTCATCCAATAGGTCCATCCATTCTTCCGGTCGGCGATCCAATAAGCTGTACTGCATCATCACGCTATCGATGGCGGCTGAGCTTAAGAATCGTTTGATGACATTCGGACGGATGGAAGAGATGCCGTAATAACGAATCAGACCTTCCTTCTTCAATTCTTCAAATGCCTCGATCGTTTCTTCAAAATTGTCTTCAATCGTACCTCCGTGAAGCTGGTAAAGGTCGATGTAGTCTACTTTCAGTCGGGTTAGGCTGTGCTTTACAGCAGACTTGATATAGGACTTGGAAGGGTCCCAGCGCCAGCCATCCTCCACGTCATCCCATCGGTTTCCTACTTTTGTAGCCAGGATGATATCGTCACGGACATCACGTATGGCTTTGCCGACTATTTCTTCATTTTGGCCCAATTCATATAAATCAGCAGTATCGAGGTAATTGACTCCATTTTCTAAGGCATGTTGTACAATTTCCTTGGCAGCATTCTCCTCGGTTCCAAGAGACATACAACCGAGTCCCATCTTCGATACAAATAAATCGGAGCTCCCTAGTTGTCTTTTTTCCATTATATCCGTCCTTTCGACATTAGCACTCTTTATTATATTAACGAAAGTCGGGACGAATAAACAAAAGATACGACTGGTTTCAACGATTTGCTTCAATCCATTCCTTCACCGTGGTGTAGGTTTGATTATATTGTTTCAGCTTCTCCTTAATTTCCCATGCTTTTCCTACCAGGATGATTCGGTCTTTTTCAGCAATCACCTTCAAGGGTTTTCACCTCGATCCTCGAATGGGATATGGTAAAATGTATGAGGACAAGGTCAATGACAGAACAAGGAGAGTTGAACGATGAAAAAATTTGAAGAAAAGACGATTACGACAGAGACGATCTATCAAGGAAAAATCATTGATCTTCAAGTGGATGAAGTAGAGCTTCCAAACGGTAAGACATCCAAGAGGGAACTGGTTAAGCATCCCGGGGCAGTAGCGGTCATTGCATTGACACCGGAAGGAAAAGTGGTAATGGTGGAGCAGTATCGCAAAGCGCTGGAGAAGTCCATCATTGAAATTCCTGCAGGGAAACTTGAGCCGGGGGAAGAGCCGGATAAAACGGCCCTTCGTGAATTGGAAGAAGAAACAGGCTATGGTTGCGGGAATCTGGAACATTTGATTTCATTTTATACCTCACCGGGATTTGCGGATGAGCTGGTTCACTTGTATATTGCTCACGACATTTATCCCATCCATGAATCAAAAGAAACGGATGAAGATGAGTTTGTAGAGTTGATTGAAGTGACAGTAGAGGAAGCGGCGCAACTCATAAAGGAACAGCGCATTTATGATGCAAAAACGGCGTATGCGGTTCAATATCTGCAGCTGCAGAGTTGGGGAAATAAGAGATGATGTGAAGAAAGCTGGACTCCCGTTGAGAGGGGGTCCATCTTTTGGATAAAATTGGTAAAATACGCAATTAATAAAAAAATGACGCAATAAGGGTGAGACCCAAAAGAAAAAGAGGCTGGCCCAATTACATATAGTAATCAACTTTTAATCGAGGTCCCCTCCGAATCAGAGAATAAACACACGTATCACGTGCATCCGTTCCATTTTCATCAAGATGGTCATTCCTTATGGTCCCTTCAAGCTTGAACCCCAGCCTCTCAGGCACCCTTCGGGAGGCAGTGTTTCTCTCATCACAGCGGATCTCCACCCGCTTGCAGGAAAGGTCATTCAGGGCAAACCGGGTCAGCCCCTTCACGGCTTCTACGATATACCCTTTCTTGGTGTACCTTGAGTTGAGCCAATAACCGATTTCCACTTTGGGCACCGCCCAATCAATGCGGTGCAGCCCTGTGGACCCAAGGAATTCATCTGTTTCTTTCAGATAAATATGGAGTCGGATATCGGTTTTTTTAATGAATTCTGCATAAGAATCCCGTACCCCGGACTCCACTTCATCAAGCGTTTGTTCTTTACGGGCAAAGGGGAGCCATGGCTTTAGTTCACTCCTTGATTCAGCTATAGCTTTAAACACATCCGATCCGTCACCTGGCATGCATGGTCGAATATAAAGGCGGGGTGTTTCGATCCGATCGGGGAAATCGATTAAATTTGGTTTGTTCATTATTCCTTCCTCCCATCCTGCGTTAAGGTTTCTATGATTATACGTTTATCAGTATGGAAGTTCAATAGAATAGAATAAATGTGTCCGCTCCTACATATAAATTAGTAATCGATATATAGAAGGAGCATTGTGATGCGCAAAAAAATTTCTAATTCAAACCCACTTATTCAACATGTACAAGCACATTCCTCGATCTATTTATTTATTATTACATTGTTTTTAATGGGGATCATTTTTGGTGCGATTGTGGTGAATTCCTTGTCTTTTGCCCAAAAAGAAGATCTGTATTTCTATTTAAGTAAGTTCTTTAGTGAAATGGAAGATGGGAGTATGACATCAGCAGAAGAGCTCTTCCGACAGAGCTTTCTCCATAATGTGAAGTATCTCGGTTTAATGTGGCTGCTTGGAATCTCGATCATTGGATTGCCCCTCATCTTCGTACTCCTATTTATGAAAGGTGTCGTGGTCGGCTTTTCTGTAGGGTTCCTTGTGAATCAAATGAGCTGGAGCGGATTTTTATTATCTTTTGTGAGCGTGCTGCCACAAAACATTATCATTATTCCGGCGTTCATCTTTATTGGAGCGATCAGCGCGAACTTCTCCCTTACATTGATCCGGAAGATTTTTATGAGGCAGACGTCCACCATGCAATTTCAAATGCTTCCGTTCTTATCCAGGTATGTTATTTTCATGGTGGTGGCCATAGGGATTGTCACCGTCGCTGCAAGTATTGAAGCCTATCTTTCTCCTAATTTAATGGAAGCAGTCATAACCAAACTTAAATAAAACAATTATTATGTAATAATCGTTTTATTTGTTTAATTATAATTATTTTATTTTGCTTATTCCTCCCTTTTTGATATAATAGTAAGGACATTGACGAGGGAGGAGAGGACTATGGAAAGCCGCATTGAACGAATAAAAAAACAGCTTCATTCTGCCAGCTACAAGCTTACGCCACAGCGTGAAGCAACGGTACGCGTGTTATTGGAACATGAAGAAGATCACCTCAGCGCCGAAGATGTATACCTCCTCGTTAAGGAAAAATCTCCGGAAATTGGACTGGCAACCGTATATCGTACATTGGAATTGCTGTCTGAACTGAAAATTGTGGATAAAATCAATTTTGGCGATGGTGTATCGCGTTACGATCTCAGGCAAGAAGGGGCAGCCCACTTCCATCACCATTTGGTGTGCATTGAATGTGGAGCGGTTGATGAAATTCAAGAAGATCTCTTAGAAGATGTGGAAACAATTGTCGAACGAGACTGGAAGTTTAAAATAAAAGACCACCGCCTCACCTTTCATGGCATTTGTTCCAGATGCCAGGATAAAGAAGAGGACCCAGAAGAATAAGATAATCGAAAAGCCTTAAAGACCCCTGTGTTGTTTCTCGTTTGGAAACTTCCCATACATACTCTTTAAGGCTTTTTTAATGCCCTCATAGTATTTTTCACAGTTTCTGACTCCATAAGGTATAAAACGGTTCAAAAACGTCATAGCTTGTATTAATAGGCGTTAGTATCAGTGATATGGAGGACGACAGGATGATAAAAGGGGTTCAAATGGTATGGCAGACCATTAAGGTGTTTATTTTATTTACGGGATCAACGATTTTGTTTTACTATGGTATCATGTGGATCAGTGAAGAATACGAAGGTTATCACAGATATGATGAGCCTGAGGGAGCAGCAGTAAAGGTTTATTCTTCCGTAACAGAGGAAGAAAGCCATTGGTATGATCGATTATTATTTTTTTATATGAACGGGGAGTAATGCAGGGTGGAAGACCATATTCAAGATTTCATGCATTTTTTAATAGTAGAAAAAGGACTTGCCAAGAATACGATCGAGTCGTATCAGCGTGATTTAAAGAATTATGCATTATATTTAAAGAAGGTTGAGGAATTAGCGGAATTGAACGCTGTTTCAAGAGTGAATATCCTCCAATTTCTAGGTCATCTGAAAAGTCAGGGGAAATCCTCGAAGACCATTGCCCGTCATGTTGCATCCATCCGCTCCTTTCATCAATTCCTTTTAAGGGAAAAGGCGACGGAACAAGATCCGACTGTGCATATCGAGACACCTAAGACCGAGAGAACGCTGCCGAAGATTTTGAGCATCGCTGAAGTGGAGGCATTACTCGAAGCCCCTGAAGAATCGACACCTTTAGGAATGAGGGACAAGGCAATGCTTGAAATCCTCTATGCTACGGGGATACGGGTAAGCGAGCTCATCCAGCTTAAATTGGATGACGTCCATTTGACCATGGGATTTGTCCGATGTATCGGGAAAGGGAACAAAGAGCGGATTATCCCGATCGGACAGACGGCTATGAATGTCCTCGAGAAATACTTAGGTGACGCACGATTAAAATTACGGAGCAAGAAACACCGTGATGACCATTTATTTCTGAATCACCATGGAAAGGGTCTCACAAGACAAGGTTTCTGGAAGAATTTAAAGTCACTTGCCAAGAAAGCCAATATTGAGAAAGATTTGACGCCTCATACGCTTCGACATTCCTTTGCTACCCATTTGTTGGAAAATGGGGCAGACCTACGGGCGGTTCAGGAAATGCTTGGACATGCAGATATTTCCACGACCCAAATCTATACACATGTGACGAAAACACGTTTAAAGGATGTATATTCACAATTCCATCCAAGAGCTTAATTGAATGAAGAGAGATTCCATAAAGAAATTATGATTCTTTAAGGGATCTCTCTTGTTTTTTTTAAAAGGGAAAAGTAGAATATAGATGTCAGACTTCTGACGTTAAAACCTGTCGATTGCTTCAAAGCAGATAAGGGTAAGATACGATGGAAGGTCGAAAATGTAACCGCTTTTTTAAAAAAGGATCAATATATAGGAGGTTTACTTGAATGAGTAACTATACATACAAACGAGTTCACTTGATCGTAATGGATTCTGTCGGTATCGGCGAAGCTCCGGACGCAGAACTATTCAATGATAAGGGAACAGATACAATTGGTCACATAGCTGAACATATGAACGGATTGAATATGCCGAATATCGGGAAGTTGGGACTTTCCAACATTAAAGAAGTGAAGGGTATCGAAAAGGCGGATAAACCTCTTGCATACTACTCAAAGATGCAGGAAGCCTCTGTAGGGAAAGACACGATGACTGGACATTGGGAAATCATGGGGCTTAATATTGACAAACCATTCAAGACGTACCCGGATGGCTTTCCTGAAAAATTAATCCAAAAACTTGAAGCTGAAACAGGTCGCACGATTATTGGAAATAAGCCTGCCAGTGGAACTGAGATTATTGAAGAATTGGGTAAGGAACATATGGAAACCGGGGCCCTGATTGTGTACACGTCTGCTGATCCGGTCCTTCAAATCGCAGCTCATGAAGACATCATCCCGATCGATGAGCAGTACAAAATCTGTGAGATTGCCCGCGAAATCACGAAAGAAGAGGAATATCTTGTCGGACGTGTGATTGCCCGGCCATTCGTCGGTGAACCAGGGAAGTTCAAGCGAACATCCAATCGCCACGACTATGCATTGAAGCCGTTTGACCGTACGGTAATGAACGAAATGAAAGACTCCGGTTTAGACGTGATTGCTATCGGGAAGATTTCAGATATTTATAATGGTGAAGGTGTGACCGACTCTATTCGTACGAAGCATAATATGGACGGAATGGACAGTTTCATTAAAGCATTCGATCGGTCTTTCACAGGACTCAGCTTCCTGAACCTGGTAGACTTTGATGCATTATATGGACATCGACGGGATCCACAAGGGTACGGGGAAGCGTTGGAAGAGTTCGATGCCCGACTGCCGGAAGTATTCGATAAAATGACGGAAGATGACCTTCTTATCATTACGGCAGACCATGGAAATGACCCTACTGCACCAGGGACAGATCATACGAGAGAATATGTACCCCTTCTTGTTTATTCAAAACGCTTTAAAGATGGTAAGGAGCTGCCGATCTCAGAAACATTCGCAGATATCGGGGCGACGGTTGCGGATAACTTTAATGTGAAAATGCCGAAATTCGGCGAAAGCTTCTTGAACCAATTGAAATAAGAAATAGAAAAAATACGAACAGGAGAGGGATGAAGCTGATTCAAAGGCTCATTTCCTTCTCTTTATGTTGAAAAGGAGTAATAAGATGAATTACGAAAACATCCAAAACGCAGCTAATCATTTAAAAAATCAATATACAGGACAGCCTAAGGTCGGATTGATCCTTGGATCCGGACTGGGTGTGCTGGCAGATGAAATCCAAAACTCTGTGAAAATTCCCTATAAGGAAATTCCTGATTTTCCTGTATCCACTGTTGCAGGACATGCCGGACAGCTTGTATTCGGACAATTAGCCGGACAGGAAGTCGTCGCGATGCAAGGGCGCTTTCATTACTATGAAGGGTATGGATTTGATAAAGTAACATTCCCTGTGCGTGTCATGAAAGAATTAGGTGTGGAAGTGCTGATTGTGACAAATGCAGCCGGTGGCGTGAACGAAAGCTTCCAGGCAGGAGATTTAATGCTGATTTCTGACCATATCAACAATATGGGAGGCAATCCACTCATCGGAGCGAATGATTCCCGCTTAGGGCCAAGGTTCCCTGATATGTCAGAGGCCTATTGTAAAGAGCTTCGTCAAAAAGCAAAAGAAATCGCAACCAACCTCTCCATAGAAGTGCAGGAAGGTGTCTATGTAGGTAATACTGGTCCTACTTATGAAACTCCTGCTGAAGTTCGCCTTGCCCGCACTCTTGGAGGTGACGCAGTCGGTATGTCAACGGTCCCTGAAGTCATCGTGGCTCGACATGCTGGAATCAAGGTACTGGGGATTTCATGTATTTCAAATATGGCTGCAGGAATTCTTGATCAACCCCTTTCCCATGATGAAGTCATGGAAACGACGGAAATGGTACGTGCCAATTTCCTTGCATATGTGAAAGAAATGGTGAAATCTTTATAAAAGCTGATTCAGAAAAGGGAAAAACCCTTTGATTAAATAGAAAAGAGTGGGTGAAGACAATGAGGATGGTAGACTTAATAGAAAAGAAGCGCGAAGGAAAAGAATTATCTACTGAAGAAATCAAATTCATCGTAGAAGGATATACAGACGGAAGCATCCCGGATTATCAGGTGAGCGCCCTGACAATGGCGATTTTCTTTAAAGATATGAGCGATAGAGAACGAGCGGACCTGACGATGGCAATGGTCGAATCAGGGGATCAAATTGATTTGTCTGCCATTGAAGGGATCAAAGTCGATAAGCACTCCACAGGAGGAGTTGGGGATACAACGACACTGGTTCTTGGACCACTTGTGGCATCAGTCGGTGTCCCTGTAGCGAAAATGAGTGGAAGAGGTCTTGGGCACACAGGAGGAACCATTGATAAGCTGGAGTCTGTAGAAGGCTTCCATGTAGAAATTGAAAACGATGAGTTTATCCGCTTGGTGAACAAGAATAAGCTGGCTGTAATCGGCCAAAGCGGTAACTTGACGCCTGCTGATAAGAAGCTGTACTCCCTGCGTGACGTGACGGCAACGGTCAACAGTATTCCGTTGATTGCAAGCTCGATCATGAGTAAAAAAATCGCAGCAGGGGCAGATGCCATCGTCCTTGACGTGAAAACCGGTGCCGGTGCCTTCATGAAAACCCTGGACGATTCAAAAGACCTTGCAAAAGCCATGGTGAACATCGGAAATAACGTCGGAAGAAAAACGATGGCAGTCATTTCGGATATGAGCCAGCCACTTGGATACGCAATTGGAAACGCCCTTGAAGTGAAGGAAGCGATCGATACATTAAAAGGGGAAGGTCCGGAAGATTTAACCGAACTTTGCCTGACTCTTGGAAGCCACATGGTATTCCTTGCGGAAAAAGCAACGACTTTGGAAGAAGCGAGATCGTTATTGCAAAAAGCCATTGAAGACGGATCTGCTCTTGAGAATTTCAAGGTATTCCTTGAGTCACAAGGTGGAGATCCTTCAGTGGTTGATGAACCATCCAAGCTGCCTCAAGCAACGTATAAGTTCGAGCTTGAATCAAAACAAGATGGCTATGTGTCTGAAATTGTTGCCGATGCAGTAGGGACAGCTGCTATGTGGCTGGGTGCAGGCCGTGCCACGAAAGATTCTGTGATCGACTTAGCTGTTGGTCTTGAGCTTCGCAAAAAAATTGGCGATGAGGTGAAAGCGGGAGATTCCCTTGCCACCATCTACAGTAATGCAGAAAACATTGACAATGTGAAAGAGAAGTTATATGAAAGTATTAAAGTGACATCAGAACATGTAACTGCACCAACGCTGATTCATACTGAAATCACGGGTTGAATTTAATGGTAATCGAGGCCTTTGCCAAAGTGGAGTATTTTCCTTTGGCAGGGGTTTTTTTGCGTTAATCGGGCAATGAAAATTTCACTTTATGGAAAAGACACCGAAAAACATTCACAGCGATGCATTTCCTTCAAACCAGACGCAAAGAACCTTCAATATTGCTCTCAAATTTGATAAAGTTTGACTTGATATTAGAGTCAGATATGGCGGCAGAGATTATAGTTAAGCCCTACCCTACTCGTTTAGGAATCATACCGGATTTAAGATGATCGTGCGAGATACAGGTTTTTCATGCGCCATTAAAAATAGACGTGCCGAGATGTCAAATTTACTATGCGTCTTTTCCACTCACTACTCTTCCTCAACCTTACTTCTTCAACTAGATTACATTTAGAAATAATGTAATCTTGATGAAAATCACATCTTTTCCCTTTTTAAAGCCTCCCCCTTAACCATCTTCAAATATCGTCAGCACTAGCAACCCAGCACACCCTTATTTTTTTACCAATGTTTGTATAAAAATGATGAGGTTGGAAAAAATGGGTCTATGAGTATTGAATAATAACGAGATTTTGATTGGAGGACAGTTGGATGAAACGTTTTGCGTATATAGTAGTGACATTGATATTAACAGCTTTTCTTTTTCCTTCGATGGGATTTGCACAAGAGAAAAAATCAGAATTGGCCGAAGTGGCGAAATCAGCCATTTTAATTGAGCGTGATACTGGAGCGGTGCTCTACGAAAAGAACAGCCACGAAAAGCTGGCACCAGCGTCCATGACGAAAATCATGACTATGACCCTGATTATGGAAGCCCTTGAAAATGGCCAAATAAAGTGGGATGACAAAGTACGTGCAAGTGAATATGCTGCATCCATGGGAGGGTCACAGATCTTTCTGGAGCCGGGCGAAAGCATGACTGTAGAAGAAATGCTGAAGGGGATTGCCATTGGATCTGCCAATGATGCCTCTGTAGCGATGGCGGAGCATATAGCAGGAAGTGAAGAAGCCTTTGTTGAGAAAATGAATAAAAAGGCAAAAGAGTTAGGGTTGAAAGAAACGCATTTCAAAAACCCGACAGGCTTACCATCCAAAGACCATTACAGTTCGGCACATGATATGTCCATGATGGCGAAGGAACTTCTTAAATATGAAGGGATCACAAAATTCACGGGCAGCTATGAATCCTATTTACGTGAAGGATCGGATAATAAATTCTGGCTTGTAAATACGAATAAATTAGTCCGCTTCTATGACGGTGTAGACGGATTGAAAACGGGATTCACAAATGAAGCGAAATATTGCCTGACGGCGACGGCAAAGAGAGACAATATGAGGGTAGTAGCAGTCGTGTTCGGTGCACCGACACCAAAGGAACGGAACAACGAGGTCAGTAAAATGCTTGATTATGCCTTCAATCAGTATTCAACCAAGCCTCTCTTCAAAAAAGGTGATTCTCTGGCCAAGGTGAAGATCTCAAAAGGGAAAGAAAATAAGGTCGATGCCGTAACAGATGAGCCGATTTCCCTGCTTACACAGAAAGGTGAAAAATTAGATGGGATAGAACAAAAAATCACCCTATCGAAAGACCTGAAAGCTCCTATTAAAAAAGGAGACAAAGTAGGGACACTCGTGGTGATGAACAAAGGCAAAAAAATAGTGGAAAGCACCCTCGTTGCCAAGAAAGATGTAAATGATGCAACCTGGTGGGAATTATACAAAAAATCCTTTGGACTTTTCACGAAAGTAGGTAAGCAATGATCTCCCGAAAATAAACTCTAATTATGACGAATTCCTTCTAGTTTTGTCATAGAGAAGGAATTTACTAAAAGAATAGCGAAATGACTCACTATACGACAGAGAAGGAGGCTTTCTGATAGTGAGTCTTGCTATTAACTTAGAAGTCAAAAAAGATGTATTGTGTGTCCGTTTAAGTGGTGAGTTAGATCATCACACTGCGGATGATCTCAGAGAAAAAGCTTCGAACTTGATTGAAAGTGAGAATGTGAAGCATATCATCTTGAATTTAGAGGAATTAAGCTTTATGGATAGTTCAGGGTTAGGTGTCATTTTGGGTAGATACAAGCAGATTAAGCAAAAGCATGGAGAAATGGTGGTTTGTGCGATTTCCCCTTCTGTAAACCGATTATTTGAAATGTCAGGGTTGTTTAAGATTATCCGTCTTGAACCGTCTGAAGAAAATGCATTACAAAGATTGGGGGTCGCCTAACATGAGAAATGAAATGAATATTCAATTCAGTTCTTTAAGCCAAAATGAGTCCTTTGCCCGAGTGACTGTGGCGTCATTTATTGCCCAGCTGGATCCGACCATGGATGAACTGACAGAAATCAAGACCGTCGTCTCAGAAGCTGTGACGAATGCGATCATTCACGGATATGATAACAGACCAAATGGGACGGTTTATATTTCAGTGATCATGGAAGAGGATGGATTTATTGATATGACCATTCGTGATGAAGGGATCGGGATTGGCGATGTAGAAGAAGCACGTCAACCACTCTTCACTTCCAAACCTGAGCTGGAGCGTTCGGGTATGGGGTTTACGATTATGGAGAATTTCATGGATGAAATAGAAGTCTCATCACACCCAGGTACAGGGACCACGGTTAGATTGAAGAAGCACTTGACCAATAGTAAAGCGCTATGCAATTAAGGAGTCGTGCCCATGGATGTCGAAGTGAAGAATGAAAAGGAACAGACCTTTTTGAAAGATCACGAGGTGAAAGAGCTGATTAAACAAAGCCAGGATGGTGACCAAAGCGCCAGGGACCTGATCGTCCAAAAGAATATGCGCCTGGTATGGTCTGTTGTCCAACGCTTTCTTAATCGGGGTTATGAACCGGATGATCTCTTTCAAATAGGCAGTATCGGGTTGCTGAAATCAGTGGATAAGTTTGATTTAAGCTACGATGTCAAGTTTTCGACTTATGCTGTTCCGATGATTATCGGAGAGATCCAGCGATTCATCCGGGATGATGGAACAGTGAAGGTGAGTCGATCCCTGAAAGAAATGGGAAATAAAATTCGCAAAGCGAAGGATGAACTCTCCAAGAAGTTCGGTAGGGTGCCCACAGTCAGTGAGCTTGCAGAACATCTCGAATATTCTGTTGAAGAGGTGGTCATGGCCCAGGAAGCGAGTCGTGCCCCCTCGTCGATACATGAAACAGTGTATGAAAACGATGGAGACCCCATCACCCTTTTGGATCAGATTGCCGATAATACGGATAACAAGTGGTTTGACAAGATTGCACTGAAGGAAGCCATACGTGAATTGGATGATCGGGAACGATTGATTGTCTATCTAAGGTATTACAAAGATCAGACCCAATCAGAAGTAGCGGACCGGCTGGGGATATCGCAGGTACAGGTATCGAGGCTGGAGAAAAAGATCTTACAAACGATGAAAGATCATATGCACACAGAGTCATAGGTAAAATAACCTTGTTGGTTCAATTTTCTTTGAACCAACAAGGTTATTTTTTTGTGAACGTTTTTTGAAATATTCTCCATATATTTTCATCTCAGTCCTTCTAATCTCTTCCTACCATTTTATGTACTCTGCTGTTTCCTCTGTTCGTCGACGCGGTTATTACATAAATAAATTCCGTTAATCCATACTATTGGTACGAAGAGAAAATCATGTTTTCAGGAAGTGAACTGCATGGAAGGTATTTTGTATATACGCTTACGTCATCGAGTGCAGGTAAGGGAAGAGAGCGTGGTCAGGCTTTCTCAGCTGGCTCAAATCATAGCACCTGAAAATATTGTTGAAGATCTAAGGGGAATCCCGATCCATCAAGTGACGCCTTCTGATAAGAATATCATAGTGGTTGATGTAATGAAGGTCATAAAGGAAATATGCAAACAACATTCCGACTTGGATATTCAAACGATCGGACCAACACAAAGCATTATTGAAGTGATCTATGAGAAAAAGAAAGTCTCTCTTCCTTTGTTCATTGGCGTTTGGTTACTATTATTCATCGGTGCAGCCCTGGCAATTATGAATTTTCATGAAGATGTAAGTATGAGAGAAGTTCATCAAAGGCTGTATCATTTTGTAACTGGAGGAGTCGATCCTCATCCATTATTGTTCCAGGTTCCCTACTCGTTTGGTTTAGGTCTTGGAATGATATTGTTTTTTAATCATGTGTTTCGTAAACGACTTAATGAAGAGCCGAGTCCACTCGAGGTTGAAATGTTTAACTACCAGCAGGATTTAGATCAATATGTAATTATGCATGAAAATAAGGAAAGTCAGAAGAAACTGGATGACCATTAATGTATTGATCACCGTGTTTATTGGATTTGCTGGTGGACTGGCAGTAGGCTCGGGATTCGTCGCTTTTTTAACGGTCTTGGGGATTATTCCCCGATTAACTCAATTGACTAAAACAATGAAAATGATTCACTACTATGAAATGGCTGTCATTACCGGGGCCCTGGCCGGAGGGTTTATTAGCCTGAATAATTACACTCTCCATTTTTCTCCACTGGTCCTTATCCCCATCGGGCTCATGAGCGGGGTATTCATTGGGCTGTTGGCTGCTGCGTTAACTGAAGTATTGAATGTGTTTCCCATATTGGCCAAACGAATCGGAATTGATGGCAAGATTGTCATTCTAATCATGGCGATCGTATTTGGGAAGATATTCGGTTCACTATTTCATTGGCTTTACTTGGTTCATCAATAATTAGCAAGGGGCAGGGGTTCATATGGATAACATAAGGAAAGTGATCCTGATTACAGATGGAGATGAATACGCAAAACGTGCCATCGAGTGTGTTGCCACAGAATATGGGGGGCGTTGCATCTCAAGTTCTAAGGGTAACCCCTCTATACTGTCAGGACCAGAAATCGTAAAACTGATCAAAAGAGCCAAAAACGACCCTGTCTTTGTGATGTTTGATGATAGTGGATTTATTGGGGAGGGTGCCGGGGAACGTGCCTTAAAATATGTTGCGAATCACTCAGATGTTGAGGTCCTTGGAGTCATCGCCGTAGCAAGCAAAACACGACAGGCGGAATGGACCAGGGTGGATGTGTGCATTGATAAGTTTGGGGAGTTGACTCCATATGGGGTGGATAAATTCGGTGTACCTGAAATGGATGTTGGCAGATTGACGGGAGATACCGTTTATTGTCTGGATGAACTGGATGTTCCGGTGATTGTCGGAATTGGTGATATTGGAAAAATGGCTAAAAGGGATCACTATTCACAAGGTGCCCCCATCACGAAAAAAGCAGTGGAAATCATCTTAGAAAGGAGTGGGTATCATGCATCAAAAGAAGAAAGAAACACCGATTCCTAAAGATTTAAAAGTCATTGAAGATTACATGAAAGATCACGTTGGACTGAACACGAGTTTTGATATAGGTGTGCGAAAACTGATGATATTGAAAAAAGGGGTTCATTTCTACTATATAAATGGACTGACCGATGCTTCATATATCATTGAGATTGTAGAAGAACTTGTGGAAATCAACGACCATGAGCGTGCGACGAGCCGGTTATATGACATTGTACATAATCGCCTTGTCCATCAATCCGTCGAACCGGTCAAAACAATTGAAGAAGCCGTGGATGAAGTTCTATCCGGATTAATCGCCGTATTTGTAGAAGGCTATGAAGAAGCATTGATCGTGGATGTTCGTAGTTATCCTGGAAGGCAGCCGTCAGAACCCGATACGGAAAAGGTAGTCAGGGGTTCCCGTGATGGCTATGTTGAGAATATCATTGTGAATACCGCTTTAACGAGACGTAGAATACGAGACCCCAGACTGCGGTTTGAAATCTTCCGCATAGGTGAGCGTTCTAAGACCGACATTTCCATTGCGTATATCGATGATGTTGCAAATCCAAGCCTAATTGAAGTCATTAAGAAAGAATTGAAAAATATAAAAATCGATGGATTAACGATGGCAGATAAAACTGTCGAAGAGTTTCTAGTGAAACAAGGGTACAACCCGTACCCACTGGTCAGATACACAGAAAGGGCGGATGTGGCCGCCACACACTTGCTAGAGGGGCATGTCCTGATCTTTGTTGATACATCCCCGAGTGTCATCATCACACCTACAACGTACTTTCATCATCTACAGCATGCTGAGGAGTATAGACAATCACCTGCTGTAGGGACTTTCGTGCGATGGACACGATTTATGGGTGTGCTTGCGTCTCTCTTCCTACTTCCATTATGGTACCTGTTTGTATTGGATCCTTCTTTACTACCAGAAGTCATCAAATATGTTGGACCTCAGGAACAGACCAACATCCCTGTCATTGTTCAATTATTCATCGCGGACTTAGGGGTGGAGATGTTCAGAATCGCCGCCATTCATACTCCGACACCACTCTCAACGGCCATGGGTTTAATCGCTGCCGTCTTGATTGGTCAAATTGCCATCGATGTAGGGCTTTTCCAACCAGAGGTTATTTTGTATGTAGCAGTCGCTTCGATCGGTACATTTGCAACCCCGAGTTATGAATTGAGTGTGGCGAATAAAATGGCAAGGCTTCTTCTCCTGGTGATGGTAGCTTTCTTCCATATTCCTGGATTGATAATCGGAAGTACTATATTCATTCTCTTTGTAGCGAATATTAAATCTCTCAATACACCGTATCTCTGGCCATTGCTGCCTTTCAGCCCAAAAGCATTTATGCAGATTCTCATCAGGAAATCAGTACCGGGGTCTAAAATTCGACCAAGTATCGTCCAACCGAGAAATAAATACAAACAGCCTGCGAAATCTTAGAATATTGCAACAACTTTCATTCTGTGGTAAATTACCTTTAATTAGTACAGGATGACAGAGGGGAATGAGGCGTTTCATGTATCTTCATGGATCAGCAGAAATCAGAAATGGGGACTTAATGATTGGTGGGGTCAGTACGATAGATTTGGCCATTCAATATGGTACGCCCCTTTATGTATATGACACGAAACTTATCAGAGAGCGTGCGAGAGGCTTTAAAGAAACATTTGAATCTCTCGGGGTGAAGGCGGAAGTCGCCTATGCCAGTAAAGCATTTTCATCTATTGCCATCTTTCAGCTAATGAAAGAAGAAGGATTGTCATTGGATGTCGTTTCGGGAGGAGAGCTATTTACAGCCCTGAAGGCAGGGTTCCCTCCTGAGCGCATCCATTTTAATGGCAATAATAAGTCAAGGGAAGAACTGTTAATGGCCGTTGAAAATGGAATCGGCTGTATTGTAGTCGATAATTTTCATGAGTTGGAGCTGGTAAATGAAGTATCACGTTCTGTTGAACGGATAACCAGGGTGTTGTTAAGAGTAACGCCGGGAATCGAAGCTCACACTCATGATTATATCCTTACAGGACAGGAAGATTCGAAGTTCGGTTTTGACTTAGGCAACGGTCAGGCAGAGAAAGCGATGAAATGGGCGATGGACTCTGAAGCAATTGAATTGTTAGGTTTGCACTGTCATATTGGTTCGCAAATATTTGAAACGACCGGCTTCATACTTGCTGCCAGGAAGATCATTGAGAAGCTCGCTCAGTGGAGTTTACATTATAACTTTAATCCCAAGGTCCTTAATCTTGGGGGAGGATTTGGGATTCGTTACACGGAAGATGATGACCCGATCCCTCCCGCTCAATATGTGAAAGAAATGATTGCTGCTGTTAAAGAGGAAGTGGAGAAATACAATTTAGATTTGCCTGAAATCTGGATTGAACCGGGTCGTTCACTTGTAGGGGATGCAGGAACCAGTCTCTATACTCTGGGATCACAGAAAGCTGTCCCCGGCATCAGAAAATATATAGCGATCGATGGGGGAATGAGTGATAATATCAGACCTGCCCTGTATAAGGCAAAGTATGAGGCGATTATTGCAAATAAGGCGGACAGGATCCCTGAAGAAACGGTATCCATTGCCGGAAAATGCTGTGAGTCCGGAGATATGTTGATTTGGGATTTACCATTGCCTGCCTCTGAAGCAGGGGATATTCTTGCTGTTTTTTGTACAGGTGCATATGGGTATTCCATGGCGAATAACTATAATCGGATCCCGCGTCCTGCCGTCGTTTTTGTTGAGAACGGGAGAGCGAGATTAGCCGTTCGGAGGGAGACATATGAGGATTTGGTAAACCTTGATATATCGTTATAATCACATGGAAAGTAGTCTTTAAGTATATCGTCCTTAAAGACTACTTTTCTTGAATAGTAAATTACATACTTTAACAAAATTCGATTTTACTATACAATTACAATGACATATGCGAATAGGGTGTACAAAAAGGAGTCAGACATGAAAATCAGTAATAAAGGATTGTTCTTGCTATTAATACTTGCCGGTCTTGGGTGGGGAGTCATCTACTGGATGTTCATCGCCGGGAACTGATCGGTTTTGATTTGCTTAATAAAAGTAAATTTAGTAAGATAAATAAACGTTCATATCAATTAAATTTCTAGTTTTTGTCTATAATAGGAAATAAATAGATTAGACATAAAACATAACGAGGGGTAAATATGTTAATTCGGTATAAAAAGGCGTTTGAAAAGATTGCAATGGGATTATTATCTTTCATGCCAAATGAAAAGGATTTGAAGAAGCTTCAACAGACGATGAAGCAATACGAAACTGAAGAAAATTGGCAGCTCTTTTTATGGAAAGAAGAGGACATAGTAGGTTTAATCGGTGTTTATAAAACAGAAAGCACGTTAGAGATTCAACATATATCAGTCAATCCATCACACCGTCACGAGGGGATCGGGAAATCGATGGTGAAACAACTGAGGGATATACATTCGGAGCTTGAAGTGAAACCAAATTCAGAAACCGCTTCATTTTTTGGGAAATGTGATGACCCGGATCCATTAGAATTGAATAACGAAGACCAATAAAGAGGTAGACCGCCTAATAGTAAGGGTGGTCATCCTCTTTTTTTTCTTAAGGCATTATTCCGCTCGGTGATTACTTCAGACCGGTCTCTGAGGGAGTGGCGATGAACAAGACCTGTATTTGACAGGTCACTCGGTGAGCACCAGATGTATCCATTTTCCTCGCAAACGGCTTGAACCTGATCCACAAGTGAATCATCCGTTAACGGTAAGTTGATGCTTTGGTAAGGTTGCCCTTGACTGATTTGATGAGATGTATCTGTAAGCATGTCTTGAAGTTTTTTGGAATGGATCCCCAGCTGAGTCAGTTCGTTTTGATTCATTTCAATGTTCTTGAAGGCTTTCTGGAGCGTCCTTCCCGATCCTGCCAGATTCCCTCTTCTATAATGGTAAAAGCCAACCGCAATCTGGATCAACCCCACCCAATGGGAGGTTCTGTTTTTCGGATCCACTTCTTTCCAATATTCCTCTAATACTTCATGGCACTCAAAGTAGTCACGATTTCCATGGAAATACATTAAAAACTCGATATAGGCTTCTGGATAAGTCATATGATCCCTCCACTTGGTGTAAAGTATTTAAATTGTAGCATAAACCCATGTTGAAACGACAGGCAGCTCAGTAAATACAAAACTTTCTATTGGAGAATAGTGGTCTATCTACTATACTATTAAGTAGTGCTCTTGCAAGATTGTAATTAGAAATTTGGTGATTAAATGGAATACAATGTGAAGATTGACGCTTTTGAAGGTCCATTAGATCTTCTTTTGCATCTGATTAACTCGTTAGAAATTGATATATATGATATTCCTATGGCTCAAATCACAGAGCAATATATGTTATATGTACATACGATGAAAAATCTGCAGCTGGATGTGGCAAGTGAATACTTAGTGATGGCAGCTACACTTCTCGCCATTAAGAGTAAAATGCTTCTTCCGAAGCATGATGATGGCATGATGAACGATGAAATTGAATTTGAAGAGGAAGATCCACGTGACGAACTGGTGGAGCGTTTGATTGAATATCGTAAATTTAAAGAAGCGGCGAATGAGCTGAAGCATCGTGAAGAAGAGCGGGGGCAAGTATATACCAAACCTCCTAGTGACCTATCTGAATTCAGTGAAGAGGTGGAATTGAAGAATACGGATGTTCAGGTATCTTTATATGATATGCTTGGAGCTTTTCATAAATTATTAAGAAGGAAAAAGCTTCAACGTCCCGCTCAAACGAGAATTGCAAGACAGGAAATATCCATTGAGAAAAGGATGAATGATATTTTGGAGAGCTTACGCAATCTAAACAAACGTACATCCTTTACAAGTCTCTTCCCCTCCGATAACAAAGAGCATCTCGTTGTGACGTTCCTTGCAGTGCTGGAATTGATGAAACGGAAACAAATTATCGTCAACCAGGAAGAAAACTTTACGGAAATATTTGTAGAAGCAGGAGAGGAGGCAGGTCTTGTTGAGCAGTATTAATTGGAAAGGGATTCTTGAAAGTCTGTTGTTTGCAGCAGGGGACGAGGGTCTTTCACTGAAACAGGTCTGTTCTGTATTGGAAATCGAAGCACAAGTAGCGATCGATGTCCTTGAAGACTTGAGGAGTGATTATGAGAAGGATTCCAATAGAGGCATCTACATGATTGAAATAGCAGGAACCTTTCAGTTAGTGACCAAAAAAGAGAATGCCGATTACTTAAAAAAACTGGTAGAATCGCCTAATGTAAGCTTCCTGTCCCAGGCAGCTCTTGAAACCCTGGCGATAATTGCGTATAAACAACCCATTACAAGGATGGAAATCGAGCAGATCAGAGGCGTAAAAACCGAACGGCCAATCCAGACACTTGCCTCAAAAGGACTTGTCAAGGAAGTGGGCAGAGCGGAAGGGACTGGCCGTGCTTACTTATTCGGTACAACGAAGGAATTTTTGGATTACTTTGGTCTGAAAAGCATTGAGGAGCTACCCCCTCTTCCTGAAAATATTCAAGACGAATTCGCCCAGGACGAAGCAGACCTCTTCTTTGAGAAATTTCAGGAAACGATGGAAACGAATGAATAGTAATCGAATAGGCAGCACGTTAAAAAGGTAATACCAGTCCTGCCTGTTTTTTTGAGAAAGAAAACACGCGGGACCAAAAGAATAAATGCCCAACACAGCAGATGAATGCTGTGTTTTTTTTATTGTGAGGAATACATGTAGACTTCCCCTGAAAAGGCTCTCCACTTTCAAGTTTTCACTCATATTACCCCTTGTCCTGCATAAACTTGTACAAACACGTTAGATTTAAAGGAGTAGATGGGTGTGAATCGAAAGAGTGCGAAATTTTACATATATTTTTTTCTGATATTCACATTGTTGTTTGTGACAGTTTCCAAAGAGGTGCAGGCGGCACCTTCTGTCAGTTCCCAAAGAGCGATCTTAATGGATCAGGAAACCGGAAGGATTCTGTTTGAGAAGGATGCCCATAGTCAAAGCCGCATTGCAAGTATCACGAAGATCATGACAGCGATCCTTGCCGTCGAGTCTGGAAAGATGGATCGCGAAGTGACAGTTTCTTCGAATGCAGCAGGTACGGAAGGTTCCTCCCTTTATTTGAAAGCAGGAGAGAAAATAAAGCTTGAAGATCTCGTTTACGGATTGATGCTCAGATCCGGAAATGATGCGGCAGTTGCCATCGCAGAATTTGTAGGAGGGAGTCTGGACGGATTTGTGTATATGATGAATGAAAAAGCGAATGAAATCGGGATGAAAAATACTCATTTCGCTAATCCCCATGGACTTGACGATCATGAGGACCACTATTCCACTGCATATGATATGGCTGTTCTGACAAGATATTCTATGAATAACGATTTGTACAAGGAAATTGCAGGAACGAAAGTTCACACGGCTCCGAATCCCGATGAGAAGTGGGATCGAAAATGGAAGAACAAAAATAGATTACTGACGGAATTGTATGAATACAGTACAGGAGGAAAAACGGGATATACGAAACTGGCGAAAAGAACACTCGTGTCCACTGCTTCGAAGGATGGGGAGCATCTGATTGCCGTGACCCTGAACGGTCCAGATGACTGGAATGATCATATTGGGATGTTTGAATACGGATTTAAACAATTTGATTACAAAATTGTCCTGGAAAAAGGCAAGATTAAAAAAATGGATAACGAAGTATATAAAAACCATGCATACCTTAAACGGGAATCTGTATTAACCTTGACAGATGATGAAGTGGAAGAGGTAAAGGTGGAATACAAGATGTTGAAGCCAAAGCAAGAATGGTTAAAGAATCAAGGTGTGCCTGAAGTAGTTGGAAAGGCTGTTGTATATATTGGAGACAAGGAAGTAGATAGTCTTCCTGTTTTTTTTCAATCATCAGGTGAGGAGAAAAAAGAAAAGAGCTGGTGGAAATTCTGGGCCTACTCCTTCGAATCCATCATAGGAGTCCGGGACCATGGTTAACTTAATATGGGTAGGCATGACCATCATCGGATTGATATTTGCAATCATCAACGGAAAAATGGCCGAAGTGAACGAAGCTATCTTTACTTCGGCAAATGAAGCCGTTACCCTCTGTATAGGATTGGTCAGTGTATTAGTGTTTTGGCTGGGCATTATGAGAATCGCTCAGGAAGCGGGGTTACTAGATAAACTGGCAAAGTTGTTCAGGCCACTCGTGACGAGACTCTTTCCGGAAGTTCCCGAAAACCATCCGGCAATGGGCTATATCCTTTCTAATATGATGGCTAATCTGTTCGGCCTCGGAAATGCCGCGACTCCACTGGGGATCAAAGCCATGGAGCAGCTGAAAAGCTTAAATGGAGGCAGGGACTTCGCCAGCAGATCGATGATTACATTTCTTGCAATCAATACGTCAAGCATTACTATCATTCCGACCACGGTGATCGCAATCCGTATGAAATACGACTCTGCGTCGCCGACTGAAATTGTAGGACCAACCCTAATTGCCACGATGTTATCCACCATTGGTGCGATTCTGATCGATCGTTATTTTCATTATAGGCGTACCCGTCGAGAGGTGAAATAGATGCAATGGATATCCACAATCTCATTATGGCTGATTCCCATTATGATTGGGTTTATATTAATCTATGGGACCATCAAAAAGGTACCCACGTATGAAGTGTTCGTTGATGGGGGAAAAGAAGGGATTAAAATAGCCGTATCGATCATTCCGTTTCTTATAGGGATGCTGGTGGCCATCACGATTTTCCGTGAATCGGGTGCTCTTGAATTCTTTGTTGGTCTCATCCGTCCCGCATTGCTTGCACTGGGGATCCCTCCGGAAATTGTCCCGTTGGCCATCATCAGACCAATTTCCGGCACAGCTGCACTGGGAATGATGAGTGATATCATCGCCACGTACGGTCCCGATTCATTTATCGGAAGACTTGCTTCGACCTTACAGGGAAGTACCGATACGACCCTTTATGTATTGACGGTGTATTTCGGCGCAGTGGGGATCAGGAGAATGGGGGATGCACTGAAAGTGGGTCTCTTGGCCGATCTAGTAGGAATCGCTGCTGCCATCTTTATTGTCACCATCATGTTTTAAAGAGCTGAGATTATTTATAAAAAGAGAAAAAGAATCGGCTGAAATGGTCGATTTTTCTTTATGCCTTTCTATTTTGCCTGGATTGTGTAATAATTCATGAAGACAATTGTATTGAAAATTAAATGAGGTGAAAGACCGTGGAACGTTTACAAAAGGTTATTGCTCACAGTGGAGTGGCATCCAGACGTAAGGCAGAGCAATTAATTATAGAAGGCAAAGTAAAGGTCAATGGGAAAGTAGTGAAGGAACTAGGGACGAAGGTTTCCCACTCTGATAGAGTTGAAGTGACAGGAATTCAAATTGAGAGAGAAAATAAAGTATATTATTTGCTCTATAAACCAAGAGGGGTCATCTCCGCTGTGACCGACGATAAAGATCGTCAAGTCGTAACGGATTTCTTCCCCGAAATCGAGGAAAGAATTTATCCAGTAGGCAGACTGGACTATGAAACCTCAGGGATTCTACTGTTAACCAATGACGGAGACTTTGCCAACTCCCTTATGCATCCAAGCAATGAGATTGAAAAGACATATGTGGCAAGATTAAAAGGGATTCCACCCAAATTTAAAATCCGTGAACTTGAGAAAGGGATTAAGCTTGAGGACGGGATGACCGCTCCGGCTAAAGTGAAAGTTCTCAGTATTGATAAAAAGCAAGGAAAATCAATCGTCGAGATCACGATTCATGAAGGCAGAAACCGTCAGGTCCGCCGTATGTTCGAAGCTCTTGGTTATCCGGTTCAAAAGCTGAAGAGGGAAAGATATGCATTCCTCTCACTCCATGGATTGAACGCTGGAGAAGGACGGGAACTGACACCACATGAAGTGAAACAGTTGAGAACGTTGGCCGAAACAGGCAGCTTACATTAACAACCGGCATAGAAAGTGTCACATATCCTTCATATAATTCACATTAACTTTAAAGTGATAAATGATATAATAAGATAGGAATTTCACTCTGAAATTATCGGGGTATTTCTCTGCTTATTATGAGGATATGAAACAGTACATTATGGCAGGGACTGATCTCATAAGAGAATTCTTATGACTTCAGGCCCTTTGCTACTGTAAAGAGAGAAAAACTTCTCCATTATTGAGAACGATTTCACTATGGGAGGCACACGTAAATGAATAAGAAAAAACGCAGGTTACTCATCCGTACCATTATTCTCATTGTGCTGACTTCTGCAGTTGCATATACGCTTTATGCAAACTTCACGAAGGATGAAAGAGGAATGTTAAAAAAAGGCGACAAGGCACCTGATTTTGTTCTTACGGATATGGAAGGAAATACACATCGTCTATCTGATTATAAGGGTCAAGGGGTATTCTTGAATTTCTGGGGAACATGGTGCAAACCTTGTGAAAGAGAGATGCCCTATATGAATAATCAATATAAAAAATATCAGGACCAAGGCGTACAGATTTTAGCTGTAAATGTAGGGGAATCTGATTTCCTTATTAACCGCTTCGTATCAAAACACGGGTTAGAATTCCCTATCTTGGTAGACAAAGAAGAGGAAGTGCAGAATACATACGGAATTGATCCACTACCTACGACGTTCCTGATTAATCCTCAAGGGGAAATAGAAAAGATCATTACAGGTACGATGACCGAAAGCGATATCATCGAAGATTTAGAGAGTATCAAGCCTTAAGGCGGTTAACTTGATATAAGGAGTTTTAACATGAAAGAGATTAAGTGTGTATGTGGTCATGTAAATCCAAATGGAACCGTTCTCTGTGAATCCTGTGGACGGGCTTTAACGGAGGAAGCAAAGAACGAGAAGCTCCATGACATGCGTTATGAGGGAAGTGCCAGACGTTCCCAAACGTATAACAAATCTATTGTTGATAAAATTTGGAACTTTTTTTCTTCTGTGAAAGTAGGGGTGTGGCTAATTGTTGTCACGCTTATTGCGTCAGCAGTGGGAACGATATTGCCACAGGAACAGTATATTCCAAATGGTCAGCCTGCAAATGAGTACTATGAAGATGTTTACGGTTTCTTCGGAGAATTATACTACACGGTAGGTTTCCATGATTTATATAGCTCATGGTGGTACTTGCTTCTAATTGCATCCATTGGGGTTTCCCTCGTGATCTGCAGTTTGGACCGTGTGATCCCACTCTATCGCGCCTTGAAGAATCAACGTGTTTCAAGGCATGTCGGCTTCTTGAAACGCCAACGGATTTACGGAAAAACGAATGCAGTCGAATTTGATGAGCCTGTCAGAAAAATAAAAGAAAAACTGAACCAGAAGAAATATAAGATCCGGGAAGAGGATGGAAATATCCTGGCAGAGAAGAATCGTTTTTCCAGATGGGGTCCATATGTGAATCATATTGGTCTTATCATCTTCCTTTTCGGAGGTATGCTTCGATTTGTTCCGGGGATGTATATCGACCAAACAGTATGGATTCGTGAAGGTGAAACGAGGGCAGTACCGGGTACGGACCAGGAATATTACTTAGAAAACAAAGGATTCACCCTGGAGACGTACGATAAAGACAAAGATAAAGAAGTATTTGGTGAAGCGATTGACAAAAACGGGACAATCGCTAAAAATTTCCAATCCGATGTAATCCTCTATAAAGAGTCAGGAGATCGTGTTCCCGGTGAAAAAGCTGAACGTACGAAGGAGCAGGAGGATTCAATTAAAGTAAACCACCCGCTTAAATTCGGAAATTTTGCTGTTTATCAAACAAGTTATAAATTAGATGAATTCAAATCCATGTCCTTTACCTTTGATAACAAAGAGTCCGGGAAAAGCTTCGGTGAATTTACAGTTGATTTGTTTGATCCTCAAAATACGTATACTTTTGAAGATGGATATAAAGCAGAACTCATGGGATATTATCCGGATTTCTCTGGTTTCAATGAACAGGGGGAACCGCAAACGAAATCTCCGCTTCCAAATAATCCGGCGTTCCTATTTAAGTTATTCTCCCCTGAACAGCCTGAAGGTGAGATCAGTTTTGTAGGGATCAGAAAAAATCTTGAGCCATTAGGGGAAAATGAATATAAATTGTCCTTTGCAGGTGTCGAGACGAGAGATGTATCTGCCTTGACTGTGCATAAAGATCTTACTCTCTGGATTCTGGCTCTTGGAGGTGCTATCTTCATGATCGGTGTCATACAAGGTGCTTATTGGCATCACAGGAGGATCTGGATTAGACGAAGTGAAGATGAAGATGGAATCATCGTAGCCGGTCATACGAATAAAAACTGGCATGGTTTGAAAAATGAAATCAGCTATGTGTTGGAAGGCACTGGAATCAATGAGCCTGAAGATCAACAACAAAAGGATGAAGTAAGGAGGAATGAGGATGTCAACGACAGCGATGGCAGAGTGGAGCAGTAATTTACTCTATATATCCTTCATAATGTATTTGGTTGCTACACTGTTTTTTGGCGGAAGTATCCGTCAAAAGAATACTACAGAAACAAATCAGAAGAAATGGGGCTTTATCGGCATTGTTTTAACCCTTGTCGGATTTGCCTCTCAGTTAGGGTACTTCTTCCTAAGGTGGGGAGCATCGGGACATGCCCCAGTAAGTAATTTGTTTGAATTTACGACTTTTTTCGGAATGATGCTTGTCGGGGCATTCATCATTCTTTACTTTATGTACAAAACGACGATACTTGGTGTGATTGCACTTCCGTTCGCACTGCTGGTGATTGCCTATGCCAGTATGTTTCCTAAAGACATCAGTCCACTCATCCCGGCACTGCAAAGTGATTGGTTGAAGATTCATGTGACCACCGTTTCAGCCGGGGAAGCGATTCTTTCCATCAGCTTCGTGGCCGGACTTATTTACTTATTGAAGTCGGTTCAGCATACAAAGGGAAGCAGGCAGTCATTCTGGCTTGAAACTGTGATGTATTCTTTGGTTGTCGTAATTGGATTTGTTGTCGCATCTACGGCTTTTACCCTTGGGAATTACGAAGCAAACTTTCAATATATAAATCAACAGGGAGAAGAAGCGATTTCTGAATACACCCTCCCTGCTCTGGTAGGTCCGAATGAGGGTCAATTAGTAACCGATGATGTAATGAAGCCGCTTGTTGAAATGCCTGCCATCATCAATGCGAAGAAATTAAATACAGTGATCTGGTCATTTATGATCGGAACAGTGATATATCTTATTCTGCGCTTGATCTTCAGAAAACGTATCGCTGCAAAGTTACAGCCGTTGGTAAAGAATGTGAACCTTGACTTGATGGACGAAATTGGTTACCGGTCTGTTTTAATCGGGTTTCCTGTTTTTACTCTTGGTGGACTCATTTTTGCCATGATCTGGGCACAGATTGCATGGACACGCTTCTGGGGATGGGACCCGAAAGAGGTATGGGCATTGATTACATTCCTCTTCTATGCTGCCTTTCTTCACCTTCGCCTGTCAAAAGGATGGCATGGTGAGAAATCAGCATGGTTAGCCGTCGTAGGGGTTGCGATCATTCTATTCAACCTTGTGGCCGTTAATCTTATCATTGCTGGTTTACACTCATACGCTTAATCAATCGTAACGAATGGAAGGAGCTGACAATCACGAGAATTTACTTCTCTTTCTAGTCAGCTTCTTTTTTTATATAAAATATAGGATAATATGGTTTAATTATACAAAGGGGGATGAACCCATGGAGGAAAACATTCGTATTTTAGTTGTAGATGACGAAGATCGGATCCGAAGACTATTAAAGATGTATTTGGAAAGAGAAAACTATCAAATTGACGAAGCAGAAAATGGAGAAAACGCGTTGGAATTGGCTTTGGAACACGATTATGACTGTATCTTATTGGATATCATGATGCCTGGAATGGATGGAATCGAAGTGTGTCAGCACCTCCGTGAAAGTAAGGCGACTCCTGTCATCATGCTTACTGCCAAGGGAGAAGAAGTAAATAGGGTACAAGGGTTTGAGGTAGGGACCGATGATTATATTGTGAAGCCTTTTTCCCCCCGGGAAGTGGTTCTCAGGGTGAAAGCGCTATTAAGACGATCTACAAAGTCGAGCTTCATTCAGACAGACGCGAAAGCGAAGGACCTGATTGTATATCCACATTTGACAATAGATAATGATGCCCATCGGGTGACAGCAGATGGAATTGATGTCAATCTGACTCCTAAAGAATATGAACTTTTATACTTCCTCGCAAAAGCGCCGGATAAAGTATTTGATCGGGAGCACCTTCTGAAGGAAGTGTGGCATTACGAATTCTTTGGTGATCTGCGAACGGTCGATACACATGTAAAACGCTTAAGGGAGAAACTTAATAAGGTTTCTGAAATGGCTGCCAAAATGATCGTGACCGTATGGGGAGTAGGCTATAAATTCGAGGTAACAAATGAATGAGGCTTTGGCGTAGTGTAGTAGGGAAATTATGGCTGACCATTCTCTTGTTGGTTTCATTTGTATTATTTATACTGACGATTCTATTGCTTGAATTCTTTCAAAACTACCACGTTGATGTGGTGGAGAAAGAGTTGACCCACACTGCAGAAAAAGTGGCAAGAGTAATTGAAAATCATAATGATCTTACCCTTGGAATGGAACTTGGGAAAGAAATCATTGATGAACCGGTGAATATCATCATTTCATTGGATCAAAATGAATCTTTATATTCCCAAGACTCGACGGACTTTCAACAGAAGATCCATGAATATATAACAAAGGACCGTCAACTTCAATCTGTGAAGTTAAAGGAAATCACCGTAAAAAAAGAGGTTGAACTATCGAAGGATGTTTCGTCAAATCGATACGAGAATGTCATTATTGTCGGAACTCCCCTACATATTAACGGGGAGGATGGAGCCGTTTATCTTTATCAGTCACTTGGGGTCATTAAAGATACGACACGACAGACCACCAAGCTGATCTTGCTGGCAGCAGGGATAGCCATTATCCTTACGACCATCTTTGCATTCTTTCTTTCCACCCGTATTACTGCGCCACTCCGGAAAATGAGAGAAGCTGCTTTCGAAGTGGCTAAAGGAAAGTTTGATACAAAGGTCCCAATCCTGACGAAGGATGAGATAGGTGAACTTGCCACAGGATTCAATCAGATGGGAAGACAGTTGAAGTTTCACATTAACGCACTCAGCCAGGAAAAAGAACAGCTCTCATCCATTCTCAGCAGTATGGCCGACGGTGTTATCACCTTTAATCGGGACGGGACCATCCTGATTACCAACCCTCCTGCAGACCGCTTTTTACAGCATTGGTATTATGAACAAAGTGAAGAGAGTGAAGAGGCAATCCCGACAACTATTAGAGAATTATTGCAGAGCGTAGTCGTAACCGAAATGGAACAAACGGGGGAGCTGAGTCTGCAAGGGAGATCCTACGTAGTGATCGTGAGTCCTTTATATAATAACAACACTATCAGGGGAGCTGTAGCAGTTGTACGTGATATGACGGAGGAGCGAAGGTTGGATAAACTCCGAAAGGACTTCATTGCAAACGTCTCCCATGAATTACGCACTCCCATTTCCATGCTTCAAGGGTATAGTGAAGCGATAGTTGATGATATTGCTGGATCGGAAGAAGAGAAGAAAGAAATTGCCCGTATAATTTATGATGAATCGCTGCGTATGGGCAGGCTCGTGAATGACCTGTTGGACCTTGCCCGCATGGAAGCGGGGCACATCACCTTGAACAAAGATGTGATAGGGGTCATGTCTTTTACGGAAAGAGTGACGAACAAGTTTATCGGCTTGGCTAAGGAAAAGAAAGTTTCCATTTACTTCGAAAGTGATGTGGAAATTAATAAAGAAATCTACATGGACCCCGATCGAATTGAACAAGTATTAACGAATCTTATTGATAATGCGTTAAGACATACACCGACGGGAGGGGAAGTGACTGTTTCCCTGACGGAAAAAAAAGGCGGATTCCTGTTCCATGTCAGGGATACCGGTTCCGGGATACCAGAAGAAGATCTCCCTTTTGTGTTCGAACGTTTTTATAAGGCGGATAAAGCCAGAACAAGAGGGAAGTCCGGAACGGGTCTTGGCCTCGCAATTGCAAAGAATATTATTGAGTCACATAAGGGACATATTCAGGTGCAAAGCAAAGTTGATCAAGGGACAACCTTCACTTTCTTTCTTCCTATTTAGCCATGAATCGATGATATCCATAGAAACATGACGTTTTTTCTTGTTACATGGGAAACATTCTTTATTTTTTGCTGACAGTAGAGAAGAATGTTGAAAATAATTGGAAAAGCCAACAGGGAGAACTTCCCTGTTGGCTTTTCCTATGCGTAAGCCCGATCAATATAGGTCTTTCCTTTTCACCCAAAAAATACTATATTGATAGTGTGTAACTTTTTTACATAAAGTACGACTAATATACTGACGGGGAGGGAATCAAGTGGACTCCGTTTTCGAGAAATTATATGATGCCTATCATCAGGATGTATTTCAATTCCTCATTTATATGGTACAGAATAAACAGCAGGCTGAAGATTTAGTTCAGGAAGTCTATATCCGGGTACTTAAATCTCACGAAAACTTTGAGGGGAAAAGCTCCGAAAAAACATGGCTTTTTTCGATTGCGAAAAATGTAGCCATTGACTATTTCAGAAAACAGAAAAACTGGAAAAATCGAATACTGGATAAATTCGACTGGAGTCGAAATGAAGTATCAGATGGCGGGGCACTACCGGAAGAAATAGCCGTTGCAAATGAGGAAATCCAAGTTTTGTATGAATGCTTAAAACACTGTTCCACAGACTTCCGAATGGTGATTATCATGCGTTACTTACAGGAACTTTCAATCATCGAAACCTCTGAGGTGCTCGGCTGGTCAGAAAGCAAAGTGAAGACGACCCAACATAGGGCAATCAAATGGTTGAGAATTGAAATGAATCAACGGCTCCCAAAGGAGGAAAGAGACATTGAACCAGTCAGAATGGAAAGATCGTGATATAGAGGAGCTCATCAAAAAGCTTCCTCAAATCAAAGATGATCGGACCTCTCAATATATCCAAGCGCGGATAGATAGGCAAAAGAAGAAGGGGAAAACCCCATTTAAACGATTTATACCTGCTCTTGCTACACTTGCAGCCATATTCATAATGGTCCTGCTGGCTCCTACCGTTCTAAATCAACTTACTGAAACCAGTATGGAGAAGTCCGACTCGAGTATGGTGGATTCCTCGGGAGGCTCAGAAGGTAAAATCGAAATGGCGCCGCAAAAGAAGGAAACAGAAATTCCTCCTGAAGCAAGTAATGACGAGAAAGTGGCTATGACGAAAGATAATCAAAAGGAAAACAGCGAACTGACCATGTCAGAGAACCATAAAGAACCTGAAGAGAGACTTTCACTCTATGAAGAGGATCTTAAAGGGAAGGAATTCTATTCATTTGGGCTTGTCTCTACGGATGCGGTACCGATACCTGTATCAATTGTCGACGAACAGTCAGAAGAAGACTGGTTATCACGTCATGAGCAACTTGCAGAAAAGCTGCCGGAAACCGAATGGGGACTTGAAGACTACCTGCCTTTAAATGGAGAATTAACACTTGACAAAGATAGAGTCATCTTTACCCTTGGTGCCGATCATTCTTACAGTGGCAGCAGTGCAGTTGAGTACGCATTTTATCATTCTCTTCAATATTCATTCCAGCATAAAGGGCTTAAAGAGGTTATACTGAGGGATTATGACGGTTCTGTTCCCCAATTCAGTTCAGCGGGGGAATTTTCAAAAATTGATTTGAATGAAAAAGTCCATACGGCTTACTATCTTTATTCCCCGAATGGAAGGGACCGCTTCCTGGTACCTGACAATATTAACAGGGGGGATGTCAAGGAGTCTATGGAAGCAATGAAAAATGCTGACACGGGTCTATTCCAAAGTGTCATTCCTAAAGGAATTAATTTTAGTGTGACAGAAACAAATGAATTGGTAACAATAAGCTTCTTGAACGAATTGGATTTGGACACATTAGAGAAACAAAGTGCATTGGAAATGATTGAAGGGATATTACTAACAAGCCGGAGCTCTGGATTTAAGGTAGCCAGGTTTGAAAATATCAAACAGGAAACCTGGAACGGTTTTAGCTTTAACGGTCCCATCAAAACTCCAATCAGCCCGAATAAAAAAAGCTTAATGAATTAAATATAGCCCATATGGCCAGAAGCGGAAAAAGGCATCCGTTCTGGTCTTTTCTATTTTCTACAGATTTAAATTGAATATTTACCACATACTAAGCCAAACTACTTAAAGGAAAATTATCTCATATGGAATATAGAATTGGTCCTGTTCGTTTTGTGTGCATGCAATGTGTGGGAAAAGGATAGACTGGTTGGTGTAATACATAAGCTGCGACAGATAAGTCAATAAGGATTAAGGAGGACATGCATGATTTTCGTTTATGCAAGAAGGCTTCTCACCGTTTTTCTAATGCCGATATGTGTATATGTGATGTTTTTTTCCGTTATTGTGGCAAAAGCAGAAGGGGATAAGGTGTCAGAGGAGACTGGATACTGGACGTTTCCCGTCGAAGGAATGATTACAGATTCATATGGTACAAGATCGGGTGGTCACAAAGGAATGGATATCGGTGGGGAGATTGGATCGCCTGTGTATTCTGTTGCCAAAGGAAAAGTGACCAAATCTTATCTTTCTCGAAGCTACGGTCATGTTGTATTCATCAGGCATGAGAACGGATATGAAACGGTCTATGCACATCTTGAAAACAGGCTGGTGAAAGAGCAACAGGAAATTGCACAAGGTGAACAGGTGGGACGTTTGGGAAATACGGGAAGATCAACGGGGGCCCATCTTCATTTTGAAATACATAGAGGAGAGTGGACGATCGATAAGAAAAATGCGATCGATCCCTATCGAGTTTTCGGCCATGGAGAAGTAGGGCAGCTTGTATTTGCCAAAGAGAAGGATCCTTTCGAGGCGGTGGGTGTAGCCGGCTTACCTAAGTCGGAATCTGATGAGAGCGGTTCTGAACGTAAAAATAAAGTGACTCATGTCGTTCAAAAAGGAGAGACCCTTTGGGGAATATCTCAAAAATACGACTTGCCAGTTGAAGATATTATGGTGGAAAATGCATTGGAGAGCCCGAATATAGTGATTAATCAAAAATTGCTGATTCCAGCTGCTTCCCCAAAAGGTCAATATATAGTAAAGCAGGGTGACACATTATACTCGATCTCTATGTCACAGGGAATCGATATGGATGAACTATTCGCGTGGAATGACCTGAAACCGGAGTCAGATATATATCCTCAACAGGTTCTAAAAGTGGAATGATGATTCAGTAGTTCCTTTAAAAAGAACTTTGTTGATGAGATAGTTTGAATTCGAACTGTTTCTCTTCACATAATCCATGACATTATGTATAATAAGAATGTATAAAAAAATAAAGATTCGTCTTCGGGGCAGGGTGAAATTCCCTACCGGCGGTGATGAAACAATAGTTTCTAAGCCCGCGAGCCTTTAGGGGCAGGATTTGGTGCGATTCCAAAGCCGACAGTATAGTCTGGATGGGAGAAGATGAAGGTTTGTGCCGGAACGTTTAGAAAATGGGAAGCTAAACGTTTATTAGGGTATGCCTTTCATTCTCCTGGATATTCTTATCTGGGAGTTTTTTAATGCTACCTTTGGTTTGAACCGTCTTCGAATTGAGATGAATCTCCATAGGGAGAGAGAGCTATGAAAAAAATGAATACGCGCATGTTTGTAACAGTGGGTATGTTAAGTGCCATATCGTATGTGTTAATGTTATTCAACTTCCCAATACCACCATTTCCGAAGTTTTTAATGGTCGATTTCAGTGATGTACCTGCTTTGATTGCGATGGTCACATTAGGACCGCTTGCAGGTATATTAGTCGAATTGTTTAAAAATGTGATTGATTATGTCCTGACTGGTAGCGATACTGGCGTTCCGATTGGTCATGCAGCTAATTTTGTGGCAGGCGTCCTTCTGATTCTGCCAACCCATTTTATTTATTCACGTTTTCAATCGAAAAAAGGCTTGTTAATTGGACTGATTACAGGAACGTTCGTTATGAGTATCAGCATGGGGATCCTGAATTATTTCGTGTTTCTACCTGCTTATAAGTATTTTATGAATTTCGAGCTTCCGGTTGAAATCATCATTACAGGAATTGTTCCATTCAACATCTTAAAGGGCATTCTGGTAACTTCCGTTTTTACCTTACTGTTTGTCCGCCTTCAAGGCTGGTTATCAAAACAAATAGCCTTCAATAAAGCGGCATAGTGACAATATAAAAGTAACCCCTCAATTGTTTGAGGGGTTATTTCTATTGCGTTCGTGCTTAACTGTTAAAGAAAAGGCTAAGAAGAAAAGTCTTCTTAGCCTTCGGTCGTGCTATTCAAATTTAAGTGCATCTCCGTCGAACGGTTCGTCAGATACTTTAATGGAATCTGTCGGGCAGCCTTCAAATGCATCGACCATATCATCTTCCAATACGTCAGGAACTTCAACAGTTCCCTGGTTATCATCTAATGTCACAAATGCAATACCTTCATCATCATAGTCGTAAATATCTGGAGCTGCAGCCCCACATGCTCCACATGCAATGCATGTATCCTTGTCAACAATCGTATATTTTGGCAAAGAAAAAACCTCCCGAATAAATAATTCTATATAATTCATCATTATACACAATGTCTATTTGTGAAAAATCACTTAATGTTTATTTTATAGAGGATTGAATGACTTTTCAATAGTTAGGTGCTCTCTTTTTATTTTTATCCGATAATAGAAAAACAAAACATGGTGAAAAGCCAAATTCATGGTACAATATTTGACAATAACCTACATATTAAGGAGTAGAAAATTGACCTATCTTAATTATGTGATACTATATTGTCTTTTACAAATTAATGGAGAGCGATCCATTTACTCAGTCTTTCATATCTTAAAAGGGAAAAAGTCTTCCCAGTCGATTCAGGATGCGCATATCTTTTATTTACAAGCCTTTTTTCTTTCATTACCCAAGCTGAAGCGTCCATATTTCAATCAAAAGGTAATAGAATTGAAGAAGGCAGAATTGATCACCTGGGGGGAGAGTGAAAATGCCTTCGTGACACCTGAGGGATCAAAAGCCGTGAAGGAACAATTCCTTGGTGATGCATTCCCTTCAGCGATGAACGGGCTCATCTATGGTGATCAAACCCGGCTATTCTGGATGAGACTCAGCCTGCTTGTTCAGGTGCTTTCCAATGCAAAACGGCAGGAAACACTTTATTTCCCGATTCAGCGCAACAAGCATATCCAGGAATGGGTAAAGAATTGTATAAGAAACAACCCTGAAAGTGATAATCTCTCGTCTGTATTATTTCAAGAGCTTTCCGATCTCTTGAATTTGCAGAGTAGCGATCCTTCCATACTCGTCTATCGGTTAACCGGGTATAAAGACTATGGGTGGACTGAATTACAGGTGGCGGAGAGGTTACACATGAATGAAGAAGAGTTTCGCTTCCGATTCCTGAATTTGCTCCACAGTTTGTTAACAGAAATAGAAAAAGACCCTTCAAGATATCCCTTATTATATTCAATTAGCTTGAAAAGTGATCATAGGCAGAACTTGACGATTTCGACAAGCAAGACGTACGAATTATATAAAAGGGGGCATTCCCTTGAAGAAATTTCGCGAATCCGGAAGTTGAAGCTCAATACCATTGAAGATCATGTCATCGAATTGATCCTGACTCAGGTAGATTTGCCGATTGACCCGTTCATTACACAAGAAGAGTACGTGAAAGTACTCCAGGTGATGGACGAAGCACAAACGAGAAGACTTAGACCCATTAAGGAAAAGCTCCCTCAGTTGACTTATTTTCAAATTCGGGTGGCAATCGCAAAGGCTGGTGAGAAACGTGAATCTGCAGCAAGAACTTAAAGGGAAATTCGGTTATTCTTCATTTAGGGAAGGCCAGGAAGAGATCATCCGTTCCGTACTGGATCAACAGGATACGGTTGCTATGCTTCCGACTGGAACCGGAAAGTCATTATGCTACCAGTTGCCTGGTTATCTGATGGATGGACATGTGTTAGTAATTTCTCCGCTATTGTCTTTAATGCAGGATCAAGTGGAGCAGATGAAAGTGATGGGGGAAAAGCGGGTTATCGCTCTAAATTCATTTCTGCCTTATTTGGAAAGAAAGGGGGCGCTGGAACAATTACACTTATATAAGTTTATTTTCATTTCCCCTGAAATGTTAATGAATTCAGGTGTGATTTCCTCCCTACAGGCTTTGGATATTTCACTATATGTGATCGATGAAGCCCATTGTATATCTCAGTGGGGGCCAGATTTCAGGCCGGATTATCTGAAACTTGGTGAGCTGAAGGTGATGCTTGGGAATCCAACCACCCTGGCATTAACGGCAACGGCAACAGAAGAAGTGAGAAAAGACATCAAGAAAGTGCTTCAAATGGAGCTTGCTGTTGAAATGGTCTATTCAGTCGATCGGAGAAATATTGGGTTATTTGTTGAGAAGGTACAAGGGCAAAATGAAAAACTGCATACTTTGTTAGAATATGTGAGAACCTGGGGGGGACCGGGTGTTGTCTATTTCTCAAGCAAACGAATAGCTGAAGATGTTGCTCAATGGCTTTTGGAGAACGGTGTGACAGGTGTTGCCCACTATCATGGAGGCATGGACCAAGAGGACAGGATTTTAATTCAGCAGCAATTTCTTTCCGGAAAGCTGAGAATGATCTGTGCGACCTCAGCTTTTGGGATGGGTGTAAATAAAGAGAATATCCGATTCGTTATTCATTATCATTTCCCCTCAAGCATAGAAGCGTTTCTACAGGAGATCGGAAGGGCAGGCCGGGATGGAGAGAGGAGTATTTCTGTTGTGTTATACTCCGAACAGGATCTTACTTTGCCCTTACAACTCATTCAAAGCGAGTTACCGGATGATGATCAAATTCGGGGATTTATTGAAGAAAGCAGAAATGGCCGGACTAAAGAATTAATCGAGCACCTGCAACTTTCTGAGGTGCAGTTTCGATTCCTTACTTATTATACAGATAAGTTGACGGCAGGTTGGACACTTGATGAAGATAGATTACTAGAAAAAGTGAAACAAATAAGGAACAATCGTTTACAATACAAGAAGGACAAGCTATACTCCATGATCAACTGGCTACATGCCACTACGTGCAGACGGGAGAAGCTGCTCCAATATTTTGATGAAAAATCGGGTGGGGATTATTCTTTCTGCTGTGATGTTTGCGGGGATTCACTCCTGGAGTTCAAGAGTGAGCCTTTCACGTTAAATACAGAGAATCCCGGTGTTACAAACTGGCAGAAGAGGTTAGAAAAATTATTATTAGGATAAGTGGTAACAATGCAGAAACAAGGCGAAATTATTCAACAGCTTTCTAAGAAGCAATTAACATTCCATTTGTATTTTACTCAGTTTTTACTATTAACGATTGGCTGTGGATTAGGTATATTTTTATTTGATACATCCTCTGATTTCTGGGATCAATTCCAGCTTTCCACTAGCATATTTTCGGTTGGTATGACAAGCGGTTTGCTGATAGTTATGTTTGATATTGTAATGATGAAGGTATTACCTGCTAAATACTATGACGATGGTGGGGTTAATGCCCGAATTTTCACGAATAGGAGCATAGGGGAAATTGCTCTTTTAGCTTTTTTCATCAGTGTAAGCGAAGAGGTTTTATTTAGAGGGGTGCTTCAATTTCATTTTGGACTGATCGTTTCAAGCATTATTTTTGCACTTATTCATTTCAGGTACTGGGCTCATTGGTTTCTCATCATCAATATTCTACTGCTCAGCTTTTTGATCGGTTTCATTTACGAATTCACAGATAATTTATTGGTTACGATTATTATGCACTTTGTCATCGATTTTTTACTGGGATTGCATATGCGTAAAAATGGAAGACAAGGAAGTAAAGAAGGGATGTCTCATGAGTAAAGACCCATATCGAGATCAGGCAGCAAAACTGAAGAAAAAAATTGAACGAGTCCCTGAGGAACCACCCGCTAAAAAAAGAGAGCCGCTTCCTCCAAGAGGGGAACTGCATAGGGAGAAACAACAAAAGAATAAATGGAAAATGAAATATCCATTGATCAGTATGCTCCTCTTATTGTTCATTTTATTGCCTTTGACTGTTTTTAGCATTTATTCTTATTTTGATCACAGGAACAGCCCCCTTGTTGTCATGTCAGAAGGCAAGGATGATGTAGTTGAAGTCCGTTATGATCAATCTGAAAACGATCAGGATGAGAGTAAGGAAACGGCAGATGATGATAAGGAGGAAGTATCTCCTGAAACAGATGAACATGATGCATCACCAAAAGAAACCGATTCATCTACTGACGGAAAGACTCAATCAGCCTCTTCTCCTCCAGCTAAAGAAGTCGTAAAAGAAGAACCGAAGGAAGAGGTGAAAAAAGAGCAAAAAGAAGAAGTAAGAGAAGAAACGAAAAAAGAAACAAAAGAAGAGCCAAAGGATAAGATTGTGTACCATACGGTTAAACCGCAGGAAACCCTTTTTCGAATTGCGATGAATTACTACAATTCCCCGTCCGGTGTGGATCGGATCAAAGAGTGGAATAAGATTCAGGATAATGAAATTCAAACAGGCCAAGTGTTGGAAATTCCGTTAGATCAATAAAAGCACCCTCCCCAGGAAGATATGGGGATGGGTGTTTTTCCGTTTTTGTGGATAATTTACATTTCTTCGCAACAATTTCCAATTGAATTTACATGGGATTATCAGAGGGATTACAAACTAAAAATATAATGAAGATGACATAACCAGTATAGGGAACGGAGATGATTTGATGGACAGTATGGTGACGCGCTTTCGGCGGGCAGATGATAAGTGGTTTTATAGAATTAATGGTAGTAAAGAATTGTATCGATCATTCTTTGGATATGTGACTCATTTGGGAGGGGCGAGGGTCACGGTTGGCTCAATCATCATCCTGTATATTTTAGGTCTATATATTACCGGGATCAAGAATACAGTCATCGTGGCGATGATTACTCTATTCGTAAGCCATATTTTGATGAGATTGGTGAAAAAAAGTGTCAAAAGAATTCGTCCATATAGGACATTACCAGATGCCGTCATTCATGGCTATGAGTTCAAGGACCATTCCTTTCCGTCAGGTCATTCAACAGCCATTTTCTCTATCACCATCCCCTTTATGATCCACTACCCGGTCACGTTCCTCCTTCTTTTCCCTTTGAGCTTGGTTGTTGGGTTTTCAAGGGTAGTACTGGGAGTGCATTATCCTTCAGATGTATTGGCGGGGGCTTTTCTTGCATTTACTACAACGGCAATGGTGCTTTTATTTAATTCATAATCAATAATCTTTATGGGGAAAATGACACAAAATCATAAAGGGGTAATGTATATGAGAGTGGCGCTTTTTTCTGACACGTACTATCCGCAAGTAAACGGAGTAGCAAGGACGTTAAAAAGACTGACGGATCACTATGAAAAGAGAAGGATTGAATACAAAGTATTTGTTCCGGATCTTCAAGAGCATCAATCCTCTTATCCTAATGTATATTCTTTTACAAGTTTCCCCTTTTTTCTTTATCCGGAATGCAGGACGGCCATTGCGAATCCAAAGACCATTGTAAAACAGCTTAAAGATTTTTCACCCACTCTTATTCATGTAACCACCCCCCTGACAATGGGCCTCTATGGGATTCGCGGAGCAAAGAAAATGGATATCCCCCTTGTATCCTCTTACCATACACACTTCGACATATACTTGAATTATTACAAAATGATGTGGGCATCTTCGTTATTATGGAAATATATGAAATGGTTTTATTCACAGGCAGATCGAATTTTTGTACCATCAGAAGAAACAAGGCAGCATCTGGCAGCCCGCGGCTTTAAAGACTTATCCATCTGGGGAAGGGGGGTCGATTGTACAGCCTATTCACCTGAAAAGCGAGTTTCCGGCTTAAGAGTCAAATACAATATCGTTAAGAAATATATCCTCCTTTATGTTGGGAGATTAGCGCCTGAAAAGGACTTGGATACACTGGAAAAAACGATCAAACACCTACCCGTGGAAATGAAGAATCAAATCCAATGGATCATTGTAGGCGATGGACCGGTGAAGAAAGAACTTATGGAAAAAACCAAAGATGAAAATGTCATCTTCACAGGTTATGTCACAGGGGATGAACTGGCAGAAGCGTATGCATCATCCGATCTTTTTGTATTCCCTTCTGCTTCAGAGACATTCGGAAATGTCATTTTAGAAGCCTTTGCATCTGGATTGCCTGCTATAGTGGCAAATAGGGGAGGGGTGACGAATATCGTGGAGCATAACGAGACAGGGAGAATAGCGGAAGCACACCGATATCAGTCCTTCATCCATCATATAATGGAAATGCTGAATGATGACCGACTTCAGTACATGAAACGAAACGCTCGCCAAATGGCTGAAAAGCAGTCTTGGGATGCTATTTTTGATGAACTTATTCTTGAATTCAGGGAAGTGGGTTCCTGTCGTGGGCACAATCAATTGTATGGCTGATAAAAGATGTGGGTGGAGGATCCTCATTAGAGGGCCTTTTTTTATGTGCTGATTCTATCTCCGGGGACAAGCTCATATACTATAGGGAGGAAAGGAGAGGATAGAATGGGGCGTGGGGGAAAGGAATTTGGGGAGTGGACAGATCAAGCAACGGAACAAATGCTACATAATCTTATTGAAAAAAAACAAAAGTTTGATAAAGCAAAAACCCTGCATCTCTACACATTATGGGGGACACTGATCGCATCTTTTTTATTTCTTTATTATATAACGAAATTTGTATTGGGACCTTATTCTTATTCGTTTGCTGCGATGTTTTCCATCTTTGTCTCCAGTTCATTTCATTTGTTCATGACACTTATGCTGGTCGTTCTTTTCGGGGCAACCAAAATATTATATGAGAAAAAGGAGAAGAAAGAAAAGGAATTTCATGACTTAAGATGTGAGGTCATCGATCGGAGTAAAGATCTATGGAAAGAAGAAGCTTGGAAAAAAAGACATGATGTTTACGATAAAATGAAAAAAGAATGGGATATTAATCTCTTTCATGGAAGTAAGTAAAAAAGCAAAAAATTCTTGAATTGTTTGATAGGGGAATGATGAGATATTTGGCTCATCACATGAAAAAAGCTCACGTGTAACCTCTCGTGAGCCAAAAAATAATTGAATGCATCAAAAAATATCTTCTATCTCCATTATTATCAGAAAGCAGAGCGTGATTGATTTCCCGCTCTCTAAAAAATTTAAAAACGTTGCCGATTTTGGGTTGCATGTACTTATTCTGACCGGGTAATGAATATTTTCTCTGCGAACCTACATTGTCCTGCATCGTTTTCATTTCTCAGATTTGCCACGGCCACGGAGCATCCTTCCAGTCCCATGGATAGTTGGATGGGCTGTACCCGTAATGGGTTAAGGGACCGAGTTCCTTTTCGACCTTTTTTTTAATTTGTTTCCGTGTTTTGACATACATATTGTATTGAGAGATAGCTTCATAATCTTCTGGATGGGTATCCAGGTATAGCGTAAGGTCAACGATAACGAAATCGACTGCCTGGAGTTCTTCTAATACCTTATAATAATGGGGGGGAAGCTGTTTCATAACAGATTACTCTCCCTTCATTTTTCGTAGGGACTAAAATAAGGAAAACACTTTTCATAGCGTCCCCGATTTTCAGCTTCTTTTGGTGGAAATGGTTCTATATTTGGTGGTTGAAACCCAAGATCAGATTAGGAGGCATCGAAAATACCTTTTGTGTAATCGATTTACACGGATCGAATGGATTTACATACGGATAATACGCCATATTACATGTTTGCATGACCATCCCTCCAATGAACAAAATCCTTCGTAACAACATATGAGAAGAAGAATGGTAACATGTTATTTTATTGAAATTCATAAATATGAAGGGATATACAGTGGAAATGTTGAATAGGTAAGGTGTAGGATATTAATGATGAGGTGGTCAAATGTTTGTTAAAAGTGCCATGATACCGAAACACAAATGTTATGTGGTGGATGAAAATGATTCAATTGAAAAGACGCTGACGGTTCTCGAGCACCATAAAATCGACGGGGTACCGGTCCTTTCAAATGAACAGTTTAAAGGCGTAGCGACCCGTTACAATATTTATCAAAGCTTCTTCCTTTCCGGAATGGAAAAGGAAGCCTTTCTCAAGGAAAAAAAAGCGAGCGATATTATCACGAATTCAGAAAAATACATTACCGACAAGGATGTATTTGAAAATGCGTTGATAGAATTAAAAGATTCACCAATTCTTCCTGTGGTGGGTGAGGATAATACGTTCCTTGGACTGGTTACCCGTTTTGATGTCCTGGATCAATTCAGAAGTGCGTTTGGGATGGATCAAAAGGGAGTCCGCATCGCTTTCTCTTCTGTAGAAACCGAAGGAAGAATCGCCCGGCTTGGTGACATCATCCAGCAATATTCAGAATCGGTGATTTCCCTGGTGACCTTTGATGAAACTGATAAGTTATTGCGCCGTATAGTCCTGAAGGTCGAAAAGAAGGACAATATGGAAAAATTCCTTAATAAGTTGGAGAAGTCCGGTTTCCGGATCCTCGATATTCATGAAGATGAATAATTGATTAAAACCCTGTATGAAACAAAATTCCTCTCATAAGATTTATGGGAGGGATTTTTTTGATCAATCATTTTGTTAAACTGATAATCACGTTTCTTTTAGGGTACCTTTTTATTACTTGGTTTCCGGCGACTGAAAGCTTTAATAATCCAGAGTTCATTGTAGAACTGGTCCTGAACCCGGTGCAATTCTTTGCGGCTTCCATAGCCTTTATGACGGGGCTAATGGTTCAGGTAAATGTACTAAAAGTTGAGATCTATTCAATTCTTCAATTATGGAGAGGCAAACTACATAAAGAACTGAGCATCATACCTTTTCATATAGGGGTAATCTATGCATTAAGCGGATATGGAGTATGGCAAACGATGATTTTTTCCTTTTCAGCCTTTTTTTATGGTATTATTTCAATAGATTTTCGCCGTCAAGGAGGCCATAATGCTTGAATTCAGTATCTTATTAATGGCAGGGGGAGTCAGTCTCCTCTTTTTTATGTTATATGAAGCCCGTCGTAACGTTGTAAACATGAATCAGGTGAAGATGCCCCACTTTCCTGAAAACATGAAGCCCTTATCACTCTTTTTTATTTCAGATATACATAAACGGGAAATTTCAGATGAAATCATTGATGAAGTGAAGGGGAAAGCAGAACTTGTGATCATTGGGGGGGACCTGTTGGAAAAAGGAGTGCCTTTTTCCCGGGTTGAACAAAATTTGGATAAACTGCTTACATTGGGGAGTGTGTATTTCGTTTGGGGAAATAATGATTATGAAGTGAATACCGACAGGTTAAAGCAGATTTTTATGGAGAAAGGAATCATCGAAGTCGTCAATGAATCAGTAAAAGTACCTATACATAGCGGGGAGATGAATTTGATAGGGGTGGATGATGCAAGTACACAACGAGCAAATTATCACTTGGCTCTTGAAGAGATACACCCTGATGAATTTAATCTTTTAGTCAGTCATGATCCAAGACTTGTGAATCAAGTACGGAAAGTAGACGGAATCGATGTCATGATAAGTGGTCATACTCATGGAGGTCAGATTCGTCTGTTTGGTTGGGGAATGTATAAAAAAGGAAGAGTTGAAATTCTCCCTCAAACCACCCTATTAGTAAGCAATGGCTACGGGACCACCGCTATTCCTTTACGACTGGGTGCCCCGGCCGAAACCCACCTGTTGGTGATCGATAAAGAATGAAATGAACATTTGTTGTTCATTACCTATACAAATTTTACACAAATAGGTTTCTCGATTATAATTTTAGTGAAGTGAGAAATACGTGGGGGACATTTTATGAGCAATGAGAAGAAGTTAGAAGGAAAATACAACATTAAAGCTGTGTCTACCATTTTAGGGATCCAACCGGGTACACTAAGGGCTTGGGAAAGAAGATATCAGATCATTGCACCTGTAAGGAATGAATCGGGTCACCGTTTGTACACTGAACAGCATTTAAATATTCTGAAATGGCTTGTTGAAAAGGTCGATCAAGGTTTTACAATCAGCCAGGCCGTTGCGTTACTGGACAAACAGGAGCTTGAAGAGTATGAGTTTCATTCCTCTGAACAAAAGGATCGCACCCAAACCATATCCGATGATCTATTAAAAGCTTTACTAAGTTTTGATGAAACGAAAGCCCATGAGCTGATCAATCAGTCATTTTCAGTATATACAATAGACAAAGTGGTTATCGATATACTCGGAAGTCTCCTCGTCAGGATTGGAGATCTATGGGAAAATGGTGAAATCACGACGGCCCATGAGCACTTTGCCACTTCCATTCTGAGATCACGAATCGGTATCATCATGCATTCGTTCCCTCACAATGGGATACTACCCAAGGTAGTGGCAGTCTGCGGTCCAGGCGAATGGCATGAATTAGGATTATTGATTTTTACTCTATATGTACGAAGAAAAGGATTTGAGGTCATTTATCTGGGATCTAGTATAAAAGAAAATGATATAGATATCGTTCTGGATGAAGTAAATCCCAAATTTCTATTTTTCTCATGCACCCTTTTAGAAAATGTGGACAGCCTGCTTTCCCTAGTTACCTCATTAAAGAACGAGCGGCGGGATCTGGTAATCGGAATGGGGGGATTCGCGGTAGATCATCTGTCAAAAGAGTTAAGGGCAGAGTTTGATGAACACATCGTGGGACAAGCTAAATCGGAGTGGGAACAATGGCTCAAAAGTAAAATATAAGTGGAGTATGCACTGTTTACTGCCCTTTACATAGTATGATGATAAATCGTCACACTCTAGGGGGTACGAAGATGAAGCTCGAAAGAATTTCGGACAATAAAATTAAATTTTCCATTAGTGTAGAAGAGTTAGAACAAAAAGGTTTATTTGAACAAGACCAATGGAAAGATTCCTATATGTGGCATGACCTGTTCGAAGACATGTTAGATGAGGTACAAGGAAAGTTCGGTATCGAAACACAAATGGAAATTACTGTGGAAATAGAGTCTTTCGATGACCAGGAAATCTGCATGATCCTCACGTTAGAATCAGAAGATGATTTTTCTGACTGGGAAGAAGGAACCGAAATGATGAAGTCCATGAATGATCACGATGTGCTCGTGTATTTCGATGATTTCGAGGACTTACTCGACCTTCTAAAACGGATCAATGATTTGGGAAAGGTGAACAATTCCCTCATTCAATGCAGTATTTTTTACTATGAAAAAAAGTATTATGTACTCGTAGAGAATTTACTTGAAGGTGACAGTTTCATCCTGGATGCGATTTGTGCAGAGTATGGAAAGCATTCGACGATTACAAAGCATATCCTGATGGAATATGGACGTGCTGTGTTATATAGGGATACCATTAACAAAATATTATTTTATTTTTGAGTCATTGGCAATGAAGTTAAATCTTTCCCCCCCTTTTTAAATAAATGTTTTATTCGGGATCTCGTAAAAATTAGTCATTTTGCACTTTCAGGTTATTCCTGTTGGTGTTTTTTGTTTGTTTTCCGCTCCAAAAGCTCGCTTTCTGTGTGGCGTGAGTTGATGGGGATCGATCCTTCGCCAGTTGTAAGTGGAGCAGTTCTCCTAATCATTCAGCACATACTGGTTGATTAGAGCCTTGGAGATCCTAAAATTAAAAAATCTTTCGGAAAATCCCTTTTTATAATTCAACTTATGCTTGTCAGACCTGACATAGCTGCCTCTCCTCTTTTGGAATGATAGCGTTTTCAAAAAAATACCCCTTTTTTAATTTTCCTTCTTTGCAAGAGGAAATCAAACGTGTATACTATGTCATGAAAGCGGACGAGGTTCTGCTAAACAGTGAAGGATACTGGGAGGTTTACATACATGGTAGCCGAAAAGGGGAAAGAAAATCATCAAGCATCAGATCAACATGATGTGCTGAAATCTACACAAACGGTTATTCATCTTGCATTAGATAAATTAGGATATTCAGAAGAAGTTTATGAGTTATTAAAAGAACCTATACGAATGTTAACGGTTAAGATACCTGTCCGGATGGATGATGGAAAGGTGAAAGTATTCACCGGATACCGTGCCCAGCATAATGATGCCGTTGGGCCGACTAAGGGCGGAATTCGCTTTCACCCGAATGTTTCGGAAAAGGAAGTTAAAGCGCTTTCTATATGGATGAGCTTGAAATGCGGGATCGTTGACCTTCCATATGGGGGAGGCAAAGGAGGGATCATCTGTGATCCCCGTGATATGTCCTTTAGAGAATTAGAGAGGTTAAGCCGTGGATATGTACGCGCCATCAGCCAAATTGTCGGTCCATCTAAAGACATTCCGGCTCCGGATGTCTTCACAAATTCTCAAATCATGGCGTGGATGATGGATGAATACAGCCGGATTGATGAATACAATTCTCCTGGATTCATTACCGGTAAACCATTGGTACTGGGGGGATCTCACGGTCGTGAAACGGCTACCGCCAAAGGGGTGACGATCTGTATCCATGAGGCTGCGAAGAAAAAGGGAATCAAACTCGAAGGAGCAAGGGTCGTCGTTCAAGGATTCGGGAATGCAGGAAGCTTCCTTGCCAAGTTCATGCATGATGCCGGGGCGAAGGTGATCGGGATTTCTGATGCATACGGCGGCTTGCATGACGAGAATGGATTGGATATCGATTATTTATTGGACAGACGGGACAGCTTCGGGACTGTTACAAAATTATTCAATAATACGATATCAAATGAAGAACTTCTGGAGCTTGATTGCGACATCCTTGTGCCTGCAGCCATAGAAAATCAGATTACAGACAAGAATGCTCATAATATCAGGGCAAGCATCGTGGTCGAAGCTGCCAATGGACCGACAACATTAGATGCGACGAAGATTCTAACGGAACGGGGTATCCTATTGGTACCCGATGTATTAGCTTCTTCTGGAGGTGTGACGGTTTCATATTTCGAATGGGTTCAGAATAATCAGGGGTATTACTGGACTGAAGAAGAAGTGGAAGAGAAACTGGAAAAGATCCTTGTCAGCTCTTTTAATAATGTTTATGAAACGTCACAAACAAGAAGAGTGGATATGAGGCTTGCCGCCTATATGGTAGGCGTAAGGAAAATGGCAGAAGCCTGCCGATTCAGAGGCTGGATTTGACCATAAATAACAAAGGATGGGGTGCACGGCACCCCATCCTTTTTCTTTTGGAATCTTTTAGAGACACATTTTATCCGAACGAATGAACAGAATAGAGGTGTGGGTCATAAAAAGACTGAGTGCTACTTTTTGACCTGGACGCAAACTTATTCCATAATAATTGAGTAAAGCCCATTTATAATCTGAAATGAACGGACGAAAATGACCATTCAGATAGAGGAATTGAAGGAGTGTCTGAATTTGAAAATGGAAGAATGCATCATTGTAGGCGGAGGACCGTGCGGGTTGTCTGCGGCCATTAGTTTAAAAGAAAAAGGGATCAATCCATTGATCATTGAAAAAGGGAATATCGTAAACGCGATTTACCACTACCCTACCCATCAAACCTTCTTTTCATCGAGTGAAAAGCTTGAGATCGGGGAAGTTCCTTTTGTCATTGAAGAACATAAACCAAGAAGGAATCAGGCATTAGTGTATTATCGTGAAGTGGCAAAGCGTAAAAAGTTAAGAATCCACCGATTTGAAACCGTCCATAAAGTCGTGAAACGTGACGGGGGTTTTACGGTTTCCACTTCTAAGGGTACATACCGAAGTAAATCGATTGTCATCGCAACGGGCTACTATGACAATCCAAATTATATGGGTATCCCAGGAGAGGATTTAGAGAAAGTGTTTCATTATTTCAAAGAAGCCCACCCGTTCTTTGACACAGATGTTGTGGTCATCGGAGGGAAGAACTCAGCGGTTGATGCAGCTCTTGAATTGAATAAAGCAGGGGCAAGGGTTACCGTTTTATACCGGGGAAGCGAATATTCTAAAAGTGTAAAGCCCTGGATCCTCCCTAATTATGATGCCCTTGTGAGAAACGGTGAGGTCATCATGGAATTTAATGCGTGCGTGGATGAAATAACGAACAGTTCTGTCATTTACAACGTAAATGGCGAGGAGAAAGAAGTCAAGAACGATTTTGTGTTTGCCATGACCGGCTATCATCCCGATCACAGCTTTCTGACGAAGATGGGGATAGAAATCGATAGTGAAACAGGCAGACCCGCCCACAATCCAGTAACGATGGAAACGAATGTGGAAGGTGTATATATTGCAGGTGTGATTGCTGCCGGAAACAATGCCAATGAAATTTTTATTGAGAACGGCCGTTTACACGGAGGTTTGATAGCTGAATCCATGACTGTAACAGAGGAAGAGAAAGAATTATGAGAAAGAGGCTCTGAAAAGAGCCTCTTTTTAGTCTTTTATAATGTATAGTAATCCTGAAGGTGTTGACTCTAGTTTTTGAAAATCGTTTCTAATTCGTTCATTTTATTTGTTTGGGAAAGGGAAACCATTAGTTTAATCCTAGCTTTTTGTCCATTGAGCCCGTTGGAGAAAATAACACCTTTCTCTTTTAGCTGCTTTCCGCCACCGGAATATCCGTAAATATCCTGGACAATCCCGTTGAAGCATCTGGAGACTAATACGACAGGGATATTTGCTTCTAACAGCTCATTTATGCCTGCCACCGTTTCCGGGGGAAGATTCCCCTGCCCCAATGCTTCGATGACGACCCCATCGTATTGGAGGTCCTTTATGGCTCTCAGTAAACCTGAGTCCATCCCGGCATATGCCTTGATGAGTGTCACCCTCTTAGATATATCACACACCTCGTAGTGTTCCTCAGAAGTAGGCTGGTGATGAAAGAGGACTCCTCTTTTGGTCACGATACCAATTGGTCCATACTGTGGGCTTTGAAAGGTGGATACATTGCTTGTATGGGTTTTAGTCACATTTTTTGCTGAATGGATTTCGTCGTTCAGGACAACTAAAACCCCTTTTTTCTTGGATTTGTCGTCTGCTGCAACCCGTACAGATGAAATCAGATTATATAACCCGTCCGCACCGATCTCATTGCTTGACCTCATAGCACCTGTAACCACGATAGAGATGGGGAGGCGGAGGGTCAAGTCTAAGAAATACGCTGTTTCCTCCAGGGTATCTGTTCCGTGGGTGATGACAACCCCATGAAATGACTTTTCCTTATAGTTTTCTTCGATGATTTCCTTCAGCTGCTGCATATGTTCCGGCGTAATGTGGGGTGAGGGCAGATGAAATGCTTCAACAACTGTCAGATTCGCTATGTTTGACACAATGGACGTCTGTACTGACAGTGGGTTTTCTTTTCCTGGTGTTACGGCTCCTGTCTGTTCGTCTTCCATCATTGAGATGGTGCCGCCTGTATGTATGACTAAAATATCTTTCTTCATCATTCATTCCTCCAACCATTTAAATTCCTATTTCCAATCCTACATTAACATGATACGATTAAGAAAACCGAAAGAAAAGAGGACTTTTTATGCTGGTGATTTTATCAGCGGGTATAGCACCAGGATTAGCATTGTTAAGTTACTTTTATTTACGGGATCAATATGAGGCCGAACCCATTACGCTAGTGTTTAAAACATTTATGTACGGGGCTCTTATTACCTTTCCGATTATGTTTTTACAATATGTCCTGGAAGTTGAAGGAATCATTGGTTCCAATTGGTCTACCGCTTTTATTTCCTCCGGGTTCCTCGAAGAATTTTTTAAGTGGTTTATTTTGATGTTTGCGATTTTTCAGCACGTAGACTTTAACGAACCGTATGATGGTATTGTATACGGTGCCGGAGTATCACTTGGCTTCGCCACAGTTGAAAATATTTTATATTTGGTCGCAAATGGTGTTGAACATGCATTTGGAAGGGCCATACTGCCGGTTTCAAGTCATGCCCTTTTCGGTGTCATCATGGGCTACTATTTGGGGAAAGCCAAGTTTTCATCCAGTGAAGAAAGGCATAAATGGCTTTTTCTTGCTATATCAGTGCCAATCATGTTACATGGAACCTACAACTATATTTTCCTTGCCGAGAAAAACTGGATCTACTATATGGTCCCGTTTATGTTTTTCTTATGGTGGTTGGGATTAAAGAAAGTGAAGAGCGCCCACCAGCTTACAGAGAAGAAGTACAAAGGGGAATTGAAGAAAGAAATCATTTAAAGACGCTCCCCTTTGGTGGCGTCTTTTTCATTCAACCTAAAGGATCGAACCCCCGCATTAAAAAGCGGGGGTTCGATTTATTTATATGCAGCAGCAAGATCGGTTTTAGAGGTTTCCTTCCTCTTCACCTCATCTATTTTATTTACAAACATTTGAAACACTTTTCTCTTTTCATCCAAATCGCGTATGTATTCTTTCAATTCATTATACTTTTCTTCAAATGGTTTATGGTACATTTCACGGATATTATCAATGATTTCTTCATTCACCGTAGATTGGATCACCTGCTTTGTAATCCCGTACTTATAAGAATAGACCTTCAACTCTTTTTTTACATCCTCATAATCAGTATTGATTTGATCCAATACCTCTGAAATATCCTCTTTCCATTCATCCAAAGATTTCGCTAAATAATCCTCCATCATGACCCTCCCGTTTGAATTTATGCATTATTCCATGTTTCATTATAACTCTGATAGTTTACATCCCTTTTGCTGAGACATTACAGTGTCTTATCAAAGTACTGAACTGACAATCCTTTATATTTTTATTATTCCACTTGTATAAAATGGGATCCTCTACAAAAACTAGAGTTAATGTTAATTGAAGATATGGAGGTAAAGCATTATGAATAGTCGTTTCAAATGGGTATCTGCTTCAGTCGTCATGGTGCTTATGTGTTCTCTCTTTATGATTTCTTCTGAAGGGGAGAAGGCAGACGCTTTTACAAATCAGGTAATACAGCATGGCGCAACGGGCGAGGATGTAATCGAACTTCAATCCAGACTTCAATATATCGGATATTATAACGGAGATATTGATGGAGTGTTTGGGTGGGGGACCTATTGGGCACTCCGCAACTTTCAATATGAGTTCGGGCTTCCAATTGACGGCCTTGCTGGAGCGGAGACGAAAGAGAAACTAGCCAAGGCGTCTAAGTACAATAAAGAATTTGTGAAAAAACAAATAGAAAAAGGCAACAACTTCAGCCATTACGGGGGGACAGACTTAGAAAAGCAAAAAGGCTCGGCGGACGGAGGAGGAGGGAAGGGTACTTCACAAACCAAACCAGCTCCAAAACCAACACCTTCTAAGCCAACGGCAGTAAATACACCGAATGGTTTCTCTCAAAATGACATTCAGTTGATGGCGAATGCAGTGTATGGAGAGTCCCGTGGAGAACCCTATGAAGGTCAGGTAGCTGTAGCGGCAGTCATTCTTAATCGAATTGACAGCTCTGCTTTTCCAAACACGGCGGCAGGAGTGATTTTTGAACCGGGAGCCTTTACAGCAGTTGCCGACGGTCAAATCTGGCTGACTCCGAATGAAAAGGCGAAAGAAGCGGTCTTGGATGCCATTAATGGTTGGGATCCATCTTCCAGTGCCCTATATTACTTTAATCCTGCGACGGCAACAAGCAAGTGGATATGGTCGCGTCCACAAATCAAGAAAATTGGAAAACACATATTCTGTAGTTAAAGAGGTGAAGGAAATTGGTACGTGTCATTTTAATTACGGTGCTCGTCCTCGGTGTAGCGGGGACCGCTTTTTGGGGATATCAGGAACACCAGGAGAAAAATGCGATATTGATCAATGCTGAAAATAACTACCAAAGAGCATTTCATGAGTTAACTTATCAGGTGGATCTACTTCATGATAAGATCGGGTCGACCCTCGCCATGAATTCAAGAAAATCACTGTCACCCGCCCTTGCCGACGTCTGGAGACTAACTTCCCAGGCACACAGTGATGTCGGACAGCTTCCCTTAACACTGCTCCCCTTCAATAAAACGGAAGAATTCTTAAGTAATATCGGTGATTTCAGTTATCGCGTTGCGGTAAGGGATTTAGATAAGAATCCTTTATCGGATAAAGAATATAAATCTTTGCAAAATTTATATGAACAAAGTGCCGATATACAGAATCAATTAAGGAAAGTCCAGCATCTGGTAATGGAAAATAATTTACGATGGATGGATGTTGAAATGGCTCTGGCTTCTGGTAATGAGCAGACCGATAACACGATTATCGATGGATTCAAAACCGTCGAGAAAAATGTATCCGGGTATGATGAAGCGAATTTTGGAACGACCACTTTTGTTAATACTGAGAAAAAAGATCAAAACTTTAAAAAGCTAAAAGGTAAAGAGATTTCCAAAGAGGAAGCAGTCAAAATTTTACGTAAATATTCCGGTATCCCTAAATCAAAGGATGCAAAAGTATCAAAAAGTGGAAAAGGATCCGATTACAAATTCTATAGTGTCTCGATCGGAAATGGAAATACGGAAGCGAGCATGGATGTCACCCAAAAAGGGGGATATCCGATCTGGTATATCAACAATCGTAAAATTAAGGAACCAAGGATCAGCTTGAACAAGGCAGCGGAAAAAGCGACAACTTTCCTAAAAGAAAACAATTTCCAAAAGTTAGAGATGTTTGAAAGTGCACAGTATGATAATATCGGTATTTTCACATACGTGACGGTTTTGGATGGAGTGAGGATCTATCCAGACTCAGTCAAAATCAAGGTAGCCTTGGATAATGGACAAATTGTAGGTTTTGCAGCGGAAGAATACTTAAAAAATAATCATGAAAGAGAAATCCCTGAAGCTTCTATGACAAAAGCAGAGGCGAAAGAAACGACGAACCCTAATCTGAAAATAATGGAAGAGCGTCAGGCTGTAATTGTGAACGACCTGAACGAAGAAGTATTATGTTATGAATTCTTAGGGATGCTAGGTAAAGATACCTATAGAATATTCGTTAATGCAGACACAGGGGAAGAAGAAAAAGTGGAAAGACTCAAAAAAGCAGAACCCATTTACGAAGAAGTCGTTTGACACTTAGAGGGACGGACCTCCAGAAGGGGAGGTCCGTCCCTCTTCTTTTATTGGGAAATTCAAAATGAAGTTAAAAAAGGTCTGGAAAGGTGAGGTTCGGCATGACATAATATAGATACATAAATGGGGAAAGTAGGAATTTAGGACTATGATAAAAGCAGGTACCACATTGCAATTGGAACCTATACATAATGACACATTTGATCTATATAGGTGCAGGGTCGTAGAACTTTCTCAGGAAGGGATTTATATTGATTATCCCATCCATACGAAAACGGAGAAAGCCATTTTTTTAATCGATGGTACGCAGCTTAAAGCTAGCTTCACCATCAATGAACAGACGGTCCTGATGTTTGAAACGGAAGTGATGGGACGCAAATTATCTAAGATACCGATGATCCACCTGCATTATCCCGGGGATGAAGGGTTGGTTAAAGTCCAAAGGAGACAATTCGTTCGTGTAGAGGCGAATACAGATATCTCGTTAAAGATCAATGAACGGTTTTACCCGACCATTACGGAAGATCTCAGTGCCGGAGGCTGTGCAGTGGTGGTGAGGGAAGGGATGGATATTGAAAGTGGAACAAAGCTGTCAACGATCATCGTGTTGCCTATGCAAACAGGAGAGTGCCAGTATGTGGAGATTGCAGGCAAGGTGATCCGTGTCTGGGAGAAGGAACATAAGCTGATTGCAAGCATCGAATTTGTTCACTTATCCGAAAATCAGCGACAGCTTATATTACGGTATTGTTTCGAAAGACAGCTCGACCTGAGAAAAAAGGGCTTACTTGAATAAAATCCCAAAATGTACACATACTTTTTCTTAGAATGGAAAAAGGGTGATATAAATGAAAAGGGTAGAAAGAATCTTAATCAAATTAGCCATCATGCACTTTATCCTATTATTAGCGGTTCAATTTGTATTCCATCAAATGAATATCCTCCCTGAGCTTCATAAGATCGTTTTTTATGAAGGGGTGGAAAAAATGGAATACAGTGAGATTGTAGAAACCCTAACACGCTAGAGCAGGCGATTGATCCCTGCTCTATTTTTCTTGAATGCTGTATTCCAAGACGAACACCTCAAAAGAAAGAATCTATAAACGAAATGTGAGATTTATGTTAAAATGGGTAAGTAAATTATTAGGAACATAAGTAGGTGGATGAATTGAAAAAATTTAGAATTGCAATCGATGGTCCTGCAGCTGCAGGGAAAAGCACTGTGGCAAAAATAGTGGCAGGGAAATTATCTTATCTTTATATTGATACCGGGGCGATGTACCGCTCTTTAACGTATAAAGCTTTGACTGACAACGTAGACTTGCATGATGAGTATGCATTAAATGATTTATTGTCCAAAACCACGATCGAACTTGAACCTTCGGAGACGGGGCAGCTTGTCTTCCTTGACGGGAAAGATGTAACCGAGGAAATTCGTCAGGCATCTGTAACCAATTCAGTATCCCATGTGGCCGTTCATTCCCGGGTAAGGGAAGAAATGGTGAAGCGTCAGCAACTGCTGGCGAAGGAGGGGGCTGTCGTGATGGACGGAAGGGATATCGGCACCCATGTGATTCCGGATGCAGAAATCAAGATATTCCTACTTGCAAGTGTGAATGAGAGGGCACAAAGGAGACATGAAGAAAATATCTCTAAAGGCTATTCTTCTGATCTCGAACAATTAAAACAAGAAATTGCCCTCCGGGACAAGATAGATTCTGAAAGGGAAGTGGCCCCGCTGAAAAAAGCTGCAGACGCGACAGAAATAGACACCACTTCCCTGTCCATATCAGAAGTGGTGGCTCAAATTATGATGTTAGTAGAAAGGAAAGGTTAAAGTGAATCTATATACCTTTGCCAGAGGTCTTGTTAAGTCGATTCTTTCTCCTTTATATCGAATCGAGGTAATGGGGTTGGAACATTTCCCGAAAGACGGCGGGGTCCTTCTGTGCACCAATCATATTGATAATCTGGACCCGCCTGTAGTCGGGATCTCCGCACCAAGACCCGTGTCCTTCATGGCTAAAGAAGAGCTGTTCAATGTTCCCCTACTGGGGAAACTCCTGCCCGGCATACGTGCCTTCCCCGTAAAAAGGGGGATGAGTGACAGGGAAGCACTCCGAAAAGGATTACAGGTTTTGAAACAGGGAGATGTTTTAGGATTGTTCCCAGAGGGTACTAGAAGTAAAACAGGTCAAATCGGCAAGGGATTGGCCGGTGCCGGCTTCTTTGCTCTACGGTCTGAGGCGTACGTTATCCCTTGTGCTATCATCGGACCTTACAAACCGTTTAAGAAATTGAAGGTTGTATTCGGACCTCCGATCGAAATGGAAAGTATTCGTGAAGAAAGATTAAATGCCGAGAAAACGACGGAAATCATTATGAAACATATTGAAAAGCTGATACATGAGTATCAATAATATAAGGTTTCCCGCTTGACAAAAAGTAGTATTTATTAGAAGTTAGTAGAAAGAAAATTTTTAATTGCGAAGTCTCACAATTATCAAAATCTTTGTAGTCATGGATTAAGGAGGAGTACATAATGGAAGACATGAATGGAATTGAAGTGAAGAATCTTGAAATTGGTGAAAAAGTGAAAGGGACAGTTACTAAGGTTGAAGAAAAACAGGTCTTAGTTGACGTTCAAGATAGCAAAGTGGATGGCATCATTCCAATTAGTGAACTCTCAAGCCTTCATATCGAAAAAGCTTCTGATGTAGTCAGTGAAGGGGATGTACTTGAGTTAATCGTGACTAAAGTGGAAGAAGAGCTTCTAGTTCTTTCCAAACGAAAAGTGGATGCTGAAAAGGCATGGGAAGAAATGAAGATCCGCTTTGAAAATGGAGACGTCTTTGAAGCGGAAGTGAAGGATGTTGTAAAGGGTGGCCTTGTCGTTGACCTTGGAGTTAGGGGATTTGTTCCCGCCTCTTTAGTCGAAGATTACTATGTCGAGGATTTTTCGGACTATAAGGATAAAACATTAACCTTCAAAATTGTTGAACTGGATCAGGAAAAAAATCGTTTGATCCTTTCCCATCGTGCTGTTGTGGAAGCAGAAAAGCAGCAACAAAAGAAAAAGTTACTAACGGATATTGAAGCGGGTGCCGTTCTTGAGGGAACAGTGCAGCGCATAACGGATTTTGGTGCATTTGTAGATATCGGCGGTGTTGATGGACTTGTTCATATTTCCCAATTATCCCACGAGCATGTCGAAAAGCCTTCCGATGTTGTAACAGAGGGGCAAAAAGTACAGGTGAAAGTGCTGAGTGTTGATCGTGACAACGAGCGTATCTCTTTATCCATTAAAGAAACCCTGCCGGGGCCATGGAGTGATATTTCCGGGAAGGCTCCAAAAGGCAGTGTGTTGGACGGGGTCGTAAAACGCCTGGTTTCTTATGGTGCATTTGTCGAGGTATTACCTGGTGTTGAAGGGCTTGTTCATATTTCTCAAATTTCACACAAACATATCGGTACCCCACATGAAGTATTGCAAGAAAATCAGAATGTTAAAGTGAAGGTACTCGATGTGAATGAAAATGAACAACGCTTATCTTTAAGCATCAAGGCTCTTGAAGAAAAAGAAGAAGAAGTAACGGATTACGAAATGCCGGAGGAAAATACCGGCTTCCAATTAGGAGAAATGATTGGAGATAAACTAAAAGATCTTAAGTAATGGTGATGAATGGTGACGAGAGCTCAAAGAAAGCAAGACCACATTAATTATGCTTTATCAACCGGTCAACAAAGAAGGACGGGTTTTGATGAAGTGGCTTTTGTCCACCAAAGCTTACCGAATATAGCAGTAGATGAGATTCATCTACAAACTAAAATTGGCGAACTTAACTGGAGTTCGCCAATTTTTATAAATGCTATGACGGGTGGCGGTGGAGTGACCACTTTAGAAATCAATAAAGAATTATCGATCCTTTCCAGGGAAACGGGGCTTGCGATCGCTGTAGGCTCCCAAATGTCAGCACTTAAAGAACGAGATGAAAGAAAAACGTATGAAATTGTCCGGAAGCATAACCCGAATGGGATGATTTTGGGGAATTTAGGCAGTGAGGCAACGGTTCAACAGGCAAAAGATGCTGTGGAGATGATTGAAGCCAACGCTTTGCAGATTCATTTGAATGTGATTCAAGAATTAACCATGCCTGAAGGAGACCGTGACTTCAGAGGGGCTTTGGAAAGAATCCTGGAGGTTGCCGAGAATATTCCAGTTCCTGTCATTGTCAAAGAGACGGGTTTTGGAATCAGTGCAGAAGCTGCCAAATCCTTGTCTCACTCGAATATTACAGCCATTGATATAGGAGGCTTTGGGGGAACGAACTTCTCGAAAATCGAAAATAAACGGCGAAAGCGTATGTTGGATTTCTTCAATGATTGGGGGATTCCCACTGCCATATCGATCGCTGAAAGTCATGCAGCATCATCGAAGCCGATCCTTGCATCAGGTGGTATCCAAAACAGCTTAGATATCGTTAAGTCTTTGGGTTTAGGGGCATCTGCAGCAGGAATGGCCGGAGTCATTCTCAAACAGCTTCTGGAATCAGGTCTAAACGATACCATTGATGAAGTGAAACAAATTCATACAGACATTCAGTTTTTAATGTGTGCTTTGGGGTGCAGACGGATTGAAGATCTTCATAGCGTACCAATGGTGTTATCGGGCAACGTATATCATTGGCTCCATGTAAGAGGTCTAAAGCCTGAAAGATATAGCAATAGAACGCTTAATCAATAAAAAAGAACGAATTCTCAGATTGAGAATTCGTTCTTTTTTTATTGTACCGGGTTTATTTTTTTGTTTCTTCCGCACCTTGCAGGCTCGTTGCTCCTTTATAATGCAATCCTTGATCTCTGTCTGATTCCACTCTTTTGCTTTGTTTCAGTTTCTTTTCTTGACGGTCTTTACCCACTCGAAAACACCTCCTTTCTTTATTTTTTCTTTGAAAAGTTTATTCATACATGAATGAGATACATAAAGATTTTCCATAATGTAGATAATAGGAGGGAGAGATTGTCTATGGATGGGATTTTGTATTTATGGTTACTTTGGGGAATTTGGATTTATGCAACTTTTTTATTAAGGAGATCTCATCCACATCGCTTCCGTTATTCGTTCATGTGTTTACTGCTCATCTGTGTATTCCCCTACGGAATACAAACAGGTTCTGTGGAGGTAGGGGTATCAGCCATTGTTTTAGCACTCATTTGTATCTTGTATATTAGAAAACTGAGCTTAAGGAAAAAATTATATATGCTTATTGCCGTTCTGACTATGGGAATGTGTTATGCAGGTATTGGGTTATTGGCGATTTATGACCCTGTTCTAATGTTCTTGGATCGTGATCTCATCATTTCTTTATCGTTTGTTCTGGTATGTATTCTTTTTTATGGAGATTCTTCCCTTTTTATGCTGCGAGCAATAGCGATAATGGGGAGCAGTGTGATTGGCGATTTTTTTCTCTCTATTCCGCTAAATAAAATCGGATTTTCTTATTCTACAGGAGGTCCAGTCTACCTTGATATGCTGGCCCTTTCCATGGGGTTTCTTATCGCCTTGAAGTTGTTGGGAGAATTAAATCAGTTCATTAATATTAAGGCACAAACAAATAAAGGGGAAATGAAAAATCTATGAATGTATATGTGTATCCGGTGATTTTTGGTGTGGTTGTAGGGACCTTGACGAGAATTTATATGCTCCGTACAGACTATCGCCAATATCCAACGTATCTGCATGGGAAGATTATACATATAGCACTTGGGTTCATTGCGGCAGGCCTCGGCACTATTGCAATTCCTGCTTTATTGGAGGAGAATTTCACTGCGATTACGTTCTTGACTGTCGCGGCATCTCAGTTCCGTGATGTGAGAAATATGGAGAGAAACACATTGACTGAGCTTGACGCTTATGAACTCGTCCCAAGAGGGGCTACCTACATTGAAGGGATTGCCATTGCGTTTGAAAGTAGAAACTACTTAGTCATTTTCACCTCTCTTCTTGCGACGATTGCGTATATCGTTTTGAACGTATATGCTGCATTAGTAATCAGTGCAGTCTGCATGGTCCTTGCTCATAAACTAATGGCGGGTGGAAGGTTGAAGGATATTGTTAACATAGAATATGTTAAGCCTCATTTTGATGGAGCGGGATTATATGTTGATAATATCTACATAATGAATATTGGTCTGAAAGTAAGGCAGGAAGAGATTTTACGGTATGGAATGGGTTTTATCCTTTCACCCAAATCCTTTGATGCACGATCGACGGTTGCCAATTTGGGTCAACGGCAAGCCATTCTCCATGATATGTCCACTTCACTGGGGATTTTTAAGGATTCAGGAACCCCTGCTCTAACTCCACTGGCTAAGAGGGATCTGGATGATGGAAGAATCGGGGTATTTGTTCTCCCTCAACGAAAGGATGTAGAGAAAGCGATTGCCATTCTTGGTCAGGTACCAACGCTGGAAAATGCTATAAGGATGCCGTCTGAGTCGAAAGCGAATCAGGAGGGGAGTAAATTAGAATGAGTACAACTATACAGAAATTCATTCTTGCAACGGTGACGACAACACCTGAAAGAGTACCTAGTGGAACAAGTGTCTTCTATTGTAAAACGGATGAAGAACTACAAAAAATATGCGCGAACTTAGAGGCCATTCTTGATGGGATCGCCCACGAAATCGATGAAGGACTCTTCATTGTTGTAAAACATTGATTGCTAGTTTATTCTTTTATTGATAAAATAGTAAAGTTAGGGGGGACTGTCCCATAAGGAAACAATACCTTAAGGGCCAGTCCTTCTTATGCATAACATGACCATGATTGAAAAGGCTTAAAATGAGGAAATGTAAGAAAAGGACAACTTCTTACAGAAAGGGTGAATAGCGTGACAAAACCAGTAGTAGCAATCGTAGGGCGTCCGAACGTTGGAAAGTCCACGATCTTTAATAGAATTGTTGGAGAAAGAATATCCATCGTTGAAGATGTACCTGGTGTAACAAGAGACCGTATATATAGTTCTGCAGAGTGGCTGACGCATGAATTTAATATCATTGATACCGGCGGGATTGAACTGGGGAATGAACCATTCCTGGATCAGATCAGACAACAAGCTGAAATTGCAATAGATGAAGCCGACGTTATCGTTTTCTTGACTAATGGCCGTGAAGGTGTCACTGCCGCTGATGAAATTGTAGCCAAAATTCTATATCGTTCCAAGAAACCGGTCGTTCTTGGAATTAATAAAATCGATAATCCTGAAATGAGAGAGATGATATATGATTTTTACTCTCTGGGATTTGGTGAACCGTATCCCATTTCAGGTTCCCACGGACTTGGTTTAGGGGATCTTCTCGATGAAGTCGTCAAAAACTTCAAGCATGAAGAGGAAGAAGATTATGCGGAAGATGTCATCAAATTTTCTTTAATCGGACGTCCGAACGTAGGAAAATCATCTTTAGTCAACGCCTTGCTAGGAGAAGACCGAGTCATTGTAAGTAACGTTGCAGGTACGACAAGGGATGCAATTGACTCCTCTTATTCCTATGATGGACAGGACTATGTCATCATTGATACGGCAGGTATGAGGAAAAAAGGTAAAGTATATGAAACAACTGAGAAATACAGTGTGTTAAGAGCCCTCAGAGCCATTGAGCGATCAGATGTCGTTCTATCAGTCATTGACGGTGAAGAGGGAATCATCGAGCAAGACAAGAAAATTGCAGGGTATGCCCACGATGCAGGGCGTGCGGTCGTGATTGTCGTGAATAAATGGGATGCTGTGGATAAAGACGAGAAAACGATGAATAAATGGGAAAAGAATATCAGGGAACACTTCCAATTCCTTGACTATGCCCCAATTGTTTTCCTTTCTGCGAAAACAAAAAAACGCATTCACACGCTGCTGCCAATCATTAATACGGCAAGTGAAAATCACGCCATGCGTGTACAATCCAGTGTGTTGAATGAAGTGGTCATGGATGCTGTTGCAATGAATCCAACACCGACGGATAATGGTAAGAGACTCCGAATTTACTATGCTACACAGGTGGCAGTGAAGCCTCCTACATTCGTCGTATTTGTGAATGACCCTGAATTAATGCATTTCTCTTATGAACGCTTCTTGGAAAATAGAATTCGTGATGCATTCGGATTTGAAGGAACCCCTATTCGTATTATTGCCCGTGCAAGAAAATAATAAGGTGGGTGAAAAAAATGAAAAGTTCAAAAAAAGTAACAGTAGTTGGAGCAGGCAGCTGGGGTACCGCTCTTGCAATGGTCCTTGCTGATAATGGATTGGAAGTCAGACTGTGGGGCCACAAGAAAGAGCAAATTGATGAAATCAACTCTATGCATACCAATGAAAAGTATTTGAAAGAAATCGAGCTCCCGGAAACCATTAAAGGGTATCATGACTTAAGAGAGTCGTTAGATGGCGTTGATACCATTATTCTGGCAGTACCTACGAAAGCAATCCGGGAGGTTCTCGGGCAAATTCAAGAGGTTCAACGTGCACCGTTGACCGTTGTTCATGTAAGTAAGGGGGTTGAACCTGATTCCCTTCTCAGAATTTCGGAATTGATCGAAGATGAAATGTCACCTGCTAATTTACATACAGTAGTGGTATTGTCGGGACCAAGTCACGCAGAAGAAGTGAGCTTAAGGCATCCGACGACTGTTACTGTTTCTTCTAAGGATATGAAGGCAGCTGAAGAAGTCCAGGATCTTTTCATGAATATGAATTTCCGAGTATATACAAACCCCGATATGCTCGGTGTGGAAATCGGCGGAGCTTTAAAGAATATTATTGCCTTAGCAGCAGGAATTACTGATGGTTTGGGGTATGGAGATAATGCCAAAGCGGCCCTTATTACTCGTGGACTTGCGGAAATCGCTCGTTTGGGAACCAAAATGGGTGCAAATCCATTAACGTTTTCAGGTTTAACAGGTATTGGTGATCTCATCGTGACCTGTACAAGTGTGCATTCAAGAAACTGGAGAGCCGGAAACATGCTTGGGAAGGGTCATAACCTTGATGAGGTCCTTGCCAACATGGGTATGGTTGTGGAAGGGGTACGCACGACGAAAGCTGCTCACCAGCTCGCTGAGAAATATGAAGTGAATATGCCGATTACAGATGCACTTTACGATGTCCTTTTCAATAAAGTCGAAGCGAAAGAAGCAGTTGACCATTTAATGGGTCGTGTGAAAACGAATGAAATGGAAGACCTGGTGAATATTCTTGGTGAACGTTTAACCTGATCCTGAAAAAATAAAGAGATCTAGATTAGCCATTTCTGATAAATGCAGAATTAATCCTTGAAATAATAGGCATTCGAGGATGCGAACACTGACACTCCTGCATACACTGTCATGAATATATACAGCTTTGCCTATGGATGGGTAGGTCTCCCTTATTTAGAGCTCCTCGAGTATTTTGACGTCTTGGATGTTAAAATACTTGAGAAGCTTTTTTTTGATGTTTAGTAAAGAAACTGGGAAAAGCCACATGAGGTTTATAACAGATTCATGAACAACCATTCTTTTCTATTCTTTAGTAAAAATCTTATGATATAATACATTCGATAACAGGAGGGATGTACTTTGGATTCAATGACGAAGATGTGGATTTCGTTTGCATCAATGGGATTCATGTTTTTTGCCATATTAACGATCTATTTCAGCAGGTATAAGATAAAGCAGAAATTCCTGCGCTTTATCACTGCATTTATGGCATACATACTGATGATCGCTGGTGGACTTATGATGATTTATATAGTATTCAGCGGACCCACCAATTAGGGGCCGCCCGATTGAAAGGACGTTTTAGATTGAAGCGCTTTAGTATATCAGCATTTCTTCTTGTACTGACGATGAGTGTACTTTCAGGTTGTTTGTACCCGGAGAAAGAGCTAAGTCAAAATCAGATTCCTTATGAAACCCAGGTGAAGACAGTACAAGACGCAGTGGAAACCTATCAAAAGGACAACAGTGGACTGCTTCCGATTAAGACCAGGGACCAGGGTACTCCGATTTATCAAAAATATCCGATTGATTTTAGAAAATTGTCACCAAGATTCCTACCTGAAATTCCAGGGAATGCGTTTGAAAACGGTGGTATTTTTCAATATGTCCTGGTAAATGTGGAAGAAAAACCCCAAGTCAAGATATTCGATCTTCGAATGGCTGAACAAATCAGAGAATTAAAAATAAGGATCCAAGCTCAGGACTATCCTCCTTTTAAAAAAGAGGTAGCAACCAATGTCTATACATTGAATTATAAGGAGCTCGGCTATGACGATGAAGTATACGTGAATAGCCCATACTCAAATAAAAACCTTCCTCTGGTCATTAACGGGGACGGTGATATCTTTGTGGATTACTCCATGGACTTATTTGAAAAGCTTAAATCCAGTAATGAAAAATATAAAATGGGTGAAGATATCCGGAATTTACTTGTGGATGACACATATTTTGTTCCTGCATATTCCTTACCGTATACGATCGATGAAAATAACGAACCTGTCTTTATGACAAAATAGGCATAACCCTTTCCTTGCAAAATATATTGTAAGGGAAGGGTTATTATTTTTTTATGTCATCCTTTATAGGGTTATTTCATCAAAACAAATGATCATAAATGCTAAAGACATAATAAATTTTTCACTTTTACTCATAAGGGGGGGAAAATAGCATATTAATAGTCATAAGTCGTTGGGACAACATCATAAATATAGAATGTGAGACACAGAATACACGGATGAAACATCCCTGGAATATAAGATGGGAGGGAATCTCTTGGAAAGAGTCGATCTATTTAAAGACATTGCCGAAAGAACAGGCGGAGATATCTATTTAGGTGTGGTAGGAGCGGTTAGAACAGGAAAATCAACATTCATCAAGAAGTTCATGGAACTTGTCGTCCTTCCTAACATCGCAAGCGAATCAGAACGTGCAAGAGCGCAGGATGAGTTGCCTCAAAGTGCTGCAGGCAGAACCATCATGACGACTGAACCGAAGTTTGTTCCAAATCAAGCCATCTCTGTTCACGTCGATGAAGGTCTTGAAGTGAATATTAGATTGGTAGATTGTGTGGGATATACTGTCCCGGGTGCTAAAGGATATGAAGATGAAAATGGCCCTAGAATGATCAATACCCCATGGTATGAAGAGCCTATTCCATTCCATGAAGCCGCCGAGATCGGTACACGGAAAGTCATCCAGGAACATTCTACGATCGGAGTGGTTGTAACAACAGACGGCTCCATCGGGGAAATTGGCAGAGGTGACTATATTGAGGCTGAAGAACGTGTCATTGAGGAACTGAAAGAGGTAGGTAAGCCATTTATCATGGTCATCAACTCGGCAAGGCCACATGCACCTGAGACAGAAGACCTGAGAATGAAACTGCAGGATAAGTACGACATTCCAGTTCTCGCGATGAGTGTGGAAAGCATGAGGGACTCGGATGTTCTCAATGTACTTAGAGAAGCGCTATTTGAATTCCCGGTACTTGAAGTGAATGTCAATCTTCCTAGCTGGGTAATGGTACTAAAAGAAGAGCATTGGTTAAGGCAGAACTATCAGGAAGCTGTTAAGGAAACAGTCAAGGATATTAAGCGCCTCAGGGATGTGGACCGTGTAGTTCATTATTTCAGTGAATTCGATCATATCGAACGTGCCGGGCTTGCCGGTATTGATATGGGGCAGGGGATTGCGGAAATCGACTTGTATGCTCCAGATGAACTATACGATGAAGTCCTTAAGGAGATTGTGGGAGTGGAAATTCGAGGGAAAGATCATCTCCTGGAATTAATGCAGGATTTCGCTCATGCCAAAGCGGAATATGATCAGATTTCTGATGCATTGAGAATGGTGAAGCAGACAGGATACGGCATCGCCGCTCCATCATTGAATGATATGAGCCTCGATGAACCTGAAATCATCAGACAGGGCGCAAGGTTCGGAGTCAGCTTGAAAGCGGTGGCTCCATCGATACACATGATAAAAGTAGATGTACAGTCTAAGTTCGAACCAATCATCGGTACAGAAAAGCAAAGCGAAGAACTGGTGCGCTACTTGATGCAGGATTTCGAAGATGATCCTTTATCCATCTGGAATTCCGATATCTTCGGAAGAAGCTTAAGTTCTATCGTAAGAGAAGGGATTCAGGCTAAACTATCCTTAATGCCTGAGAATGCAAGATATAAACTCAAGGATACCTTAGAAAGAATTATCAATGAAGGATCAGGTGGATTAATCGCCATCATATTATAAAAGCTTTTGACCTTCTTAGGAGGGTCTTTTTTATTTTGGTTTTTTGTAACCATCACTATAGGTTTGAATTTTTTGTTTGATTTTGATATTGGATTGCTGAATTTCACACTGTATATTTATAAAATTTCAGTACGTAAGGAAAAGGTGCGAAAACAAATAAGGAAGCACTAAACCCTTGGTACACATGGGTTCTTGAAATGAACATTTCATTAAATAGATCATTTTGAAGGATATGCATCGCGGAGGTGAATAGGGATTGATGTTTAAGGGATTCCGAGGTTGGGAAGTAAGATAGAGTACCTGACAGGTGAAGGTATAAGTTGCAGTCATCTAAAAGAAGTGATAGGTTGAATATAGTGCAAGAGTAAAGGGATAGAGGGTGATTCTATTACATTTGTGTTTCAAATAAGAAAAGATTCCCATTATTTCTTGATTTGTTCTTGCTAAGGTCAATCTATTGTGATAATCTTTTAACAGAATTGTTGTTGAATATTGATTCAACAACGTTTTCAAGCGTTTTTTCTACATTTAATGTATAGAATTCGCTAAAGTTGTTTACTAATGATATTAAAGTAAATGAATCATGACTGAGACATTTCCTTGGGAGGAGGTGAATGGCATGAATAAGACAGAACTAATCAATGCTGTTGCAGAAGCTGCTGAGCTATCTAAGAAGGACGCTACTAAAGCGGTTGACGCTGTTTTCGATACAATTCAAAATTCACTTGCAAACGGTGATAAAGTACAATTAATCGGATTCGGTAACTTCGAAGTACGTGAGCGTGCAGCCCGTAAAGGTCGCAACCCACAAACAGGTGAAGAGATCGAAATCTCAGCTAGCAAAGTACCTGCTTTCAAACCAGGTAAAGCGCTTAAAGAAGCTGTAAAATAATTACATACTTTGAGCGTAACGAAAAGGTCGCATGAATATGCGGCCTTTTTTGTTATTCTCATTAATAGTATGAAATGTTCTCCTCAAAATTATGTATGAAATGTTCTTCTTTTATTGATGATTTTATATTATTATATAACTTCTAAAGCACTAGTCTTTGATGACATTATGGGCTTGTGCTAATATTAACAATGTTACTATTTCTTTAAGTTATTTTAGGAGGACAACATTATGGCACAAGTCAATCATGGCCAAATAGAAGAAGCAGTTCGATTAATATTAGAAGCTATTGGAGAGAATCCTAATAGAGAAGGTTTATTAGATACGCCAAAGCGCGTGGCGAAAATGTATGCAGAAGTGTTCTCTGGACTCGGTCACGACCCCAAAGAATACTTTGAAACCATATTCAGTGAAGAACACGAAGAGCTTGTGCTAGTGAAGGATATTCCTTTCTACTCAATGTGCGAGCACCACCTGGTACCATTCTATGGAAAAGCCCATGTTGCTTATATTCCAAGAGATGGCCGTGTAGCAGGATTAAGTAAACTTGCAAGGGCTGTTGAATCTGTTGCTAAACGTCCTCAGCTTCAGGAAAGAATCACGTCAACAGTGGCGGATACGATCATGGAAACCCTTCTTCCTCACGGTGCCATGGTCGTTGTCGAAGCCGAGCATATGTGCATGACGATGCGTGGTGTGAAGAAGCCGGGCTCAAGTACAGTGACAACAGCGGTAAGAGGTACGTTTAAAGAGGACTCTCAGGCACGCAGCGAAGTGCTTTCTTTTATAAAGAATTAGGAGTGACGACTGATGAATTCAAATGATTATATTGTCATTAAAGCAATTGAAGACGGTGTAAACGTGATCGGGCTGACAAGAGGAACTGACACCAGGTTTCATCATTCAGAAAAATTGGATAAAGGTGAAGTGATGATTGCCCAATTTACGGATCACACATCTGCGATTAAAGTAAGAGGAAAAGCCACAATCGTCACCAGCTACGGCGAAGTTGAAAGTGATAACAAGAAATAATCTCTATTCTGAATTTTACGGATAGAGAAGAATAATGGTGGGACGGACTAAGAAGTCTTTGGCTTCGTGGTCGTCCCCTTTGTTATAATCTGCTTGATGGAGATGAGTCTCATGCTCCCTATTGTGGAGGATTTTATGGTATAATACCTAATGCTGAAATTTATAGACTGATACATAGAAGAAATGGGGATTAAAGGGTATGAAATTCATTGATTGTAACCATCAAGCGAATATCATTCATCAATACATAGAAAAGCAGTTGCATCACTCTTATCTAAAGGAATACATAGATCAACCGTATATTGACCGGGACAGAATCTATTTTCTGCTTCTGCCTTTCGTAAGTGAAGGAAGGGCGATCAGTAAAGAAGTTGTACAGTGGATTTCGACTGCCATGTTATTGCAGATAGCCCTTGATACTCATGAAAAGGTTACAATTTCTGAGCGTGATCCCTTGAAGGAAAGGCAGCTGACGGTTCTTGCAGGGGTTTACTTTAGCAGCCTCTATTATAAGATTCTCGCAGAAACAGATGATGTAGAACTTATTTCGAATTTAGCAAAAGCGATTAAAGAAGTAAACGAAAGCAAAATTTCCATTTACAAAGACGGACATAAAAATCTTGATGAACTCATGAAGAGAGTGAAAATGAGAGAATCAGCGATTGTTTCCAACTTCTTTCGGTTTTTTGAAGATAATCAATGGATTGGGATCGTTGAGGAGGCGCTGCTCTATAAGAAGCTTGTTCAGGAGAAAATCAGTCTCGGACATTCACAGAATACAAGCTTTATCAAGGCGTTATCCATTTTGTCAGGCAGTACCGATCAGGAAGAACGGTCTTTACACTTAACAAAGGATGAGACCGGACATTTGCTATCTCAAATAGATGGACTCATTGAACGGACAAAGAAAAGGGTCCAAGCTCAGTTAGAGACAATCGAGCCGGTGACGCCCTATTTTAAGAAGCTTATTGTAGAGCTGTTACCTTATGTGCAGCCTGAACCTATGACCAAACTATACGCGGAAGAAGGGTAATACGACATGCAGCAGTCGAAAGAACAAAAAGTCCACGGAGTATTTGAAAAAATTTACTCCAATTATGACAAGATGAACTCGGTAATCAGTTTTCAACAGCATAAGAAGTGGAGAAAAGATACGATGAAGCATATGAATGTGAAGCCTGGTTCCAAGGCTCTTGACGTTTGCTGCGGAACCGCGGACTGGACATTGGCCATAGGAGAAAAAGTCGGTGATTCCGGCAGTGTCGTAGGGCTGGACTTCAGTCAAAATATGCTTTCCATCGGAAAAGAAAAAGTTAAACATACAAACAACATCGAACTGATTCATGGGAACGCAATGGAACTGCCTTTCGACGATAACACATTTGATTATGTGACGATAGGTTTCGGTTTACGAAATGTACCTGACTATCTACACGTCCTAAAAGAAATGAACCGTGTTGTTAAGCCTGGTGGAATGGCGGTTTGCCTTGAAACCTCTCAACCGACCATGTTCGGATTCAAACAGATGTACTACGCATATTTCCGATTTGTGATGCCTTTGTTCGGTAAGGTCTTTGCCAAAAGCTTTAGTGAATATTCCTGGCTTCAGGAATCTGCAAGAGATTTCCCGGGTATGAAGGAGCTTGCAGGAATGTTCCAAGAAGCGGGCTTTAAGGATATACATGTGAAGCCATATAGTGGCGGGGTTGCCGCCATGCATTCCGGCAGAAAGTAAGAAATTCGTAAATTAGGTGGAAAAACTATGAAGCTAAACAGGATGTATTCGTTTCTTAAAACGGATATAGATGAAATTGAAAAGGAACTGGAAGTGGCGATTGAGTCAGAGTCCAAGCTTTTACAAGAGGCATCCCTTCACCTTTTACAGGCAGGTGGGAAGAGAATCCGTCCCGTGTTTGTATTGCTGTCTGCAAAGTTTGGGCAATATGATATCAATATTGTGAAAAATGTAGCGGTTGCATTAGAACTGATGCATATGGCTTCCCTTGTGCATGATGATGTTATCGATGATGCAGAGCTGAGAAGGGGAAAACCGACGATCAAAGCGCAATGGGATAATCGTATCGCCATGTATACAGGGGATTATATTTTTGCACGTGCTCTTGAATATATGACTCATATAAAAGTTCCAGAGGCACATAAAATTTTATCACACACACTGGTAGAATTGTGTAAGGGAGAAATTGCACAAATTGAAGACAAATATCGATTTGATCAGAATTTGAGGAATTATCTTTTACGAATTAAAAGGAAAACCGCTTTGCTTATAGCTGTAAGCTGCCAGCTGGGTGCTATTGCTTCGGGTGCTCCTGAAGAGATTCACAGGCGTCTTTACCGTTTTGGCTACAATGTGGGGATGAGCTTTCAAATCACGGATGATATATTAGACCTTACAGCTAGTGAAGAGGAACTGGGGAAACCTGCTGGAAGTGACTTGTGGCAAGGGAATATCACCCTTCCGATTCTATATGCCATGGAAAGCCCGGATTTAAAGTCGAAGATCGAAAAAGTGACGGAATATACCACTCCGGACGAGATGAAAGAGGTCATTACTTCCATCCTGGCAACGGATGCCATTGAGCGATCCCATGACCTCAGTAGAATGTACCTGGATAAAGCTCTTAAAGACCTGGATCAACTCCCATATAACAGGGTAAAGAAAAGCCTTAAAAATATTGCGAACTTTATCGGGAAGAGAAAATATTAAGAAAATTTAAAATGGAAACGTTGCCAAAACCCCCAATCAGTGTTACTATTTTCGTGGGATGTCCTTAGACTACCATACATACATATTTAGGAGTGGGGAACATGGAAAAGACATTTTTAATGGTAAAGCCGGACGGCGTACAAAGAGGGTTAATCGGTGATATCGTATCACGTTTTGAAAAAAAAGGTTTTCAATTAGTCGGTGCTAAACTTATGAGCATTTCAAACGAGCTTGCCGAAGAACATTATGGCGAGCACAAAGAAAGACCATTCTTTGGGGAACTCGTTGACTTTATCACTTCCGGACCTGTCTTTGCAATGGTTTGGCAAGGTGAAAATGTGATCACGACAGCTCGTGGAATGATGGGTGCGACCAATCCCAAAGATGCTGCTCTTGGTACAATCCGCGGTGATTTCGGTCTGACTGTCGGTAAGAACATTATCCACGGATCTGACTCTGCTGAAAGCGCTGTAAGAGAGAGCGGCTTATTCTTTAAAGAAGAAGAACTAGTAGAATATTCTAAGTTAATGAATGAGTGGGTTTACTAATTTACGTAAGCCTTTGCTATTTAGAAGCAGGTCGTGATTAGCGGCTTGCTTTTTTCTATGTGTCAGGGTTTAACATTCTCCTGAAATGTTCGATATAGATACTATAGCCTTATACCTATCGTAGCAAAGAGAGTGTGAATCCTTATGTCAACTGATTATAGTGAATTTATTCAGGCAATTAAGCGGAAAACGGGAATTGACCTTTCCCTTTATAAAGAAGCACAGATGAAGAGGAGATTAACTGCCCTTTATGAAAAGAAGGGGTACGTGAGTTTTCAGGAATTCTTCTGTACATTGAACCGGGATAAAGAAGAAATGGAAGAATTCCTGGATCGGATGACAATTAACGTTTCAGAGTTTTATCGTAACTACAAGCGTTGGGAAGTACTAGAAACCAAAATCCTTCCTCGGATACTCGAGGGGAGTACATCGTTTAAAGTATGGAGCGCAGCATGCTCCACCGGTGAAGAACCTTACACTCTCTCTATGATGTTGTCGAAGTATATTCCCCTTACCAAAGGGTCAATCACTGCGACAGACATAGACAAAAATGCTCTTCAGCGGGCAATGAACGGGGTTTATCCTGAAAGGTCACTATCTGAAATTCCGGAAGAAATGAAAAAATACAATTTTACCCAGGAAGGGCCGCTGTTTAAACTGAAAGACGAAGTGAAGAGAACAGTAACCTTTAAACAACAAAATCTGCTCTCTGATCCTTTCGAAGGGAAATATGACCTGATCGTTTGCAGAAATGTCCTGATTTATTTTACAGAAGAGGCAAAAAACATTCTATACAAAAAATTTAATGACTCATTAAAACCTGGCGGCGTTCTCTTTGTAGGGAGCACAGAACAAATCTTTAACCCATTACAATACGGCTTCGAAACAGAAGACACCTTCTTCTACAAAAAAATATAAACAATGACGATGTCAATCCGGCATTTTTGAATACTCTCTTAATCCCTTATAGGAATAAGCGGGGAATTCAAAAATGCCGGGTTAACATCGTATTTATTTTTATAAGCGATTGTAATCCAAGGTTTGGTTTTATTGGATTTCATGAAAATCTTTTTTAGAATGAGTTGATTGAATCGGAAGGTGATCGACTCCTTGGGAAGAAGTTGCATAGGTGAAGCACCGCAGGCAAAGCCTGGGAGGTTCACCGCAAGCCCCTGTGACTTGCTTATATAAGAACGAATAGAACCTCTATTTAGGAAAATAGAATATTAGAAAATTTTTTAAACGTAAGGACTAGGAAAGAATATAAATTCTATGTTATATTGGTACATAATTCTTTAACGAGTTGAAGGGGGAAAGTAAATGAGATACTTAACATCTGGAGAATCACATGGACCACAATTAACGACCATCATTGAAGGGCTTCCTGCAGGAATGCCGTTAGAAGCTGAAGATATAAATGATAACCTGGCAAGAAGGCAAAAAGGCTATGGGCGTGGACGAAGAATGCAGATTGAAAAGGATCGTGCATCAATTGTCGGAGGAGTGAGACATGGCCATACTCTCGGGTCTCCTTTGGGTCTGGTTGTGGAGAATAAAGACTGGACTCACTGGACGAAAGTAATGGGAATCGAGCCTCTCGAAGATGGCGGAGAAGAAGAGGTGAAAAGAAAGATTTCCAGGCCAAGACCAGGCCACGCGGATCTCGTTGGCGGAATGAAATATGGACATAGAGACCTTAGGAATGTGTTGGAGAGATCTTCAGCAAGAGAGACGACAGTTAGAGTGGCGGCAGGTGCCGTTGCCAAGAAGCTTCTTAAATTATTGGATATTGAAGTCGTCGGTCATGTCCTTGAAATCGGAGGCATTAAAGCAGAGAAGGTTCATTATGATTCTATCAATGAACTGAGGGATCTAACTGAAGAATCTCCCGTCCGCTGTCTGGATGAAGTGGCAGCCCGGAAAATGATGAACCTGATTGATGAAGCAAAGCAAAATGGTGATTCCATTGGCGGTGTAGTGGAGGTCGTGGTAGAAGGGATGCCTTCAGGAGTTGGAAGTTATGTTCACTATGATCGTAAGCTTGATGCGAAAATTGCCATGGCGGTTATGAGTATCAATGCGTTCAAAGGCGTCGAATTCGGCTTGGGCTTTGAAATGGCAAGAAAGCCGGGAAGTGAAGTTCATGATGAAATAGCATGGAGTGAAGAGCGGGGATACTACCGGAAGACGAATCGTTTGGGCGGATTTGAAGGTGGTATGACAACGGGAATGCCAATCCGTGTCAAAGGAGTCATGAAGCCCATCCCTACACTGTACAAGCCTCTTCAAAGCGTAGACATCGAGACGAAGGAACCATTTAAAGCAAGCATCGAGAGATCGGATAGCTGTGCGGTGCCAGCTGCAAGTGTAGTAGCAGAAGCCGTTGTGGCATGGGAACTTGCCTCGGCCATCGTGGAACAATTCAATAGTGATCAATTTGAGAAGCTTAGTCACGATTTAAACAGACACCGTCAGGATTCAAAGGAGTATTAATTACATGAAACAGGTAACCATTCAAACTGTTTCCAAGACATATGGTGTGAAAATTGGAGCGGAGATGACGAATGAGATTATTTCTTTTATTAAGAAGTCCTTCCCTGAAGCATCAAAGCTATGGGTCATTGCAGATGAAACGGTATACAAGCTTCATGGAGAAGCATTCTCAGATGTTCTCGGTCAGTCATTTGACGTTACCATTTATCAAGCACCTAAAGGAGAAAAGGCTAAAAGTTTTGTCACCTATGAAGAAGCGATTACACACGGTCTCAAACATCATGTAGATCGTAAATCCCTAGTGGTTGCTTTCGGAGGGGGGGCCATTGGTGATCTTGCGGGCTTCATCGCATCGACCTATATGAGGGGAATCCCTTTCATCAGCGTTCCTACAACGATCCTGGCCCATGACAGTGCAGTCGGAGGGAAAGTGGCGATCAATCATCCCTTAGGGAAAAATATGGTAGGACAGTTTTACCAGCCGGAAGGTGTATTCTTTGATTTAAATTATTTTTCCAGCTTGCCGAGTACAGAAGTTTTGTCCGGATTCGCTGAAGTGATCAAACATGCCTTCTTATCTGATCATGCGTTTTTAAACAAGCTTAAGCATTCTTTCCGTTCGGCGGAAACTCTGGATGGGGAATTTTTAACAGAATGCCTGATTAGGGGTATACAAGTAAAGGGAGACATTGTTTCAAAGGATGAAAAGGAGTCAAATATCCGGGCTTTCTTGAATTTCGGCCATACTTACGGTCATGCAGTTGAAAGTGCAAGCGGCTATGGGAATCGGACCCACGGGGAATCCGTCATGATCGGGATGATCTATGCTTTATATCTTAGCAAACGATACTGCAGCCTTTCATTTGACCTGGAGGAGTTCATTGGCTGGATCAAGTCTTTGGGTTACAATCTAAAGATTCCATCCCGCATCAGCTTTGACATATTAAATGAGGGGATGAAGCGTGATAAGAAGTCCCTTAACGGAAATCCGGTTTTCGTGTTATTGAAGGGTATCGGTGAACCAGTGATGGTAGAGGTTGAGGAGAAAGACTTACAACAGGCGGATGTATTCATTCGACAGTTGTAAATTCAGGCACTTAGCTGTGGTTAATGCCTATAGAATATCGAGAGAAAAGGGAGAGTGGAAGAATGATCAGGGGAATTCGTGGTGCCACTACAGCAGATCGTGATAATGAAAAGGAAATTCTCCTTTCAACGGAAAGTCTCTTAAGGGAAATGATTTTACATAATAATATTAGAGCAGAAAATGTAGCATCCGTATTTATTTCTGCCACAGAGGACATTACCAGCGTATTTCCGGCTAAAGCATTAAGAGTATTTGAAGAATGGAAGTATGTTCCTGTTATGTGTATGCAAGAACTGGATGTACCTCACGGACTTTCTCTGTGCATCAGGGTGATGATCCATTATAATACATCCACACCCCAGAGTGACATTCAACATATCTATATGAAAAATGCGGTCAGCCTGCGCCCTGACTTAATAAAGAAATAGTAAAGCGGCCATATATGAAAACAAATGAAAGGAAGTTAAACATGAAGTGGAAATCCCAGATTCAAAATCTGAAAGCATACCAGCCTGGAAAAACGATGGATGATGTAAAAGAGCTATTCAATCTTGAGAAAGTAGTGAAGCTTGCATCAAATGAAAATCCATTTGGATGCTCTAAAAACGTTGAAACCTTTCTGAAAACGAACGCTTTCTCACACGCGATTTATCCTGATGGATATGCGAAGGGATTGCGTATGAAGCTGTCGGAGCATTTATCAGTCGAGCCCGGACAGTTACTGTTTGGGAACGGCTCTGATGAAGTTATAGAAATCATTTCAAGGGCTTTATTGGATGGAGGGAAAAGCACGGTGATGGCGACACCTACATTCCCTCAATATAAACATAATGCCATCGTTGAAGGTGCAGAAATCAGGGAGGTACCCCTGGATTCTGCTGGAAGGCATCAGTTGGATAAAATGCTTGAAGAAATTGATGATACCACTTCGATCGTCTGGTTATGTTCGCCTAATAATCCAACAGGGGAATATATCAGAAATGGGGAACTCGTTTCCTTCCTGGATGCTGTCCCTTCCCATGTCCTTGTCGTATTGGACGAGGCCTATTATGAATATGTAGTGGCTGAGGATTATTATGATTCACTCGAATTGTTGAAATCATACCCTCAATTAATGATTACGCGTACGTTTTCAAAGGCATACGGAATAGCAGGATTCAGAGTGGGGTTCGGTATTGGGAATAAAGAAGTGATCGGGAAACTGGAGCCGATCCGTGAACCTTTCAACAATAATGCACTCGCTCAAGGAGCAGCTTCAGCGGCAATTGAGGATCAGACCTTCATAGAGGAATGCAGGAGTCATAACCGGAAAGGACTCCAGCAGTATTACCGTTTCTGTGAGGAAAATGATCTCGACTATATCCCATCACAAGCGAATTTCGTATTGATTAACTTCGGCGTGAGTGGAGACGAGGTATTTCAATATTTAATGAGCAAGGGCTACATCGTCCGTTCGGGGGAAGCCTTAGGATACTCTCATTCTGTCAGGGTGACGGTAGGATCCCATGAACAAAATGAAGAAGTCATTGGCAGAATGAAGGAGTTTCTTGCCCTTCAAAAGCAAGTGTGACAGGAGGTCGGATGGACGTTAAGTCCCTTCCGGCTTTTTTTCAAATCAGATGATGGAGGGACAACAATGGATGGAACAGTGTTGATCATAGGGATGGGGTTGATTGGAGGGTCTCTTGCCCTCTGTATAAAAAAAGAACACCCAAATGCTAACATCATTGGTTATGATGTGAATCATAAAGAATTAAGATTGGGAAAATCTTTAGGGGTTATTGATGAGATGACTCTTTCTTTACAGTCTGCTGCCGAAAAAGCGGATCTCATCATTATCTCTACGCCTGTCTTTCAAACAGAAAAGATCATCTCACAATTTGAATTATTTTCACTGAAAGATACGGTGTTGATCACCGATACGGGAAGTACTAAAGAGCAAATCATGAAGTGCTCTGATATGCTGACCAAAAATGGGACTCAATTTATCGGAGGCCACCCAATGGCAGGATCTCATAAAAGTGGTGTAGCAGCTGCGAAAGAGATCTTATTTGAAAATGCATTCTACATGCTTACCCCAGGGTCGGGTGCTACTGAAGAAAATGTGGAGAAGCTTAAAGAATGGCTGAAAGGAACATATGCTAAATTTTTGATTGTAGAACCAAGGGAGCATGATGAATTAACCGGCATGATTAGTCACTTCCCCCATATTATTGCGGCTTCTCTGGTCCATCGGGCGAAGGTCTCTTCGTCTGGGCACCCTTATTTGAGAAGGCTTGCTGCAGGAGGTTTTCGCGATATTACCCGTATCGCTTCCTCCAACCCAACGATGTGGAAAGATATTACCATCCAGAACAGAATGGTTTTGCTTTCCCTCTTAGAAGAGTGGAAAGCAGAGATGAATGAGGTCGTTTCCCTCATAGAGATCAATGATCCACAAAAAATATTCGACTATTTTAATGATGCGAAGATATTCAGGGATGATCTCCCAATTTTAGAGAAAGGGGCCATTCCTTCATTCTATGATTTATTTGTGGATGTTCCCGATTATCCAGGGGTGATCTCGGAAGTGACCGGGTATCTTGCAGAGGAAAAGATAAGCTTGACGAATATCAGGATAATGGAAACGAGAGAAGATATTTACGGCGTTTTAGTGATCAGCTTTCAAACCTTGGAGGATAGGGAAAGAGCTTTATACTGTTTAAGGAAACAAACAAACTATGAATTATTCTTAGGATAAAGGGTGATACGGATGGAAGCGAAGAAAAGATTGTCAAATCCAAACAGTGGTCTGAATGGAGAGCTTCAAGTACCAGGGGATAAGTCGATTTCCCACCGCTCCATTATGTTTGGATCGGTTGCAGAAGGCAAAACGGTCATACATAATTTTCTTATGGGTGAAGATTGTTTAAGTACCATTTCCTGCTTTCGTAAATTAGGCGTTGAGATTGATGTTACGGAAGATAAAGTAATCGTTTATGGAAAGGGCTGGGATCAATTGACAGAGCCCGCTGAGATTCTTGATGTGGGAAATTCAGGGACCACGACCCGCCTTATTATGGGAATCCTGGCAGGAAGACCATTTCACTCGGTCCTTATAGGAGATTCCTCGATTGCAAAAAGGCCGATGAAGAGGGTGACAGAGCCACTAATGCAATTCGGTACAAAGATAGATGGCCGCTCTGAAGGTAATTTCACTCCACTGTCCATTAGGGGAGGTAACTTGCAAGGAATACATTATTCACTACCTGTTGCCAGTGCCCAGGTGAAATCCGCCCTCATACTGGCGGGACTTCAGGCTGAAGGAATGACTGAAATCGTCGAGCTCCAACAGACGAGAAACCATACAGAAAAGATGATTGTCGAGTTTGGTGGAACGATTGAGAAGCACGGAGACATCATTAAGGTAAAGGGAGGGCAAGTATTGAAAGGAACGGATGTCTATGTTCCGGGAGATATTTCCTCAGCTGCCTTTTTTATGGTTGCCGCAGCCATTGTTCCTGATAGTAGAGTACTGTTGAAAAATGTCGGTCTTAATGAAACCAGAATTGGGATTGTGGAAGTCATGAAGAAAATGGGAGTATCCATCGAGATTGTTGAGCACTCCAAAGAAGGGGAACCGATAGGGGATATTCTCGTTCAATCTTCGAATCTTTCAGGGATTGAAATCGGAGGGGACCTGATTCCTTCTTTAATCGATGAGATTCCCATTATCGCCCTTTTAGCCACACAAGCGAGTGGAAAGACCATAATCAAGGACGCTGAGGAGCTAAAAGTAAAGGAAACGAATCGAATTGATGCCATTGTGAAAGAGCTTGGAAAGCTTGGGGCAAGAATACATGGCACAGACGACGGGATGATCATTGAGGGTAAAACATCTTTACATGGTGGAGAAGTCCATTCGTGGGGAGATCACCGGATTGGAATGACCCTGGCAGTGGCTTCCCTGCTGACTGACTCTGATGTTTACTTGGAGGGTGCCGAGGCAGTGAAAGTCTCATATCCGAATTTCTTTGAACACATCCATCAACTGCACACAAAATAACCAGGTTATAGTAAATTGAGAGGTGACTGGACAGGACGTCCATTCGCCTCTCCTTTTTGTGAGTGACTGGCATGAATTCACCTTTTCCTTCATAGCTTGTCTATAAAGGAAGGTGATGACTGGTTGAGCACATATATCATTGAAAACGCAAATTGGGTAAAGGATACCAAACATACTCCCACTTCACTCTTGATTAAAGATGGAAGGATTTCAGCCATCAGGGATAGCTTTCAGTACTACAGGTATATGAAGGTGGATGTCTCACAGTTCGTGATGACCCCAGGGCATGTCATGTGTGATATAGATGTGCCAGAAGGAAGCGATTTTTCCTCTATAAAGAAATATTACCTTGACGAATTTATTAATAAAGGTTGTACGACGGTTTTAACGTCCTTTTCAATACGATACGAATATGAATTCCTGAAAAAATTAAATAAAAGGAAAACATCATTGCTCAACTGTCCCCTTGATTACACAATAGGGTTAAAAATAGCTGCGACCCTGATTACACCGAGTATCATACGATCATGTAAGCGGTATAAAGTTCCTGTCATTTGGATTGAGATGGACGATCCGGGTGTATTAAAAGACATTCCCTGGGGATGGATCAAAGGATTATTGTATGATTACCCTATTACTTTTGTCCCTTTTTTTACGACAAACATAGACAACAAAACCAAATTGAAGCATCTTAAAATATGGCAGAATTCGATGGAAAGCGAGAAAATTCCACATTTTCCTGATGAGATTCCACAAAAAACACCTCTGACTTTAGGTGTATTGAAGAAAATTGGAATATATCCCCTTAGAGGAAATTTTTTGGTTGGTGGAGAAATAAGTTATAACCTCTATATGAAACCCGAAGGTGAAACGGATAGTGAGCCATTATCATTTCATTATGATCATCATGTGCTAAAATGTACTATGAACAAAGGGAAGTATCAATATGTAAATAATAGAGGGAATTTTTATCCTGGAGCTGGTGAAGAACTGATCATTCAAACACCGGGATATTTTACTTAACTGAATACAAGCTTTTTTATAGAAAGGGAATGACCATGTCATACGCTGAACAAATGTTATCTTCCTTAGAAGAAGGAAATTTAGAAGAAGCAACGAAACAATATAATCAAGTGCTGAAGTTCGGAAGTCATGAAGAAAAATACAGTTTGGCAGAGGAATTACATCATTTAGGTTTTCTGGAGGAAGCAAAAGAGCTGTACGGGAATCTCCTGGAATATTATCCTGGAGAGGGTGAACTACTTATTGAGCTGGCGGAAGTGCTGGTGGAGATGGATAATGAAGAAGGAGCGATCGAGACGCTCGCAGAATTGGATGAAGAAGGCCCCGCCTATCCAAGGGCACTTCTCCTATTGGCTGATTTATACCAAATGCAGGGCTTGTTTGAAGTAAGCGAACAAAAGCTTCTTCAAGCCAAGAGGCTATTGCCCGATGAGCCTGTCATCGATTTCGGATTAGGGGAATTGTATTCTGAAACGGGAAGGTTCCTGGAAGCCATCAGGCATTATCAGTTCCTGATTCAGAAGGGAACGACCGAGCTTGGAGGAACCAATGTCCATCAGAGATTGGCCGAGGCCTTTAGTGTGGGAGGAGCATTTGAAGAGGCTTTAACGCATTATGAAAAGGCTCTTCAAGACCATCTTGAAATCAATACTCTTTTCGGCTATGCCTTTACAGCATATCAGGCTGGATACTATGAGAAAGCGATTGAAAAGTTCGTTTCCGTTAAGGAACTGGATCCGGAATACCATTCTGTGTATTTACTATTGGCCAAGTCGTATGAACGTGAAGAAAAGCTTCAAGAGAGCCTTGAAACCGTTCAAGAGGGAGTAAAGCAGGATGAATTTAACAAAGAACTGAATGTATTCGGAGGGAAGGTTTCCTTGAAACTGGGTCTTGAAAAAGAAGCAGAAGCATTTCTTCGGGAAGCATTGGCACTCGACCCCGGATATTTGGAGGCAGCCCTTATCATTAATAAATTATTCTTTACGCAGGACCGGTTTGACGATGTCCTGGAAATTGCCCGGATGCTGACGGTGGAGGGGGAGGAAGAGCCTCAGATCAATTGGGATCTTGCGAAGGCATATGAAGGGCTTGAACAATATAATCATGCATTAAAACAATACCGTATTGCATATACTTATTTTAAGAATCATCAAGAGTTTTTACTAGAGTTCGGACAATTTCTAGTAGAAGAAGGACTAAGGGGAGAAGCAGTAGAAGTATATAAATACCTGATTGAAATGGATCCTTCAAATGACGAATGGCAGGAACTGATTGAAAGATTACAAGACTGATCGACGTCGGTGGGGTTTAGGGATTGACTGGTGCGATTGATAAAAGGGCATCAGAGTTGTCAGGTTACTGAACTTTATGAAAAAAGGAATACGGACCTTATAAAAAGGATTCTGCAGAGGAGGGAAAACAATGACCACCCCTGTTTCTGTCAACGAGAAGAAAGAATTTATCCGCTGGTTTTTGAACCGATATCAATTAAAGCGAAGAGAATGTGTGTGGATCTTAAATTATTTAATGAGTCATGATCAATTAATGAAAAAGGTCCATTTTGTAGAAGAATCCCAGTACTGCCCAAGAGGATTGGTGATGTCGACCCATTGTGTCGAGGATGTCCCATTCCGTTTCTACAAAGAGAATATCATGACAACGGATGCAGAGAAGTCTTTTCATGATATCCGCCTGAACAAAGAGGAAGATATTTACATTCAACTTAACTTCAGTAAAGCAAATTCAAGTTATCAATTTGCAGCTGTACTGGAAGAAAACCCGTTTATGCCGAAATACTTACTCATCAATGAAAAAGACAGAATGGTAGCTGAGCAGTTCATGAAAGACAGTCTGCAGACATTTCAACGAGACCGTTTACTAAAGGCAATTGATCAAGCATTGGATACCGGGGACAAAATGGCCTTCAATAAATTGACCAAAGAATTGAATAGCCTTACCTGATAAGTCGAATGAAGAGAACCATTCTCTCTTCATTCGATTTTTTTATGTCTTTTATAGATAGTAAGATTAAGAATGGAGCATACTATTGACGAGGCTCTTTTCCCAGAGAAAGTTGTTTTAGGAAAGTATCTGCTAAAGCTTTGTCAACATTTCATGACAGTGCCCAATAGGGACAATAAACAATTGATTAACAAGATCTCTATTATAGAAGCAAATGTCGACCTTTCAACACTTTGAAAAATGCACGTTATTAAAACGAGTATAGGTACTTATATTGGTCTGTTTTCAGAAACTGACGCTACTCTGAAAGTGAGCAACTGGGATGGAAATCAACCGGCACTTTCCTCTTAAAAATATCAATGTTAATGAAAACAGCCTTAATGAAAAAGTGAAATCGCTTTAAAATGGATGATATAAAGTGATATGATGGGAAGTGGAAAATGAAAGAAAAAGTGAGGGCTATGCATGAATTGGAACGTAAAAGATATTGAAGTGTTTGAAGCAGAAAAAGCATACATAGATACGGCAGTCATTCCTGTTGTCCCTGTTGATTTCGGGAAGGACATAAGAGTCTCAGCAGCACAATCAGAATTTATCAATCTACTCACCATGCACCTTGAAAGGCAGTTTAAGGGAAGAATGATGATGACACCGTCATTTACATATCGAATGTCATCTTTGATGGATCACGTGGTATCGGGGTTAACCAAATGGGCAGAAGAGTTAAGCGAAAGCGGTGTGAAGCATATCTTCTTTTTAACCGCAGACAGCAGATGGAAAAAGGTCGAGGATGAACTCGGTGACCGTTTGATCTGGTTGCCATCCATTCCCCTTGAGAACCTGGACGAGCAATTCAAGCATTCGATCATGGAAGATCAGGTCAAGCAGTTGTTAAATGTGATTGTACAAAAATGGCAAAAAAATTCATAAAAACTTCACATTGTTTCCATCTTTTAGATTAGAGAGTTATTGACCTTGTATAGAGTTTAATATATCATAGTTATGTCCTAGTTTTATATTTGTGCGAAATATGTCCGACGGACTTACCTTACGATAGAGGGGGGAAAAGGATGAGCAAACATCGTGTATCTAGACGTCAATTCCTTAACTATACACTTACGGGTGTAGGTGGTTTCATGGCGGCGGGAATGTTAATGCCGATGGTTCGCTTTGCAGTGGATCCAGTGTTAAAAACGGAAGCTGCCGGAGATTTTAGAGCGACTAAGCAAAAGGTTTCAGAATTAACAAACGAACCAGTACGTGTCGATTTCTCTTATGAGCAAAAAGATGCGTGGTACACATCAGAAGTGACACAAACCGCTTGGGTTTATAAGAACAAAGAAGGCAAAATCATTGCTCTTTCACCGGTTTGTAAACACCTTGGTTGTACAGTGAACTGGAATGGGAATCCGGATCATAAAGAAATGTTCTATTGCCCATGTCATGGTGGAATGTACCACAAAAACGGTAAGAATGTACCCGGTACACCACCAACAGCACCGTTGGATTCGTATCCAACAAAAGAAAAAGACGGAATTCTTTATCTTGGAAAACCAGAACCAAATAAATTTGTTAAGTAAGGGGGGCGTAATCTGTGCTGAACAAAATCTATGATTGGGTTGACGAGCGTTTAGACATTACGCCTTTGTGGCGCGATATCGCGGATCACGAAGTACCTGAACATGTAAACCCTGCGCATCACTTTTCTGCGTTTGTTTACTGCTTCGGAGGGTTGACATTCTTCGTAACCGTAATCCAAATTCTATCTGGAATGTTCTTAACAATGTACTATGTTCCAGATATTAAAAACGCTTGGGAATCTGTGTATTATCTGCAAAATGAAGTTGCATTTGGACAAATTGTCCGTGGAATGCATCACTGGGGAGCTAGTTTGGTTATCGTAATGATGTTTTTACATACACTACGCGTCTTCTTCCAAGGTGCATACAAAAAACCTCGTGAATTGAACTGGGTTGTTGGGGTTCTTATTTTCTTCGTTATGTTAGGGCTTGGCTTCACCGGTTATTTACTGCCGTGGGATATGAAAGCGCTATTCGCGACGAAAGTAGGTCTTGAAATTGCAGGGGCGACTCCATTTATCGGAGATCAGGTGAAAATGTTATTAGCGGGTGATGCTCATATCGTTGGGGCTCAGACTCTGACTCGATTCTTCGCTATTCACGTATTCTTCCTGCCTGCTGCTCTACTTGGATTGATGGGAGCTCACTTCCTGATGATCCGTAAGCAAGGTATTTCTGGACCGCTATAAGTTATTAATTAACCTAATAAAAGGAGGGGGACACTATGCATCGAGGAAAAGGGATGAAGTTTGTAGGGGACTCCCGGGTTCCTGCAGACAGAAAGCCGAATATACCGAAAGACTATTCGGAGTTCCCTGGTAAAACAGAAGCTTTCTGGCCAAACTTCTTATTAAAAGAGTGGCTGGTAGGTGCTGTTTTCCTTATCGGTTATCTATGTTTAACGGTTGCTCATCCATCACCGTTAGAACGTATTGCCGATCCGACGGATACCGGATATATTCCATTACCTGACTGGTATTTCTTATTTTTATACCAATTACTTAAGTACACATATGCATCTGGACCTTATAATGTTATTGGAGCGTTCGTTATTCCTGGAATCGCATTTGGGGCACTTTTACTTGCACCATTCATTGATGTAGGACCTGAACGTCGTCCAACCAAACGTCCTTTTGCAGTAGGATTCATGTTATTGGCATTAGCAGCTACGTACTTCCTGACTTGGGAATCCGTTGCGACTCATGACTGGGATGCAGCGAAGGAACAAGGGAAGATCCGTGCTGAAGTGGATATCGATAAAGAATCTGAAGGCTACAAAATCTTTGCTGACCAGAAGAATGGCTGTATTAACTGTCATGGTGAGAATCTGCAAGGGGGAGCAGGTCCATCCTTAATTGGAACCGGCCTTGCACCTGAAGAAATTGCAAAGATCGCTAAAAACGGTAAGCCGCCTGGCATGCCAGCAGGTTTATTTAAAGGGACAGATGAAGAGTTGAAGAAACTATCTGAATTCATCTCTGGTTTAGAAGAATAATGTTTGAAAAAGGGCCGGCTTATGTTGGCCCTTTTTTTCTACTTGAAAGAGAGGCGCAGCACATGCTCTGGATCACGACTATTTTAAGAAATAAAACGTTTTTATGGTCGCTGCTTATTATAAACTTATTGGGGACGATTTACGGATACATATGGTATTTACCTCAACTGCGAAATACCCCTCCCCAATTTTTACTGTTTGTTCCTGACAGCCCGACAGCCAGCTTATTCTTTTGTTTTGTACTGATCGCATTTTTAATGAATCGTAACTGGCCGATTTTCGAAGTGCTTGCAATCATCACCCTGTTTAAATATGGGGTTTGGGCTGTCATCATGAACCTTTTAACACTTTGGGTCTCGGGTGATCTGCCATGGGAAGGATACATGTTGATGGCTTCCCACGGGGCAATGGCCGTTCAGGGAATTTTATATTCTTCTTTTTATCGGGTGAAATTGTGGCATATTGTGGTCGGAGCTGTATGGACAGTGCATAATGATATCATCGATTATGTATACATGCAGTTCCCTGTATACTCCAAACTATATATATATATTCAGAATATTGGATATTTTACATTTTGGCTAAGTATCGTGTCCATCGCAATTGCCTATTATTTCACTCAAAAAACGAATCGATCATTCATCCACTACAAGTTTGAATGATTTTAATGGTCTACTCTTGTCCGCATCCTCATAAACTTTATTAGTAGTTTTAGGGGGGACAAGTATGAAACTTATCCAATTTTTTATCACGCTTTTTTTATTTCTCATTTTAGTACCTCAACCACTAATCGCTATAGAATCGCCGTCTCCAATGAACGAGCTGGATGAAATATCGGATCAGGCCTTACAAATGACAAAGGCTGGCCGATATGAAGAAGCAAAACATCTATTAGTATATTTCTCGGATGAATTTGCTTCTTTGAGTGCACAACAGTCTTTTTCGATGGATGAGCTTAGAATTCTTACCATTTCACATAATTTGGCAGTGGAAAGCATCAACCAAACCTCTGCCGACTTGGAGCAGAAGGTGAATGCCGTTACAAAGTTCCGGTTGGTGATGGATGCTTTAAACAGCCAGCATCAGCCATTATGGGTTGAAATGGAAGACCCGATCATGGAAGCCTTCGATAGTGTGAAGGTTGCCGCGGAAAGTGGGAACACAAATGAGTACCATACGACATTGAATGTCTTTTTATCAAAATATAATATCATTCAACCGAGTATCAAATTAGATATACCAGTTGAACGAGCTCAATCACTGGATGCCAGAATCACTTACTTGGATCATTATCGCCAGGACGTGTTGGAAGGGGAAGAAACGATGAGTGAGTTGACCGCCTTGGAAACAGATCTCCAGAAGCTTTTTGAAAATATGACAGAGGATGAAGCCGATCCTTCCCTTTGGTGGGTCATCATTTCTACGGGCAGTATCATCGTTTCCACCTTATCTTATGTAGGTTGGAGAAAATATAAGGGTCAAAGTGAAGTGAAGAAGTCAGAGCGCCAAAAAAATTGACAGGGCTCTGATAGCGCTATAATATTTAAGTATCTAAACATCTGGAGGTTATCACGATAATGGCAGGATTTTTAATTTACTTTTTACTGATTGCTCTCATTCCGATTGGAGCTCAGATGCGAGTAAAGAGTACCTTTAAGAAATATTCAAGAGTAGCCACTACTTCTGGTATGACTGGAAGGGAAATGGCCAGAAGAATTCTGGACGAAAATGGTTTAACCAATGTGAAAGTAGTAGAAGGTAGAGGGTTTCTGAGTGATCACTACAATCCGTTGACTAAAACGGTTGCGCTGTCACCTGATAATTATCATGGTCATTCGGTAGCTGGAGCGGCAGTGGCTGCCCATGAAGTCGGTCATGCAATACAGGACGCTGAAAGCTATGCGTTTCTACGTTTCCGTCATGCCCTTGTTCCTGTAGCAAATATCGGATCGAATATGTCCTGGATCTTTCTTATGATCGGTATATTCACCCAATTATCCGGCATGTTTCTTCTCGGTATCATTTTGATGGCTGCAGGGGTTGTGTTCCAATTGATCACTCTTCCCGTTGAGTTTAATGCCTCTTCCCGGGCGATGAATCAAATTGTTTCCCTGGGATTGATCCGAAATGAAGAAGAGCGGCATGCCAGAAAAGTGCTTAACGCAGCAGCGATGACGTATGTAGCAGCTGCAGCAGTGGCCATCATTGAACTGCTAAGACTGATATTGATCTTTACAGGAATGAACGGTGACGATTAACAATACAAAAAAGCAGCGGGACTCAGCTGGAGTCCCGCTGCTTTTTATATGTGATGATTCTGTCTAGTCAAGGATAGGATTCTTATCTGCATCCAGTGTGAACCCTTCCCCGAGCACGTCGTGTACGACGGTGACTGAAACGAAGGCATGAGGATCGACGCTTGTGATGATATTTTTAAGGCGTACGATTTCATTTTTCCCAACTACGCAGTAAAGCACTTCCCGTTCCTGCTTCGTAAACGAACCATGGCCGCGCAGTACAGTTACTCCACGGTCCATTTTCTCATTAATGACACTGGCGATTTCTTCATGGCTTTCAGAGATGATCATGGCGCCCCTTGCTGAATAGGCCCCTTCCTGCATGAAATCGATGACCCTTGCCGCCACAAATACAGCCACCAGTGTGTACATTGCTTCCCGATATTCCAAATAGGTAATCAGAGAGACTCCAATGACGACAGCATCAAACATAAACATCGTTTTCCCCATGCTCCAGCCTATGTATTTATGGGCAAGTCTGGCGATAATATCGACGCCGCCTGTTGTACCGCCGAATCTGAAAATGATTCCAAGTCCAATTCCGATAAATACACCAGCAAACAAAGCAGCGAGAAATAGATCCCCTTCCAGGTCAATGGTCATTTGATACCGTTGGAAAATCCAGAGGAAAACGGAAAGAGCAACCGTTCCAATCACAGTATAATAGAATGCTTTCTTTCCGAGTAGCTTCCATCCAAGGAAAAATAGGGGTATATTTAAGGCAAGGTTGGAGTACGACGGGTCAATGTCGAATAAGAAATAAAGTATAAGAGTTATTCCCGTGAACCCACCTTCAGCCAGTTTATTTTGAATATTAAAGTGAACAAGACCAAAAGCAAATATAGCCGAACCCAATAAGATGAACAAAATATTTTTAATTCGTAATCCCAACATCTGTGATTCCCTCCTTTTATTAGTATTATCTCGTTGACAGAGACATTATATAAGAAGAAAAACAAACTGGCAATGAAGAGTTTGGGAATCAAACGTTATATTTGTCAAATGGGAAGGATTTAGCTAACATGATAGGAGATAATGAAGGAGTGAACCTTCTTATGGATAAGAACAAAACGATGAATCAATTACAAAAAGAAGTAGATCAATACATAAGCCAATTCAAAGAAGGATATTTCAGTCCATTGGCTATGGTAGCACGTCTCACAGAGGAACTTGGTGAATTAGCGAGAGAAGTGAACCATCATCATGGCGAAAAACCTAAAAAAAGGACAGAAGAAGAAAATACAGTTGAGGAAGAGTTGGGGGATCTATTGTTTGTGGTCATTTGTTTGGCTAATTCCCTGGATATCAGCCTGGAAGAAGCACACAATCGGGTGATGTACAAGTTTAATACAAGAGATAAAGATCGTTGGACCAGAATCGAAAGTGGGGATGAAGATGGAACAAATTAACGTCACGATCGCAGGACCCAGAGGAAGAATGGGAAAAGAAGCGGTTCAATTGGTGAAGGACACAGAGCACTTTACGCTCATTAGTGTGATTGATCACAAAAAAGATGTGGATCTGGATGTACCGGTATATGCAGATATCCAAACGTGCTTTCAGGATCGTGTGCCACATGTATTAATCGACTTAACGACGCCTGAAGTCGGGTACCACCATACAAAAACAGCACTGGAATACGGGGTGAGACCCGTGGTCGGTACGACGGGATTTTCCCAGGAGGAACTACAGGAACTGAAGGTACTGTCTGAATCGAAATCCACAGGATGTATCATTGCCCCCAACTTTGCGATTGGAGCCGTACTTATGATGAAATTCTCTCAAATGGCTGCGAAATATTTCGATGATGTAGAGATCATTGAACTCCATCACGATCAAAAATTGGACGCACCATCAGGGACGGCATTGAAAACGGCGGAAATGATCAGAGAAGTGAGGGAAACAAAGAAGCAGGGGCATCCTAATGAGAAAGAAACACATTCAGGTGCAAGGGGAGCAGATGTAGATGGGATGCATATTCACAGTATTCGACTTCCTGGCCTCATTGCTCATCAGCAGGTAATGTTAGGAGCTGAGGGGCAAACATTGACGATTCGACATGATTCCTTTAATCGTGGAAGCTTCATGTCTGGGGTCAAGGTTTCTGTCGAGACTGTCATGAAACTCGACACATTAGTATACGGGCTTGAAAATATATTAGACTAAAGGGTGAGTGTTATGAATATTGCGTTGATTGCTCATGATAAAAAAAAAGATGATCTCATTAGATTTGTACTGGCATATAAGTCAGTCATAGAAAAACACTCTCTTTTTGCAACAGGGACGACGGGAAAAAGAATCGGTGAAGAAACGGGTTTACCCATCCATCGCTTTCGATCAGGCCCACTTGGTGGAGATCAGGAGATAGGGTCCTATATTGCGAATAATAAAATGGACCTTATCCTCTTTTTCAGGGATCCCCTGACGGCTCAGCCCCATGAACCTGACGTCTCGGCTCTGATCAGGCTTTGTGACGTGTATGCTGTTCCACTCGCAACAAATATGGGTACTGCTGAAGTGCTGGTAAGAGGTCTCGACAGAGGGGACATTGAGTGGCGAAGTGTAGTCAGGGACAAGGAGGAATAATGTGGAACAACAAGTAGACATTCTTGCGTTCGGGGCACATGCCGACGATGTGGAAATCGGAATGGGGGGAACTCTGGCGAAATTTGCTGCTGAAGGAAAGAAGATTGTGATATGTGACATAACAGAGGCAGAGCTATCTTCCAATGGAACGGTTTCTATACGCAAAGAAGAAGCTTTGAGGGCAGCGGACATACTAGGGGCAATGAAAAGGGTCACCCTCGATGTACCGGATCGGGGAATATACATAACAGACGAAATCATTCAAAAAATCGTTAGCGTGATCAGATTATATAAACCGAAAGCAATTTTCGCTCCCTATGATCAAGATCGCCATCCTGATCATGGAAATGCTTCCAGGTTGGTGAAAGAAGCTTTTTTCTCTGCGGGGATCAGGAAATTCCACTCGAGCAGTCCAGTACATAAAGCCGCGCACCTTTATTTTTATATGATCAACGGGTTCCACAAACCTCAATTTGTGGTAGATATCGAACCCTTTATGCAGGTGAAGGTTGACAGCTTACAAGCATATGGCAGCCAATTCACCCGAGGAACAGATGGTGTGTCCACCCCTTTAACGGAAGGATATATCGAAGCGGTCGAAGCAAGGGAGAGAATGATGGGGAAAGATGCCGGACTGCGCTATGCAGAAGGGTTCTTTTCCTATAATACCCTTATCTTGCATCAAGATTTGTTAGGAGATTAATTGTATGAAGAAGTTGAAAATAGGAATAACCTGCTATCCAACAGTTGGTGGCTCTGGCGTCGTGGCAACTGAGTTGGGTAAATTATTGGCTGAGAAAGGTCATGAAATACACTTTATAACCTCGAGCATACCGTTCAGATTGAACAAGATGTATCACAATATCTATTTTCATCAAGTGGAAGTGAGTCAATATTCTGTGTTTCAATACCCCCCATATGATCTGGCACTGGCGAATAAAATGGCGGAGATAACCGAGCGTGAGAATCTTGACATCCTGCATGTTCATTACGCCATACCCCATGCTGTCTGTGCCATTTTGGGGAAACAAATGTCCGGAAAAGACGTGAAGATCGTCACCACGCTGCACGGAACCGATATTACGGTCCTTGGGTATGATCCATCTTTGACAGGTGCCATTCGTTTCGGTATTGAAAAGTCGGATGTCGTGACGGCGGTTTCTTCCGCTCTGGTGAAACAAACCTATGATTTGATTCAGCCTGATAAAGAGATTAAAACGGTTTATAATTTTATTGATGAGAGAGTATATAAGGCAGTGGATTCCCGTCATCTGAGGAATGAGTATGGAATAAAGGATCATGAAAAGGTCATGATCCACGTATCAAACTTCCGAGGGGTGAAGAGGGTGCAGGACGTCGTCGCTTCCTTCAACCTAATCCACAGAGAGATCCCATCCAAGCTGCTCCTTGTAGGGGACGGACCTGAAATGACGCTCATATGCAAACAGGTAAGAGAGCTTGGGTTAGAAGGGCGCGTCTTATTCCTTGGGAAGCAGGATAACCTTGAAGAGCTCTATTCAATCAGTGATATTAAACTATTACTTTCAGAAAAAGAGAGCTTCGGTCTTGTTGCCCTCGAAGCAATGGCATGTGGTGTTCCAAGCATCGGAACGAATGTCGGGGGAATCCCGGAAGTGATTGAGGATGGGTACAACGGCTTTATATGTGAAGTCGGAAACGTCAAACAAGTTGCCTTGAAGGCACTGCAATTACTGAAGGATGAAAAGCTTCACAGAAAGCTTTCGAAAAATGCCCTTCAAACAGCACGTACGAAATTCCATTCCAGTAAAATAGTCGAACAATATGAACAAATCTACAAGGATCTTTTGTGAAGAGTCCAGTTTTCCTATATAGGATCCAAGTAAAGCAGGTGTTATGAATGTTACCAACCATATTTCAGCAAGCGGTACCCGTTTTAAGAAAACTTGAAAAAGCTGGCTACGAAGCTTACTTCGTAGGTGGCTCTGTCAGGGACTATATCCTTGGAAGGGCAATCAATGATGTAGATATCGCTACTTCTGCTTACCCACAAGAAGTTAAGGGGATTTTCCAAAAGACGTTTGATGTCGGCATCGACCATGGAACGATCCTCGTAATGGATGAAGGAAAAGAATATGAAATCACCACATTTAGAACCGAATCTGCCTATGCTGATTATAGAAGGCCTGATAAAGTGGAATTTATCCGTTCGCTTGAAGAGGACCTGAAGCGACGGGATTTCACTATGAACAGCATGGCTATGGACCGGGACGGAATTGTGAAGGATCCTTTTAATGGAAAAGAAGACATACATAACAGGTTGATCCGAACTGTAGGCTCACCAGAATTGAGGTTTTCTGAGGATGCTTTGCGCATGATGAGGGCTGTCCGCTTTGTCAGTCAATTAGGGTTTGGGCTCGAGCCTTCTACATTAAGTGCCTTAAAGGAACATTCGAAACTGCTTGAGCATATAGCAGTTGAAAGAAAAACGATGGAATTCGAGAAGATCCTTCAGGGGAAATGGAAGCAAGAAGGGCTGAACCTTCTTGTCCATACCAACCTGTATCAGGAGCTCCCTAATCTAAGCAGATACAGTGAGCAGCTTAAATATTCAGCCAATCGTTCTGGTTTGGACAAGTTAAATAAAAATCAAACGTGGTTACTTCTGTTAACTCATTTCGTGGAGGACGATATAGAGGGGTTTCTGAAAGATTGGAGACTTCCCACTAAAATGATCAGGGCACGTTCCAAAGAGCTTGAAATATTAAAGGAAAGGGAAGTATCAGGATGGACTAAGACCCTACTTTATCGAGCAGGCCTTGAAGCAGCAGTAAATGTTGAAAAGGTATATGGATGCTTGAAAGAGTCATCGGATTTTTCTGAGGAAAAAGTAATGGAACAATACCATAAACTTGCCATTTCCTCCAGACATGAGCTCGATGTAACAGGTACAGACTTAATGACATGGACTGACAAAAAGGGAGGTCCATGGATAAAAGAGTTATTGTCTGATATTGAATCGGCTATCATAAATGAAACGATCACAAATGAAAAAGAAGTGATAAGGAGGTGGCTGAAAACATGCAATCGACTATAAGGAAGAAAGTCCTTCAAGCGCTATTTGAATCGGATCAGGAATTTTTATCAGGTCAAGCTCTTGCTGATATTGCTGGGTGTTCAAGGACTGCAATCTGGAAACATATTGAAGAACTTCGAAAAGAAGGGTTCGTATTGGAAGCTGTAAGGAAAAAAGGATATAGAATTATAGAAACGCCTGATAGCGTTACAGAAAGTAAAATACGTTTAGGCCTGCAGACTAAAACATTAGGAACTGTAATCCATTACGAAGAATCCGTTCCAAGTACCCAACGGATCGCTCATACTCTAGCCAGTGATGGGGCAGAAGAGGGCACGTTGGTGATAGCAGACGAACAGACTGCTGGAAGAGGCAGGTTGATGAGAGAATGGCACTCGTCAAAAGGTACCGGAATTTGGATGAGTTTAATATTGAAGCCGCATCTGCCGCCTCAAAAAGCCCCTCAATTCACACTGATTGCAGCTGTGGCTGTTGTCCAGGCAATCGAAGAAGTGTCTGATCTGCATCCCCAGATCAAATGGCCTAATGATATCCTCATTGATGGAAAGAAAGTGACGGGGATCCTGACGGAATTGCAGGCAGAATCGGATAAAATAAACTCGATCATCATCGGAATCGGTATGAATGTCAATCAGACAAAGGAACATTTCCCTGATGAGATTCAAAAGATCGCAACCTCCCTTTCTATCGAGGAAGGAAAGACCTTATCAAGATCTGCTATAGTTCAAAGACTGCTCGAGCGTATAGAGTCGTTGTATTCACTTTACATGAATGAAGGCTTCACCCCAATCAAGCTCTTATGGGAGAGCTATGCCATCAGTATCGGAAAGAAGATCCGGGCAAGAACCATTAATGGAACCATTGAAGGCAGGGCACTCGGAATTACGGATGAAGGAGTGTTGAAGATCGAAGATTCCGGTGGTACCATCCATCAGATTTACTCTGCAGATATTGAAGTGAATGTATAAGTTTGGTAGGGAAGGGGTGTAAAACCGATTCTTCCATCCCATCTTTTTATGGTATAATTTAAATTGGGCAGTATCCTTGGAACTGCACCTGTAAAAACATAGATTCAGCATTTAATACTATTTCTGCCTTGATCCATTGTGGACTGGGACAGAGGGTCGAAACAATGATATCAAACACTTATGATCCTTCTGTCATTTATTCAGGAGGTTTTTTTAGTTTCAGTATGAAAGTGCTTTCATTTCGTTTCGTCACCTCTGACTGAAAAGAAGGAGGATAACATGAAACAAACAACAGATTTTCTTAAGATGAAGAATGAAAAGGTAAAGGTTTCCATGGTTACAGCTTATGATTATCCAAGTGCCAAATTTGCTGAAGAAGCGGGAATTGATGTCATTCTTGTGGGTGACAGCCTTGGGATGGTCGTTTTAGGTTATGACTCCACAGTACCCGTTACGGTCGATGATATGATTCATCATACCAAAGCTGTAAAAAGAGGGGCAAAAAACACGTTTATCGTGACTGATATGCCGTTTATGTCGTACCACTTGTCAAGGGAAGAAACCCTGAAAACTGCTGCAGACATACTTCAACAGGGAGGGGCTCACGCGGTAAAGATCGAGGGGAGCGAACACGTCATCGATCGAATAAAGGATCTTACAAGTGCGGGTATTCCTGTTGTCGCTCATTTAGGATTGACTCCTCAATCAGTAGGAGTACTCGGGGGATATAAAGTGCAGGGGAAGACGGCAGACGCTGCAAAGAAATTGATCGAAGATAGCATAAAGTGTGAACAGGCTGGGGCATTTGCCCTCGTGTTGGAATGTGTACCTAAGCAAATCGCAAAGGAGATATCAGAAACGTTGATGATTCCTACGATTGGCATAGGGGCCGGTATAGATACTGATGGTCAGGTTTTGGTCTTCCATGACCTTGTCACCTATGGTGTGAACCGTGTGCCTAAGTTTGTCAAACAATATGGTAATGCATCTGAAGTCATTCATAACAGCCTAAAGAACTATATAGAAGAAGTGAAGGGTAAGCGTTTCCCAACGGATGAACATTCCTTTACCATGCGGGATGAAGAACTTCATTCTCTCTATGGCGGGTTGAAGAAATGAACGTTATAAAAAATAGTAGTGATTTGCGATTGAATATAGAACAATTGAAAACCAGGGGTACCACAATTGGTTTCGTCCCTACAATGGGGTATCTTCATGAGGGGCATTTGACACTGGCTAAAGAAGCAAGGGAAAACAATGAAATCGTTGTGATGAGTATCTTTGTGAATCCCCTGCAGTTTGGACCAAACGAAGATTTTGACCATTATCCCCGTGATGTTGATAGAGATACAGAGTTAGCAAGGATGGCAGGAGTCGATATCCTTTTCATTCCTGAAGCGTCAGACGTTTACAGGGGGAAGCAGTCAGTGACTATGAGCGTAAAAGAGCGCGTAGATGTACTGTGCGGTCGGAAGAGGGAAGGTCATTTTGATGGAGTGGTAACCGTCCTGACAAAATTGTTTCATCTCGTGCAGCCTACCAGAGCCTATTTCGGACAGAAAGATGCCCAGCAAGTGGCGGTCGTAGAGGGCCTTGTAAGTGATTATTTTTTTCCACTGGAAATCGTCAGTGTCCCTACCGTTCGGGAAGAGGATGGACTAGCCAAGAGCTCTAGAAATGTCTATCTATCTCATGAAGAAAGAGTAGAAGCCCCTTTTCTCTACCGAAGTTTGAAAGAAGCAAGGGAGAGTATTGAATTAGGAGAGCGAAACCCGTCTGTCATTACAGGGGAAATTTCAGTTGACATACAAGAACATACTTCTGGCACGATCGATTATGTGGAAGTGTATTCCTATCCGGAGCTTGAAAAGCTGGATAGACTGAAAGGTGACATCATCTTAGCCATCGCTGTCCAATTTCAACAAGCCAGGTTGATAGATAATATAATCATCAGTGTAGAATCAAAGGAGGATTCAAATGTTTAGAACGATGATGAGCGGAAAAATTCATAGAGCGACTGTAACGGAAGCGAATCTTGATTACGTGGGGAGCATTACCATCGATCAGGATATTCTAGATGTAGTCGGAATGATGGCAAATGAAAAAGTTCAGATTGTCAATAACAATAATGGTGCCCGCCTCGAGACCTATATCATACCGGGGGAGAGAGGAAGCGGCGTCATTTGTTTGAACGGAGCGGCTGCAAGACTCGTACAGAAAGGTGATATCGTCATCATCATTTCGTATAAATTGGTCGCTGAAGAAATGGTTCATGACCATATTCCGAAAGTGGCAATCATGGGAGAAAATAACCGTGTGATTGACATGATCGGAACAGAACCGGAAGCGACAATACTATAAGAGAAGGGCAAGTCTTCTATTTTGGAATAGGAGACTTGCTTTTTTGTTTATGGTACACTTATTTAGAAAATCATAAGAGTAGGATCTATATAAAGGCAGTGAATAACATGTACCCATTTAAATTGGTTGTCATCGACTTAGAAACAACAGGAAATTCTCCAAAAAAGGGAGAAAAAATCATTCAACTATCAGCGGTCATTATTGAAAGTGGAAAGATCATTGATCAATTCACGTCATTTGTATCACCTGGAAAACCCATTCCTGCGTTTATTGAGGAATTAACGGGGATCAATGATGAAATGGTGAAGGATGCGCCAGCCTTTCATGAAATTGCACCAAAAATTCTTGAATTATTGGATCATGGTATCTTTGTGGCTCATAATGTTCAATTTGACCTTTCATTTCTTCAGGCGGAATTAGAAGAAGCGGGGTACAACCCATTTAAGGGACCTGCCTTTGATACTGTGGAATTAGCGAAGGTGGCATTGCCATCCGCGGACAGCTTTAAACTGACGGAGCTTTCCAATTCATTGGAGTTAAGCCATGTAAGGCCGCATCAGGCTGACAGTGATGCTTATGTGACAGCTGAAATTCTTCTTTATTTTATCCAGGAACTTTCAAAGCTCCCATTGGTCACCCTGGAAAAGCTTCACAAGCTTTCGAAACATTTAAAGAGTGATCTTGATTTATTGTTTGACAGCATTATAACAGAGAAACAAAAACATATAGAGGACCTTTCAGATGAATTAGAGGTTTATCGTGGTATAGCCCTGAGAAAGAAAAATCACTCGGTGACCCCCAATCAAGATCTTCATTTTCATGAGACTGATATAGAGAAGCACCTTGCACAACATGTACCCCTCTACGAAAAGAGAGAGCAGCAAATGGAAATGATGAATGAGATCACGCGTGCATTTCATGAATCGAAGCATGTGGTCATCGAAGCAGGCACCGGGGTTGGAAAGTCACTTGGTTATTTGTGGCCGGCAGTCATGTTTGCCAAGAGTACCCATGAAAAAGTGGTAATCAGTACATATACCATTCAATTACAAGAGCAATTACTCCATAAAGAAATTAAATTATTGGAGAAAATCAGCCCGACCCCTTTCAAAACCGTTCTCTTGAAGGGGAAGAATCATTACATAAACCTGTTCAAATTCGAGCAGTCCCTAAGGGAAGGCGAGTCCCAATACGATGTGGTCCTGACAAAGATGCAGATTCTCGTATGGCTGACACGTACCGAGTCCGGGGACTTGGATGAATTGAACCTTACTTCTGGGGGACAGTTATTCTGGAATCGTTTAAAACACGATGGCTGGCACCTGGCCCATACGAAGGATCCATGGATCGGGAAGGATTTCTACCTTTCTGCGCGAAAAAATGCACAGGAAGCAGATATCATCATCACGAATCACTCGATGCTTTTATCGGATATGGTGAGAGAAAACAGCATGCTACCCCCTTATGAGTACTTAGTGATCGATGAAGCTCATCATCTGGAAAAGTCGGCACGACAACACCTTGGGGTAGTCATGGATTATCTCTCCATTAAGTTTAGCACGTCACAATTAGGGACACTTGACCACAAACAACTTTTTTACCGCCTGGATCAGCTTCTAACCAGTCACTCGGTTGATTTGAATTTACATTCCTTTGAAGTGGATTCGAAAATCGGACAATTTTATATGGACTTGGAAGAAGCCATTTCTGTATTGACAAGTGTTTTCTATAAGAAGTCCAAAAAGAGAACGGGCATACAAAAGATCCAGCTGCGCATTACAGATGAAATGAAAAAGAGCAGTTATTGGCAGCCTGTCGTTATGTCGATGGAACGTGTGATTTCAGGAATGAAATTTGTAGAAGGAGAGTTCCAACAGGTACTGGAAGCCATCAAGGAAAAGAAAATCAAGCTCCTTGATAAAGAAAAGGCACTGATTGAAGAATTTTACAGTTTTTTGGTGGATTGGACAGAGTTGAGGACGAATTTTCAAACGGTATTTTTGAAGGAAATGAACAACCACGTTCTCTGGCTTGATGGGGACACAAGGTCATTGCCCAATAGTCTTTCTATCCAAGCACAGCCCATTACCGTCGATCGTAATCTCCAGGACGAGATTTTCGCCAAAAAGAAAAGTGTAGTGCTGACGTCCGCGACCTTGACTGTCAGCGGATCTTTCCAATATTTCTTGAATGAAATAGGACTTATCGACAATGGTGTGAAAAAGCTGCAGCTTACCTCCCCATTTGACTATAATGAGGTTTCCAGACTTTTTGTTCCTACTGATGTACCTGAAATTCAGCAGGTTCACAACGAAGAATACATTGAGGCAATCAGCTCTCATTTAATAGGGGTGGCTCAGGCGACAAAAGGCAGAATGCTCATATTATTCACCTCTTACGATATGTTAAGGAAAACGTATGAGCTCATGAAAGAAAGTGGTTTGTTGGAAGAATATGTGTTGATGGCACAGGGTATTACTTCAGGGAGCCGCACACGGTTGACAAAGAACTTCCAACGCTTCGATAAGGCAATTCTATTTGGTACGAGCAGTTTCTGGGAAGGGGTGGACATTCCGGGAGAGGACCTGTCCTGTCTTGCCATGGTAAGACTCCCGTTTTCCCCGCCGGATGATCCGGTCAATCAGGCGAAATCAGATATCCTCAAAGCACAGGGGAAGAATCCCTTTTCTTCACACTCTTTACCTGAAGCCATCATTCGCTTTAAGCAGGGGGTGGGAAGGCTGATCAGGAGAAGCAGTGATCGTGGTATCGTAATTGTGTACGACCGTAGAGTCATGACTACAAGATATGGAAAAGCTTTCATACAGTCGATTCCTTCTATGGAAGTCAAAGAAGGAGACATGTTTGATTTGGTCTCTTTGATTGATGATTGGCTTTGAATCCATTGAAATGTCAGTGATAAAATCTCTTCTTTAACACAACCTAGAGAGTAGATGTGAAACTGGAGGATTGTTAATGAGAGTGATTCTATCGGTAATGCTGTTATTTCTCCTGATCATTTCAAATGCCTATGGAATGAAAGTCCCCAAGGTTAACTTACATGTGTCACAAGATGAGTATGCGATTAGCTTTCTCCCAGTTCAAAAAGGGGAGGTCGCTGTTCTTCATTTGGCTTCGGGGGACCATTATATGATCAATACAGGATCATTTAAAGACCGTAATCAACTTTATTATTATTTCAATCAACTTCATATTGATAACATAAAGGGTTTGATCATCACAGAGAAAAGTGAAGTGGATGAGAGAATGATTGCAGAATTGGTGGAAAAGTTCAGCATAGAAGAAATCGTGGTGGGGAAATCCCTGGAACCTGATATGCCCACGCTGGTTTCCCGCATCGTTCATCCCGTTCAAGAGGATCAGACCTACACTTTTTCTGATGAATTATCCATGAGAGTTGTACATGACGGAAATGAGAGAAGAGAAGGGTTAGACTTTTCCATCACCTTTTTTCACCATCGTTTTCTCTGGATGAGTTCTCAGTCATCACATTCTGAAGGGGTGTTACTATCGAAATCCCTAAAAAATGTCAACATCGTTAAAATACCGGTTCATTCAAAATCAGAGAGCATGTCTCAGCGCCTCCTTGAGCATGTTGATCCACAAACCGCTATCCTTTATCGCTCTAAAGAAAGGCTTCTTAATGGAGATATGCTGGAAGCGATCAATGAAGAGTGGATCGATCTTTACTTAACAGGTCAACATGGGTTGATTGCAGTGAAGTTCAACAAGAGAAACTATGAGGTGCTCACATTTGATCAGGGAGATGGAGTGTTCAAGGAAGAAGAGTAAAAGAAAGGTTTTTTAGATTGCTTTTTTTGAACAAGTTTATTTGGATTTGTCAATCGAGTGGAGGGAAATGCTTCACTTGCAGCCAGCCTACGGGGAGCCTCCTCAGCACTTTTTAGAACGAGGAAGGCTCAATTCACCCTCCGCGGAAAAGCGGGCACTGGAGTGGAATTCCATCGATTCTCGCTAATTGAAAGCAACAAAGTTTGCGAAACAGCCATACGAAAAGAAGTCTGCCAGTTCGGCCCTCTCTGTGTGAAATCACGATCGTTTTTATGATAACCCCCTACCATGGTGGCCACTTATGTTGTTATAATATGTGTAGAGTTTCTTACTCTTAAGTAAGGAAATAGATAAAAGGAGGAACAACATGGAAAGCCGCATTGAAATTCTTTCCACCGTTCGTATTGAATATACGGATAACTTATATAAAGTGGTTGATACACTAAATAGAACATTAAAAAAAGATGATTATATGTTTGGTTTAGCTTTAGATCCGGAAGATCAAAATCAAGCAGTATTAACAATTTATCGTACATAAAGAGTGATTGTAATGAAAAAATGGATAACCATTATCGTATTATTGTTCATCGTCATTGGAATAACCGCGTCAGTCATATTGTATCAGGTTTCCCGGAATCCCCTCGATCGACAGGCAGACCAGGCCTTAAAGCGAGTGCAAGACGAAACAGAAATCGTTAAAGTGGATAACACGAGCTTTTATCATGGATCCAAGTCCTATGTGGTTGTAACGGGGGAAAATGAACAAAATGAAAAGCTGGTTGCGTGGATACCAGACAAGAAAGGAAAAATAATTGAGAAAAAATGGGCTGATGGTATTACAAAAGATCAGGCGATCAATAAACTAAAGGATGAAAAGAAGCCGAAAGAATTATTATCTGTACGCCTAGGATACGAATCTGTCGGACCGGTATGGGAATTGACCTACTTGGATCAACAAGACAATTTAAATTATTATTATCTGCTGTTTTCTACTGGAGAATGGTGGAGGAAAATTGAAAATTTATGATCAGGGGGAAAATGTCAATGAAATTCACATTAGCTGATAGAGTCAGTGCATTAACACCATCAACGACTTTAGCGATCACGGCTAAAGCGAAGGAAATGAAATCTCAGGGAATTGATGTCATCGGGTTGGGGGCAGGTGAACCTGACTTTAATACTCCTGAGCATATTATCCAGGCTGCATATGAATCCATGAGGGAAGGTCATACAAAATACACACCATCCGGTGGAATGGCCAACCTGAAAGAAGCTGTCATCCATAAGTTTAAAGCCGATCAGAACTTGACGTATAAACCATCTGAGATCATCGTGACAAGTGGTGCCAAGCATGCCCTTTATACATTGTTTCAAGTTCTGTTAAACGAAGGGGATGAAGTCATCATTCCAACTCCTTACTGGGTAAGCTACCCTGAACAAGTGAAACTTGCCGGTGGGATTCCCGTAATTGTTGAGGGGAAAGAAGAGAATGAGTATAAAATCACTCCACAACAGCTGGAAGAATCAGTCACTTCGAAAACAAAGGCAGTCATTCTCAACACACCAAGTAATCCTACAGGAATGCTATATTCCCGTGAGGAGCTGCAGGCTATCGGGGATGTTTGCTTAGAAAAGGGTATAATGATTGTGTCGGATGAAATTTATGAAAAGCTGGTGTATGGTGGGAGCACACATACTTCTATTGCTGGATTGTCTCCGGAGCTGAAAGAACAAACAATCGTGATTAACGGAGTATCCAAATCCCATTCTATGACGGGATGGAGAATTGGGTATGCAGCTGGGAACGAAACGGTCATTAAAGCTATGACCAATCTTGCAAGTCATTCTACATCGAATCCTACAACTACCTCACAATATGGGACTATTGCTGCCTATTTAGGGGATCAGCAGCCGGTAGAGGATATGAGACAGGCATTTGAAGAGCGTCTAAACATTGTGTTTAATAAATTGAACAATATCCCTGGATTTCACTGCTTGAAACCTCAAGGTGCTTTCTATCTTTTTCCCAATGTATTGGAAGCAGCAAAGAAAACGGGCTTTAACAATGTAGACGAATTCACCAAAGCCCTTCTGGAAGAAGCAAAGGTAGCAGTGATACCCGGCTCAGGTTTCGGGTCAGATAACAATATACGCCTTTCTTATGCCACAAGCCTGGATGCCCTTGAAGAAGCAATCGAGCGCATGCATGAATTCGTTGTGAGCAATAGTCATTAATCAAAGGGTTGCAGACCGTGTGCCGGTCTGCTTTTTCCTTAAAGTCATCTCGTTTTACTCTATCTGTTGCGACGGGATAACGGTAAATGTATAATAAATAACGATACATAAGCGTCTTAGTTTTTTTGGAGGGAAAAAATCGTGAAAACTACTATATCTCAAGTAAGTAAGTTCGTTGGGGAAGAAGTCACCATTGGAGCATGGCTTGCCAATAAACGTTCAAGTGGAAAAATTGCATTTCTTCAGCTTCGTGACGGGACTGGATTCATTCAAGGAGTCGTCGTTAAAAGTGAAGTGGAAGAAGAAATCTTTCAAAAAGCAAAATCATTAACACAAGAAACATCACTATATGTAACTGGTATAGTATCTGAAGATTCCCGTTCACCGTTTGGATACGAACTCCAGGTGAAGAGCGTGGAAGTCATCCATGAAGCAGTAGATTATCCTATTACTCCAAAGGAACATGGAACAGAATTCCTGATGGACCATCGTCACCTATGGCTTCGTTCACGCAAACAGCATGCAGTGATGAAAGTGCGGAACGAAATCATCCGAGCTACATATGAATTCTTCAATCAAGAAGGCTTTGTAAAAGTGGATCCGCCGATTCTCACTGGAAGTGCGCCGGAAGGAACGACTGAATTATTTGCCACAAAATATTTTGAAGAAGATGCGTACCTTTCCCAAAGTGGTCAGCTTTATATGGAAGCTGCAGCCATGGCGTTAGGAAAAGTATTTTCGTTCGGACCTACATTCAGGGCGGAAAAATCAAAGACCCGTCGTCATCTAATCGAATTCTGGATGATCGAACCTGAAATGGCATTCTATGATTTCAAAGATAATCTGGAAGTTCAGGAGCAATATGTTTCCTATATCGTCCAATCAGTACTTCAAAACTGCAAGCTTGAATTGGACCGTTTGGGAAGAGATACGTCTAAACTGGAGCAGATCAAAGCACCTTTCCCGCGCATCACGTATGACGATGCCCTGAAATTATTACATGAAAAAGGCTTTGATGACATCAAGTGGGGAGATGACTTTGGTGCCCCCCACGAGACAGCCATTGCTGAAAGTTACGACAAGCCCGTATTCATCACCCATTATCCGACTTCTCTGAAACCTTTCTATATGCAGCCGGATCCTGATCGCGACGATGTGGTATTATGTGCAGACTTAATTGCTCCGGAAGGGTATGGAGAGATTATTGGTGGTTCAGAGCGTATCCATGACGCAGAGTTGATGAAGCAGCGCATTAAAGAGCATGAGCTGGCTACAGACGCATACAAGTGGTACCTGGAACTAAGAGAATATGGATCTGTTCCTCATTCCGGCTTCGGTCTTGGTCTTGAAAGAACAGTAGCATGGATCAGCGGAGTGGAACACGTAAGGGAAACCATCCCCTTCCCACGTCTACTTAACCGTTTGTATCCATAATAAAAAAACACCAAACATAGAGCTGGCAGGATTGCTTATAGGCAATCCCGGCCGGTTCTTTCTTTTGTTCCTGCCGCTAGAATCTTTACCTATGATCTTTTTTTATAGGGAATGCTTTGATTGATACCAATTGCCTTTATAACACACTGGTTTGCAATTTTTACTTCTTTGCAGAGGGATATTTTTTTTAGGGTTATTCATAATTTGGCAGTCAGTATGGAGAAGCACAAAGTGGAGCAGAAAGGAACGGCCTATGTTTTACACTACAAATGATATAAAAACAAATGAACCAAGAATGCTTTTGTTTTTCCATCTTTCTTCTAATCCGTAACCATGTCCACATATATTGAATCATGATATACTTATGAGTGAGGTGTGCTGAATATGGATTATAAACGTTTAATGGTGTCTTGGATAGAAGAGGGGACACTGAACATTCCACAATTATTATTATCAAATTACCATACACTGGGATTAAATGAATCAGAATTTGTACTGCTTTTGCATATTTATGGCCATTTAGAAAAGGGAAATCACTTTCCGACCCCGGAAGAACTTTCCCGGCCTATGAGCATTTCCAGTGAGTTTTGTTCCACTTTATTACGAAAGCTCATTCAACAGCAATTTTTATCGATTGAAGAAGGTTCATCAGCAGATGGCATTCTATTCGAAAAATACTCTCTCAATCCCCTATGGGAAAAAATGGCAGAGTTCGTGATACAAGATTCAAAAATGAAACAAATGCAGCAATCAATGGAAGAAGAATCGGATATCTATACAACATTCGAACAAGAATTCGGTCGCCCTCTATCTCCATTAGAATGCGAGACCCTGGCCATGTGGCTGGATCAGGACGATCACAATGCTATTATCATTAAAGCAGCATTAAGGGAATCGGTCATCTCAGGTAAGTTGAATTTCAGATATATTGACCGCATTCTATTTGAATGGAAGAAAAATGGCGTAAAAACCATTGAAGATGCACGAAATCAAAGCCAACGCTTCAGGTCTCACCAGAAACCGGCTGCTATAAATGAATCAGCATCTTCTCCGAAACGAAAATCAGTACCATTTTATAATTGGCTCGAGCAATAAAATGATGAAAGAGGGCTGACTCTCATATGCTTGGGGGTTAGTCTCTTTATTTTGACACAAATTTTCCTTAGGCTGGAGGCAGTAAAAAAATGTTAAATAAAAAACAAATACACATTTGCCTGGATGAAATGAGAAAAATGTTCCCAGAAGCACACTGTGAACTCCGTCATGACAATCCATTCGAACTTGTCATCGCTGTCCTTCTATCGGCGCAGTGTACGGATGTCCTTGTCAATAAGGTCACAAATGACCTTTTTAAGAAATATAAAAGACCCGAGGATTATCTGGATGTCACATTGGATGAACTTCAACAGGATATACGCTCTATCGGTCTGTATAGAAACAAAGCAAAAAACATACGCAAATTATGTGAAATCCTCCTCGATGAGCACGGGGGAGACGTACCTGAGAATCATGAAGAATTGGTGAAACTTCCCGGTGTGGGAAGGAAGACGGCGAACGTAGTAGTTTCTGTTGCTTTTGGCATACCGGCGCTGGCAGTTGATACTCACGTTGAGCGTGTAAGTAAAAGATTGGGAATCTGCAGGTGGAAAGACAACGTATTGGAAGTTGAAAAAACGCTAATGAAAAGAATACCGAGAGAAGAATGGTCCGAAACTCATCACCGCTTAATTTTCTTTGGGCGATATCACTGTAAAGCTCAATCTCCTCAATGCGACGTTTGTCCATTAGTGGATCTATGCAGGGAAGGACAAAAGAGATTGAAGAAAAAGGCCCGCCAATGAGCAGGTATGTCCTGAACATCCCATCAGAGCTGAGAGATCCTTATTTCTTTACCAATGAAAAGGTGGAAATCGATGGATCTCAAATCGTACCTTGGGATCCTTTCTTTGCATTTGAGATTCTACATTTCAATGGGGTGAGTCTCAATCGCCTGCCTTGGTTCGTGCAAGGAGAATGGATTGAAGACATAGTAAGGGAGTGGAGGGAAGAAGGTGAATATCTAGAGAAGGTATTCAAAAACCGTTCAAAAAAGACGAAGGAATCAATGAAGAAAAGTATTGGCCAATTTTATATGTTTTTGTTTTGGAGTAATAAACAGCCCGCAAATTTGAATGAGTGGGAATCGAAGGTTAACCGTCTTGCTATTAAGCCTGTAAATGCAGTGGAACGAATAACCTTCATCAGGGAAAATTCGTCACACTATCATGCCTATATCCAGCTTGCTCAACTTTTTGAGGAACAACATAAACAATATGCCAAATTTCTGGCGTTGAAACAAGCATCTATAAAATAAGGCAGCGAGAGAGTTCTCTCGCTGCCTTATTTTTATTCTTCGTTTCGTCTGGTTTCAGATTGAGTAGCAGGTGTACCTGAACCGTCTCCGGTTCCAGTGCCGCCATCTCCTGTGGCTCCACCATCCCCGGTACCGGTGTCACCACTTGCTCCCCCGTCTCCAGTACCGTCTCCTTCAGGTGGAGGAGTGGTGCCATCATCCTCACCAGTAGTGCCGTCGTCATTACCTGAGTTATCATCATTGCCATTCCCTTGGTCCTGGTCATTGCCATTCCCTTGGCCCTGGTCATTGCCATTCCCTTGGTTATTTCCATTACCGTTACCTTGACCTTCTTCACTGTTGCCTTCGCCTTCTTCTGTATTCCCTTCATCCTCTTTATCCGCTTTTACATCTACGTTTGCGGATGCAGGGTTACTCCGTTGATCACCCGAAATGGCTACAACTTCAAAGGTGAAGGTACCTTCTGATTGAATGTTTTCAACATTTAGTCCCTTTTTATCTGTAGTCGTCAAGACTTGCTTCGCTTCACCGTTTATAGATACGGAAACTTCAAACTGCACGCCTTTATCTTTACCATAGTCCCATGCGAGGGTGATGGTCTTATCTTTCTTATTGAATGTACCTTTCAGTTTAGATGGAGCATCGATTTTATCGAACTCCTTGGAAACCTTGGAAGGCTCCGTTCCTTTAACGAAAAGTTCTGTGATGATTCTGTCATCCGGCGTATATTCACTTGGCAGTCTAGCAGGATCGCTTCCCATTTCCACTTTTGATTGTACGACACTGTCAGGCTTGTTGAAATCAGGTGTATCGACACCATCATGTACATAGCTCATCAGGTCACTTACGATATATTGAGCTACATGACGATCAGTGGGGGAAAGCGGGATGGATTGAGTCTTGTATCCAGTCCAAACAGCTGCTGTGTAATTTGTCGTGTATCCTACAAACCATGAATCCGGAGCACCGGATTTGGCGATACCGTATTTTTCCCGTTCTTTTTGAGAATAGTTTGTCGTACCAGATTTACCCGCCATTGGCAATCCAGGTACCTTAGCGTACTTTCCAGTCCCTTGTGGGTGGTCGATGACGCTCTTCAGCATATCTGAAATCATATAAGCCGTGTATTCTTTCATGGCCGGCTCTGGATTGTTTTCATTCTTTATTTCTGTTTCACCGTCGCGCAGAACGACTTTCGATACAGTATGAGGCTTATTATAAACCCCTTCATTACCGAACGCGGCGTACGCCCCGGCCATTTGTACCGAGTTCACACCAGGTGAAACCCCCCCGATAGAAGCAGATTCATAATAATGGTCAAATTTCAGTCCAAGTCCATTGACGAAATCAGCCGCCTTCTCCGCTCCAACTGCCTGGAAGGCTTTTAAGGCGGTAATATTCCGGGAATCCCATAGTCCTTCACGGATTGTGATCGGTCCTTTAAACTGACCATCGTAGTTGTTGATTTCCGTTCCGTTCGAGTATTCATAAGGCTCATCTTTTAAAATGTGATATGTTGACCATTTTAAATGTTCAATTGCGGGAGCATAATCAAGTAAAGGCTTGATCGTCGATCCCGGCTGACGCTTGGAGTCGATGGCGTAATTGAAACCGCGTTGAACATTTGGATCTTGTTCACGACCTCCTCCAATCGCCCGAATTTCCCCTGTTTTCGTATCAAGAAGAGTAACGCCTGCCTGCATTGGTTCTTCAGCAGCGTCAGGATAACTGAAGCTGGTATTTTCACCTGCTAAGATTTCTTCCAGGCGTTTTTGAGCATTAGGGTCGACTGTTGTGTACACTTTTAATCCATCAGAGTACAGGTTGTAGTCTCCCATCTTTTGTACTTCATCGATGACGGCATCAACAAAAGCAGGATATTTTTTTCTGCTCTTTTCTTCTATATCTTCTGCAGATACCAATCCTTTTGAAATGGGGATTGCTTGAGCTTCTTCTTTTTCTTTTTCCGTAATTTTACCGTGTTGGGCCATTAATGACAGGACAATATTACGTCTCTTTTCTGCCTTTTCAGGATAATCAAACGGGTTATAATTGTTTGGACTTTGAGGGAGTCCCGCAATCAAAGCAGCTTCATGCAGTTTGATATCCTTAATGTCTTTTCCATAATAGTGATCGGCGGCTGTGGCCATACCGTTAATGCCATCAGACATATATACCTTATTGAAATACATCTCAAAGATTTCTTCTTTTGTATACTCCTGCTCAAGCTTCAGAGCAAGCCAAGCTTCCTGTGCTTTTCTCTTTAGAGTTTTTTCAGGGCTTAAAAAGGAACCTTTAATGACCTGCTGAGTAATCGTTGAAGCCCCTTCTGAACCGAATCCGCCTGTTACATTGGCGATGATGGCCCCTCCTAAACGAATCAAGTCGAGCCCGTTATGTTTATAGAAGCGGTTATCCTCCGTTGCAATGACCGCATCCTGCATAACTTGGGGGATATCATCGAAGTTGGCGTACTCACGATTTTCTTTTCCTACTGTTGTAATCAAGTCTCCGTTCATATCATAGATTTCGGAGGCAATCGGATCTTTTAATAATTTTTCATCAAGCTTTGGTGCACTGGATGCATAATAGGCAAATAATCCTGCACCAGCGAGCATCCCAATGATCCCGATAATAAATAATGATATAATGACGCGCTTAACCATAGAGCCTTTTTTCTTGCTCTTAGTGGATTTAGACTTCTGTTGGGCCAGGCGTTTTTCTTCCCTTGACTTATATTGACCAGCCATATTGTTTCCTCACTTTCAATCTTCTGTGTTTTTAGTATTGTCTAAGATTAAAAATATACTACTCATAATGAGATAAAATATAGATTAACTCATTTTTCTTAAACTAAAAATATAACTGATGGACTATTTTTAAATAATCAACCCTGGGATGGAGTCCTAATGGAATGGAAATGCCGTTCTCTTCCATTTCCTCCCTTTTGATTGATTTTCTCCCTCCATCTGCCATGCGGTCCCAGAAAATCCGCAGACTTTCATAGGGGAGAAAGAATACCTCTTCTGAAACGGAGAACCGTATAAGTACAAATGTGATGCCTTCCTGCTTATGGACGTTTTCCATATGATGAATTTGGTGTTCGTGAAAGTTTTGCAGAGGAAAAGACGTTTTGTTTTTGGTTTCCTTTGCTTCAAAATCGATATATTTTCCTTTGTAGACCCCGTTGTAATCAGTCGTTGACGGCTGCTTAAAGTAAGCTTCCTTTATGACAGCGGCACTCCTCGTTGGATAGTGAACATCCACAATTTGGACAGGGGTGGGTTTTTTATGAATAACCGCTTTTTGAAACGTCAAATAATATTGATTAGTTTCATTAATATCTTCTTCCAGTGTCATCCCTCTGTTGCTATACGATATTTGTTTCGGTTTTGACTTTATTTTTTTTGAGGGTAATGTTGCTTCCACATATTTCTTTCCATTCGGATAATGGAATTTCATGGTAATTCACCTCGCAGACTAATCTATATCATAACAGAAACCAATCCATTTTGTGTGAATAATTGTTTACAAATCTCCTCATTCTAGGACTAGTAGAGAAAGGGTGATAAAAGAGATGAAAAAATTCAGCAATACTTATCGCTTTTTACCCTATATACCTGAACCTAAACGTGAAAATGAATGGATTAAAGAGGTAATTCAACTGGTGAATAGATACAATCAAGATAATATATCGCGAACGACTGCTTATCAAACATTTTTCCTCCTTCATCCTGAAATTAAATGGTCCCTTCTGGCTTCTATGGTATCCCGCAATGCGGGGTGGAATATGACCGATCTTAAGGGTGCCATCTTCCCAAAACTCTTGAGTCCGACGACATGTAATCTTCTTTTTATGACCTATGAGAGAGCGAATTGGAGCATTTTTCAAGATGCTTTTCCTCAACTCCTTCTCTACCATTATTCGACGATATATAAGAAGAAAATGTTTCATTTGTTTCAAGATCTTCACATTTCGAATTTTATGGAAGAAGAGTGGAACCGTTTTTGGGAGGAACGGGATGAGAAACGATTGGTGCAGTCACTCATAATAAATGAACAGCACCTTATACAGGGACCTGTTATTGAACATGAGGTATACAAGAAAAAAGTGTTTGGTACCTCAATCTTCTTTATAGAAGATCATCTGCACTTTAGTTCCGTACTTTTCCCGACTTTACATGGAGATCTTTATGGTGCAAGTGTACATGGTTTTCGAAAAGTCCAGAATAGAATCAAGTTGGGTAACGTTTTATTCGAACTGTTATTTCACCCGGATTACCATTGTTTTTTTCTTGAGTTTGCTCTAGAAGTTGAGCATACAGGTTCCAGAAAGGATTATGAAACATTTTGTCGTAAAGTGCCTGGTACGAAGACACCGATTCTTCATCAGGCATACAATCAGATTTCCCACAATTGGAATCATCACAGAGATTGGTCTGTGGACAATTCGATTGAGGATGACTGGTACAGAAATCAGGAACTCCCTAAAGACGTCATTATGACAAAGTGGTTTTCTCATAAGCAAAAACAGCTTAAGAAGCTGGCATCCATAAAAGGGGCACTCAATGGGATGTGGTCATGGCGAAAGACAAAGAAGAGGCGAACATTTTGAAAATGTTTGCCTCTTCTTAATCATATACTGAAAATGGGCATGACTTAGACCCTCGAGGTCATAAGTCAAACCACCCAAAAAGGCAAAGAGCGCCTTTCCGGGAGGTTCGTCTTATGCTTGTCGGGTCTGATCGAGCCGCCTCCGCTTTGTTATGTTGAAGGTCTGTTTTCGCCTTCTAGTTTTGGGTTGCCTTTGGATGCTTTTGTTTCTGCTGGTTGTTGTTTGGGTTGTTTGTTTTTTGGATTTTTCATTGATTCACACCTCCACCCATAGTATTTTGAGTTTTTGTACCTTTTATTCAGGAGCTGTCGAAACATCATTTTGTGAATGTCCTTTTTGCACTTTCTTTGGCGAAACGCTTCTAGTTTTGTCAGGGGTGAAGGGAAAGGGAAAAAAGAGGAGAATTACTGTATTAATCCAAAAAAAAGGTGGGAGGATTCACATGCTTCCAAAACAAGATATCATGTTAAAGTTGGCTGAAATCGAAGAAAGCCTCAATCAATTGGAACAAAGCCTTCATGATCGAATCTCAGCTGAAGAGCAAGAAGGGTTGAATACACTATCGAATAAGATACAGAAAATGGACAGCCAATTAAGTTCTATAGAAAGAAACACAGGCTTAAAAACGGTCGTTATGAATAACAGGGAAAAGTCCTATGTCTTACAAAAACTTGAATTATCCTTTAAGACGTCTTAAACTGACTTTATAAGAAAGTAGCATTGTGCTACTTTTATTTTTTTCTATATACTTGCATGGAGGGCTTTTTTTGAAGGAATTGAATCAGGTAACGGGAGAGCTTCTCGTATTGGTCGAGAAAATGATGAATGAATACAAAAGCAGGCGCGAGTCAGGTGAAAAAGGAGATTTTTATACTGAAGTTAAGCCTTTTGCAGATGAAGTGAAAGAGAAGAATGATCGATGGAAAGAATGGTCCCTGAACTGGATAAAAGAATCCAAGCCCAAGCACCTTCATCTACCTCAGATCGTAAATACTTTCGACAATATTGAAATGTTATCGGTACACTGCTTTTTTCCTGAGTCCAGCTATAACCGGTTCATCAGTCATTACCAATCTGTCTCATACGTTCTCGGTACACAGCTCGATGAACTGAATGAAAAATAAGAGGCTGCCACAGGGCAGCCTCTTTCTTATGGAGTTGAAATGGCATTTTCTTCTACAGTACTGATTTGCTTCGCTAACTCTTTATAGTGGTGAAAAGAAATCTCATTAGAAATATAAAGTTTTTTGGCCAGTGTAAGAAGTTCTTGTTGATCGGTTGCTTGATACTGTTTACTGCTTTCATATCTTTTCAGCAATTCGTTAAGGTCCATCTCGATTCCTCCCAATACTTATATTTCATATGAATGATGATAGCTTCGCATCTACAATTATCCTATCATAGAAAACCCTTTCTTTAAGTTGTAAGAATAGTGTAACTTCCGACATTCTTCTTAAAGATTGTCGAAAGATCTTTATGGGTTCTTTCACCATTATTTCCGTTGATACATAAAGTATAGTAACCACTAAAAGTAGGGGGGCTAAGTATGAATTTTTCATCTTATTCGAGACAGATGCGATATCACCCATTTCCGTATTATCCTTCTCAGCCTGGGAATATGGGGCCGATAATGAACTATCCCATACAAGGGATGAGACCGCCGAATTATGGACCTTATCAACCCAATTACTTACCACAGCCGGATGGCACTTATTCCGGCGCCGGGAGTCAGATGAACCAATATCAGCAGATGAATCAGCCACAGCAGATGAATCCATATTTTGAAAATCCTCTTCAGCAGAAAGAATACAATCCTTATCAAACGAAGGCAATGGAACAACAAAACTACGCTAATCCTTATCCGAAAGCATCTTTTATGGCAAAACCCTCTTCAGGAGGGGTAAGCGGAATCATGAACTCCTTTAAGTCACAAGACGGCTCGTTGGATTTTAACAAAATGATGAATACTACAGGACAAATGATGGGTGCCGTTAATCAAGTATCTTCTTTAGTAAAAGGTTTAGGTGGAATATTCAAATTTTAAACGAAAAAGGAGCTGCAGATTCCTCAGCTCCTTTTTCAATTATTCTATTTGTATACGGTTCCCTGACTCCTTGTTCACTTTCACTGTAAGTAAACCATTTTTATATGAAGCTTTTACATCCTTTTCCTTTACAACCCTTGGAAAGGGAACGGTTCTACTGCTTTTTCCCATGGATTGTTTCCTTCTTATTGTTTGGCGTTGTTCATTTTCTTCAGAGTATATTTCCTTATTGGTCACTGAAATCGTGATGTACTGAGGGAATACATCGAGCTTTATTTGCTCTTTATTTACACCGGGAAGTTCTGCAGTGACGACATAATGATCTTCGGTTTCAGTCATTTCGACCGGGAATGAACCAAAAGGGTTAGCAGAGGATGTGAAGAAATCATCGATACTTTGTAGCATTCCTTTCATCGGTCTTTCGTGAAAGAACTCATTCATAGAATGCATCAGATCACCAAAACCATTTTTGTTTGAATCCTTCGACATGGGTATTCTCCTTTCAGGCAAACGTATTCATACTAGGGTATGTTTCAGAGATGAATATGTGCATATGTCCTATGCATCCAGGGATAAAAAGGAAGGAGGGTTTCACATTTTGATAGACAGAGCATTGGCATATCCTGCGTTTCCAAAAAACTCACTTAGAGAAAAGAACCTAAATAAGGATGAATATGGAAAGGTGCGAATTTTACTTTAGTTTCGAACATAGATTCGGTAAAATGAGTAAGAGAGGTGATAGATATGTTTATGAAAAACAACCTTCAACAGTTGATGGAACATTTTAAGAAAGATGAAGACTTCAATAAACAGATTGTTCATTGGCATACCATTGATGAAAAACCGCCACAATTGGTAGATATGCCAAATGAATTAGATAATAGAATTCGGAAAGCATTACACAAAAGAGGGGTGGAAAAGCTTTATACCCATCAAAATTCAGCGTTTCAGCTGGCAATGAAGGGTTATAGTTTTACAGCCGTCACCCCAACCGCGTCAGGGAAGACGCTTTGTTATAATCTCCCCGTGCTGCAAACCATCATGGACAAACCGGAGTCACGGGCCCTATACATTTTCCCTACCAAGGCCCTTGCCCAGGATCAGAAGAGTGAGCTGAACGAAATCATCACTGAGGCTGAGGTTTCCATTAATAGCTATACATATGACGGGGACACTTCTGCAAATATCCGTCAAAAGGTGAGGAAAGCCGGGCATATCGTCATAACAAACCCCGATATGCTGCATTCAGCGATTCTTCCGCATCATACTAAATGGGTGTCCCTATTTGAAAATCTTAAATACGTCATCATTGATGAACTTCATATATACAGAGGGGTATTCGGATCCCATGTCAGCAATGTGATAAGAAGATTGAAGCGAATTTGTGAATTTTACGGTGCTTCACCGGTATTCATCTGTACGTCGGCAACAATCGCCAACCCAAAAGAACTGGCAGAGCATTTAACCGGTTCTGAAATGAATTTAATCGATAACAACGGGGCACCCAGTGCAAGGAAACACTTCGTTTTTTATAATCCCCCTATCGTCAATAAACCGCTTAATATTCGTCGAAGCGCCACTCTCGAAGTGAGAAGGATCGCTGGCGAACTCTTGAAGAATAAAATACAAACCATCATATTCGCGAGAAGTAGAGTGCGTGTGGAAATCATTCTTACGTATCTACAAGAATTGGTGAAAAGTCAATTAGGGGCGAAATCTATCAGGGGCTACCGTGGAGGATATCTTCCAACCCAGCGCAGAGAGATTGAAAAAGGTTTGAGGAAAGGGGAAATATATGGGGTGGTAAGTACAAATGCCCTTGAATTAGGTGTCGACATCGGCCAATTGCAAGTTTGCATCATGACGGGATATCCTGGGACGATCGCAAGCGCATGGCAGCAGGCAGGAAGAGCGGGAAGAAGACATGGAGAGTCACTCGTCATAATGGTGGCAAGCTCCAGTCCGTTGGATCAATTCATCATTGAGCACCCGGATTATTTCTTCGAGCAAACACCTGAAACGGCAAGGATCAATCCCGATAATTTAATCATCCTTGTTGATCATATCAAATGCGCAGCATATGAGCTGCCCTTCAGAGAAGGCGAACAATTTGGAGAACATGAGATTGAAGATATATTGGAGTTTCTCGTAGAAGAGCGGGTCGTCCATAAAAACGGTGATAAGTGGTACTGGATGAATGATGTATTTCCGGCACATAACATCAGCCTTCGATCTGCTTCTCAGGAAAATGTCATCATCATTGATCAAACGGATATTTCATCTGTGAAAGTGATCGGAGAAATGGATCGTTTTTCTGCTATGACCTTATTGCATGATGAAGCCATTTATCTACATCAGGGTGTTCAGTTTCAAGTAGAGAAACTGGACTGGGAAGAAAAGAAGGCATTCGTACGCGAGGTAGATGTGGATTACTTTACGGACGCCAATCTCGCTGTACAACTAAGAGTACTGGAAACAGACAAAATACGGGAATCAGAAATATTCGATGTAGCGTATGGGGATGTAACCGTTCAAGCCATGGCAACCATTTTTAAGAAGATTAAATTTGATACCCATGAAAATATCGGATCAGGACCAATTCACCTTCCAGAAGAGGAGCTGCACACGAGCTCAAGTTGGATTTCATTAAAGGATTCTGCCACTTTCAGTCAGGAACGTCTTGAAGAGGGGCTTATCGGGGTGTCCCAAAGCCTGAAATGTATCATCCCATTATTTGTCATGTGTGATCCGAGCGATATTTTCGTTGTGCCCCAAATTAAGGCAGCCCATAATGAACAACCGACCATCTTTATATACGACCGCTACCCGGGCGGAATCGGGCTAAGTGAAAAAGTGTATGAACAAATCGAGAAGATTCTCCTTGAGACATCTTCCATGATTGAACGATGTCCCTGTCAAAGCGGCTGCCCGTCCTGTATTGGAATGGAGCATTCACTTGACACAGCCAAATTTGATTCATTAAAGCTTCTTCATCTTTTCCTTCAATGATGGAAGGAGGATACAAACATGTCTCTGAAAAATAAATTAACGAGAATGAAAAAGCATATTATCCGGGAAGAGAATATAGATACTACGACAGAACAGCCATTTGTGGAGGATACGGCGGATCTTCCATTTCTGGATGTATGGAAAGAAAATGGATCTACGTTGTATTTCATTGATGAGGATTTCTGTATTGTAAAGGAAAAGCGCTATTCCATTGATTATAAGCATGGGGATTATACATTTAAGGATTTTATTAAAGCAGTCGATGCCTGGCAGGGATTTACAGGAGATCACCCCCTGTCTTCTAAAGGGCTCAGTCATGACGAAATGTTTTTTTTCGATACGGAAACAACCGGACTCGGTGGGGGAGTAGGTAATACGATTTTTCTTCTCGGCCATGGAAGGGTGACGGATAAAGAAGTGATCGTGACACAACACTTCCTACCTCAGCCTGGGAATGAAATCCCGTTATATCACAGCTTCTTACGTAAAGTGGACTATAATACCCTTGTTACCTACAATGGTAAAGCCTTTGATTGGCCACAGGTTAAGACAAGGCACACCCTTATTAAAGATCATGTACCGAAACTTCCTGACTTTGGCCATTTCGATCTTTACCATGGTTCCAGAAGACTTTTTAAGCACAAACTGGAATCCGTGAAGCTGATTAACGTAGAACGAAACATCCTTGGATTTAATAGAGTCGATGATGTGCCTGGCTATCTGGCACCGATGATTTATTTCGATTACATCGATCGTAAAGATCCAGAGGGTGTCCTCAAGGTTATGTCCCATAACGAATTGGATATTTTATCCCTCATAACCCTCTATACTCACTTGACGTTCCAACTGTTGAACGTTCATGAGCGCGCAACCGGACAGGAACGGTTCGAAGTCGGCAGATGGTTGGAATACACAGGTAATAGGAATATCGCCAAGGAACGCTACGAGGAAATCATTAAAGACAATGAACAACCAAACTATGAAGCAATACACCAGCTTGCTCTTCAGTATAAAAGAGAGAAGCAGGTAGAGAAGGCGATTGAATTGTGGGAGGGCATCCAAGAAGAAGCACCAGTTTCAATAAGGAAATCTGCATTACTGGAATTGGCTAAATTGTATGAGCACAAAACAAAGAATTTGCAGCGTGCTTTAGAGATATGCGATCAGCTTTTGACCCTGATTGAAAATACGGGGGATACGAACAAAAAACAAGCCACCCAATTAGGGAATCTGAACCATCGTAAGGGTCGTATAGAGGATAAAATTGACAAATAGTAGATTCATGTATCACAAAGGGATAAGAATAAAAAAATTTAGTGTGAAAGTGGTTCCATCTCCTTATTTTTATATTGAGAATTTTCTAAAGTAGTTGTAAAATAATAAATTGTGTTGAAAATATTTAATATGAAGAAGGAATGATGAAAGTGAACCGTGCAATCTTAATTTTGTTCTTTGTGGTCATTGGGTTAACAGCCTATGTTTTTACCAATTATTCACAAAGTTTATATAGCTTAATGTAAGTCTTACAAAATAACTTCCTAAAAATAGGTATTTTCATTAGTACATGTACCCTCTCTAATTCATAGGCTATTAGTGTAACAACTAAGAGATGAAAGGAGAGCGTTAATATGCATTGTAGACCAAGACCTAATCAAGTACTTCCTGCAGTTATGCACCCGACGAAATGTTGTGTGAATCACAACATGACTACCTATGAGGTGCCACATATTCACCCGACTCACACGACAAACGTGAATAATGTTATGTATCAGCATAAGCATTATTTTCCGCAAACACAATCCCAAGTGGACAGTGTTTCACATCAGCAGTTTAATTGTGGGGGCGGACCAGGAGGGCCTGGTGGACCTCAAGGGCCACAAGGTCCCGGAGGACCAGGATTCGGACCTCGACCAAGACCACCATTCGGACCATATGGTATGGGAAGATAATAAACTTAATGATTTCAGAGGGATGCCTCTAAAAGACTGGGCTCGTGATACAGCGCTTCTGCGCTGTATCACTTTGCTGAAGAGAAATAAGTCTTGATAGAGCCATCTCTTTTTTAAATTCAGCGCCAGATTATTATTCATAGTTGTTTCATTGTCTTTAGAAAACCGTAAAATATGATACAATAGAGTGTAAAGGATTGGGGTACACTAAGCATTGAATAAACTTGTTACCCCCTAAAGTGAACTAAAAGGAGTTTTACATTTGGGGAATGTTGCATGCATAACTGGATATAAATCCTTTGAATTAGGAATTTTTAAGCAGGATGACAAAGCAGTTTATTACATAAAACAAGCTCTGAAGAAAGAACTGGTATCCCTATTAGATGAAGGGCTGGAATGGGTGCTTATAAGCGGTCAGCTTGGCGTTGAATTATGGGGGGCAGAAGTCGTGTTTGAACTTCAGGAAGACTATCCTGATCTTAAATTGGCCATCCTGACCCCTTTTATTTCTCAGGAAGAAAACTGGAACGATCAGAACAAGGAGTACTATGAGCTGATTCTTTCTCAAGCTGATTTTGTCGAATCCATTTCCAAGGATGCCTATAAAAGCCCACAACAGTTCCGAAACAAGAATCAATTATTTTTACAAAAAAGTCACTCATGTGTGATACTATATGACGATGAAAAAGAAGGTTCGCCTAAATATTTCTATGAAGAAGCTAAACGGAAGAAAGAAAGCGATCCATCTTTTGATATAAGGGCAATCAGTTTCCATGATCTACAATGGATTGTCGAAGAGGAGCAGTGGAAAACAGACTGAAGAAACAGCCTTTAACCCTAAATCCGGGTGAATTTGAATAAATCAGGATTGAAATACAATTGACAAAATGATGGTTATTTGAAAAAATGATAGTGATAAATATAGAGGTGAATAGAATGATCTCAGATAAAGTGAAATTAACCGCAAAGGATATTCTCGAAAAAGAGTTCAAAAGTGGAATGCGGGGATACAAACCGGAAGATGTGGATAAATTCTTAGATTTGATTATTAAAGATTATGAAACGTTCCATCAGGAGATAGAAGACCTTCAACAAGAAAACCTGCGATTGAAAAAGCAGGCAGAAGGTGCTGCGAAGCAACGTTCCGCGGCTCCCCCTCAACAGACCGGGACAACTAATTTCGATATTTTAAAGCGTTTGTCTAATTTAGAGAAACACGTTTTTGGAAACAAATTATACGACTGATTTTTCCAGTTGAATTTTTTAAAAGATTACCGTATAATTAGTTATTGCTGATCCTTAATGGTGTTTGGGTAATCGCTGCAACGTTTCGTTGTAGAGGAAAGTCCATGCTCGCACGGTGCTGAGATGCACGTAGTGTTCGTGCCTAGCCAATTCATAAGCTAGGGCAGCTCATCCCGAGCTGACGGCAGGGAAAACACCTACGTCTCATCTTCTGAGATATGGTGTGACTACTTTGAAAGTGCCACAGTGACGAAGTCCTGTTAGAAATGGCAGGAGTGGAACGAGGTAAACCCCACGAGCGAGAAACCCAAAATTAGGTAGGGGAATCCTCTCGAAGGAATTGAACAAAGAGAGGGACAAAGGAATTTCCTTTGTAGATAGATGATTACCGCCCGAGTACGAGACGAACAGTCGCCTGTAGTACAACGGAACAAAACATGGCTTACAGAACACTATTACGGGATAAGAGCAATATGGATTAAATAATGCAAGTGACTGATACATGCAGGTAATACACTGCTCTTTTGTATCAGTCCTTTTTATTTTACGGTAAAAGGACCATACTATTGATATAGGGATATTTATGGACGGGGTGACTAAAATGAGTACATATACATTAATCGCAACAGCAGCCATGGGCTTAGAATCCATCGTTGCCAAAGAAGTGAAGGAACTTGGGTACGAATGTCAGGTTGAAAACGGTAAGGTCATCTTCAAGGGAGACGAAACGGCTATCGCACGGGCCAATATGTGGCTTAGAACAGCTGACAGAATCAAAATTCTTGTTGGAGATTTTAAAGCTTATTCCTTTGATGAATTATTTGAGAATACAAAGAAGCTTCCCTGGGAAGATTTCCTGCCTGTAGAGGCAGAGTTTCCTGTGCAGGGTAAATCTGTTAAATCAAAATTGTACAGTGTGCCTGATTGTCAGGCCATTGTTAAAAAAGCGATCGTAGAACGACTGCGGACTGCGTATAAGCGGACATCGTGGCTAGACGAAACAGGACCATTGTTTAAAATTGAAGTGGCCATCCATAAAGACGTGGCGAGTATTACCCTGGATACAAGCGGTCAAGGTCTTCATAAAAGAGGATATAGAGTCGGACAAGGTGAAGCCCCAATAAAGGAAACACTGGCGGCGGCACTTATCCAATTAACGACATGGAACCCTGACCGTCCGTTTGTTGATCCGTTCTGCGGATCTGGGACCATTGCAATCGAAGCTGCTTTGATTGGGCAAAATATCGCTCCAGGATTCAACCGTGAATTTTTATCTGAGGGCTGGCCGTTGATGCCTGCTGGTGTTTGGGAGAAAACACGTCTGGAAGCAGAGGATATGGCTAATTATAACCAACCCCTTGAAATACTCGGTACGGATATCGATCACAGAATGATCGAAGTTTCCAAAGAGAATGCATTAGAAGCAGGGCTTGGCGACCTTGTGAAATTTAAGCAAATGCAAGTAAGGGATTTTACATCGGAACTGGAATACGGGATCATTGTGGGAAACCCTCCTTATGGTGAACGTTTAGGTGAACGTAAAGAGGTAGAAAAGATGTATCAGGAAATGGGAAGAGCCTTTGAAAAACTGGATACATGGTCTGTGTACATGCTGACTTCCCATGAACACTTTGAACAATGCTACGGGAAACCAGCTACAAAGAAACGCAAATTGTTCAATGGATTCATTCGGACAGACTACTACCAGTTTTTCGGGCCTCGCCCTCCAAGAAAATGAATTCTTGGAATTGATGAAAAAAGATGATGAAGTTCAGAATATCCTTTTCACTTCCTGCGTATAATAGTTCTATCATTTTTAGAGGAGTGAAAGAGAATGGACCATTCTTTCATCGATTTCCATAAAATCTATCAGGCCTTGCAAAGCTCCATTTCATCTATCTCAGGAGATGAAGGGGCGGCCGTTCAGCCAGACTTACATGAAGCAACGAAAAACCTGGATCAGGCATTTCAATTTGAACTAATGAGAAAAAAGAAAATATACGACTGAGAGCATTCTCAGGAGACTAGGGACATCCATACAACTGGTAGACTCACCCTTTGTATGGAGAGTCTCTTTTCTTTTGGTCGTTGAATGAATGGTCAAGCCCGTGAGTTAAAATATTGATTATCCCTCACAACTTAAAAGAAACAAAGTTCTCGAAACAGCTTTCCATTTAGAAAGAATTCTAGTAAATTAGAAATATTGTGTAACGCAGGAGGTCCTCATGAGAAGAAAATTACCATTTGAATTAACCAAGGAGCAATCCTTTTATGAAGCCTTATCCGATTGGGTCGGGGATGTTTTTTATGATTTATTACCTGAAAAGGGATTTGATTTACGGGATGAACAGGTATTCATGGCATTTCAGCTCAATCAGGCTTATAAAAATAAGCAGGTTATGTTTGCCGAAGCAGGAGTTGGAACGGGCAAAACCCTTGTGTATCTTTTATACGCCTTAGCCTATGCGAGGTATACGGGAAAGCCTGCCATCATCGCATGTGCCGATGAAACGCTTATCGAGCAGATTGTCAAAAAAGAAGGGGACATTGAGAAGCTTGAAAATGCCTTGGATTTAGATATTGATGTTCGTTTGGCAAAGTCGAGGGAGCAATATCTTTGTATCAAGAAATTAGAGGAAAATGTTTCTCAAAATGAAGTCTATCAAGATATGTGGGAAGAATTGCCGGGCTTCGTCCATGATAGTTCCTCCATGAAAAGCTTCAGTCATTACGGGGATCGTAAAGAATATGCCGGATTGACAGATGAAGAATGGAATCATGTAGGATGGGACTCTCTTCAGGACTGCATGTCCTGCGTCTATCGACATCGTTGTGGCCTTACCCTTCATCGTGAGCACTATCGGAATGCGGCTGACTTGATCATCTGTTCTCATGATTTCTATATGGAACATATCTGGACGAAAGACAGCAGAAAACGGGAAGGACAGCTGCCACTTCTGCCGGAAGCAAGTTCTGTTGTTTTTGACGAAGGTCACCTATTGGAATTTGCCTCACAGAAAGCGATGACTTACCGTATGAGGATGGAGACACTTGAAGGACTGTTAGAAAAGCTGTCTTCATCGGATATGAGGGAGGAGACCCTTTATATCATTGAAGATATCATGCTTGACAATGAGAAGTGGTTCGAGCTCATAGAGAAGGAATCGAAAAGAGAGTCTGGCTCCACTAGACAATACATCATTCGTTCAGAAGCAATATTACAGCAGGGCAGGGCTCTTACTGAGAAAATTGAAAACCTGTTGAATGAGCTTGTTTTTGAAGCTGAAATGTATGTTATGGATGATTATCTATTAAAGGTCGTTGAAGAATACCTGGAACAAATTCAGTATTCATTGAAACTGTTTTTAGATGATGAAAAAGGAATCTACTGGTTGGAAACTTCAGAGGAAGAACACACTTTTGTGGTGATGCCAAGATTAGTAGAGGAAATATTAAAGGAGCATGTTTTTTCTCAAAATATCCCATTTATCTTTTCCTCTGCAACCCTTTCTTACAATAGGGATTTCTCTTATGTTTCTCGTTCCCTGGGGATAGAGAAATATGAGAAATTTTCAGTGGAATCTCCGTATGAATATGAAGAGATGATGAAAGCCTATGTTTCTACTATGGATTCCGGAGTCCATTCCAAGAATCAGTATGTATTGGACAAGCTGAAAAGTAATGGAGGAAAATCGTTGATACTTTTTACATCCAAAGATGAAATGAACGCTTTTAGATCATTTCAAAAGCAACAGGCGAACCAAGCGTGGAATGTGATTTATGAAGGTGACAGGGAGATCAGTGATACGGTAGAACAGTTCCAGCAGGAAACCTCCACGGTTCTTTGTTCCTATCATCTATGGGAAGGATTAGACGTGCCAGGGGAGTCCCTTTCACAGGTCATTATCTACTCACTTCCGTTCCCTCCAAAGGACCCTGTCTTTGATGCGAAACGAAAACATGCCACTCATTCTGTGGAGGAAGTGGATCTTCCCTACATGATCCTTCGCTTGAGGCAAGGAATCGGACGTCTGATTCGTACGAGTGTAGACAAAGGAAGCGTTCATGTCCTGATGACCGATGGGGAAACGTCATATAGATACCTGGTAGAGTCCGTTATACCCGTTGGGATTGAAGTGTTGAACGTTTAAGAGAATGAAATGGAGCCGCCTTGATGGGCGGCTATTTTTAATGGAACTAATATAAGATTTTCCATTCGCCGTCGAGATATAAAAGGTCCAGTCTCATTTCTGCAATGAGCATTCACTTACACCAAAGCATTTCTGAAACCAAGTTTCCAGAAAAATATGATAAAATAGATTGAATGTAAAATAAGGGGGCCATTAAATGAAAGAGTCAGTATTAGAGACAAAAGATCAATTTTATGAACATGTTAAAAAAATGTCTGCTTACAATGAAGCACTTGGATTGATGTTTTGGGATTTACGGACAGGCGCTCCAAAAAATGGGGCAGAACAACGGTCAGAAGTCATCGGAATGCTTTCATCGGAGCTGTTTGAAATGTCTACGTCCACTGAAATGGCGGCATACTTAGCGGAACTCTCTCCCGTAATGGATCAGCTGGATGAGAAGACACAAAAACTGATAGAAGAGTGTCAAAAAGAGTATGATCGAAATAAAAAGATTCCGGCTACTGAATACAGGGAGTATGTGGTGTTACAGTCGAAGGCGGAAGGAATCTGGGAAGAAGCGAAAGAAAAAGCGGATTTCGAGATGTTCAAGCCTTATTTAGAAAAGCTTGTGGCATTTACAAAACGCTTCATTGATTATTGGGGATTCGAAGATAACAAATATAATACGTTACTGGATATGTATGAGCCTGGAGTGACGGTAGCAGTGTTAGATAAAGTATTTGGTGATCTTCGGGATCAAATCGTCCCACTTGTACATAAGATTGCCAAGGTGGAAAATAAGCCTCAAACCGATTTCCTTTTCGATCCTTTCCCAAAGAATAAGCAAAAGGACTTCAGTTTAAAAATCCTTGAACAAATGGGATATGATTTCAACTCAGGAAGACTGGATGAAACGGTCCATCCCTTTGCGATTGGTTTAAACCCCGGTGATGTTAGGGTAACAACTAAATATGACGAAAAGGATTGGAGAACAGCCGTTTTCGGAACGATCCATGAAGGTGGACATGCTCTGTATGAACAAAACATTTCAAAGGACTTAATGGGCACACCACTATGCACTGGAACTTCCATGGGAATCCATGAGTCTCAATCCCTGTTTTATGAAAATTTTGTAGGAAGGGATCACTCCTTCTGGAAAAAGAATTATTCATTATTGAAGGAGTACTCGACGGGTCAATTTGACTCGGTTGACCTGGATGACTTCTACAGAGCGATCAATGAATCAAAGCCTTCTTTAATCCGGATTGAAGCAGATGAATTAACGTACGCTCTGCATATCATCATCCGATATGAAATTGAAAAAGGATTATTTAATGATGAGATAGAAGTGAAGGATCTTCCTGAAATCTGGAATCAGAAATATGAAGAGTATTTAGGTATACGGCCTTCACATAATGGTGAAGGAGTGCTTCAGGATGTACATTGGGCTGGTGGAAGCTTCGGCTACTTTCCGTCATACGCATTAGGATATATGTATGCTGCACAGTTTAAGCGTGCCATGTTAAAGGATATACCCAACTATGACGATCTGTTGGAAAAAGGGGATCTTGCTCCTGTAAGAGAATGGTTAACAACGAACGTGCATCAGTGGGGGAAAATGAAGAAACCGCTTGAAATCATCAGGGAAGTGACTGGGGAGGGTCTTAATGCCCAATACTTGGCCGATTATTTAACGGAAAAGTATTCGAAAGTATATTCCTTGAATTCTTAAATACATTGGAGGCAAAATCATGGAAATTAATGTAACATCCCTAGAGGATAAATTACTTGTTGGAATAGGTTGGACAGGTCCCTATGGAAGAGGGTCCGAGATCCCGGGACTATTCACTAAGTTTCAACAGATGATACCGTCCATTCACCATATCAATGAAGATGAATGCATTTACGCACCTTTCCATGACAGAGCGACTGATTTTTCGTATTATTGTGCCGTGGAGGTTGATCGAGTGGAGGATCTTCCACCGGGATTAGTGGAGTTGTCACTCCCTGCCGGTGAATATGCCCACGCTTTGTATGAAGGCTTATCAACAGAAGTGGAGCAAGCCTATTTTGCCATCTTTAACTGGATTAAAGATAATGGGTTTGAAAAAGACTACTCCAGGCTGAGTATAGAAAAGTACTTGTCCCGGGATAGAGAAATCTTCGATACGGAAGATAAGCGGAAATTAGAGCTTTTTGTCCCAATTAAAGAATAGTAAAAAGGAGGCTGCTTTATTTTGAAGCAGCCTCTTATAATGCTTGTTTTACCAGCTCCAGGGGCTTGGGGTCATAGGCCAAATGACGCGAAAAGGCAAAGAGCGCCTTTCGGGGTCACTCGTCTTATGCTTGTCGCCCCAGGGCGAGCCCCTTCCGCTTTTCGATTATCCAGCTCCGGCGGCTAGGCCCTCGAGGTCATAAGCTAAATTGGCCAAAAAGGCAAAGGGCGCCTTTCCGGCCAATTCATCTTATGCTTGTCGGGCCTGAGCAAGCCGCCTCCGCTTTTATTTATGTCCAGCTCCAGGGGCTTGGGGCTCGAGGTCATAAGCCAAGTGACCCAAAAAGGCAAAGTGCGCCTTTCCGGGTCACTCGTCTTATGCTTGTCGCCCCAGTGCGAGCCCCTTCCGCTTTTCGATTATCCAGCTCCGGCGGCTAGGCCCTCGAGGTCATAAGTCAAACCAACCAAAAAGGCAAAGAGTGCCTTTCCGGTTGGTTCGCCTTATGCTTGTCGGGCCTGCCCAAGCCGCCTCCGCTTTTATTGTCACCACATACGATATCCTTTGGATGCTGGTGGGGCGTTTTGGATCATGTCGATGAATGGGACGGTGTAGGCAACCAGGATGAGTGCCGCTAAGATGGTTAACCAAATTTTCCAGTTTTCCAGGGCCATTGGGGTTCTCTCAGCTGTGTCTGCCGTTTCACCGACAGGAAATTCTTCATCTCCTTTAGGAGCGAAGAAAGCCATGTTGACAAAAATGTATAAAATCAAAATGATACCCATGAAAAGGATTGTTCCCCCTATTGCCTGTGCGATTTGGTAAGGAATCCAGTCAAGGGCCTGTGGTGCATCCCCATAGGTGGAAAAAGATGATCGTCTTGGAGCGCCCAGTAAGCCAACTGCATGCATGGCACCTGACATGATACTCATTCCGACAGACCATACAATGGCCTGGACGATTGCCAATTTATTCATCGCTTTCGTTAGGACACGACCTGTCAGATGTGGGACAAGCCAATAAGAAATTCCAAAGAAAGTCAGGACAACCGAAGTAGCCAAAGTTAAGTGGAAGTGCCCCGTCACCCAGATCGTATTATGGACTACCTGATTCATCTGGTTGGAAGCATTGATCAACCCGCCAGCCCCGGCAGGAATGAAGGCGACCATCCCGATGAACGGTACTGTAAAACGGGCATCACTCCATGGAAGCTTTTTGAACCATCCGAATAATCCTGTTGCCCCCTTGGACCTCCCGTACATTTCAAAGGTAGCAAACAATGAGAATGCCGTCATAAGAGAAGGAATGACGACCATGAACGTCAGGACTACCTGGAGGAATTTCCAATATGCATCAATCCCAGGCTCCACTAATTGGTGGTGAAAGCCTACAGGAATAGAGAAGAGTAGGAACAGAATAAAGGACAATCGTGCCAATGAATCGGAAAAGATTTTCCCCCCAATAATTTTTGGAATAATCACGTACCAAGCCATATAAGCTGGCAGCAGCCAAAAATACACAAGAGGATGGCCGAAATACCAAAATAATGTACGACTGACAAGTACGTCGACCCTGTCCACTAAACCAAGGGACCAGGGAAGGAGCTGGAATAGTACGGTTCCTGCCACTCCTATGGTAGCAACGATCCATAATACGGTGTTGATGACAGCCATGAAGGTTAACAGCGGGCTCGGTTGTCCCGGATGTTCTTTTCTCCAACTCATGTATTTCATGAGCATCCCTGCCCCGCCAATCCAACTGCCGACTACAACAAATGTTAAGCCTAAGTAGAAGATCCAATGTGCCTGGAGGGGGGCATAGAAGGTATAAAGGACCGTTGCTTCATTTAATAAAATCATGACTGCAGCCATGATCGTACCGAGAAGCATGACCCAGAATCCCAACCAGCCCATGAAGCGGGATTTTTCTGAATAAATTCCTGAGGTCCGGGAAATGGCAGCATGTTGGAAACCGAGAATAAAGAATGTCGTCAGTACTAATCCGAGTAATACCCCGTGGACCGTCAGTACTTGATAATAACCGATTCCAGCTGGTAAAGTGAATCTGCCTGATCGTACCAAAACTTGTAACAGCCCCGCCAATCCACCTAGTGCAAGGGCAGCAAAGCCAACATATATATGAGCCATGGCCAAGGCAGCATCTTTCTTATCGATTCTAACAAATGGTTTCACCTACTCCACCACCTTTAACATTGATTTCATCGTGTGATGCCCTACACCACAATATTCATTACAGACAATGAGAAATTCCCCCGCCTGGTCAAGGGTTGTCGTGTATTCACTCACGAATCCCGGTTCAAGCATCATATTTATATTCGTTCCTGCCACTTCAAATCCATGTACAACGTCTTTGGTTGTGGCAGTGATTTTGAGTGTAGATCCTTTAGGGATTTCAATTTCCCCGGGGGTGTAAAGAAAAGCTGAAGCTACAAATATCAACTCATAATCCCAAGGCTTATCTTCCACTTTTTTAAGCCCAGGTTCGTTGAAAGGAGCAATTTTGTCCACCTGCTCTGGATTGACGTAAGCCTTTGCACCTGGAGGTTGATGCCCCTGATGAAAAGCGCTGATTCCTAAGATAATTAAAAATAAAATAAGAGATCCCGTGCCTAACGTTAACCACCATTTTTCATAGCGATGCATATGCATATAAACCACTCCTTAAATTAAAAACGATTCAGAAACAGTAAGAATACTCCCAGCCATGTAAGGACTAAAAATCCACCTAAGAATAAAACGGAAGTAAACGTACCTTTTAATGACTTGAAATCGTCTAATTTGGTTTCTGATTTTTGACGTAATTCCGGTTTTTCCATTCCTCTCATTCCTCCCTTTAGATGATACTTCTATCATAAGCAGGTACAGCTCTTTGTATCTGTGATAAATGTCACAGTTTCAGAAGGAGTTTGTGAAATAAATGTGAAATGAAGGGAAATTGGGCTATCATATATGTTCATTTGCCTGAACCTGAAGCATAGATTGTAGGAATGAAGAGGAAAGGAGATGATTTTATGGAAAAGTATTATTGTAAACAGTGCTGTCAAATCTTTTCTGATAAAATGATATGCCCTCAATGCCAATTGCCTGTCGTAGCCAAAATACACATTCAGGTCCAACACCAGCAGGGGAAAAAGGATCATAGAGAAGACTTTGGAAACACCCTGTGCTAATATAAAGAAGATTCAAATAATAAGTTAGGTGGTGGGAAATTTGTTTGTTCCTTCATTTTCATTAAAAAATAAATTGGCCGTTGTCACAGGTGCCGGCCGGGGAATTGGACGAGCTCTTAGTATTGGGTTAGCTGAGGCCGGGTCCGATGTGGTTCTGTTATCAAGAACAAGGGAGGATTTGGAAGAAACGGCAGATGTAATTGAGAAGTTTGGAAGGAAGGCTCATATCCTCCCGACAGATGTAACATCTCGGGAAGACATTAGAAAAGTAATGACTTACATAGAAAATCATGACTTGTCAATTGATATATTAATCAATAACGCAGGTATGAATATTCGTTCGGCTGCCCTGGAGGCAACGGATGATGAATGGCAAAAAATCATGGATACGAATTTAAAATCTGCTTTTATGATGTGTCAGGAAGTGGGCAAACACATGAAAGAAAGGGAACGGGGAAAAATCATAAACGTTGCTTCCGTCGCTGGCCATGTTGCCCTCAGGACCGGAGTCGTTTATGCTTCCACGAAAGCAGCCATGATTCAAATGACAAAGGTATTAGCCATGGAATGGGGAAAATACAATATTAATGTAAATAGCATCGGTCCATGGTATTTCAAAACACCTTTAACCAAGGAACTGCTGCAAAATCAAGAGTATGTAAACGATATACTTTCTGTGACACCTTTAAAAAGGATTGGCGAGCTCGAAGAATTGGTGGGGCCAGCGGTTTTCCTTTCATCGGATGCCTCAAACTATGTTACCGGCCAAACCCTTTTTGTAGACGGCGGGATGACGATTAATGGTTTTTAATTTGTTCAGGATAAAAGGCTAACCTAGGTTAAAGGTTAGCCTTTTATTTGTTCATTAATGACTATTCAATCATTAGAATGACTAAAAAATCTCCCACATTTTCAATGGAAATGGGTAGTTTTAATGCTTTGTCAAAGCCATACATTTTGGATTGTCCCACAATGACTGTTGGCGGTGTGATGTCCAGTGAATGACCGGCTTGTGCAAGGAGTGTAGCCAGATTCCCCGCGATCATGTTTCCGAGTTCCCCCGCGAAAGATTCAAGCATTTCACCTTCCAAGGGCATTCCGAACATGGATGCACCCAAGCCTTGAAAGCTCTCTTCTTCTCCATCAATGATCATTCTTCCTCTAACATCACCTGTAAACCCGATGAGTACTCCGATCTTATGCTGACTAAACGGCTCTGTGAGCAATGAGGGCTTTAAAACAGTAACACTCAAAGGGATGACCCCTTTAATCGCTTCTACTGAGTTATTAAGTATATCGGTGACACTTTTTGTTAAAATCATGTCGTATCCTCCAGTATTTTGTTACTGTAATCATACCATATTACCCAGGAGTAAAGGATGGTATTATAATATTATATTCATACTAAATACCTATATTTAAGGAATGCAGATTGAAAAAATAACAAAAGACTACCTGCTATACATGATTTATGTCCATATGGAAAAGCTATCCTTACATGGAAGTGTAAGGAGTGAACGTGCATGCCGAAGATACTCTCAGTTGAAACTGAAATCCCACCTGTGAAAATTACGCAAAACGAAGCGGCGGAATTTGCGGAACAAATATTTTCTTCGAGTTTCAGGGATATTGGCCGTCTAATCAATGTGTTTCAAAATGGTGAAATAGAGAGTCGTTATTTTGTGAAGGATCTGGATTGGTTTTCTAAGGAGCATTCTTTTCAGGAGAAAAACGATGAATTTATTCGTCATGCAGTTGAATTGGGGAGTAAAGTTGTCAAAAAGAGTCTGTCCCGTCATAAGCTCACAATGGAAGAGATTGACGCCATCATCACCATATCAACATCGGGTCTTTCAACACCGAGTCTTGAAGCAAGAATCATGAATAGGATTCCATTTTCTCCTCATGTAAAACGAATTCCGATTTGGGGATTAGGGTGTGCGGGGGGAGCGAGCGGTCTTTCACGGGCGTATGAATACTGCCTGGCTTTTCCAAAAGCAAATGTTCTTGTTCTTTCGATCGAACTATGTTCATTGACCTTTCAACATGGGGACCGATCAAAGAGTAATTTGATTGGGACGTCACTTTTTGCTGATGGTGTGGCATGTGCCATTGTGTGCGGGGATGAAAGTCCTGCCGTAAAGGGAGTCTTACAGCCACTGCCAAGAATCTTTGCCACTCAGTCAACGTTGCTTGAGGACTCACTTGATGTCATGGGTTGGGAAGTAAAGGAAAACGGGTTGTATGTTGTATTTTCAAAGGATATTCCGTCACTGGTGAAAAATTGGCTCCGTCCGAATGTAGAAGGGTTCATTGAAGCGAATGAGGTTAAACTTGAAGAAATTAAGCATTTCGTAGCCCATCCAGGTGGAAAGAAAGTGATTGAAGCTTACAGGGAAGCTTTAGGGATGGATGAAAGTATGACCACTGAATCCATGAAGGTGTTGAAGGAATATGGGAACATGTCTTCTGTCACCATTCTCTATGTTCTCAAAGAATTTATGGAAAAAGGGTGTGAGCGTGGAGATATAGGTTTAGGTACGGCTTTGGGACCGGGATTCAGTTCGGAACTTTTATTGCTGAGGTGGGAATGATGCTATATTTTGTACTGTTTTTCTGTGTATTACTGATACAAAGGATTGTGGAACTATACATTGCCAGAGCGAATGAAAAGTGGATGAAGGAGCGTGGGGCAAAGGAATACGGGCAGGCACATTATAAAGTGATGGTCTTCATTCATATCGCATTTTTCATTTCCCTATTAATTGAAGGCGGGGCTTTTCACTCCGGGGTCAACCACTATTGGCCGATTTTACTTAGTGGTTTTATCCTTATGCAAATCGGGAGAATATGGTCGATTGCTTCTTTGGGGAAGTTTTGGAATACCAAGATCATCGTCCTCCCCAACACCGAAATTGTGGCCAAAGGTCCTTATAAACGTTTAAAGCACCCAAACTATCTTATCGTAACGTTGGAATTTCTGATTGTTCCATTACTATTTAATGCTTATTGGACACTTTTCATTTTTGCGTTATTAAATCAATTCATTCTTTCTATCCGTATCCCCCTTGAGGAATACGCTCTCAAGGAAGAGACGGAGTATGAAAAGGTCCACCTCCATACGAGAGGCTGGATTCCACTGTTCAAAAAAGAAAAATGATTTTCTTATTGAAAATGATTATCATTTTTGATAAGATTCTAATTGAAGATGAAAATTATTCTCAAGTACAAGTATCTTTACAAAAGGGTGGGGACAATAATGGTATGGTTATTGATAGTGTTTACTGTAGTAGCGTATGGCTTCATGATGAAGTATGTTTTATCTAATGTGATGAAGAATTCGAAACAACGGAAGAACATATCTTCATACCAGACAAACTCGAAATCTTTTGTTCACTTAAATCTGATTGCAACCGAGACAACACGATAGATACAGCCTTCTTCTTAGGAAGAGGCTTTTTTTGTTTGTTTATGAAATCGTTTCTTTAACACCTGTGCCGTTCCTTTCCGTGGGGAGGAGTTCGAGCCTCCTGGACCTATCCTCAATTTCCAGCAGGAGTCAGGTGCCTCCTGCTTCCATCCACTCAGTACTTCTACAATTGACAAAAAGTTTCTTATGTCTTTTTCCTTCCCTTTGCCGTCTGCATATACTGATATCATTCATAAATCCCCCTTTCGGATATGATTTCATAGAGAATTTGATTCAAATAAGATAAAATAAAAACGTTATCATTCTTCTTAGAAACAGAAAGGAATTAGACTATGAGTCAGATTGAACATAAGGGCACAAAATTACATAGTACGTTAAAAGAACTTGCAGCTTATTACGACATCTTCCTTCAGAACGGGGATGAAGAAAGGGCTGCCAAGGTAGAGCGATTAGCTGAAAAACTGAACAAACATGAATTGATCCTTGCTTTTTGCGGCCATTTCTCCGCTGGTAAATCAACGATGATCAACCAATTGATGGGAGAAGACATCCTACCATCCAGTCCCATCCCAACCAGCGCAAACTTAGTGAAGGTTCATCATGCTCAAGCTGATTTTGCGAAAATTCATTATCATCAATCCCAACCTTTATACTTTAAGGCACCATATGACTTTGATACCATAAAGGAATTTTGTAAAAACGGAGAAGATGTATATTCTGTAGAAATCGGACGAAAGAGAAGTGACATGCCTGAAGGGGTGTCTGTTTTGGATACACCCGGCGTCGATAGTACAGATGATGCCCACAGGCTGTCAACAGAATCGGCCATCCACTTGGCTGATTCTGTATTTTACGTAATGGATTATAATCATGTCCAGTCACAGGTGAATTTCGAGTTTACCAAGGAAATGGTTCGTCATGGAGTGAAATTGTATTTAGTCATCAATCAAATCGACAAGCATCAGGAGGAGGAATTAGCATTCACCGATTTTCAGGAAAGTGTCAAGAACTCATTCGCCTCTTGGGGAGTGATACCGGATGGTACGTTTTTCACAAGCTTGAAAAAACCTGACCATCCCCACAATGACCTTAAGGAATTGGAGAAACTAATCGATGGCCAGGTCAAAAGGAAAAGTGAATTGATTAAGGAGTCGGCAGTCTCGGCTATTTCTCAACTACGATCAGAACATGAGAAATGGTATGAGGAAGAACTGGGGATAATCGAAGATAGTGCACGGGATATTCTAACAGATGAAGAATGGGAGAAGAAAGACTCCTTACTCCAAAAGGAAAGAAAGCTGATCGAAACCTTGGAGAAATCTAATATCAAATCTATAAAAAATCAATTTGAGGAAGAAAGAAGGGAAATCCTCAAGAATGCCTACCTAATGCCATTTGAAACAAGAGAATTAGCAAAAAACTTCCTCGAGAGCCGTCAATCAGACTTTAAAATCGGCTTCCTATTCTCGAGACAAAAGACAGAAGAAGAAAAAGCGTTGAGACTCCAAAAGGTAAAAGAGGATATCAACACCCGGATCGAATCCCAATTGGAATGGCACCTAAAGACACTTGGGAAAAACATGATAAAAGAATATATCCCTTCATCGAATCAACGCCTCGAATGGGATCGTTTGAATCTTGAAGTCACCGATCATTTTCTGGTTGGGTTGATTAAACAGGGAGCAGGGGTAACGGGTAATTATGTTCTACAATACTGTGATGACCTTTCAGAAGAATTAAAAAGGAGAGCGAGAAATCAAACCAATGAGTTGATTGAGGCACTTTTATCCGAAATTGAAAACTCATCGACAGAAGAACAGGCTGGCATGGAAGCAGAATTGCAGGAGCTTCAGCAGAAAACAGGTATTATTTATCAGTGGAATTCACTGGATGATGAGAAGAATGTTCAACTTCGAAGATTGATTAATGTTGAAATTGAACCAGAGCGTACGGAATCGATTATGTCAACATGGAACCTGAAATGGAGAAAAAGGGAAGAAGACTATATTCTTGCCTCTGATGTGACACTGGAACGGAAAGACGTCACGGGATACGAACGGGAAACCATTCAAACTTCTTCAAGTATGGACAATAGAACGTCAATGGATGAAGTGATTAATAGGTTAGACACGATGGTCAACGTTTTTCGGAAGTACAAAGGCTTTACGAAAATGGCAGACCTATTGGAAGGCAAGAAGGACCGGCTCTCCAATCAATCATTTACGATCGCATTATTCGGTGCTTTTAGTGCGGGAAAATCTTCGTTTGCCAATGCCCTGCTGGGTAGTAAAGTTCTTCCGGTGAGCCCGAACCCTACTACCGCTTCCATCAATCGTATCAATCCGGTTTCAGAAGAAGGTGAGCACGAAACAGCCCATGTTCAGATTAAAACCTATGAGCAACTGCTATCCGATATCGCTTATTCCCTTTCGTTTTTTAATCGTGATGTGTCATCACTGGACCAAGCATCGGAAATGATTCCTGTTTTATCGAGTGAAGGGAGCGGAAAAGAAAATGTTCATCTCTCTTTCCTTCAAGCCTTCCTGAAGGGGTATCCAGTCTTTAAGGAAATCCTCGGGAAGAAAAAAAAGGTCGATCTTGAAGAATATAAAGAATTTGTAGCAGATGAGACAAAAGCCTGCTTTGTGGAGACTATTGATCTTTATTTCGATTGTGATATAACACGACAGGGGATCACACTCGTGGATACACCTGGAGCTGATTCCATAAATGCACGACATACCGGTGTTGCCTTTGAATATATTAAGAATGCCGATGCCATCCTCTTTGTGACCTATTATAATCATGCATTTGCCAAGGCAGACAGGGAATTCCTTATCCAACTCGGCCGTGTGAAGGACACCTTCGAATTAGATAAAATGTTTTTTGTCGTCAATGCCATCGACCTTGCCACTGACGAAGATGAAAAAAAAGAAGTCATTGACTATGTGGAAGGGCAGCTCATTCAATATGGAATCCGTTTTCCAAGAATTTTCGGAGTATCATCCCTTCATGCACTTAATGAGTCAAATTCTCATAAATCTGGTTTGGAGGTATTCAAGAAGGAATTCAAAACCTTCATACAGAATGAATTAGTAAGTATGAGTATTGATTCCGCCCTTGGTGAGTGGGAGAGAGGGAAGCAGCGCTTTCAGCAATATATCCATTCTGCTTCAAGTGATAAGACGTTTAAACAAGCACGAAAGCAGGAGCTCGTGGAGAGGAAGTCCGTGATACTCGAACTTATTGATGCACAAACTGTAGTACCTCTGACTGTGGAGATGCAGCAGGAATCAAAGGAGCTCGTCTATTATGTGAAACAAAGAGTATTTTTCCGGGTATCGGACTTTTATAAGGAAGCCTTCCATTCGGGATTGTTTCTCCAGCATGCTTCCCATTCCCAGGCGATCCAGGAGGGGTTAAAAGAATTTCTGTCGAGTATCGGGTTTGATCTGGCGCAGGAAATGCGGGCCACTTCCCTTCGAATTCAGCAGTTCATTCAAAAACAGCTCCGTGATCAATGGGCAGTACTTGAAGTGAAAATCCAGCATGTTGAAAATAACCTTGTTTTATCTCCGCTGGATTCTAAAAATGATAGCGCCATTGAATTTGAGAACGCATTTAATCAAACGGAACTACGATCATTCGAAGAAGCTTTTTCAACATTCAAGAATCCAAAGCACTTCTTTGAAAAAGGCGGAAAAAAAACGATTCAGGAAAAATTGGAATTATTGCTGCAAAAACCTGCCGACCATTATCTTACACAAGAACAGACACGTTTGGAAACATGGGGGGAATCGTATTTAAAAGGAGAGTTCGAGGCGCTTAAGGAAGAAGTGGTTGGTCAAGTGATGGATCAGGTCACGTCCAATCTGGAGGCCCTTGATACCGTTCAGGACCTGAATCAGCTGAAGAGGGATTTAGAACAGCTCTCAAAAGCATAAAGAAGAGAAGGAGGACAATCTCTGTGAATCCTTATCATTGCTGTGCCACATGTATTCACATACGAGGAGTCAAATCCGATCGGAAGACCTCTTATTTTTGCACACGACTCGGTTATGAAACGAAAACGACGTATCAATTTTCCTGCTGGGAGCCAAAGGATGAAGTGCTGAAATTGATGAAGAAAAGGGGGATGAAATCATGAATGCGATTGTTGAGACTGATTGGCTTAGAGAACATATCCTTGATGAGAATGTAAGGGTCATAGATTGTCGTTTTTCTTTAGGAAGTCCTGGAGAAGGGCGGGAACGATATAATGAAAGTCATATTCCGGGTGCCGTCTTTTTTGATCTTGAAAAGGATTTGTCCGGTTATGCGAGAAAGCACGGAGGACGCCACCCCCTCCCAAATATGAAGAATTTCCTTCGAAAAGTGGAGGACGCAGGGATCGACAATCAAACAACCATCGTGATTTATGATGAAAAGGAAATGGCATTTGCAGGCAGATGCTGGTGGTTATTCCACTATATAGGTCATGAGAATGTATATATCCTGAATGGAGGATATTCCGCATGGACCCAGGATGATGGAAATACAGAATCATCTGTTCCGGTGTACCCTCCAAAAAGCTATCGTCCAAGTTTAAATGAAGACATTATTGCATCTTTAGAGGAGGTCAGGTGTATTGCAAATGGGGAAAGGGAAACTCCATTGATCGATTCACGGAGCAAGGAACGATTCTTAGGCCTTGAAGAACCAATAGACCGGATTGCAGGCCATATTCCAGGTGCCATAAACCTTCCGTGGACAGAAGGTGTGAAAGAAGGTTACTTCATTGATCAAGAGGAGCAGAATGAACGTTTTTCAGCACTGAACAAAGATGACCCAATAATCGTTTATTGTGGATCGGGTGTAACCGCCACTCCCAATTTCATCGCTCTTAAGAAAGCGGGATTCATCAATGTGAAACTGTATGTTGGAAGCTACAGTGATTGGGTTTCTTATGAAAATCACAAGGTAGACAGGGAATAGTACGATAGCTAATTGGAAAAGGTTCATCACTTTTCCAATTAGCTATTTATGCATATATGTTATACTTTAAAAAGTGTAATATACGAAATGGTGTGATAGGAGTGGACGAATTGGAAAATAAAAATGAGCACTTATTATTAATAGATGGAATGGCACTATTATTTCGATCTTTTTTTGCAACAGCGGTAACCGGACAATTCATGATGAATTCAAAAGGTCTCCCAACCAATGGAGTGCAGGGCTTCATGAAGCATTTATTGATGGCAGCGGATCACGTAAAGCCCACTCATATCATCGTATGCTGGGATATGGGGAGTCAAACATTTCGTAATGAGGTGTTCAACGACTATAAATCGAATCGAAATGCACCACCAATTGAATTGATCCCCCAATTCGATCTTGCGAAAGAGGTAGCAGAAGGGTTTAAACTTTCTAATGTGGGGGTTGTCGGCTATGAAGCAGATGATTGTATAGGAACCCTGGCAAAACTCCATCAATCAGACCGAAAAGTTTCTGTTTTGAGCGGAGATCAGGATCTTCTGCAGCTTCTTGATGATAACATTGATATCATGCTGCTGAAAAAAGGTTTTGGGAATTATCAAACCTATACGAAAGACATATTCGTGGAGGAAAGAGGCATTACACCTCAACAATTTATTGATGTGAAAGCATTAATGGGCGATACAAGTGACGGATATCCAGGTGTAAGAGGGATTGGGGAAAAAACAGCCCTGAAACTTATTCAACAATATAACGATATTTCTGGTATTCTTGCTAATTTGCACAAATTGACCCCATCCCAACGAAAAAAGATCGAAGAAGACTTGGACATGCTGCATGTTTCAAGGAAACTGGCTGAAATTCACTGTGAAGTACCTCTTTCTGTTTCCGCTGAGGCAGCCAGATGGAATAACGTATCCCATGATACATTATCCCTTGTAGACGACTTAGAATTAAAAGTTTTAAGAAGGTTCTTGGTAGGTTCGAATGTTATGATGGCTTCAAGCTAACCATTATTGGAGTGTCAGGGATCCCCCCTGACACTTTTTTTGTGAATTACTTTTTATTCGTTTTTTTAGCTGCATTTTCTAAGGTGCTCTTCGGTTCCATTGCAAATTCAGCATCCTGTGAAATTCCTTGCGGGTTTACGCTTTTTGCGCTTTTGCCTTTGTTTTTATTGTTTCCCTTTGTCATACTTATCCCCCCTTGGATATGATTATTTTTATTTTGTCATGAAAACATATAAATATCCCATGTACAAAGAATTTTAGGACAAACTACAGTTAAGGGAGGTGTAAGGGTGAATAAAGGAATTGTAACCGCATTGATCAGTATAGCTCTTGCCCAGGGATTGAAAATCCCATTGCACTTTTTGAAAAAGAAAGAATGGAAGCCTGAACTGTTTTTCCAGACTGGGGGTATGCCAAGCTCCCATAGTGCCGGAGTGGCGTCTTTAACGACATTTATTGCGTTAAAAAGAGGAGTAAGAACGATCGATTTTGCTCTTTCCTTCATTTTTGGTCTGATTGTCATGTATGATGCCCAGGGAATCCGACGCCAAACCGGTGAATTGACCCTTAAAGTAAACAGCCTGGATGAGCTCGTCCGGAAGGCCCATGAAAAAGAAACAGTGGAGTTCGAAGAGAAAAAACCAAAGAGACTGAAAGAAATGCTTGGACACCAGCCCCAGGAAGTGGTCGGCGGCGCTTTACTAGGTTCTCTTCTAGGCTTCATGGCATTCTTGATTTCCAAAAAGGATAGTCAAAAGAAAAAATTTTCTGTAAGATGAGAGAAGACAAAGTGGCGATAAGGTGAGGAGAAACGTGAAAAAGACAACAGAAGAATTTCTCATAGATCTAGAAAATAAAGGATTTAAATTTCAAGAAGACGCGATCGGCTTCATCTACTTCGGTAAAAAATACACAGATGCCCCTGATGAACTGGTCAATAGTGCCATAGAAATCACCCTGAAAGCACAGAGGCAATTCGACAGCAGTTTCTACATGTCCATTTTAGAAAGACTCCATTCCCAGCAAATTCCCTCAAGAAAAGAAGCATTAAAGTGGATGGAGAAACAAGGATTGGCATAAAAAAAGCGAAGGCGGCTTGACCAGGGGCGACAAGCATAAGAGGCAGGGGCCAGAAAGGCGTTTTTTTGCCTTTATGGTACCGGCCGCTTATGACCTCGAGCCCCTAGCCGCCGTAGCTGGATGAAAAAAAAGCGAAGGCGGCTTGACCAGGGGCGACAAGCATAAGAGGCAGGGGCCATCAGAAGGAGTTGTTTCCTTTTGGTGGTCTTTTCTTCATTGTTATTGTGAAAAGGTGAATTGCTTCTGTCGGTATTTGTAAAATGGTCAGTATTTTGAAAAAATGGTCGAATAAATCCAGATGAAGGCCAAGAACCCCCAAGTTCACCCACCGCTCCGACATGCTCACCCATAAAAAATAGGAGAGCCGACAATCGGTCTCCTATTTCGCTTCTACTGAATGATTTTTATTCCTCTTTTTCATCATCCATGCATAAATTGGCAGCTCGGAGAAGAGCATCCCGATAACGATCAATCCACTTCCTGCAATAGCGATTATCCCCAATCGTTCAGAGGTCCACAAATAGGAGCACAAAGCTGCAAAAACCGGCTCCAAGGTGAATATGACCGCCACTTTTGAAGGTGTCGTATATCTTTGAGCATATGTTTGGGTGATAAATGCCAATAACGTAGCTAATAATGAAGTAATCAGTAAAGCGATGAGCACTTCCTGTCTGCCCAAAATCCCATTAAGAAGGACTACTTTGGGATCTTCCAACAAGAAGGCACATCCCAAGGAGAGTATTCCCACCGTGCTTAATTGCACCGTCGTTAGGAGCAACAGTGAAGCCTTTCTAGTGAACAAATCTGTATAGATAATGTGCAGAGCAAAACCAAAAGCACAAATGAATACAAAGGCATCTCCAATATTAAATGACTGGGAATGACCAGCCATAAGCAGGTACAACCCTGTAGCTGCTAAAATGGACCCTGTAACAGCTCCTTTAGAAGGAGTTTTTTTTAAGAACATAAATAAAAAAAGTGGAACCATCACTACACTTAACCCTGTGACAAACCCGGCTTTAGATGGGGTTGTGAAGAGCAGGCCGAGGGTTTGGAAGGCATATCCGATAAATAAAAAAGCTCCTAAAATGATACCGTTTACGATGGAGCGAAATACAAGTGGAGTTTTTTTGATAAACAGGACCATAGCCAAAGGGGCAGCAGCCATTAGAAAGCGAATGGCATTAAACATGAAGGGGGGGAGGAATTCTATGGCCGATTGAACAACGACAAAAGTAAAGCCCCATATAAAAGCTACACCAATCAAGGCGATATCAGCAAGCCGTGACAAATGAATCCTCCTCTAGTTCAGATGGATGGCTTTACGGGCCAGTTCATCCGCTGCTTTATTTTCTTTATTTGGTATCCACTTAACAAAGAATAGGTTTATTTGCTTCGTCAGCTTCAATATGTCGTCGAGCAATGGTTTATATTGTCCATTACGTACAAACTCTTTCTCAATCGCATCAACGACTGCCTGGGAATCACTTCTCAGCCAAACGGTATCCGCTTTCTTATCCAAACAGATTTCAAGTGCTTTCTTACAAGCTATAAATTCAGCTTCATGATTGTCCATCGTCCCTAAAGGTATTGAATGTTTTTCCACTTCACCGTTGAATTTAATAAATATACCGGCTCCACTCGGTCCCGGGTTACCGGCACTTGCACCATCAATATTAACTTCTAACAAATAGATTCACCTCAAACACATTTGGAATATAAATATAGTAGCATATAAAAGAGACATGAAGAAGAATGATTGGTTAAATTTCCATAACAAAAGTCGAGTGAAAATCAATTCACTCGACTACCAACATCACCCCATATTTTTAGGGAAACGTTTGGCCAAATATCCGAATGGGGTATCAATGAGGGAGATCGCCCATTTGAGCAGATAAGTTGTAATGAAAATCTCAAACCAGACGGCCATAGGATATTCACCAAGAAATGCGATGCTTGTGAAGACAAGTGTATCCAATAGTTGGCTCACCATTGTACTACCGTTGTTACGAATCCAAAACTGAGAGTCTGAAGGGAATTTCTTCTTCAAGTACGTAAAAATATAAACATCCGTTAATTGACTTATAAGATAAGCTACAAGGCTTCCAAGGGCAATCCGTGGAATGATCCCAAAAATTGTCGCAAGGGATTCCTGGGCGAAATCGTCAGGATGCGGTTGAAAAAGTAAGACCAGTTGCATAATAATAGTCATAACGATCAATGTGAAGAATCCAAGCCAGACTGCTTTTTGGGCATCTTTCTTTCCATACTTTTCATTGAGGATGTCCGTCACCAAAAAGGCGGTGCCGTACATGGCATTTCCTAACGTTGCCGTCAGACCGAAAACTTCAATCGTTTTTACGACCTGCAGATTAGCAAGAATCGTGGAAATCCCGATCCATACAAAAAGTCCAGTTCGACCAAACATTCTGTACATGAGGAGTAAACATGAGAATGTGATGAGGACGAACAGGAATCCAAACCATATGTTAAACATTAAAAGTCCTCCTAGTGGTTAAACGTGAATGAAACAACAGTCCTCATTATACAAAGAAAAATGATTGAGAACAATAAAATGGAGAATACGGAGTGAATGAAGGTGCAAATGAAGATTAAATTCAAATATAAAAGCAAAACAGCCTCCGAATTATGGTTTGAATCCGATTATTTCTCACGAAAAGAAACATTGATACATGTGGATGATCTCATGAAAACTGGAAGAGTCCTTAATCTTGAAATTATTGACGAAATGGGTAATTCATGGAGCAGGAAGGAATTTATCAAACTGAATCAGGAATTAGAGAAGGAGCCGGAAAATATTGTTGTATTCTTTGATGGCGGATATGATAAGGAAACGAACTATGCGGGTGCAGGAATCGTGATTTATTATGATAAAGACGGGGAATCATTTCGAATCAGGAAAAATGACCTTCTTGAGGAAATTGAAAATAATAATGAAGCAGAGTATGCAGCATTACATATTGCCATTGGACTGCTCGAGGAAATCGGGGTGAAAAATGTCCCTTGTATCATTAAAGGAGACTCCCAAGTTGTAATGAAACAATTGGGTGGGGAATGGCCTTGCTATGAAGAAGGCTTAAGCAGGTGGCTCGACCGGATCGAGGCACTGATCCAAAAACTCAGGCTGAAACCAAGCCTGGTCTTCTTAAGCAGGAAAGACAATAAGGAAGCTGATAAGCTCGCAAACCAGGCATTGCAAGGCACTCAGGTACACAGTAACAAGCGGTTAGAATAATTTCTCCCAGTACTATATACTCTATAAATAACAAAGAACATTACCTGAGCGTGAAAAATCTAGGAGTGATCTCATGAATCGAAAAGAAGTGGTGGATAGAGTGGATGAGCTTATTGACACCTACTGTAAAGACTGCTTACTGAAAGCACACTTTCGCAAAGAGTATGGTAAAACGTATGCACACCGCTTTTGCATAGAACAATGCACGATAGGCGAACAAATCCGAAACTATGGAGAGCAATTGCATAAGAAGAATCTGTATCAAAAATAAAGGGCAGCCATTCTTGGCCGCCCTTTATAATGTTGATCTATTTTTTTGTACGATTATAATTTAACTACGTTTGCTGCCTGTGGTCCGCGATTTCCTTCCACTACATCGAAAGAAACTTCTTGACCTTCTTCTAATGACTTGAATCCTTCACCTTGGATTGCTGAGAAGTGAACGAAGACATCTTCTCCACCTTCAACTTCGATGAATCCAAAACCTTTTTCATTGTTGAACCATTTTACTTTACCATTTTGCATGTTAGAATCCTCCTAAATCGTTCAAGCACGTTTGTGCCTCTGAAAAATAGTTTTCACGAAATGAATGACTTTCATGGCTTAAGAATAAGCATAAAAATCGTACACTTTCATGATGACTTAACTATACAATATGACGATTTACCCGTCAACATACGCCATTTTTTTATTAAGAGTGGAACCGGATCCAGTTATATCAAGGGATGATATGGGGAGCGAGCGGTGTTCAGTGTCCGGGTTGTAATCATTCAGTAGTTATAGTAAACTTTTAATGATATTTATGGAAATTTGGAGGGTACAGAATGCCTACACCAAGTATGGAAGATTATATAGAACAGATTTATATGTTAATTGAGAACAAAGGTTATGCCAGAGTATCAGATATAGCTGAGGCTTTGTCTGTTCACCCTTCCTCGGTTACCAAAATGGTGCAGAAGTTAGATAAGGATGATTATCTCATTTACGAGAAATATCGCGGGCTTGTTCTGACTCCCAAAGGAAACAAAGTAGGAAAGCGTTTAGTATATAGACATGAACTATTGGAACAATTCCTTCGTGTCATTGGAGTGAAAGAAGAACATATTTATGAAGATGTGGAAGGAATCGAACATCATCTGAGTTGGGATTCCATCGATCGTATCGGTGATCTCGTACAATTCTTCGAGGAAGAAAAGAGCAGAGTGGAAGGACTACGAACGATTCAAAACCGCAGTGAATAATGTACCTTTTTCACTTACTGAAATTGTTGAAGACAACCTGCACAGACAAAAGGACTTTCATTTGAAAGTCCTTTTTGGATGATCAATATGGGAATTAAAAAATAGAAGGGTAGTCGTTAAAACTTCCATCATCGACGGACAGACTTGTCAACTCCATTTCCCCCCAATTATTCTCATTGAGTGAGACCCCTTGAAGTAATCCTTCCGATGCTTCCAATACGGCTTTCTGGTAGGAGATAATACGGCCGGAAGATGTTTGGAAGCTTATAATCTCTCCGTGATAGTTCCGTTGCACTCTGGATATTTCTTCCATATAATATCACCTTTTTAATTCAGACTTTAAGAATAGTATGAACAAATTGGAAAGAAATCATAATATGAAAAAAAATTTCACTCATACTGTTTACATAATAATATTATATATCTTTATGTACGAGAGATAATTCTTAACTGGAAAAGGAGGATTTCTTAGGATAGATTGAGAATATAGAGCAGAATAGAAAAAATGGTGAGGTGTACACATGAACAGTTCAGAATGGCATACGAGTGCCAAAACCCGGTGGGAAGATAATGCAGATCACTGGCATTCAAAAAGTGTAGAAATGTGGACAAGTGGAAGCAGAAAGGCTGTCATCCCCTTTTTTCATAAATTTATAGAGAATGGACAAAATGTTGCGGACTTAGGATGTGGTGACGGCTATGGTTCTTATCTTCTGTATGAAAAAGGATATATTGTGACAGGGATGGATTTCTCCAAGAACATGGTTGACATTGCGAGGAAGCAGGAAAGGGAAAACTTGTCATTCGTTCAAGGAGATCTCCGCTCATTACCGTTCCCGGATGGCCAATTCGATGCTGTGATGGCGATAAATTCAGTGGAATGGACGGAAAATCCATTGCACACACTGAACGAGATTGAGCGAGTAGTGGATAAGGGTGGATATATTTGTATCGGCCTCTTAGGACCGACTGCTCACCCTAGAGAAAATGCATATCCCCGTCTTTATGGTGAAGAGGCTATCTGTAATACGATGATGCCTTGGGAATTGGAGAAACTTGCCCATAATAAAGGGTGGAAGAAGATCGGAGAAGACTGGATATACAAAAAAGGGGTGAACCCTTCATTGACAGACACTCTTTCCAATGAATTGAGGCAGGCTTTGACGTTCACGACATTGTTTATGTTTCAAAAATAACGAAAATGATCGATCTGGTTTTGGATCGATCATTTTTTCTAATTTCCGCAAACAGCTTTATCCTTTTTGAAGATGATAACATGTCTTAGGTACATGACAAATAATATCTTCAACAATCGTAGTGCATGCCTGTTCTTTATAGACACTATATATTTTTCCAGTTAATGCTTCTCTGGTATTTTTATCATATAAGCAACGGAATACACTCTCCAGGAAATCGTTGTGTGATGCATAACTGAGGGCAGCCCCCTGCTGAAAAAAGTAGTTGGCATTCTCATTCTCCTGACCGGGAGCAGGCTTGAAAAGGATGATTGGCAGTTTATAAGACGCCGCTTCCGTTAAAGATAATGCACCTGATTTCGTCACGAGGCAATCCGTTAATGAGTAGAGCTTTTCTATTTGAGATACATATCCATAGATGTGGATATTAGTGCTTCTTATGGAATTTTTCAATCGGGTATACAGTTGCTCATTCCTACCACACACAACGGCGGTTTGAAGACCAGTCTTTTTTGATAATGATGTTAATATCGGTTCAATATTCGGAAGCAAACCAAGGCCACCTCCCATAAGGGTGACGGTTTTAAGTGCTGACGAAAGACCGAAGTCTTTATAATATTTTTCATTAGTATACTGGGATCTTGCTCTGACAGGTAAACCGCTGATAATGATTTTTTTATTTTCTACTCCGTAAGTTAGCAGAGTCCTTTTCACCTGCTCACTTGCTACATAATATTTCTCGATCATCGGGTGAATCCACAAAGGGTGCGCACAGTAGTCGGTAATAACGGTATAGGTAGGTATATTTAAGGAAGAATGAAGGCGTAAATATGGTGCAGCATGAAGCGGAAATGTTGTCACAATCAAGGAAGGTGAAAAGGTATCTACCAGTTTCAACATCCTTTTTTTTCCTAAATGCTGATAGAAATTACTTAACCCCTTTGAGGAGAGTTTGTCGGTGCCATAATAAAATGCTTTGTAAAATGGAGTACCGAATTTTGAATACCCTTTTTTTAATAAATATTGAGCAAACGAGTGAATTAAGGGATAGGCTTCCCCATATAAGTCACAGATGTAAACCTGATACCCTTTTTTTCTGAACGTATCTGCAAGGGTTTCAGCAGTTTGAACATGTCCTTCACCAAAGTATGCGGTCAAAATGAGAATGGGTTTTTCGTGTGTCATATGAATTCCCCCGATCAAAGGCAAAATGGTGGTAAGATTAGAGAAAAGAATTGATTTGTAATGTAAAATAGAGAAACACTATACTGTAAGATTACACAGTGATTGTAAATGTTGTTTTATGGTTTAACACGTTTTTAGTAAAATTGAAATGAAGATTGTGTATGCCAAACAAACTAAATATGAAACCAAGAAGGTGAGCGCCTGTGACAACCACGAAGAAAAAAGTACTTTCAGATATTGAGATTGCTCAACAATCCACTCTGATGCCGATACTGGATATTGCGGAAAAAATCGGTCTAACAGAAGATGACATTGAGCTTTATGGTAAATACAAAGGGAAAATATCCTTTGAAGCGATACATAAACTGAAAGACCATTCCCATGGGAAATTAATCCTGGTAACATCAATCAACCCAACACCAGCAGGGGAGGGGAAGTCTACGGTAACAGTGGGGCTCGGGGATGCGTTAAACCAATTAAATAGAAATACCATTATTGCCATGAGGGAGCCTTCTCTTGGACCGACGATGGGGGTAAAGGGGGGAGCAGCTGGAGGCGGTTATTCTCAAGTACTTCCCATGGAGGACATTAACCTCCATTTCACAGGCGATATCCATGCCATTTCCACAGCGAATAATGCTCTGGCTGCCTTGGTGGATAATCATATCCATCAGGGAAACGAATTGAATATCGATCAAAGAAGGGTGGTATGGAAACGCTCAATTGATATGAATGATCGTGCTCTTCGCCAAATCATCGTTGGATTAGGAGGACCAATACAAGGAGTTCCTAGGGAAGACGGATTTGATATCTCTGTAGCGTCTGAAATTATGGCTGTTCTGTGTTTATCACAGAGTATTGGTGAATTAAGAAAAAGACTTGGTCAGATGGTCGTTGCCTATAACGATTCAAAACAACCTGTAACCGTTGAGAATATGGGAATTGAAGGGGCACTGACGTTATTGCTGAAGGATGCACTTAAGCCTAATCTTGTGCAGACCATCGAGCATTCACCTGCTCTCATTCACGGTGGTCCATTTGCGAATATAGCCCATGGCTGCAATAGCATCATGGCGACGAAAACAGCTTTGAAGCTAGCTGATTATGTAGTGACTGAATCTGGATTCGGGGCGGATTTAGGAGCGGAAAAATTCCTGAATATCAAGTCTCGGGCAGCAGGCATATCTCCCGATGCCGTCGTTCTTGTTGCCACTATCCGTGCCTTGAAAATGCATGGAGGGCAGTCTAAAGGTGACCTTCAGACAGAAGACCTTCAGTCCCTTCAAAACGGTTTGTCCAATTTGAAGAAGCACATGGAGACGTTGGAGCAATTTAATGTCCCGTTTGTCATTGCCGTCAACCGGTTCGTAACAGACAGTGACGGTGAAATCAATACCTTGATAAAATGGTGCGAAAACCAGGGCGTAAAGGTTTCACTAACCGACGTATGGGCTAAAGGGGGAAAAGGCGGAGTTGATTTAGCTGAAAAGGTATTACAGGAAATAGAGGGGAAGCAAAGGGAATTTACTCCCCTTTATGAACTGTCTGATCCCATTCAAACGAAAATCGAGGCCATTGCGAAAAAAGTATATGGAGCAAGTGGAGTAGACTATACGGTCAAAGCGAGAAAACAGCTGGAAGAGTATGAAGCACATGGCTGGGGTCTCCTCCCTATCTGTATGGCTAAGACCCAATACTCCCTCTCTGATGACCCAGCAAAACTCGGTCGTCCTGAAAATTTCACCATCACGATACGTGAACTGAAGCCGAAGATCGGTGCAGGTTTCATCGTTGCATTGACAGGAGAAGTGATGACGATGCCGGGACTGCCGAAAAAACCTGCAGCACTCGGAATGAATGTGGACGATAAAGGCAGGGCCATCGGACTGTTTTAATAACTAAAAAAGGAAGGTGGCGGAGAATAGAATATGTTTGACCCAACCGCATTTGATAACTTGAAAGTAATCTTTGAAGGGGGAGTCTACGATCTTGATTTGACAGGGGATATTCAAATACTCGATCGGAAGGATTTGTTTGATTTTGCCCATTATGAACGCTGTTATCAAATTCATTATTCATTGCCTTATAAAAAATCGCTTTCTATCGAGTTTCATTTGAAAGCGGATATGGGACATTTCCTGGCAGAAAGAAAGATGATGACAGAAAAGAATACGGCTGGTGCAGACATCCTTATAGTCTATAAAGGGGATGAAACAGTACACCATAACCGGGAACTCCTTGAAGAAGCCTGGGGGAAAGATAAACACTGGGAATGGAAAGAAGTGAACTCTTCTGTGACATCAACCACATATGAGGGGATCTTAACCTTTAATCGGGTGATAACGGAGGAAATGGTCGATGATGTATTACAGATGATATCGTTCTCAGTAGATACATTGAAACAGCTTGAACGTTAGGACTTCTAGTACCAGAATGAGCTCATATATATAGAAAAAAGGGGATTTAAAAATGAGAATAGCATGGGTTACAGATAGTACAGCATTTGTTCCAAATCATTCGAAGACTGGAGAAAACGACATTTATGTTGTTCCGATGAGCATACTGTTTGGGGAGAGGGAGTATCAGGACGGTATCGACCTGTCCCCGGAAGAATTGTTCGGTATGCTGAGGGATGAAAAGGTTGAAGTGAAAACCTCCCAGCCTTCAATCGGCACGTTTAAGGAATTATTCGAACAATTAGCAAGGGACTATGACTATATCTTTTCTATCCATGTTTCGTCTCATTTCAGCGGAACTTACTCATCTGCCCGTCAGGCAGCGGAATTACTGAAAGACACGATCCCAACTATTATTTGTATTGATTCGAAAATTCTCTCCAATCCATTAACTGAATTGATTCGATACGGTCAACGTTTATTGAAGGAAGGAAAAGATCCACTTCAAATGAAAGAAGCGATTGAAGAAAAAGTAACCTCATGTGAGACTTATGTGATGGTAGGTAGCCTGGAACAACTTCATAAAAGTGGAAGGATGGGTGGACTCTCATTCTTTCTGGGTAGCGTATTAAAGATAAAGCCCATGCTTTCCATAGAAGATGGTAAGCTTAAAGTAGAGGACAAAGTAAGAAGTATAAAAAAGGGCTTGAGCAGCATGAGCCGCCAATTGGATCAGGCTCTCTCTGATAGGACTATTGTGAAAGTATCTGTATTACACGGGTTAAACCGGGAGGATGCAATGGAATGGATGAAACAGTTGCAAGAAGCATACCCTGAAATTGAATTTGGTGCTTACCCCCTTGGAGCAGTGATCGGAGTTCATGCGGGAGAAAATACAATAGGTATAAGCTGGTTTGCGGAAAACGAATGAATTAAGCTGAAAAAGGAGTGATGTGTATAATCAGGCATCCACTCCTTTTTATTCTGAAAAAAGACCATCATTTGGTACAATGGAAGAGAAGGTGAAAATATGGATCCAAAAGAGCTGGACCAAATTATAGAGTATTTAAAACAAGAATACATAGGTGAATCAACGGGCCATGATTGGTACCATTTGGATCGAGTGAGAAAACAGGCACTTAGAATTGCCAGGGGAGAGCATGTTTCCTCTACATATATCATTGAACTTGCATCATTGCTTCACGATGTACCGGATGAGAAGTTCGTAGAAGAAGAGGAAGGAAAGAAAAAGCTGGATCAAATCCTTTCGAATCTCTCTCTTAATGATAGTGATAAAGCGTTATTGAAATCGATCGTCTACTCCATCTCGTATAAAGGTGGTCATGAATCAGAATTGACCACCATAGAAGCAAAAATTGTAAGGGACGCCGACCGCCTGGATGCCATTGGTGCCATCGGGATCGCGAGGACGTTTGCTTATGGGGGCAGAAAAGGAAGATCAATGTATAATCCTGATTTTCAAGTGAGGAAAGAAATGACCCTGGAAGAATACAGAAATGGGGATAGCTCCAGTGTCCATCATTTTCACGAAAAATTATTGAAGTTGAAAGACCTGATGTGTACGGAAACGGGCAGGACCTTGGCAATCGAACGACATGATTTCATGCTCCGGTTTCTAGAGCAATTTAATAAAGAATGGACTGGTCAAGAATGAGAATGATAACAGCTGAGAATCTTTCCAAAACCTATGGAGAGAAAACTCTGTTTAAAGATATTTCCTTTTCCATTGTGGAAAAGGAAAGAGTCGGACTGATCGGAGTGAACGGTACAGGTAAATCAAGTCTGTTAAAACTTATTGCAGGCATGGAAGAATATGATACCGGGGAGCTTACAAAGCCTAACGATTATCATATTGCATACCTTCAACAGGAACCTGTCTTTGATGGGGGATTGACTGTGCTTCAGCAAGTATTCCGGGGGGAAGCTAAAGTCATCCAGGCTATGAGGAACTATGAAACCGTCCTCCTTAAGATGGAGAAGAACCCCGAAGATCCAAAAGTACAGGACGGATTATTCGAAGCACAAAAACAAATGGATATCCTAAATGCATGGGATGCAAGCGCAAATGCAAAAGCCATATTAACCAAGCTTGGCATTCATGATTTCGGGAAGAAAATGAATGAATTATCCGGTGGTCAAAAGAAGAGAGTTGCACTGGCCGGAGTCCTCATTGAAACACCGGACTTGCTTATATTGGACGAACCTACGAACCATTTGGATTATCAGTCCATCAAGTGGCTGGAGGACTATTTGGGTAAATATAACGGATCTGTGTTACTTGTGACACATGATCGCTATTTCCTTGATAGGGTTACGAATCGAATCTTTGAATTGGATGGAGGCAGTCTCTACTCCTACAAAGGAAACTACGCATCCTTTATTGAAGCAAAAGCTTCCCGGGTTGAAGTCGAGCGTCAATTATCCGAAAAACAGCAAAATCTATATCGTAGAGAGCTTGCATGGATGAGGAGGGGGGCAAAAGCCCGAACCACGAAACAAAAGGCCCGCATCCAGCGATTCGAACATCTGGAAGATACGATGTCATCTGGTCCATCCAACGGACAGGTAGATATGGCGATCGGTGGAAACCGTTTAGGCAAACAGGTTTTTGAGTTTAAAAAGGCATCTAAGCAGTTTGAAGACAAGCAGATATTAAGCGAATTCTCTTTTCTAATCAAACCTAAAGACCGTATCGGCATAGTTGGTAAAAACGGAAGCGGCAAATCAACCTTCCTTAATCTACTTGCAGGAACGGATGAGCTTACCATGGGTGAATTGATCAAAGGACAGACCGTTAAAGTTGCTTACTATACCCAAGGTCATGAAGAACTGGATGAAAATATGCGTATGATTGAATATATAAGAGAAGCGGGAGAGTATATTATCACCGATAAGGGAGAACAAGTTTCTGTTACGTCCATGCTCGAGAGATTCCTTTTTCCAATGAGCAGCCACGGAACGTTAATCCGAAAGCTATCCGGGGGTGAAAAACGTAGACTCTTCCTGCTGAAGCTGTTAATGTCCAAACCCAATGTTCTGTTGCTTGATGAACCTACAAATGATTTAGATACGGAAACCCTAACAGTACTTGAGGATTATATCCATGAATTTACCGGGGTAGTGATCACCGTTTCCCATGACCGCTACTTTCTGGACAAAACAGCAGAACAGTTGCTCGTATTTAATGGTGACGGTCAGATTGATTTCTATTATGGGGAATATACCGAGTACCTTGAGAAAAATGAAACTAATAGTAAGAAACAGGTGACAGATTCACCTAAAGAACCCAGCCCTGTTAAAGAAGTCAAGGAGAAAGAGAAAAAGAGACTGTCTTATATGGAGAAAAGAGAGTGGGATGAAATTGAAGATAAAATGGCTGATATCGAAGGGAAAATAGAGGAAGCGGACGCTGAGCTTCAAAAAGTCGGCAGTAATTTTGAACGTGCACAGCAACTGATGAGCGTGAGTGAAAAGTTAAACGAAGAATTGGAAGAGCTCATTGAAAGATGGACGTATCTCTCTGAATTTGCCGATTAAGCCTCTTCATTTAAGGCATCGCAGATACTGTGTTAGAATGAAAGATATATGAACCGTTAAAGAAAGGGGTAAGAAAGCTTGAGGATATTATCGATTGAACCTACTCCAAGTCCTAATACGATGAAAGTTCTTCTTGATCAGGAAATGAAGGCCGGGAAGAGCAATAATTATAAAAAAGATGAAGCTGAAGGCGCTCCTCCTGTCATCAAACAAATTTTGGCCATTGACGGTATTAAGGGAGTCTACCATGTTGCCGACTTCTTAGCCGTTGAACGTAACGCTAAATTCGATTGGCAGGAGCTTTTACCACAGGTCAGGAAAGCATTTGGTGAAGATACTTTAGACCAGGAAAGTGAATCACCAATGGAAGAACACTTTGGCGAAGTGAATGTTGCCGTTCAAATGTTCAAAGGGATTCCCATGCAAGTGAAAGTATCAGATGGGGAACAAGAAAAGCGATTTTCTTTACCCGCACCATTTCTTGAAGCAATAGGTCAGGCTCAAAAAGAAGGGGATAATGTTGTTCTCCTGAGAAAATGGAAAGATTATGGCATTCGTTACGGAGATTTAGATGAGATTGGAAACAATGTGACAGAAGAATTTGTAGCAGCCTATCCCTCAGAAAGAATCTCCACAATTGTCAAAGAGGCGACGGAAACAACAGATTCCAAGGGACCGATTATCTATAAGAAAAAGCAAAAAGTGAGCTTATCTGACTTTAAAGCACCCGATTGGCAAACGAGGTATCAAAAGCTGGATTCAATGGAGGATCCGACTCTAAATGACTTGCCTCTTCTGGAAGCAGCTCTCGAGGATGAAAAGGTATCTATACGCCGTTTGGCTGTTGTGTACTTAGGAATGATTGAAGATGAAAAAGTCCTTCCATTGCTGTACAAAGGGCTGCATGATAAATCCGTGACCGTAAGAAGAACGGCTGGAGATTGTCTTTCAGACTTAGGCTTCAGTGAAGCAACTCCGGAAATGACTCACGCCTTAAAAGATAAGAGTAAACTTGTCAGATGGCGTGCTGCCATGTTCCTGTATGAAGTGGGAGATGCATCGGCATTGCCGGGCTTAAAGGAAGCAGAAAATGACCCTGAATTTGAAGTGAAGCTTCAAGTGAAAATGGCCATCGAACGAATAGAAGGCGGGGAAGAAGCAAAAGGATCTGTTTGGAAACAGATGACCGAAGCACGTCACCAGTAAAAAAGGGAAAGGATTGATTAATGATGTCTATGGCATATGAAGAATATATGAGACAGTTGGTTACCCCGATGAGACAGGAATTGACTAAAGCAGGTTTTAAGGAGCTTGGGACAGAAGAAGAAGTAGTGAATTATATGGAAAACGCAGAAGGAACGACTCTTGTTGTTGTGAACTCTGTATGTGGATGTGCGGCAGGACTGGCGAGACCAGCAGCAACTCAATCAGTCGTGAATAACGAAAAAAGCCCCGATCACCTTATAACGGTATTTGCCGGTCAGGACAAGGAAGCGACTGCCAAAATGAGAGAATACTTTGACGGATACGAACCATCTTCTCCTTCCATGGCTTTGCTTAAAGGGAACAAAGTCGTTCACTTCATCCCAAGAGAGGAAATTGAAGACCACGACATTTCTTCGATTATTTCGAATCTGGTTACAGCCTTTAACGAGAATTGCTAAATGGATATCGCAAATCGAAACGGGTGACATGGTCATCCGTTTTCTAATTGTGGTAGGATAATGAAGGATAAAAAAGCATAACCGAAGGAGAATCATGAAGTGTTTGTCACAACGTGCGGGAGAGCAAATCAAGAAGTAATAGAAAAAGCGCATCATACAGCCGATACACTCTTTATTCCATATGTCCCGAGGAAAAAAAGGTCGATTCGTCACCATATGAAAACCTATGACGAGGACTGCCTGGTAATCGGAAAAGAAAGGTTGGAGCTTCATACGAGGGAAGAAAATAGCGAGCCATTCTTTTTTCATCCTAATTCAGCATCGTTTCGGATCAAAAGGCTATTGCGAGGCGAGAAGGACCCGCTCATAGAAGCTGCAGATCTTCAAGAAGGCATGAGCTTTCTGGACTGTACCCTGGGTCTTGCATCAGATAGTATCATTGCCAGTCATATTGTGGGGGAGACGGGCAATGTAACCGGAATTGAAGCCAATAAGTATATTTCCTATATTCTCGTACATGGACTTAAGGGATGGATATCTCCACTTCAAGAATTAAATAGCGCCATGAATCGGATAACCGTTATCAACGGACAATTTCAGGAAGAATTAAAGAAGTTGGCAGAAGACTCATTTGACGTTGTTTACATTGATCCCATGTTTGAAGACGCATTGACCGATTCTCATGGTATCAATCCTATAAGACAATGGGCAAGTTATACTGGGGTTACAAAAATGGGAATAGAAGAAGCGAAAAGAGTGGCGAAAAAGCGTGTTGTATTAAAAGAACATTATCAATCATCTTTATTTAAAGAAATGGGTTTCGAAGTGATGAAAAGGCCTTCAGCCAAGTTTCATTTTGGGGTGATTCGGTTATAAATGACCTAATAAAATAGACAGGCATCTTCTGCCTGTCTAATCTCATAAGTATTAATCAGTGAACCCTAGTACAATAAAATAACCTAACAGAAGTATGTATCCAATATTGATCATAATTCCAGTATCCATTTAGTTATCCTCCTTACAAAATATCCTCATTAATATACTACCACATAAAGATTTTTATATCCTACAAAAAAATGAAACCTTTTTCACTTTTTAATCGTAAGAAGTAGTATAATAATAGACGTAATACATAGGAAAGGACGTTATCTATGTCAATCTGGCTCAAAAAGTCGTTTTTTATACTACTATCCATCCTGACATTTGGACTTGTTTCTCCATCACAAGCCTTTCTAAATGAAGAAAATCATGCACTTGCAAAGAATAATGGCAAGCCTGCCACCATGGAATCCACTCCAGAGGAAACACGGGAAGAAGAGTCGGTCGTTTCCCATGGTGTGTTTATAGAGAATATGCTGGCACAAGCAGAGAAAAATGCGTATGAAAAGTTTGGTACAAAAATCAAACCTGTTATTGAAGACGAGTTCAAGTCGTTGATCCTGCCAAATATAGAGAAAGCGATAGCTGATACGGCTTCACAATTTCCAGAAGAAGACTTAACGTCACTTACTATATCAGAAGTACCTCAATATGCCAAAACCGAAAAGATTTTTCATATCTATGACGAAAGATCCGGTGAAGATGTTATTCGATTTCATGTGAGAAAAGATCATCCACCTAAAGATGGCTATTATTTCAACTTTCACTACCATACGGTGCACGATCAATTTCAAACGCACCATGATTTAGGAAACATTTATTGGAATAAAAACACTCCTCCCCAATGGATGAGCGTTTCCTGATTTAACATAAATAAAAAACAAGTACGTTAATGAGCGTACTTGTTTTTTTATTTGTCATATTTTTAGTATTGGAAACAATCTCTTCTAAAAACATGTCTATTATTATGGTAAAATAGTAATAAATAAATCGTCCGAACCTATAAAGAAAAAAAGGAGGGACAAAAATGAAGCGAACCTTCATCATCCTTCTGATTTCGGTTACTCTTTTGATTCTCTGGACTCACACGAATGCAAACTACAGCGGTACCCTCTTAAAGCACTCTCCCCTTAAAACAAAATTGAATCTTCAATCCGGTACACAATTAGAAGAAATCATCCTTTTGCCTGAATCCAATTATGATCAGGAAGAGGCAATGGAAATCATCAAGAGATTGGACCATATTCCAACAACGCTCTTGGATTCCACCGAAACGAAAGATATAAAAGTACGGCTCTTCGAAAAAAAATTAACCGATTTTTCTACCACAAGTCACTTGAAAGGAGTCACCCCCAGAGGGTACACTAATAAAAGTATTACATGGGATGATGTCCCAGGTATTGGTGGTTCCAAGCTGGTTTTAGTAAAGATTGGTCATAGTGAGAAAGGGAAGGGGCACAATTCATACAACCTGGAGCTTCATGAGCTTGCCCACAGCATTGATCGCTACGTATTAACGGATCTATATTATGACCTGGAATTCTTACCCCTTTGGAAAAGGGAAGCACCACGGGTATTCCCGGATGAACCTTATTTTCTTCAATACAAAGAAGAATATTTTGCTGAAACATTTGCTATGTACTACTTGAATCCCGAAACTAGGAATCTACTAAAGAAAAAGGCACCCGCAACATATCGATTTATTAAAGAACTATAAACTTATTAAAGGTGTGGTCAATGTGAAGCAGTATTTAGACTTGTGCAAACATGTAATGGAAAACGGGACAAAGAAGGAGGATCGGACCGGTACTGGCACGATCAGTACGTTCGGTTATCAAATGCGTTTTGATTTACAGGAAGGGTTCCCTCTTCTTACTACTAAAAAGCTTCATGTGAAATCCATCATCCATGAACTTCTATGGTTTTTAAAAGGCGATACAAACGTAGCCTATCTCCAGGAAAACGGGGTCCGCATATGGAATGAATGGGCGGATGAAAATGGAAATCTCGGACCTGTCTACGGTCATCAATGGAGATCGTGGTCAGGATCGAATGGTGAAACCATCGACCAGATTACCAATCTCATCGAAACGATTAAACATAACCCTGACTCAAGAAGAATGATCGTCAGCGCATGGAATGCAGCCGATGTAGACGATATGGCTTTGCCTCCTTGTCACTGTCTGTTCCAATTCTACGTAGCAGATGGAAAACTGTCCTGTCAGTTGTACCAACGCTCTGCAGATGTATTCCTTGGTGTTCCGTTTAATATGGCTTCTTATGCTCTATTAACGATGATGGTGGCACAGGCTTGTGATTTGGAAGCCGGAGAGTTCGTTCATACATTTGGCGACGTGCATATCTATCAGAATCACGTTGAACAAGTAAACTTACAGCTATCAAGGGAACCTAAAGCATTACCGAAGCTAACGATCAATCCTGAAATCAAAGATATCTTCGGTTTCAGCTTTGAAGACTTCAAACTTGAAGGATATGATCCACATCCGCATATCAAAGGAGTCGTGAGTGTATGATATCTTTTATTTGGGCAATGGATCAGAATCAGCTGATAGGGAAGGATAATGGGCTGCCGTGGAGACTGCCGGAGGACCTGAAATTTTTCAAAAAGACGACGAATGGACATGGAATTGTAATGGGGAGAAAGACATTCGACTCCATCGGAAAGCCCTTGCCAAATCGTGAAAATGTCATTCTGACCAGAAACACCAGTTTCCAACAAGATGGCTGCCTTGTTTTACATTCTGTGGAGGAAGTTGTGAAATGGTCCGAAGAAAGAGATGGAGAAATCTTTATCATGGGTGGAAGAGAAATATATAAACAGTTCATCCCTCATGTAGAGAAACTTTATGTCACTGAGATCCATCATGAATTCGAAGGGGATACGAGCATGCCTCATATTCCTTGGGAACAGTTTACCTGTATTTCTTCAGAAATGGGAGTAAAGGACGAAAAAAATCCTTACGACTATGAATTCAAGATCTATGCAAGAAAATAGATGATTGGCAGTTTGGTACTCAGATAAAGTCACCTTGTATAACTAATCGATTCCTTAACTGAAAAAGTTCTTGAAGAATACATCATAAGAAAAAGTCCGGCCAGGTGGCTGGACTTTTTCTTATGATTAAAATGAAATCTTCATACATAAAACAAGATACAAAAATACATAAAGCTGCTTCCTGCAAGGACGAAAAGATGCCAGATGGCGTGATTATATGGAAGCTTGTTCCACACGTAGAAGATGGCTCCGATGGAATACATGATACCACCTGTTAACAGCAGGCCAAAACCTGCCCCAGTCAAACTCGCATACAATGGTTTAATGGCAATGATCACGAGCCAGCCCATCACAAGATAGAAGAGGGTGGAAACTACTTGATATCGTTGAACAAAGTAACACTTAAATACAATCCCCACAATGGCAAGGCCCCACACGATTCCAAACAAAGTCCATCCGAGTGCCCCTCGCACACTGACAAGCATAAATGGTGTATATGTTCCTGCAATCAGTACATAAATAGCCGAATGGTCCAGTATTGCAAAAAGATTTTTTACCTTAGAAGGCTTAAAGCTGTGTAAGAGGGTTGAAAATAAGTATAGAAGAATCATTGAAGCACCGAATATGGAGAAGCTGACAATGTGCCAGGCAGAACCTTCATGAATGGCAAAGATGATTAACATCACTAAAGCCGGGATACTCAAAATCAATCCGATACCATGAGTTATGGCATTGGCAACTTCTTCTTTCCAATTAGAAAAATCGAAATCATATGTCAAAGAAGGTTCATCCTTTCTACGATCATCTCAAGGATCGTTTAACGAGTGATTTGTATATATTCATGATAATCCTCTTTTCGCCAATGTGCAATTATTAACATAGTAAAGGGTTAAAGTGTTCCGTTTGGATTAGAGATTAGAATGATGTATATTCCTAAGTAAAGGAATATACAGGAGGTGGGAATATGTGTGGTAGATTTTCCTTGACGACCCCTTTAGAAGAATTGGTGAAGCAATACTTGATTGAAGAAATTCATGAAGATTGGCAGCCGAGATACAACATTGCTCCATCACAGAACGTCCTTTCTCTTATTTCTCATAAAGGGAAGCGGAGAGCAGGGGGCATAACGTGGGGACTTGTACCCCACTGGGCCAACCCCGCCAAGTGGAAACCACTAATTAATGCACGAAGCGAAACGCTTCTAGACAAACCCAGTTTCAGATCCCTTGTACATTCGAGGAGAATGGTGGTCTTTGCTGATGGTTTCTATGAATGGAAGAAGGAGAAATCTGTTAAGGTACCGGTAAGGTTCCAATTGAATAAAGAAGAGCCATTTGTGTTTGCAGGATTATGGGACAAAAATGGGGAGGTTGCAACCTCTACTATCCTGACAACAGAAGCTAATTCCCTGGTGGGACATGTCCATGAGAGGATGCCGGTGATGCTCACGAACCGTGAAGATATTGAGAAGTGGCTTAATACAGATGAATACTCCTTTGCACAAGCTGCATCTGTTTTAAAACCACTTCCCCATGAATGGATGAAAGGATATCAAGTTTCCTCAACTGTGAACTCACCTAAACATGATACATCGGAATGCATTGTCCCAGTATCATCTGGAATATAAAAAATATTGGCACTTTTGCACGATTTGACATTTTATGCAGTCCGAAATAGGGTATAATATAAGCATAAACGGGTGAAAAAGAGGATTGATACTTTGCTGACAAAAACCATCGAGTTCAAATCAAAGTATGGACGGAAGGTCAAAATCTTAGAAGTTCCTGTAATGAAGAAAGATAACCCCCGCTACCTAAGGGTAAATCTTAGGCTGCATCAATTCATCACTAAAATCATCAATCAAAATGAGCCTAAGACCATCTTCAGCTTTAGAGAACATTTAAAGAGAACGACGAAATGGTCAGAGTATGAAGAAATTTATCAATCAGACGAGTTAAAGAATAATGCATAAGTTTTCCGGGGGTCTGGTCCTGTGGTGCAGAGGCTGCACAGGATCAGACCTTTTTATTTGAGTACCCTTATGAGTAAGGAGAGTGCCCCATTTACAACAATCTCACCCATTGAGTATAAATGCTGACTATCTATTTAAATCCTAGGCGTTTAACGATATAATACTTATGATATGGGAGATAGGATGTGGCAAAATTGACCGAAATTAAGATTGTAACAGACTCGACAGTAGATTTAACGGATGAAGTTTTACAGGAGCTAAATATTCATGTGGTTCCACTGTCTATTTCAATTGATGGGGAAACCTACTTAGATAGAATAGATCTTTCACCTTTAAGCTTCTTAGAAAAAATGAAGGCTTCGAAGGAATTACCAAAAAGTTCTCAACCCCCTGCAGGGTCATTTGTTGAACTTTATAATGAATTAGGCAAAGATGGATCAAAAGTGTTATCCATACATATGACCGGTAATATGAGTGGGACTGTTCGATCAGCAGAGTCTGCTGCAGACATGTCTTCAGCAGATGTGACAGTAGTGGATTCCCGTTTCATTTCGAAAGGTTTGGCTTTTCAGGTGATGGAAGCGGCGAAGCTTGCTAAAGAAGGAAAGACTTTAGAAGAGATCCTTGCCTCCATCGATGAAATCCGTTCAAACACTAAATTGTTTGTAGTGGTCGATACCCTGGAAAATCTGGTGAAAGGTGGAAGAATCGGTAAAGGACGTGCCATGATTGGTTCCTTGCTCAATATCAAGCCGATCGCTTCTTTAGAAGGAGCAGAGTATACTCCGGTTGCGAAGGTCAGAAGCCATTCACAGGTAGTGAAGTACTTAACATCCCAGTTTGTTGAAGATGTGAAAGGAAAGACTATCCGGGGGGTAGGATTGGTTCACGCGGACGGATTAAATCTGGCACAAAACCTGAAAGCAAAGATTATTGAAAAGACAGGTTTCGATCAAATTGAGATTTCTCCTACAACTCCAATCATTAGTACCCACACAGGGATTGGTGCGATTGGGTTTATGTATTACACAGAGTAATGAATGAAAGACGAAGTGGATTTTATCCTTTCGTCTTTTTTATATTCGCAAAAAAAAACAGCAGAGGAGACCTGCTGTCTGATTTTATGAAGGCATCGGTGTAGGGGTTGGTTTTGCATAGCCTTCCTTATACTGTTCATCAATAAACGTCCTGATCTGTTTGATGGATTCACCATTTTTATATTTTACGATGGATTCAGCTGCAATTTTTAAGCAAAGCTCACATCTGGTACCGTGATCATCCCAAACCACTTTATCCCCTTCCGTCTTATAAACAAAGCAATTAAGGTTGCTTTCGTGCCCGGCTGCATCACCGCACCCACAATAACAAGGAATATATTTTAGGAGTTCGGGGTTTTTTGCTGCTGAGGAATAAATGAGTCTCATATTGTCATCTTTATCATCAAGAAAAGACGGAAGAGTATCGACAGAAGCTGTTTCTTCTCGAATATCCCCATTAGCCGCAGTGTGATCATGGTGAGCTTCTTCATTTTGGTTGCTTGAACACCCTGCAAGAATTCCTAATAAACCGATCACACATGTGAAATACACTAATATATTTTTCTTCATACCATTCACCTTTCATTATGATCCTACACGTATTGTACCATTTTCATAAAAGAGGTTTACTACCAGTTTTTGTTGATTTTATGAATATTCTTGCGACCTCATAACAGAATCAATCATATCATAGGAATATAATAGGTAAGAAAGACTCAGTTTATGGGCATGAGATTGCATCAGTCCTTCCTTATTATGCAGGATTTTCGGAGAAGGGAAGTGTACGTTCTTGTCTGATAAAAAGAAAGTGTTGGTGATTTCGGATTTTGGAATTGATGATATTGTGGCTGTGTTGTATGCCTACTATAGTGGTACGATCGAAATCGTGGGCATTGTATCAGACTATGGTAATGTTTCAAGAGAAGCCGCATTAAAAAATGTGAAATACCTGCAGAGCATTACAGGGATTACGGATATTCCGGTTATCGGTGGAGCGGTATCTTCCTTAACGGGAACACAACCCCAGTTCTACCCTGAAGTTCATGGGGTGGCGGGACTTGGTCCGATCAGTCCTGATGAGATTGAATTTAGCCCAGCTGACATCAGTGAAAGTTTCTATGAAATCAAGGAACTCATAAATCACTATGCGGGAGAAATCTATATATACTCTGCAGGTCGATTAACCTCCTTGGCAACTGCCTTTGTTTTATATCCAGAAACGATGAAAAAAGTAAAAGAATTTTATGTAATGGGTGGGGCATTCCATGTACCGGGAAATGTTACTCCAGTGGCAGAGGCGAATTTCTACGGAGACCCATACGCAGCCAATATCCTGATTCAGCTTGCTCCAAAGAAAATTCATCTCATTCCATTGGATGTTACAATGTATGCACTCATAACACCCGCCATGATTGATCAACTCCATGAATTTTATGTGAAGTCCAATGATAAGGTTGGTCAGATCATAAAGCCAATGGTGGATTATTATTATAAGTTTTATAAAAAGACCTATCCTGAAATATCAGGAAGCCCCCTTCATGATTTATTGGCCATGTGGGCACTCGCTGATGGTGGAAAAATGACCTTTGAAGATGTACCGATACGTGTTGCCGTCAATACAGGATGTACCTTTGGGCAAAGCATTGGGGATTTTAGGAAGTCACCGGATAAAGCACACTGGCCCATCCATAAAATTGCGAAACAATTCCATTACGGTCAGTTCATAACTGAAGTATTTGCAACCCTGCAATCAGGGCCGACACGTTAAAATTCGAGAAGTTCTATTTAAGATAAGTAAGTCCGATGATGAGTGTATTAATGTTTTACCAGTCATAAACCGTGATATAATAAATAAAAGAGTAAGCGAGGTGACACATATGAAAAAAATAGCTGTTCTCATGCTCGCTTTTGTTTTTTTCCTGTCAGGATGTTCGTTAGAAGATGCTGCTGATCATATTACAAGAGAAGTATCCAACTGGGATAAAGAAAGTCCAAATGAAACTTTTATACCGAAGAACTTAAAGGTGGTTTCAATTGGGGATTCATTGACTCAAGGTGTTGGTGATAGTACGAAAAAGGGTGGATATGTTCCTTATTTGGAAAGGAATCTCGAATCATTGGATGGTGTGAAGGACGCCCAGTTTCATAACTACGGAGTCAGGGGAAACCGTACGGATCAATTATTGAAAAGACTGAAGAAGGAAGATGTGAAATCTTCCATCGGGGAGTCGGATTTAGTCATGATCACAATCGGCGGGAACGATGTTATGAAAATTTTTCGTGAAAATTTATCACACTTGAAATTAGAGGTGTTTCAGGAGGAGAAAAGGCAATATCAGCTCCGGTTAAAGGAAATTATTGAAACGATCCGAAGTTATAACCCCGACGCAGGTATTGTCCTTGTCGGTCTGTATAATCCCTTTAACACCTGGTTTTCAGATATTGATGAGGTCAATCAGGTGATCTATAATTGGAATGAAGCAAGCAGACAGGTGCTGTCGGGTTATGATCAGACGTTATTTGTTAAGATCCAGGACTTATTTATAGATGCAGGAGATACTTTGCTGTATGAAGACTACTTTCATCCCAATGATGAAGGATACAAATTGATCGCAGATCGAATGTTTACGGATCTTGCAAACGGGGAAACATTAGCTACATTGACAGAGAAAAGAGATTCTGTTGAGGAAGAGGAGCAGCCGTCATGAAGAATAAATGGAAGGTAGGGTTTTTTGTCCTTTTAGGGCTGATAATATTGGGATTCGTCATCATTGTTTCCATGATATTTATGCCAATAAAGGATGATGCACTGCCGAAAGATAACAAAAATCCTAATCAACAAGTTGGGTTTAATGTAGAGACAAACAAAAATGACTTAAATCTTATTATCGAACATTATATAGAAGAAGAAGGAATGAAAGGGCCGGTGGATTATGATGTTCAACTGAAGGATGATGTTGAACTGCTCGGTTCTGTCCCTGTCTTTACTTCCGACCTGGACTTTAAGTTGAATTTCGAACCGAAAGCTTTGGATAATGGGGATATTCTGTTAAAACAAAAATCCATTTCAGTAGGTTCTTTGAATCTTCCGGTTAACTACGTGTTAAAAGTCATTAGAGATTCTTATAATTTCCCGGATTGGGTGAAAATTCAACCTAACGATGAATTGATTTACGTCTCACTACAAGACATGAAGTTAAAAAGTGATGTGAAAGTTCGGGCAAACGAATTCGATTTGAAAAATGATAATATTTCATTCAGATTGCTCGTCCCTGTTGACCGTGCCCAATAAAGAAAAGGTGGCTTCCTTCTGAAGTCACCTTTTTATTTTCCAACATTTATCAATCGATGTTACCCTTTCAAAAGGAGAGCCTCCAGATCCGGGGTCCCATTGGCTAATCCAACAGCTACGATCGTGTATGCTTGATTCGGATTTAGCTTCACATTAGGGATGCTGAGCACACTGTTCTTACTTCCGGAGACCCTGGCTTCAAGATTGACGGTCATCGGGGTTAACCCAAGATAATCGGTCGCTTGTTTAAATGGGATATCCTGAAATATAACATCCCCGCCTTTTACTGCAATATCAACAGCCGGGGCGTCAGGGGAAAGGTGAATGAATTTCACCTTTGTTTCTCCGCCAGGGACAGTTGGATCGTCCAGATAGGGCAGTAATTGCATTTTATTTAAAGTCCCAACGGCTGCCAATGTATAAATTTTCCCGGGATCGATTTTCACTTTTTTACTTATGACCGTTGTTACACTTGTACCTGTGGGATACACATCAATATGATATTTACCCGCTGGCAATGTTAAATAATCGCTTACATCTTTAAATGCTACATCCCGTAAAACGCGTTTTCCATTTACGTATACATCCACATTCGGTGCATCGGGGACTGCATGTAACAAGCGGACGTACGACGGCTGTGTGGAGGTTGTCATGTCAGCTCTCTGTGCCTGCATAGCCATCCTCATATATTTAAGATGTTTTTGATAATAATGAACATGCATGGATGGATCAGTATATTTATAATAACCGGATAATAGGTCGTACATGGCAGCTTTAGTTAAATAATCATGTTGGCTCATCCGTATCTCTCCCTTATCTTTATTAACATAAATAGAATATGCCCGGGAGAAAAAATGGTGAAAGCACCTATTTTTATAAAAATCAGAATTATCCCTTGCAATCTGGATGGAAATATTGGATAATGAAGTTACTAATTGAGAAAGTGGGTGATACCTTATGAACCTATTATTAATTGATCAAACGGCTAAAGCATATATGTATCATATCGGTTCTGCACGTCAACTCACTTTAAACGGGATTATTTGATTTTTTGATTTCTAACATAAAAAATCCGTTGACGTGTCGAACCGCGCAACGGATTTTTTATTTTGGGAGGAAATAAGTTGAATAGTAGAGAAACAGTTTTTGAAATGATGAACCACTTGTCAGAAGAAGGATTTATATTGGGAAGGGTTGTGACCGAGCAAAGGGGTGCCTTTATGGTCATGACAAAAACAGGGGAAGCTCTGAGTAAGATTTCCGGTAAGCTCAGATTTGAAACCGTTCAGCGTGAAGAGCTCCCGGCAGTCGGAGATTGGGTTCTCCTAAGCGGGGAAGGGGCGATCATTGAGAAAGTTTTACCCCGGACGAGTAAATTTTCAAGAAAAAAAGCAGGAAATGAAGCAGAAGAGCAGATCATTGCTGCCAATATCGATACTGTCTTCATTCTATCTTCTTTAAATGATGATTTAAACAGTAAACGGATGGAACGTTATTTGCTTCTATGTTGGGAAAGCGGGGCAAACCCTGTCATCGTCCTGACGAAATCCGATACGTGTAGGAATGTAGAAGAAAAGAGAAGAGAAGTGGAAAACACATTACTTGGAGTGAAAGTCGTTACCATAAGTGCCGTGAATCAGGAAGGGGTAGAGGACCTGATGCCTTTTCTTGAAAAGGGGCAAACGGTGGCGCTTGCCGGTTCTTCAGGAGTGGGCAAATCCACATTGACCAACCTACTTGTAGGGCATGACGTACAGAAGACAAAGGAAATAAGAGAATCCGATGATAAAGGTCGTCATACGACCACCCATCGGGAATTATTCCTATTAGAAAATGGTGCTTCGATTATTGATACACCGGGGATGAGAGAAATCCAATTATGGCAGGGGCAGGAAGGATTATCAACACAATATCATGACATTGAGGAATTAGCTCTTCACTGCCGATTCAACGACTGCCGTCATGAAGATGAACCAGGCTGCGAGATCCGCATGGCGATTGAAGAAGGAACCCTTTCAGAGGAAAGGCTCGAACACTATCAAAAGCTCCAAAGGGAGATCGCTTATATGGAGAGACGGGGAAATAAGCGATTGGAATCATTGGAACGAAAGAAGTGGAAGAGTATCGGAAAGCAGAGACGACTTAAATAATATTACGGATGAGTGACCCTTTGGAGGGCACTCTTTTTTTTGGTGGATATATTCCAATCCTTTTGGAGGTTGAAACCGATCCGGCAAGCTTAATACTTTCCCTTTTTAACAGGGATGCGTTAAAATCTCTTACAAAGGGAATAGTGAAAGAGAATAATATGGAAAGGATGATGAGCATGTCAAAGGCTTCAACGTATGAGAAGGCCACGTTTGCAGGAGGGTGTTTCTGGTGCATGGTGAAACCGTTTGATGAACAGCCCGGAATTGGCAGTGTGACATCCGGATACACAGGGGGACACCTTCCCGATCCGACGTATAAAGAAGTGTGCAGTGAAATGACAGGTCATTATGAGGCTGTTCAAATTGAATATGACCCATCTATTTTTTCTTACGAAAAGTTATTAGAGGTGTACTGGCAGCAAATCGATCCGACAGATCCAGGCGGTCAGTTTTTTGACAGGGGACAATCGTATAAAACAGTTATCTTCTACCATGATGAGCAGCAGAAAAGAGCAGCCGAAAAATCCAAGGAGAGGATCGGACAATCAGGAATTTTCTCCAAGCCAATAGCAACAGAGATATTACCTGCTAAAGTATTCTATCCTGCGGAGGAATATCATCAGGATTATTATAAAAAAAACCCCGGGCATTATCAAAGATACAGCAGGGGGTCCGGAAGAGTTGCATTTATTGATAACCATTGGGGGGATAAAAATGAGTAAAGAGAACCTAAAGAAAAAGTTAACACCCGAGCAATATGATGTCACTCAAAATAATGGGACCGAGCCACCGTTTAGAAACGAATATTGGAATTCGTTCGAAGAGGGGATTTATGTAGATGTCGTCTCTGGGAAACCTCTTTTCAGCTCGAAGGATAAGTATGATGCCGGATGCGGTTGGCCGAGTTTCACCAAACCGATCGATGAAGAAGAAGTTTCGGAAAAAGAAGATAGAAGTCACTTTATGGTACGGACAGAAGTAAGGAGCAAGGAAGCCGATTCTCATCTCGGTCACGTTTTCAATGATGGTCCCGGTCCGACAAAACTTCGCTACTGTATCAATTCCGCTGCTCTCAGGTTCATCCCTGTCGAGAAATTAGAAGAGGAAGGGTATGGACTATACAAGAAGTTATTCTAACATAGTGAATTGCTGTGAAACTATTCACACATGTGATAAAATAGACTACTCATGTTTACGATGAGTTACATATGTGTATATAAAAAATATGAATAGGAAGGTGAATGATGATGTTAAAGAAACTTTTTGGTAAAAAAGAAGAAGCACCTAAAACGGTAATTGCCGTCGCACCCTTAACAGGCTCTTTGAAATCACTTGAAGAGGTTCCGGACCCTGTATTTTCCCAAAAGATGATGGGGGATGGAATCGCCATCGATCCGACAATCGGAAAAGTCGTTTCACCTGTAGAAGGCGAAATCATGCAGCTCTTCCCCACAAAGCACGCTGTAGGGATCAAAGCGAAGAATGGCGCTGAAATTCTAATCCACATCGGACTTGAGACCGTCTCAATGAACGGTGAAGGTTTCGAAGCCCATGTTTCAGAAGGTTCAAAAGTAAGCATCGGTGACCCTTTAATTACGTATGATTTGGAACTTGTAAAAGAAAAAGCGAAAAGCACGATCACACCAATCATCATTACGAATGGTGACGATATGGGAGAGCTTGTGATAAAAGACGTAGCAAGTGTTACAGCAGGACAGGAAGAAGTGTTTGAGATTTTTTCCAAATAGTATTAAGAGGAAAGACCGGCGAAGTTGCCGGTCTTTTTTCTGTATAAAATGAATGATGAGGTTTTAGTGATGAAACATTTACCGTTTAATGGAGTATGTTTTATATCGCGTTGAAAATGACGCAAATGTTAATCTCTTCCTCCTTTATCCCAATCTTGTTGTATCATGGAACTTCCACTATTTCTCGCTCTTCGTTGTCATCCCACCAGATAAAATGAATTTCATCGCCTCCTCAGGTTTAATGTCGAGAATTTCGATATCTGTTTTGGGGACTAAGAAGGTCACACCGGCAACCTGGAAGGTTTGTGGAATGTATACGGCTGCGTGCCCCTGAAGATCATAATGCAGATCTTTAACGTTCTCTGTCGTAATGAAACCCAGACATTTCATTGTCGTTCCAGGCATTGTGACGAGAGCTACTTTTGAAAATGACTTTTTTTCTCCTAAGAAAGAATGGATAGTGTCCTTGATCACCGAGTAAATTGTTTTGATAAAAGGAATTTTTTGTAACACAATATCCACTATTCGAATGATGGTCCCTGTAAAGAATTTCGTGGACAACCATCCGAGTACTGTTAACAGAACGATTGTGGCGAACAACCCGATACCAGGGATGTAGTTTTCATCCAGATAAGGTTTTAAGACATTTCCTAATAAGCCATCGAAAAATAAAAACATCTTATATACAACGTAGCCAACGAGTGCAATCGGAACAATCGTAAGTACACCGTTGATAAACGATTTAATAAACCATTTCATACAGTCAATTCTCCTGCCTTTTCAATAAACTCTCTTCATTATATAGAAAGATTTCATCCGGAAAAGAAGTGGTGTTAAATTAAATGGGCGAATGCACAAACACTTTCTAGGTATATGACATAGAGTATAAGGTAAATAAATAATTATTTGAGGAGTGATAGGTATGAACTATGGATATGGTTGTGATCCATGTTATCAAGGCGGGTATGCATATCCGGCTGCCGGTGGATGTGGCGGTAATGGTTTTGCGTTGATCGTTGTGTTATTCATCCTGTTGATTATTATTGGAGCCGTTTGTTACTGCGGGAATTAACCCATTATGGTGATACTTGAAAATAATGATGAAAAAAAGAGCTGTCGACTTGACAGCTCTTTTTGGATTAAATTTTAAAGCTTGAGATTAATTCTTTCAGTTTTTCAGCTTGCTGAGAAAGTTCTGATGCACTTGCTGTGACTTGTTCCATGGCAGCAGATCCTTCTTCCGATGCAGCGGCTGTGGTTTCGGTGTTAGAAGCAGTGGACTCAGCAATTTCATTTACATGGGCAAATGACGTTGCTACTTCTTGACTGAGATTAAGCGTTTCTTGGATATGGTCCACCATTTCATCCACTACAACGGTTGTTTTGGTTGTTTGACTCAGTATATCTTCCAGGGATGCATTCGTTTCATTGGTGATTTCAACCCCTGCAATGACTTCCTTCACCCCGTCAGAGTTTTGCTTGATGATGATATTGACTTCCTCCTGGATGCTGTGGACGATTTCCGTTACTCCCTTTGCAGCCTGTCGAGATTGTTCTGCAAGCTTTCTGACTTCATCAGCAACAACGGCAAATCCTCTGCCGTGTTCACCTGCCCGGGCTGCTTCGATGGCAGCATTTAGTGCGAGAAGATTGGTTTGTTCGGCAATGTCTGTAATGGTGCCAATGATGGTGGTGATTTGTGATGACCGTTGTCCCAAGGCTTCAACGGTTTCACTCGTATTGGACATGGTTTCTTCAATACTCATCATTTTTGATGAAGAGGCCTGAACGGTTTGTCCTCCTTTTTCGGCAACGACTCTCATATCACGTGCTGTCTGCCTTACGAGTTCCGCCTGATTGAATAAAAAGCGGGCTGCCTCTTCAAGGCTGTTCATCTTCTCTAATGAAGTGGACATACGATGTGTTGTCTGGTCGCTTCCTGCCGCAATTTCACTCGATGTTTCCGCAATGGAGGTGATCGTACGTGACGTTTCTTCTGCAGAGGCGAGAAGCTCCTGGCTGCTTGCAGATACGTTTTCTGCCATTTCAGAGACCTGTTTAACAAGAATTGCGATCCCCCCAATAAGCTGATTCGTATCAGAGGCCAGGTCAGCCAACTCATCTTTGGATTTTACATGGATTCGTTTCGTTAAATCTCCACCCGCATTGGCAATCTCTAAAATGGATCGACTAATTTTCTTTGTATTTGTTTTAATTGTATGAGTTAAAATGATTCCAAAGAAAACCGCCAAGAGAACGGCGAATGCCGATAAGCCGATGGTGACAATTTTAGATAAGGACACTTGTTGAGTAAGAGAATCAATCCGCTTATTCAGATCTTTTTGCTGATCGACCACAATCATATCTACGTATGAACGGATACCGTCCAAGTATTTCTTCCCTGTACCGGATTCTACGAGTTTGGCAGCCTGATCGAGCCCTTTACCTTTTCTGGTCTCGATTACCCTGTCAACAAATTGAATCCAAAAGCCGTATTGTGCTTGAATCTTATCCATTTTATCAAGCTGTTCAGGATCACCCTTCAATAGGGTGTTCAATTCCTCAATATGAGTTTCCACTTCACCTTTACCATTCTGGTATGGTGCCAGAAAACCAGTTGCGCCCGTAATGACGAAACCTTGTTCGCCTATTTCAATTTCATTTAACACCTTTGAAAGATCTTTAACCTTCGTATCAACCTTCATATCGTATGTAATCAGCTTGTCGATCTCTTTTTCCAGTTTCATCATGTTGAAGTAAGATGTTGATGCGAGAACCAGTAGGACAATCGTTAATAAACCGAACGACAGAACAACCTTTCCCCTTATGGTACGAAAATATGAAAAGAAACCAAAGGTACTTTTAGATCCTTCCTTCTTTTTTTTGTTTCTTTTTGGTACTTTTTTTAGTAGTTTTTCTCTAGTTTTTTTCACCGTTTCCCCCTCCTGAAGATAAGCAAAAAGTAGCATCAAAGGATGAACTTACCATTATTTTATACATATCGACCTAATATATCTAGTCAATTTAAAGAATTTTTGTCGAATTTTTGAGAATTTTAGTATATTTCAATCATGCAATAGAGGGAAACCTATGATTTTCCTTTCGCGAATTCATACTAAGGGTTGATTATTCTTGAGAAAATCCAACAATATGATGCTTTTTTGATAAAGAAAGAAAGATTCAGCTTTTCTTACATATGAATAATGTAAGGGAAATCTTAATGAACATCCAGATGAGCGAATCGAAAGAGAGTACGAATCTGATTCTTTCAGGAGGGGTAACGATGCCTCATTCGCATTTAATAAAACCGTTGATTGGGGAACATTATCCGACGATTGATTATGGAAAGGGTGTTTTTTTATATGACACCGAAGGACATGAATATATAGATGCCTGTTCTGGAGCGGTGACTGCAAATTTGGGACATGGTATGGAAGACATTCTGCAATCCATCGTGAATCAAGGAAACAAAGTGGCCTTTGTGTATCGGTCTCAGTTCAGCAATCAGCCTGCAGAGGATTTAGCGACCTTCTTGAATGACAAAACAGGTTACCCCTGGACCTTCTTCGTGAATAGTGGATCGGAGGCTGTGGAAACAGCCATCAAAATCGCCATTCAACACTGGCAGGAACAAGGAAAACCGATGAAAAGGAAGATCTTATCAAGATGGCTCAGTTATCATGGAATCACATTTGGGGCATTATCTGCTTCAGGTCATCCATCAAGAAGGGAACGCTTCGATTCGTTTTTAGGGGATTGGCCAACCATTGAGCCGCCTTACTGTGTACACTGTCCGTTTGGTAAGGCTTATCCATCATGCGATATGGTTTGTGCATCTCAACTGGATACAATGGTAAGCAGGATAGGAGCTGAAAATATTGCTGCGTTTATTGCTGAACCGATCATTGGAGCTGCAGGAGGGGCGATCACCCCCCCAAAGGGATATTACGAACGGATTAAGGAGATCTGTGAATTGCATGACATTTTGTTTATTTCAGACGAGGTAATGACTGGATGCGGAAGGACAGGGACATTCCTAGCCTTGGAGCAATGGGGTGTCAATGCTGATATTGTGGCGATCGGTAAAGGACTGAGTGCTGGCTATGCACCCATTGCGGCCACCCTCATATCAGAAAAGGTCATGGAGCCGATTGTAAATGGGAGTAAAGTGATTATGAGCGGACATACTTTTAGTGGCAATCCCATGTCTGCAACTGCGGCATTAGCCGTTCTAAAGCTGATTGATTCGGAAAAAATCATTGAAGGTGTCGATCAAAAAGGAACTTATTTAAAGAATCTTCTGGAAAAATGTAAAAACGAATTTCCCTTTGTTCAGCATATCAGGGGAAGAGGTCTCATGTGGGGGATTGAATTTAATGAGTGGGGGGCAGGTTTTACTTCTTTCATCGTTCAGAAAGGTGTGGAAAATGGGATTTTACTATACCCTGCCTCAGCAGGTATCGATGGCAGAAAGGGCTCCGCCATTATGATCGCCCCACCATTGAATAGCACCAAAAGGGAGCTTGAAGAAATGGCTAAAAGGTTGAGGAGTACATTTCAAATGGCAGCAGAGAATTGGCAGGTGAATTAGATGTCTTATCATCACAGCAAAAGGAGTAGTTACGAAAGAATCCGGCATTTTTTTCGAGATGAAATGACACTGATGTTTGGTGGTTTTGGAGGGGTCGGGTCCCCTCCCACCATTTTGAACCATCTTTTGGAGTGGGGGGTGAAGGACCTCACCATCATCGGAAACGACACAGGATTTCCCCATATCGGCATTGGGCAATTGATCGCTCAAAATAGAGTGAGGAAAGTGATTGCTTCTCATATTGGCTCTAATCCGATAGCTGGTAGGTTAATGAGTGAGGGGAAACTGGAGGTTGAATTCTCTCCACAAGGAATATTAGCCGAGAGAATCAGGGCAGGTGGAGTGGGGTTAAAAGGGATTGTAAGCGATATTGGGGTTGATGATCCATATTTGAATAACGGAAAGACCTTCCTTGAAATTGACGGGGATCGTTATATATATGAAAGCGCACTGGTTGCTGAAGTGGGGATTGTCTTTGCGAAAAAAGCGGATCCATTCGGAAATCTCATCTATGATAAGAGCGCAAGAAACACAAATCCACTAATTGCTATGGCAGCAGATATAACGATTGTCGAGGCGGAGGAAGTCGTGGGTTATGGAGAACTGGATCCCGAGGAAATTGTCACTTCAGGTGTTTTCGTTGATCATATCGTTTTGTCTAAAGGAGTCGATTGGAGATGGGCCTGGGAAACGAAATGAAGGAAAAGATGGCAATGCGGGCTGCGCAGGAAGTGAAGGATAATATGATTGTTAATTTGGGGATCGGTATCCCATCCCTCGTTCCAAATCACCTTCCCCCAGGTTTTCCTGTCGTATTTCAATCTGAAAATGGAATTATCGGCATCGGTCCTGCACCTGGAGAAGGCAGTGAAGATGAAAACTTGTGTAATGCAGGAGGATTTCCAGTTTCATTAATGAATGGGGGATGCTATACGGATAGCTCCATCGCTTTTGCCATGATCCGCAGAGGCAAAATCGATTTAACGATTCTTGGGTCACTGCAGGTAAGTGAAAAGGGGGATCTGGCTAATTGGATCATCCCGGGCCAAAAAGTCCCTGGGATGGGGGGGGCGACCGAACTTGCCTCTAAAGCCAAAAAGGTCATTGTCCTGATGACCCATTTAGACAAAAATGGAGGAAGCAAAATCGTGAGGGATTGCACACTTCCATTAACAGCTAGTCGCTGTGTATCGATGATTATCACTGACCGGGCTGTATTCTACATCGAAGATAATCAATTAATCTTGAGTGAGATATTCAATCCTTATACGGTGGAAGATATAGAGGAGACAACAGAAGCCCGTTACAGCTTAAGCCCTGTGATCAAATACATAGGGTAAGGGAGGAAACGATATGGAAACTCATCGTCTAATCAAAGAAAAAATAGAAGAAAAAAAGAAACGTACAATCAAGCTTCTTCAAAGACTGGTCCAGGAGGACAGTGTAAGAGAAAACGAATCAAAGGCACAGGCCATTATTATCGAAAAATGCAGAAAGCTTGGCATGGAGTTGGACATATGGGAAATAAACGAGATTGATATTGAAAACCATCCATTTTATCGATGCGACCGAAAGAATTTTAAAGGAAATCCAAATGTGGTAGGGGTCCTGAGAGGAACAGGTGGAGGGAAAAGCCTTCTATTAAATGGACACATCGATGTTGTACCTGAAGGGGACAGGAAAGATTGGCTCCATGATCCTTATAGTGGAGTCATCGAGGGAGGGAAGCTTTACGGGCGTGGTTCAACGGATATGAAGGGAGGATCCGTTGCTTTACTTCTCGCCATTGAAGTGATAAAAGAGCTGAATATCCCTTTGAAAGGAGATGTTATCTTTCAGAGTGTCATTGAAGAGGAGAGTGGTGGAACGGGGACATTAGCGGCGCTAATTAGAGGGTACAAAGCGGATGCTGCCATTATTCCTGAGCCGACAAATATGAAAATCTTCCCTAAACAGCAAGGGTCCATGTGGTTTCGCCTAAAGGTGAAGGGGAAATCTGCACATGGAGGCACAAGGTATGAAGGTGTGAATGCAATAGAAAAGGCATATAAAGTCGTTCAGTCCCTTCAGGAATTGGAAAATGCACGTAACGATAGGGTGACAGATCCATTATATAGCAATATCCCGATTCCATTACCCGTTAACATTGGGAGAATTGAGAGTGGGAAATGGCCATCTTCCGTTCCTGATACGGCTGTCATTGAAGGAAGGATAGGTGTCGGTCCTTGGGAAACACTTCAGGATGTCGAAAAAGAATTTACAACAAAGATTTCCAACCTGAAGTCAATGGATACCTGGTTTGACGAACACCCTGTTGAAGTGGAATGGTTTGGCGGGCGCTGGCAGCCTGGAAACCTTCCAAGTGACCATGAATTGGTGATGACCCTTTCCACACATGCTGGACAGGTAATGGGAGTGAATCCGCTCATCGAAGCCTCACCTTGGGGTACGGATGGTGGGATTCTGTCTCAGGGTGGCAATATTCCAGTGGTTGTATTTGGACCGGGTACAACGGAAGTGGCCCATGACGCAAACGAATACATTGAATTAGAGAGGATTTATCAATGTGCGGAAATTCTCTCTCTCTTTATGATCGATTGGTGTAATAAACAGTCATGATTTATCAGAAAGGGGAAAGATTCATACAGTGCTTACAGTAACGCCCGCAGGGAAGAATGGCGTTTTTACACTTCGTGATTGAGTGATGATATCCCACTACTATATACCTCATTTTATTCATATCAAGACAAAAGGAACAACTCATCTAATTCTAGACAGAGGTTGTTCCCTTTTTATGGCCGTTTGTTTCATAACTTATCTATTCATCTCATATGTTTGATAAAAAGGGGCTTATAAGAATGCAAACATACGAATATATAAAGCAACCTAAAGTGGAAGCGACTATTTATAAAGATGACTACAATCGAAGGCTCAGGGTGGATGAGTTCAGTGGAAACGCAGGAAGGTTATGGGAGTATGTGATGGAAGAGGCTGAGTCTCATCAGTTTGAAAAGGTCATCGTAAAAGCAAGGTCAAATCAGGCCGGCTATTTTTTAGAAAAGGGCTTTATTTTGGAGGGGGGAGTAAACAGATATTTTAATGGAGACAGGGCTTTATTTATGAGTAAATTTCTGACTGATGATCGGAGGAACAGTTCCTATTGGAAAAAAGAGGACGACATTCTCCAAGCGGTTCAAAAGCTAGGTGAACAAGATTTGGAGGTTTCTGGATTGATTTCTGTCGCAACCGAGGAACACGCAGGGAAATTAGCGGATCTGTATCAGGAAGTATTTATGCTATATCCTGTACCATTACACGTTCCAGACTATGTGAGAGAATCCATGAGAAATGGGACAATCTTTGTGTACATCGAGGAGGATGGAAGAATTATCAGTGCAGCTTCTGCTGAAATATCATCAACTAACAGGAATGCTGAGCTAACAGATTGTGCTACGAGATCTTCCCATCGGAAGAGCGGGTACATGAAGCATCTGCTACAAAGATTGGAAAGCGAATTGGTACACCAAAATATATTTTGTGCCTATACGATTGCCAGGGCGCTTTCATTCGGTATGAATGCAGCATTTCATCAGCTTGGATACAAGTATGGTGGAAGATTGGCGAATAACTGCATCATCTTTGACAAAATGGAAGATATGAACATTTGGGAAAAGGATTTAAGTGAATTCTAGACCGGAAAATCCCAAACGCGTATTCAAAACAAAGCAGTATTAAAGCTGGAGAAGACAGTCTTTTCCTTCACGGACAGGTATCCTTCAGACGGGTGTATGTGGCCATTTGAGTCTGGTGGAAAGAAACTTTTGGAAAGTTGGTGGAGTAGATGAAAATGAATCTCTATAAACCAAAAAGGGATTGGAAAGAAATTGAGCTTTGGAAAGATGTGACGGATGAACAATGGAATAACTGGTTATGGCAGCTGACAAACACGATCAGAACCCTTGATGACTTGAAGAAAGTGGTGAATTTGACTCCTGAGGAAGAAGAAGGTGTCAGAATTTCAACCAAGACCATTCCGTTGAATATTACCCCTTATTATGCATGGCTAATGAATGAGGATGATCCCCGCTGTCCGATCAGGATGCAATCCGTCCCAATCGGAGAGGAGATCCACAAAACGAAGTATGACCTTGAAGATCCTTTGCATGAAGATGAGGATTCCCCCGTTCCCGGATTGACTCACAGATACCCGGACAGGGTTTTATTTCTGGTCACAAATCAGTGCTCGATGTACTGCCGCTACTGTACAAGAAGAAGGTTTTCAGGACAAATCGGAATGGGTGTTCCAAAGAAGCAGCTTGATGCAGCCATTGAATATATCCGGGAAACCCCAAGTGTAAGAGACGTACTTCTCTCAGGCGGGGATGGCTTACTGATCAATGATCAAATTCTTGAGTATATATTAAAAAATCTAAGAGACATCCCGCATGTTGAGATCATCCGGATTGGAACGAGGGCACCAGTCGTATTTCCGCAAAGGATCACTGAAAACTTGTGCAATATCTTAAAGAAATATCATCCGGTTTGGTTAAATACACATTTTAATACGTCCATAGAAATAACAGAGGAGTCCAAAAACGCTTGTGAGATGCTTGTGAATGCGGGTGTACCGGTAGGAAATCAAGCGGTAATCCTGGCAGGAATCAATGACAGTGTTCCGATCATGAGGAAGCTAATGCACGATTTGGTGAAGATTCGCGTACGCCCATATTATATTTATCAATGTGATTTGTCTGAAGGGATCGGCCATTTCCGTGCACCTGTCAGCAAGGGGCTGGAAATCATCGAAGGATTGAGGGGACACACATCCGGTTATGCCGTTCCAACCTTCGTGCTGGACGCTCCTGGTGGTGGAGGTAAGATTTCCCTGCAGCCTAATTATCTTATTTCCCAAAGTGCTTCGAAAGTGGTTGTGCGTAATTTCGAAGGAGTCATCTCTACTTACCCCGAACCCGAAGAATATGTAGCAGGAAGGGCCGATGAATACTTTAAAGAAGTGTACCATGATGAAGAAATCAAAGAATCGAGCATAGGAATTGCCGGATTGATAAACCAGACCCATTCTTCACTCACTCCTGCTGGACTCAGGCGTTTGGAGCGACGGAAGGAATATCAGGAAAACCCTGATCACAACTCCCTTAAGAACTTCAGGGGGAAGAGGGATCAGCTTAAGGAGAAAAAGCATAAAGCCATGCTTTCAAAAATGAATAAGGATAAAAATGATGATAAGGAAGAAACCATCAATGAGTAAAAATAAAACGTGCGAATGGTGTGAAAGGAAGACGGCTCATGCACATCAATCCAGTGTGTATTGGGAATTGCCTGATGGCACACGTGCGATTCAGATTGCAAATGTCCCTGGCGTGAGCTGCAGTCATTGTGGAATGGAATACCAGGAAGAATCAGTCATTAATGAGATTGAAGACCAACTGATGCTTATTGATACCAGGTTAATAGATAAAGTGATCCCTTATAAAGAATTAATGGAGCTTCCCCGATTACTTAAGAAGAATTACTTTCGATTTTAGAGACTGGGAATTCGGCCATTTCATGAATTTGCTCAAGTCTTGTGCAAACACTTTACGAATCCGTCTTCTTCCGCTATCCTGTTAGAAAAGATAGATCAAGGGTGGGTGGAAGAGATGAGAAAATCCTTTTATCATTATTTAATGAAACATAGGCAACCTACTGCCAAGGATGATCTAACCAGATTTGCGAATTCTGCTTATGATGATCACAGCTTTCCAAAACAATCGCAACGGTACCATGAAATCAGTTCGTACCTCGAAATGAATGGTCATTATCTTGAAAGTATGTCCATTTTCGACATGGCCTGGGACCATTATCAATTAGAAGAAAAAGAATAATCTAAATACCCTTAGCCACCGGACTGACATTTGTTTCCTACAAACGTCGGTCCTTTTTTTAAAGGTCCTGCTATAAAATGTTAGGTTTCTTTTTTTAGGCGATATCATGAAAAACAAATCTTGCCGTAAAGAAAAGAGAGTCAGGGATTTCGTGTATACCGATATGAGTGTTATTGCATATCATATAAAAAAGGCGATTAAGGGTGAGGGGAGTATGAAGAAACGAAAAGAGCCTAGATTCAGAGTAGGGGAAACGGTAGTCGTTACAATCTATGGTACAGTCGGGAAAATTACCGACATTAAAAAGCTTGACGGAGAGTTTTTGTATGAAGTTAACGAAAGTGAAGGGCTATTCAAGGAGAAGGCATTGGAATTGCTTGATTCTTATGATGGATATATTTTTGAACAGGAACAGATCGATATTGAATATAAATTTTTGTTCGGAGACCTTGTTATGGTGAAGGGATACGAAGAAGACCTTTTTAAAGTGGTGGGCTTCAGAACAGAAATATGGCGGTATAAAGACGATGCGTGGGAAGACGTCATCTACGAATTAATGAGGATTACGGACGGTGAGTGGCTGGAAGCAGATGAAGATGAAATTACCTTAGTTGCTGATGAAGAACAGGCAGAGGCATTTATAAAAAAATATGGATTCGTGTTTCCGCAAAAAAAAGAAGGTAAATCAAAATCGCTCTATTCACCTGCTTATCCAAAGCCAACCTGGATTGATCAGCTCCTTGATCACTACAATGATTATAAAACATTGTACCTCTTATTCCAGGATAATAAATACAAGAATAAAATGGATTACGTGTTAGAGCAGTTAAAAAATCATACAAACTCACAGTCTATCGTTAAAGAGAAGGAATAAGCCACATGATATATAGAAATACAGGAACACTTATGACCAGGAAAGACAGCAGTATGGCACGAAGGATCCATTGCATGCCTGAAACAATCATCCCTTCTCCCTTTTCCAGATCTTTTAACATCGATTTCGTTTTTTGAGTGAGTGTATGTAACATAATATCGCTCCTCTACCTTTGATGATAAAGTCTATGCTTGTCTTTAAAGTCTTATGAAAACTTTTTTCTCCTGGCATAACCGGGGTGGTATTGTCATAAATTGAGAATCAAAGGGGGCGATCACATGCGGGAGATAGAAGTCTTTATCGACACTGAGGAAATTGCAGAGTTCTTCATGAAAGAACTTGTACAAAGAGGGTATGTACCATCAGAAGATGAGTTGGAAGAAATAGCGGATATCACATTCGAGTATCTGATTGCCAAATGTATCATTGATGAAGAATGGGAAGATGACGTATAGAATCTTTTCAACCATCGATAGGGATTTCACTTAGTATGGAACATGGAACGACCATTCATATAAACGGGATTAACTCTTATGTGTCTCTCATGACTTCTTCACTGAAGCGTGGAGGCACTTTATTTTGAGTTAATCCCTTTTTAGGTTCAGAAGGATAGAAGTTCTTGCTTTCCATCTCCGGGTCATAGAGAAATGACCGGGGGGCGCCATAGTTAAAAGGGGGCTCATCACCTTAAGCGGTTGCTTTTTAAACCAGTCAGTCGATGAAGGAAAGTCATGGGGGATGTTTTCCCAAACAGATCTTAATGACGGACTGAAAAGATGCCTTTTTTCCTCCCTCTTCGAATATATATGCGGCCAGTAATCCTCCCTCGATCCGGTGTGTGGATGTTGGATCGAAAATGAAAATGCACCTGGGAAGACGAACGGATGAAATAAAACACTATATAGTTTCTTCCCTAACAGAATTCTGCGATCGACCTTCTCAAAGTGAGAAACGGAAAGTCCGGCAAGAGAATAGGGGGCTGGTTTGCCAAAAGGAAAAAGTATGGAAGTGAACTCCAATCGATCCTGCAAGAAGAACTTCCACTTTTCAATTCCTATATTCAGGTTGGGATCAGATAAAATTCTTTGTTGAATCAAGTGCTGCTCATTCATAATGAGTGCGAGTGTCAATACGCGTTGATCCCGTGTATCGAGGAATTCATCCCACATTTTCCGCATAAATATCGAAACATTGAATTTTTTAAGCAGGTGAAAAGATGATTGTCCGGTTAACTTCCATTTTTCATAGAGTAATAATTGAGGATACGCGTCGTCGAAGATGGCTGCATTGCATCGTTCGAGAAATGAGAAAAAGGTTTGTTGTTCCTTGTCATTTAATACATGTGAAAGCAAATGGCTCCGGATGTCTGTCATATGATAACCGGCATTTCTGGACACCATGTGGGCAATAAAAGACCAGTGAAGCTCAGGGTGTTTCTTGAATAGGTCCAGGTAGGAGGAGGTCCTTGTCAGGTTATTGACATTGCCTTCATTAATCGCGTTGGAAATTTCCCTATATAATGAATAGTCTTCAGGAAAGTAGATCTCAGGAGCGGGTTGCAGCTTCATTTGCTTATATAGCTGACCAATCGCTTTTACGTCGAGAAGGGGTGAAGGATGGTCACTTTTACCGGATTTGAATAGGTTTAGTATCTTTAGAAACGGTGAATATACCAAATGATCCCGCCTCTCCAATTAAAGTGAAAAAATATTTCTCTGGGATTGAAACTAAATCCAACATAATTCGTATATATTAATACAATGGAAGAGAAGCATTCTTGGGAGGTATGTTTATGTTGAAGAAGTTCATTAAAAGTTTATTAGGATCGTCGAAACATCATCATCACTACAGTTCCAGTGACGCCAGGAAAAAATATAAATCACCTAAACATAAACATTTTGGACACCATCATTATAAAAAGCATAAGAGCAAAAGCTTTTTCTCCAGTTTCTTTAGCAGCTGACCGGGAGTCGAAGCATAGATGATCCATACTTTTTTTCGCAGACTGATCAACGCTTTCGAACGTAGATGGAACCCGGGTGATATCATCAATGACTTACAAATCACTCATTTGGTAGGAAGAGGAAGCTATGGTACAACTTATTCAGTCAAACTCCCAAATGGAGAAGAGGCAATATTGAAACGAATACGCCCTTACAAAAAGTTATTTTCTAATCACGTCCAATATGTCCTGAATGAAAGGAATGCACTTGAAATTTTATCTCATCCCCACTTTCCTGAGTTTCTTATAGCCGGTGAATATAAAGGGATCCCTTATCTAGTGATGGAAAAAATGAAGGGGCGAACCTTTGAAGATTTGATATTTCGGGAAGGGAAAAAGTATTCAGAAGAAGAATCTTTAAAAGTAGGTTTACAGTTAGTGAAATTAGTAAACTTTATTCATCAAAAAGGCTATGTGCATCGTGATTTAAGAATTCCTAATATCCTTCTTGATAAAGGAACCATTCAAATTATTGATTTTGGACTTGCGTGTGAAATGAGTGCCGAACCTGGTATTCGGCATGCACATAAGGATTATATGAGGGACAGGTCGAAGAAAAGTGATTTTTATGCCGTTGGCCATTTTTTATTATTTTTACTTTATTCTTCATATGAGCCAGTGGGGAAAAGGGAAAAAAGCTGGGATAAGGAGCTCTCCATTCATCAAGATACCATAGCCATCATAAGAAGACTTCTGCAAATTGACGAAGCATATCAGGATGCTTCTGAGCTGATCGAGGAAATAACAAAGGTTATCCATATATTACAAGCACGATAAACGAGGAGGAATTGTAACATGTCATTTTTTAATAAAGTATTTGCTTCAATTGGAATTGGAGCGGCGACAGTGGATACTAAATTGGAGAAATCAAGCTACGTTGCAGGAGAAACGGTAAACGGAGTAGTGGAAATTACAGGAGGGAGCACTGAACAGAGTATCGATGCCATTTATTTAACGCTATTCACTACATATATTCGTGAATCGGATGACAAGAAACATACAGATTATGCACCGATTCAAAAAATACAAATATCAAATCCATTCACAGTACTTGAAAATGAAAAAAAGGAGTTTCCTTTTACCTTTACATTGCCCTTTGAGACCCCGATTACATATGGGAACACAAGGGTTTGGGTAGCTACGGGTGTTGATATAAAAAATGCTGTCGACCCCAAAGATAAAGACTATATTGAAATCGTTCCGAATCAATTGACGAATGCCATCCTGACTTCTGTTCAAGACCTCGGTTTCAGGATTAGAAAAGTGGAATGTGAAGAGGCGCCTCGCCGATACAGAGGGAGATATCCTTTCATTCAAGAATTTGAATTCGTACCGGTAAACGGTCAATATCAACGTAAATTAGATGAACTTGAAGTGATGTTCCTCAATCAAACAGAAGATCAGGTAGAAATGCTTCTGGAAGTGGATAGACGGGCGAGAGGTTTGGGTGGATTCTTGGCAGAAGCTCTCGAGATGGATGAATCCATGGTCAGAATGACAATCCGATCTTCCGATGTTCCCCAATTAACATCGAAACTTCAGAACGCAATCGACAAGTTTGCGTAAAGTTCCCATTCGACAAAGATTCCTATGATTCTGCGAAGGATTCGACACGTTGTTTGTGTAATTGTATGAGTACAACATATTGACGGAGGGGTGCTCATGCCTTTACTTGAAAAAATCATTCGTCCCAAGCTCTTGAGATCGACCTATGACATGACCATTTTCCAAACTCCCCATTATGGGGAGGATAAGGGCTATGAAAAGGTGTATCGAATCTCGGTAGAAGCAAATAATCATGAAGAAGCCCTGTATCAAACATTCAGGACATTTAATGTACCGGATTTAGTTCCAAAGGACTATCAAGGCAGATATATTGCGACACGTGACATTGTCTTTATAGATGAGGGGCGGAGAGGCCATTACTATTACCGTCTTCAGCCGAACGGCTGGAAGAGAGTGAACAGGATCGTCATCCATTAAAATTAGGGGTCAGCATTCTAAAAAGGAAAGAATCTGCCGTTCGGCAAGATTCTTTCCTTTTCTTTATGAGTTATTACATGTTGTGTCCCGGGCCATTTTTTCTATTTAAACCAGTGTTTTCTTTCCCATGTGCATTGTGCTCGGCTTCCAGTGCTTCTTTTGGGATATGATTATTTTTCTTAGGGGCATTGATTCTATTTCGATGTTTTTTTCCCATCCTGCTTTCCCCCTTTGCTACGACTTGAGTTTTTCAGTTCTTGAAGAGTTAGGTTGTGTCCCCGATCGAGTAGAAGGGTTGGTTTCATTTGCATGCTGTACTGCTTGTTTCAGTTTTTTGCTCATTTTTTCTTTGGTCATGTGAATCACTCCTTCTGCTTTTATTTTGACCTCTCATTCAGCATTCTATCCTTCCATTTACTAGCGTTGCATATGATACGAAAAAGGATTACAATGGTGTTTCAACAGTCTCGATAGGAGGAATAGTTTAGTGAGTATACATATTAATGCCAAAGAAAACGAAATTGCAGATACGGTTTTATTACCAGGTGATCCACTAAGGGCGAAATACATAGCTGAAACATTCTTAGAAAATGTAACATGCTATAACGAAGTTCGTAACATGTTTGGATATACAGGGACATACAAAGGAAAGAAAATCTCGGTACAGGGAACAGGAATGGGGGTCCCATCCATTTCTATCTATATTAATGAACTGATGCAAAGCTATAATGTTCAGAACTTGATCCGCGTCGGCACATGTGGTGCCATCCAAAAGGATGTAAAAGTACGTGACGTCATTCTGGCGATGACGTCATCAACAGATTCTCAGATGAACAAATTAACGTTCAATGGAATCGATTATGCTCCAACTGCGAACTTTGATCTGTTGAAGCGTGCATATGATGCTGGAGTAGAAAAAGGACTTAACCTGAAAGTTGGAAACGTATTTACTGCCGATATGTTCTACAATGACAATGCAGAGCATGAAAAATGGGCTCAATATGGTATTCTTGCTATCGAAATGGAAACGTCAGCCCTTTACACGTTAGCTGCCAAATATGGAAGAAATGCATTATCGGTCCTAACGGTCAGTGATCATATACTGACAGGTGAAGAAACGACTTCTGAAGAGCGTCAAACCACTTTTAATGACATGATCGAAGTGGCTTTAGAAGCAGCGATTCAATAGTAATCCGCCGATATGAAATGAAAATGAGAACTGCTAATTAGCCCAAAATGGGTTTCTGGGCAGTTTTTATTTTTTGTGAAGTTTCTCCTGCTTACATAATGCTTCTAACATGGTAAGATGGAGGATGGAACATTATAGAGAAACTAGGTGAAAGTATGAAAAAGATCATCTTCGTAACTGCTGCTTCCTTGCTGTTGTTGTCAGGGTGCTCGCAAGTACAAGAGTGGTCAGAAGATTTATTTGGCCAAAAGCAGAAAGAGTCACAGGAAAAAGAACCAAACGTGCAGACACCGGACAACGGGCAGGATGAACAAGCAGTGCCGGAACAACCTTCCGAAGAAACGGTACCAAAAGAACTGCAATTAGAGTCTCAATATTTCAATGAAGTGAAGGTTGTAGACGGAAAGCAGGTCATTCAGAACCCTTCCAATTTATTAGCACTTGTGAATAAAGAATATGCACTAGACGAATACAAACCTGTTGATTTAGTGCGTCCAAACGTGCCTTTCGTATTTGGGAATCAGGAGCTTGAAAAAGCACACCTCCGAAAAGAAGCGGCAGATCATCTTGAGAAAATGTTTGCAGATGCAAAAACTCAAGGTGTGTTTTTGACAGCCATTTCAGGCTACCGTTCATACGATTATCAAAAAATGCTCCTTGAAAGGGAAATTGCCCAATTCGGTAAAGAAAAAGCCGTCATGGCAGTGGCACCGCCGGGACAAAGTGAGCATCAATCAGGATTAGCCATGGATATTTCCAGTGAAAGCAATCAATTTCAAGTAAATATCGAATTTGCACAAACGAAAGAAGGAAAGTGGCTGGCTGAGAACGCCTATAAATACGGTTTCATTCTTCGCTATCCGGAAGATAAGGTTTCCATTACCCAATATCAATATGAGCCTTGGCATTTTAGATACGTAGGAATGGATGCGGCCGTTGTGATACATGAGAATGATTGGACCCTTGAAGAATACTTTAAAAATGTGAAGAAAATATAATGACTATATAAGGTCGGGGCAAATGGCCCTGACCTTTTTTGATTGTAGTCGAGGGGATATTTATATAGTCCTACATTTTACGAAGTCAACTCCATCCCCCTTATGTTCTGTTTTTCTGCGTTCCGACATACAACAGTAATAGGGCTGTCCAAATTGGAATGGGTGGGTGGATTGTATGATGAGGGTGTTTAGCATAATTGTTGTAGGAAGTGTCTTTGTTGGAATTGGCATCAATCTATTTTTTGTCCCTCATCATTTTCTCGACGGGGGCATGATCGGGATGGGGTTGATTGCTCACTATTGGTTTGGTTTAAAGCCGGGACTTACGATCATCCTCCTAAGCGTCCCTCTTTATTTGCTGGCTTTTTTTAAAGATCGAAATCTCTTTTATAATAGCATCCATGGTCTTTGGTTATCTTCTTTAATGATCGATATTTTTTATCAGTGGCATACGATCTTCCTTGTTCCTCCACTTATGAGTGCGTTTCTAGGGGGGACGTTTGTGGGAATAGGGATAGGCCTTATGTTAAAGGGCAATTCTGCTACTGGTGGATCTGATTTATTGGCCCAGTTAATGGGGAGAAGTTTTGGAATGAACGTAGGGAAATTGATCTTTGCCTTTGATAGTTTCGTGCTTATGGTTGGCTTTCCGGTTATAGGAGTGGAGGCATTTTTATATTCTTTATTAGCTGTCAGCACGGTAGGGTTTTTTACGACGATTTTGACACATCATAATGAGGAAGATGAATTTTCCTTTCGCTAACATGTAAAAGCTGATAGAATGAAGAAGTTATGAGCTAAAGATTGCTCAGTGGGACGTTTCATGATATTCTAAACGAAAATTCACACAAGATACATAGCAACGAAAGTGGTGGAAGCTTTGGAACAAGATAAGACAGAACAGTCGCAACAAGAAACGCATTCAAGTTTCATCAAGATGAAAAAATTCAAATTTGTCATGCTCCTCTTTTTCCTCGTTTTCCTAACGGCAGGTATTACAACCTTTGCACTGGCGTTTGGAGATGAAAAAGCGGTCAACGTGGGTGTCACTGAACGTTCAGAGTTTCAGAAACTGTATGAAGCCTACGACAAGTTAAATCAGAATTATTACAAGGACCTTGATGAGGACACTCTTGTAAATGGTGCAATCAATGGCATGATTGATAGCGTCGGTGATCCATATTCGGATTATATGAACGAGGAAGAGGCGAAGAAGTTCCAGGAAAGCATCTCGTCTTCGTTTGAAGGAATCGGTGCTGAGATTCAGGAGAAGGAAGGCTATATATCCATTGTTTCTCCAATAAAAGGTTCACCTGCAGAAAAAGCCGGCTTACAGCCGAACGACATCATTACAAAAGTAGATGATAAAAGCATTCAGGGGATGTCCGTTACAGATGCCGTACTTCTAATACGTGGGGAAAAAGGCACGAAGGTAACGTTAACCATCCAGCGCCCGGGTCAAGATAAGCCAATGGAAGTCACCATCACAAGAGATGAGATTCCGATTGAAACCGTTTATGCAGAAATGAAAGATAACGGTGTGGCTGAAATCCAGATCACCAGTTTTTCAGAGAATACGTACAAAGAATTGACAGAAGCTCTTAATGAAATGAACGATAAAGGCATGAAGAAACTCGTACTTGATCTTAGGCAAAATCCAGGTGGATTATTAGATCAAGCAGTTAAGATTTCGAATCTTTTTGTTCCTGAAGGTGAAATCTTATTCCAAGTCGAAGACAGTAACGGTAAAGTAGAAAAGTACGTTTCAGAATCAGGTCAGAAGGTAGACGTTCCTACAGCTGTTCTTGTTGATGAAGGAAGTGCAAGTGCTGCCGAGATTCTATCAGCTGCTGTAAGCGAATCAAATGATATACCTCTGATTGGAACGAAAACATTCGGTAAGGGAACCGTCCAAACGGCTGAAACTTTCAAAGACGGGTCGAATATGAAGTTCACTACAGCAAAATGGTTGACACCTAACGGAAATTGGATTCATGAAAAAGGCATTAAACCGGATGTTGAAGTGAAAATGCCTGACTATGCCCAGCTTCCTTATATTAATCCTGATAAGGAATTGAAGGAAGAAGATTTATCTGATCATGTGAAAACAGCGGAGCAAATGCTCGAGGCTTTAGATTTAAATCCGGGAAAAGTGGACGGCTACTATGACGAAGATACAAAAACTGCCGTTAAGGAATTCCAAGGGAAAAATGACCTGGAAGTGACAGGCACACTAAACGGGGAATCGATTTTGAAGCTAATGACTGACCTAAGAGAAAAGCTGAAAGAAAACGATCCTCAACTTAAAAAAGCGATTGAAGTATTAAACAAAGATCAATAAAAAAGATCCCAGGTTACTTTAAAATGTACCCTATAGAGTAGACAATCAAAAAAAGTCTACCTATAGGGTACTTTTTTGTATAATGACAAATAGACAACAATGTAGAAACTGGGGAAAATTATGAGTAAAAAGACATTTACAGAT
>NZ_CAJGBF010000001.1 GCF_904424705.1 Rossellomorea arthrocnemi | reverse complement strand
AACCATGACAAAGAATTCTACCAGGAGATCGGTGAAAAAGGTGGAGAAGCGACTTCGGACAATCATGACAAGAAATTTTATCAGGAAATCGGCGCGAAAGGCGGAAGCCAGTCGAGTAATTCGGGCAACGCAAACAATTCAAATAGCTCGAATACCTCAAATAGCAACAATAAATAGTCGGATGATTTCATAAGCCAATTTCACAAAATATAAGGAGGACTTTAATCATGGCAAACAATAACAACAACAGCAACAACAGCAACAACAGCAACAGCAACAACAAAATGAGTTATGAAGAAGCTGGCCGTAAAGGCGGAGAGCAAACAGCGAAGAACCATGACAAAGAATTCTACCAGGAGATCGGTGAAAAAGGTGGAGAAGCGACTTCGGACAATCATGACAAGAAATTTTATCAGGAAATCGGCGCGAAAGGCGGAAGCCAGTCGAGTAATTCGGGCACTTCCAACAGCTCAAACAATTCAAGTAACTCCAACAGCAATAACTAGCCGAGGATCACGAAAGAAGACCTGTCCATTCGATGACAGGTCTTCTTTTTTTGAGCCATAAAAAGCAGACCATTATCGAGCAGTGGTATTCAACCTGCGTAATAATCGCTCTAATTGGGTCAAGGCAGCCTCTATATCAGGGAATGCTGCCTCAGAGTCACTCTCGGTGATGATAAATGCTTCGGCTTCTTTGGAATAAGAAACCAACAATACTTCAGTATCATGTTCAGAAAATGAATGGGTGATGTCACATTCGGCATAAGTTTGAAGGGTCTTTAAGATGGTGAACAGTTCACTATTTTGTGACATTATCAACATCTCCTTTCTTGCAAAAAGGGAAGAAATTTGTCTGATTTTTGGCTAATTTTAACATAAAAGCAAGATGTTTTTAAGGGAGAAAAGTAGTGTTTTGCTTGTAGGGTTATAGTGAAAATGAAGTGGCGGTATGGGTGGAAGATTGACTAGATAGATCAGGGAGCAGACATGCTCCCTGGTGGGTTTTCCACTAAAATGAATGGGGTATCGGCACGCCCGGTACCAGCCGGAGTCTACGCAGTTCCCCCTCGCTATTAAACGAGATTTGAGTGACAGTACACTAGTGACAAAAGGCAATCGAAAGAGGAGGACGTTAATCGCTCAATATTTAGAAAAAAGCTAGAGTTAAAATGTAAGGTGCTCGAGTCCTGCGGGAATAGCGGGAAATGCAGAAAAGCGGAGGCGGCTCGTTCAGTCCCGACAAGCATAAGCTAAATGGGCTAAGAAGGCGTTCTTTGCCTTCTTGGTCCATTTAGCTTATGACCTCGAGGGGCTAGCCGCCGGAGCTAGACAAGTTGAGACCCCGCAGGGCAAAGCCTGAAGAGGCTAACTCACGCCCCACGGAAAGTGAGCACCTTTCGTCCCAATCAACTAGCACTCACTAATTAAAAAGCAACAAAGTTTGCGAAAACAGCCTTATTTTAAAAGGAATAAATATAGAAAAGTGAGCCCTCCAATTAGCAGCCCGCTTGATAAGGAAAGCCATTTCCACTTGGTGATGGGTGTCCTGGTTCTCATCAATACTGTTATCTGCAGACTGATCGATAAAAAGGCAAGGGATAAAAGCGCTGTGAAGAGGAGAGTATGATTCAGTGTTTCCTTGTAGAATTCCACCAGTAAATACCCCCCGCAAGCAGAACCAATCACGATGACATAAAGAAGGAAGAATGTCATTTTATTCATGCTTATCCCACCTTTCCATACAGATAGACGAGGGTGAAGATCAATACCCACACAAGGTCCACAAAGTGCCAATAGAGGGAAAAGACCGCAAGTCTCGAGGAGTTCTCCCTGCAATGGCCATTCAAGACTAAGTGAATGAGTAAGATCCCCATCCAGAGGACTCCTGTCAGCACATGAAGTCCGTGGGTCCCGACCAATAAATAAAAGGAAGACAGGAATGGACTGGTATCCAATGCATAGCCTTTTTCGTAGTAGTGGATAAACTCTCTGGATTCCATCATCAAAAATACGCCTCCAAGCAGAAGTGTCACGAGTAATAGGAGGAGTGTCTGTTTCGTTTTTTCCCTTTCACTCGATTTAACACAGGCATAGATGGTGAAGCTGCTTGAAAGGAGAAGGACCGTTGAGAGCATCACACTTTTCAACTCCATCATTTGTTCACTGGATGGGCCATCTGAGATGTGGGATTTGAGGGTAAGGTATACCCCGAACAGGGAAGCGAAGATAACAACCTCCGCTGCAATAAAGAACCACATGGCAAGCAACTTGTCCTGCTTTTGTTCGGTTACGAATGTATGTTGATTCATTGGGACCGTTTCCTCCTTTCTGCCCGTAATTCATTAGGAGTATAAGGTGTCCATGTTCGTCCGGCTGTGAATGAACGTAGAGTCAGCATTCCAATGACACTGGCTAAACCAAACCATTGCAAGGGTGGAAAGGCAAAGATAAAGCCAAATGAAGAGACGAAAAGGGCTCCTGCCAGCATCAGGGGCTGAGACGTGTGATTCGATACATTAATAATGTCTTCTTCCCCAGCTGTTTGAATGGTCCCATCCCCTTTTTGCTTCTCATACCAGAGTTGATCGATTGTTGTGAGGACCGGCAGATGGATGAAATTCCCGAGAGGAGGGGGGGATGCGATCGACCACTCAAGGGTGCGTCCGTCCCAAGGATCCCCGGTGAGATCACGCTTTCCGTTCCGGTAACTCCAGTAGATGTTCCAAAGAAAGATCATTACGGCAGCAGCCATGAGAAAGGCTCCAATCGTGCTGATGAGATTCAATGTCCCCAAGCCGTCACTCTTTAAATACGTGAAAACACGGCGGGGCATCCCATTCAAGCCCATGAGATGCATCGGGAAGAAGGTAATATGAAAGCCGATGGTGAAGAACCAGAAATGCCACTTCCCCAATGTTTCATTGAGTAAAAAACCGAACATTTTCGGCCACCAATAATACACACCTGCAAAAATCCCCAGAATCGTTCCACCGACAATGACATAATGGAAATGTCCGACCACAAAATAACTATCGTGGTACTGATAATCGGCAGGAGCCGACGAAAGCATGACACCTGTGGCACCGCCGATGAGAAAGGTTGGGATGAACGCCAGTGAAAATAACATGGCGGTCTTAAACCGGATGACCCCTCCCCGAAGTGTGAAGAGCCAGTTGAAGATTTTGATGCCTGTCGGGACTGCTATGGACATGGTGGCGAGGGCAAAGATGGCATTGGAGATCGGTCCGAGCCCCACCGTAAACATGTGATGGATCCACACCATGAAACCAAGAAAGCCGATCAGCACAAGGGCAAAGACCATAGCAGGGTAGGCAAAAAGGTTCCGTCTTGAAAAGGTGGTGATCACGTCGGAAAAGATGCCAAAAGCCGGCAGGATTAAAATATATACTTCAGGGTGACCGAAGATCCAGAATAAATGCTGCCAAATAAGAGGATTTCCCTCAGTTCCCGTCAAGAAAGCCGTGCCGTACACCCGGTCCATCGTTAATAGTAACAAGGCAACAGTAAGGGCGGGAAAGGCAAATAATATTAAAATGGATGTGACAAATGAAGACCATGTGAATAAAGGCAGTCTCATAAAAGTAAGCCCAGGAGCCCGTTTTCTAATGATGGTCACCAGAAAATTAATGGCGGATATAATTGTACCGGCACCAGCGATTTGAATGCCAATGGCATAATAATCAAGACCAGGGCCGGGAGTATAGACATCCAGGCTAAGTGGGGCAAAGCCGGTCCACCCTGCAGAAGGTGATCCTCCCAGAACAAAGCTGATATTAACCAACGCCCCTCCAATAAGAAACAGCCAAAAGCTCAGCAGGTTGAGATAGGGGAAAGCTAAGTCCCTAGCCCCTATTTGAAGGGGAACGGCGACATTCATAAGCCCGATCAATAAAGGCATGGCTACGAAGAAGATCATCGTAGTGCCGTGGGTCGTCATCATTTGGTTATACTTTTCACCTTGAAAGACCCAGAACTGATTTTCCGGGAGTGCGAGCTGGAGCCGGATGATCAGGGCATCCAGACCACCTCGTAGAAAAAAGGCACCGCCTGCCGCCATGTATAAGATGCCTACTTTATGATGATGGGTGGAGGTTGCGAAGTTCCATGCCCACTTCCACTTTTTTAAGTATGTCAATAAGAAGAAGGCAGCCATTCCCATGATGAGAATGGAGATGTCTGCCGCAATGATATCAGAGGGGAATACGAATTCCCGTCCGAAAAGGGTGTACTTGATATCCATATTCACCACCTCCTAATGGCCAAAAGTTTATTCTTCTAATCGCGAAAGATATTCGCTTAATGCATGAAGGTCTTCCTCCGTTAAATCCGGAAAACCGGGCATGTTGATATCGGGTTTGAAAGAAGACGGGTCCTTGATCCATTTTTCTACATTTTCGTCCGTATTCTTCACGACATTCCCTATCCGCTCTTTATCGGAAAATCCGGCCAGGTTGGGCCCTTCGCTTCTTTCTGCAGGTGACACGGCATGGCAGCTTAAGCATTTAGATATGAAGATTTTCTTTCCTTTTTCAGCCGCCGGGGTTAGATTTTCAGGTGCTTTTTCCTTTGATTTTTTATCCTTCCATTGATTGAATTGGTTTTCTCCGACCGCGTGAATCTTGAATCTCATGAAAGAATGGGAAGCTCCGCACAACTCTGCACATTGTCCCTTGTAGACCCCTTCCTCCGATGCATTCAGGGTAAGAGTGTTGTTCTTTCCTGGTATGAGATCCTTTTTTCCACCGAGCTTCGGCACCCAAAAGGAATGAATGACATCATCGGATTTCAAATGGAACACGACTGGCTGATCCACTGGTATGTATGCTTCGTTGGTCAGGGTGATGTCCTGATCGGGATAGTGGACCTCCCACCAATACTGGTGTCCCGTCACTTCAATTTCCAATGGATTTTCACTTTTTTCATCCGAATGGGCAAGGGAGAAGGTTCCTTTCACAGTAGGGACTGCAAGGATCGTCAATAAGAGAATGGGGATGACAGTCCACGTCACCTCCATTTTCTTATTCCCTTTGACATATGAAGGGGTGAAACCGCGGCGCTCAGGTGTTTCTCTATACTTCCATGTGAAATACACAAACATGGAAAACACAATAAAAAAAACCAACAGCATAATCGCAATGGAAATTTGGAATAAGTTCAATTGAAGTTCAGCCACCGTACCTTTGGGATCAAGTACCTTTAAAGAGCTGCAGCCGGTGAGGAAAAGAACGGACATCAAAATACCGCAACAAAGACGCTTCATGGTATCCCCCTCTCAAAATTTTTTGTGACCATCCAAAAGTAGAAATAGGACGATTCTTCAAGCAGTAGGCCTTTCCATACATACCCCTACCTCAAATGTGGTGGTATTAAACAAAAAAATTAAAAAATGGCGGATATTAGGGAATTCGTACCAGGATGGAGAGTGAAGAAAGAATATAATCTCTTTAATAGCAGACAATAGGAACAAAACCTGCAATAAGGCACTTTCTAAAAATGAATCATACATGATTAAGGAGATAGCATATGCAAGAACGATATGATCACATAAGAGAAAAGGCTCTGGAAGTGACCCGGGAAAATATCGCTTATTGGCTGGATAACTGTTTTCTGTCTTTCCGCTGGTGGTTCATCGTTATTCTCTTAATCCTGACCTGGATGGTGTTTATCCGGTTAACGAGAAACGACAAGAATAAGCCTAAACTTCTATTCCTCGGTCTGGTATGGATAATCGTCGCGGCAAACTTAGACGGTATCGGTTTTGACCTCGGGTTGTGGGGCTATCCCGGGCAATTAATCCCGGTTTTACCGAAAGCGTACTTATTCGACTATGGCCTCATACCTGTAACCTACATGCTTCTATATAAATATTTTCCCAGAGGGAAGGCATTCTTTTATGCCACTATTATTCTGGCGGCTGGAGGTTCGTTTATAGGAGAAATATTTTTTGAATGGCTGCACATTTACAAAATATATCACTGGGAGTTATGGTGGTCATTTTTCATTTATATCCTTCTTTCCTATATCAACAGGGGAATAGTTGAGTATGTTTTTAGAAAAAGTAGCGAGAATAAGGAGGGTTGATGACATTGAGGGGGAAACAAGCAAGCATTATCTTATGGCTGTTGATCGGTAGTACGATTTTATCATCCATATTCAGCCTCATCATGATGACCGGGTTGAATTCAATCAACAAAAAGCTTTGATAAACCTAATGAGCTAACATGAGGAAATGTTGGCTTTTTCTGGTTTGAAGAGATTGTCAACTCCTCCCATCGCCCTTGCTATCTATTAAAACAACCTGTATCGTAAAAGGAAAAGGAGTGATAGTGTGAATGTTTCGATTGCAGAAGTGGATTATTTAGAAGTTATGGAATATTCACGGGATCCACTCATTATTCATACGGACTATAAAGTCCTGTACATAAACCATGCAGCGGAAGAGTTCTTTAGAAGCAACAAAGAAAACATGATCGGCGCGAGTCCCCTCGATATTTTCCAGGAAAGCTCTAAGGACGCCATCAGGCAGAGAATACAATCGGCGTATGAAAAGCCGGCAGATGTCATAGAAGAAACGATTTACCGTATGGATGGATCGACAGTAGAGGTTGAATTGTATTGTCACCCTGTGAAAGTGGGAGAAAGTATGGCCATTCAAACGTATGTCTGGGATGTGACGAAACGGAAAGAAACGGAAAAGCATCAGCAAGACATGAATGAGGAAATCAATGAATTGTCTGCTACGCTTGTGCCCCTTTTGGATGATGTGGCCGTTCTACCGTTGAGAGGGAAAATCAATCAAGAGAAAGCCACGGCCCTCCTGGAATTAATACCTGTCAAACTAAAGGATAAAAGTGTCGATCGCTTAATCATAGATTTTTCCGGTGTATATGCGTTAGATCGTATGGTCATCGATTATCTCTTCAGGATTACCAACGTTTCATCCCTCCTCGGTGTGCGTTCCATCATAACCGGCATTAGGCCTGAATTAGCGGTTGAAGCAACCAATATGGGCATTGACTTATCCTCATTTCCCGCAGTGGCAACGGTTAAAGATGCCCTTTCATACATTGGAATGACTTTAAAAGAACAGGTTGGGAACTAATTATAAGACTATTGATTAGGATAAAGCCCCCAAGGCATGCATAAATGGGGGCTTTCGCCTGTGTACTTTAATTGGTTTGGTCAGCCAGTTTCACTAACACATGGGCCATATGTTCCCGTTCTTCCTTGTTGGCGACATTCCACATTTCATTCAGTACTTTCTGCTCCCGGTTCCGAGGTTCTTCATGCTCGGCTAAATAGTCAGCCACGCGCTTAGCCCCTTTAGAAAGAGCTTCCTCACTGAGCCCCAATTTTTCTCCCTTGTGAACCTGATCTCCTAAATAGTTCTTAAAAGAATCGTACTGCTCCAGAATTTCTTCCTTTTTGTCTTCATTCATTTTTGCGGCTGCTTGTTTCGGATCGTGTGTGATAATGAATTCCTCCTTTATAGGTTGTACTAGTGTATTTCCCGTGTACAATATCGTTAAACAAGGGAGAGCACATCGGAGGAGAGTCTTCCAACTTCATACAATTTATGGTATGATTTTTTGTGAAAACATTCACAATCGGAGCTTTGGGAGGTTGGCAGATGAATAAATTCAAAACGGGCCTTTACACAAGTCTGATTCTTTCCAGTATTATGATGATCCTCAGCATAACGGACGGGGGGCTTTGGATCTTTGGAATTGTCCTGATCTATTCACTGGCAGGGAACCTGGCATACGGGATCCCCGTTTCACTGCTGTCTGATTGGTTGACAAGGAAGCTTGAGAAGGGACGGATGATGGCAGCAGGTTTCATCCACGCTTTCTTTGGTGGCCTCACCTATATTGTCATCGACGGATTTGCCTGGTTTGCCGTGATCTGTGCGGTGATCTTTTTCTTCATTGATGAGTGGTTGAAAAGGAAGGATAAAGCAGATGTTGACCGGGTGAATAAGCAATTTTATTTCTCATTATTGAGCGTTGTATCCGTGTTGGTGGTTGTGATTCTTGCCGTGAATTGGCTCCCTGGTAAAGATCATGGAGAAAGGGCCAAGAACCGTTTCTTGATCCCTGAAGGGTTTGAAGGCACGATTGTCATCTTTTATGGTATGTCTGATCGGCCTGCCCTTGAAAAAGACGGGAAGGTTTCCGTCATTCCTGTAGAGGTTGAAAGCTTACCTACTTTGATGAGAACTGATATTGAACGGTATGGAATCTATCAAACTTCTACACAAAATATGGGATTCAGTCAGAGTCAGTATTTCTATGAGGATGGAGCGGGAAATCGTACTCCCATCCCAGCTGAGTGTGTGTACCGGAGGGGAGGGGGCGGTATGACCGGCGCCGATGGGGAACAGGTGGAATACGATGAAGTACAGGTGACTAACTCAGCGTGCAGCGGAGACTTTTCTTTGGACGGCAATCAGCGATACTCTGCTCAGGGACGGGAGATTGTGAAGTACTATAATGAAATTTGGGATTGAGTTTACGACTCTATTTTGAAATAATTGGTAGTACTATGGTTTAAGAGGTTTCCATGAATAATCATCCATTTAGAGGAGCATTGGACGCATTTTTAGAAGCTTGGAAGAATTCTTCAATCAGAGAGCTTGAGAGCTTCTTTTCTACCGATTATCAAGCCAGGGAAGTCAGGGATGGAGACATCGTGGATTTTGGATATGAGGAATCGATCGAAGGCTGGAAGCAGGGATTTGATTTTGTGAAAGAGCACCCTGCAGAGTGGGAAATCCGGGAAGTGTCCGTCATTCCCCTGAAAGAGGATGAAATGATGGCCATCCTTTCCGCCACGATTGTAATCGATGGAAAGCCGATGCAAACATGCAACCTCTTCTTTGATACCTTTAAAAAGCAAAATCAATGGAAATTAATAAGAAGCTACATCGAGGCAGGAGTAATGAGAGAAGTGAAATGATTAGAAAGAAGGAGACCAGAAGAGGGACGGACCTCAAAATAGGCTTCGAAGAGTTGGATAACCCGGCGATTTGAGGTCCGTCCCTCTAAGAAAAGGAGTACATAAGATGGGATTAGATTCTGGTGTGGATACTGAAAGGAAAGTGGTCTTTGCTGTTTTGGGTTTCTTTGTTGTGTGTGTGATAGCATTTGGGGTGTATGGGGTGTATTGGGCTTTTTATGATATGGACAGGCTGCCGGAAGGAGAGTTTCTCACAGAAGAACCATCCCCCGATGGGAAATACACGGTGCGGGCATATGTCACGAATGGTGGAGCGACGGTTTCCTATGCGGTCAGAGGCGAACTGGTATATAACGACAAAGAGAACAAGACGAAAAACATTTACTGGAATTACCGGGATGAGACGGCAGAGATTTCGTGGACGGATCAAGATACAGTGGTGATCAATGGAGTGTCGTTGGATGTGCCTGGTGATGAGTTTGATTTTCGGCATCAATGAAGGTGATCTGCTGTTTCAGGTCACTTTTTTTATGTGAACGGATGATACGTGAATCCTTGATATAGCGGGGATTTTTCCATGTCAACGTGGGGTTGCGGGTATGTGCAACGGTTCCGTTCTTTACGATTGAAGGACTATGGGCAACAATGGAATTATCAACAATGAAAGGTGACTGATGGAATGGTTTTTGGGGAGAAGTTAAAGAGGGAGAGAAACAATAAAGGGTGGTCCCAGGGGGAATTGGCCGAGCAGCTATTTGTCAGCAGACAATCGGTTTCGAAATGGGAGAACGGACAGAACTATCCGAGCATCGAAATCATCATCCGGTTGAGTGATTTGTTCGGTGTGACGATTGATGAATTATTAAGGAGTGATGAAGAGTTGACGGAGAAGGTTATTAAAGACAGTAAGAAGCTGGCTTATCCGAGGGTGAAATTTATCTTCGATGTGTTGTTTTTAATAGGAATTATCTTATTGGCCATCAAATTGATTGTCCTGGGAGTAAACCACTTCACTTCGATGGATGCGGTTTTATATGGAGGTTCTTTCTTGTGGAATTTTGGTCCTCTGATCCTCATGCTGGGTGGGGGCTTCGGTTCTGGAGTGGTGAAGGATAAATATAAAGAGGAGTAGGGGTATACAGTGAAGTATGATTGAATGAAAAAAGGTCAAAGGTGACCCTGTATATCACAAAATAGTATAAGGATAATGAGATAATCAACTAAAGAGGCTAAATGGCCTCTTTTTTTTGCGAGAAGAAGTTTGAGTTCCTGGTTCAGGTTTGGAATAATAAATATTGAGAAAACTCATTGGGAAAACAGGGAGGTCAACATGAAAACAGTCATAGCATTCAGCGGTGGAAAAGATTCAACTCTGGCATTATATAACATTCAACAAAATCCGGATTTCGAGGTGGACTCACTTCTCGTGACTCTGACGGAGGGATTCAACCGGGTATCGATCCATGGGGTCAGGTATGAATTGTTGAAGAAGCAGTCAAAGTCCCTGGGGATTCCACTCCGTGAAGTCTGGATCCCGCAAGACTGCCCGAATAAAGTGTATCAGGAGCGGATGGAAAAAGCGGTCTCCGGTATGCTTTCGGACGGGGTCACGCATATGGTCTTTGGGGATATCCATCTGGAGGATGTTCGGGCATATCGTGAGGAAATGCTTGCAGAAACGGGCATCATCCCGATCTTTCCTCTCTGGAACAGACCCGTGGAGGAGCTGGGCCGTGAATTCATCGGGCTCGGATTCAAAACCGTTCTCACCTGCATCGATTTGGAACAGTTGGATCAAGAGTTCGCCGGGAGAGTATATGATGGTGATTTTCTAAAAGACTATCCTGAGAACTGCGATGTGTGCGGGGAGAATGGGGAATTTCATACATATGTATTTGACGGTCCAAACTTTGAATTTCCGATTGAGTATGAACTGGGTGAGGAGAGAGTGACACCGGACTTGGTGACGGGTCGGGACCGGTTTATGTATCGGGATGTGGTCCCTAAGTGAGTGAATGGAGAAAATCCAGATAGATTCGTAGATTTGCTGAAATAAAATATAAGGAAGTGTTCACATGAAACTACATCACATCACTATAAAAGGGGACGGACCTCTAAACGAGGATGCATTGATCTTTAATGAGCAACAGTCCCTATTCGGAGTCGCTGATGGGGTCTCCTCCCTTGTTCCATTCACCTCAAAAGAGAACCTGACAGGCGGGTACATCGCCTCCCATACGGTGAAGGATGCATTGGAATGTCTTGAAAAGGAGGATCAAACACTAGTCCAAACCTTATCAAACATTAATGATCGTTTACATAGCAAAATGAATGAATACGGAATCAACCACAATCGGAAGGAACAACTGTGGGGCACGGCTCTTGCCGTGGTTCGCATCCTTGATCACGGGATCGAGTTTATCCAGACGGGGGATTGTATGATCCTCGCCGTATATGAGAGCGGAGAGGTCCGTCCCTTGACGAGGCTGCAGGTGGATCACCTGGAGGAGACAGCGATTGAAATGTGGAGAGAATGCATCCGAAGAGGGTACCGGAAGAAAAATGAAATAATGCCTTATGTGAAGGAACAGCTGATTGCGAACAGGCAGTTGAGTAATCGGGAGAATGGATACGGTGTCCTGAACGGGGAGCCGGAAGCCCGTGATTATTTCGAATACGGGAAGATCAACAAGGTGGGGCTGACTCAACTGATCCTGCTGACGGATGGATTGTTCCTTCCTTCAGAATCAATCCCAGAGGGAGAATCTTATTGGGAATTCACAGCCTGCAGCATCCTCGAAAAAGGAATCGGAAAATATGCTGCAGACCTGATCGACCTGGAAGAATCCGACCCCGAATGCATCACCTACCCAAGATTCAAAAAAAGCGATGACAAAGCAGGAATCGTAATCGACTTTTGGAGAGGGACGGACCTCTAAACGAAGCCAGCATACATGGTTGCGGAATAATTTAGAGGGACGGACCTCGAAATCCGTCCAAAAGGGTTTATCCTCAAGACGAAAAGAGGTCCGTCCCTCTAAAACAAGGTCGGACCTCTACATTCATTTAGTTGCGAATCAGGTAGTCGAATGCGCCTAGTGAGGCGGTGGCTCCTGATCCCATGGAGATGATGATCTGGTTATATGCGTTGTCTGTACAGTCTCCTGCGGCGAATACGCCGGGGACGTTGGTGGCACCGTGTTTGTCTACCATGATTTCACCGAATTTCGTACGTTCGACAAGGTCGCCGAGCCAGTCTGTGTTTGGGACGAGGCCGATTTGGACGAATACACCTTGCAGCTCGACGTGTTTTTCTTCAAGAGTTTCACGGTCCTTATAAGTGATTCCATTCACCTTATCTGTACCCGTGATCTCCTGAGTCTGAGCGTTCGTGATCACGGTCACGTTCGGCAGGCTGTAAAGACGTTTCTGCAGCACATCGTCGGCTTTCAGTTCAGGATTGAACTCAAGGACCGTTACATGCTTGACGATTCCGGCAAGATCGATGGCTGCTTCGATTCCGGAGTTTCCTCCGCCGATGACAGCGACATCTTTCCCTTCGAACAGTGGTCCGTCACAGTGAGGGCAGTATGCCACTCCTTTGTTCTTGAACTTCTCTTCACCAGGAACGCCGATGTTACGCCAGCGTGCACCTGTTGAGATGATCAGACTCTTACTCTTCAGGACTGCGCCGTTTTCAAGCTCAAGCTCCACAAGGTCTTTCTTCTCAAGGCGGCTTGCTCGATGAAGGTTCATGACATCAATGCCATAGTCCTTCACGTGCTCTTCAAGGCTCGCCACAAGCTTAGGACCTTCCGTTTGCTTCACACTGATGAAGTTTTCGATACTCATTGTGTCAAGGACCTGACCTCCGAAGCGCTCAGCAACGATTCCTGTACGGATGCCTTTACGTGCAGCATAAATCGCCGCACTTGCTCCCGCAGGTCCGCCACCGACGACAAGGACGTCATACGGGTCTTTATCCGATAGCTCATCTGCACCTGGACCTTCGACGATTTTAGAAAGAATTTCTTCTAACGTCGTGCGTCCGCCGTTGAAGAATTCCGCATTCAGGTAGACAGCAGGAACGGCCATGACGTTCTTGCGTTCCACTTCATCCTTGAATGCAGCTCCGTCGATCATCGTGTGGGTGATATTCGGGTTCAGGACACTCATGATGTTCAGTGCCTGCACCACATCAGGACAGTTGTGACAGCTTAGGCTGACATACGTTTCGAAGTGGTGTTCGCCTTTGACGCTCTTGATCTGGTCAATGACGCTTTGATCCACTTTCGGCGCTCTGCCGCTCACTTGAAGGAGAGCCAGGACCAGAGAGGTGAATTCATGTCCAAGGGGAATCCCGGCAAAAATGATGCCGGTCTCCTCACCAGGACGATTCACGCTGAAGCTTGGTGTTCTTGTCAGTTCTTCTTTTTCAACACTGATACGGGATGACATGGAAGCTAGCTCCTCAACAAGAGCCAGCATTTCCTTCGACGTGTCATCGTCGCCTGCACTGACTTTCAGGACGATGTCGCCTTCCATCATCTGCAGGTATTGTTCTAATTGTGCTTTAATATCTGCTTCAAGCATGCGTAGCACTCCTTATAATTTACCAACTAGATCAAGGCTTGGCTTAAGGGTTTCAGAACCTTCCTGCCATTTAGCCGGGCAAACTTCGCCTGGGTTGTTGCGCACATATTGTGCCGCCTTAATTTTGCTTACTAGAATGTCTGCATCACGGCCGATTCCGCCTGCATTGATTTCAACAGCCTGGATCACGCCATCCGGATCGATGATGAAAGTTCCGCGGTCAGCAAGACCATCTTCTTCATTTAATACATCGAAACCGCGAGTGATACGTTGTGAAGGATCACCGATCATAGCGTATTTGATTTTACCGATTTTTTCAGAGCTGTCATGCCAGCCTTTATGTGTGAAATGAGTGTCCGTAGAAACTGAATACACTTCTACGCCAAGCTCTTTAAGAGTTTCATAATTATTCTGAAGGTCTTCAAGTTCTGTCGGGCATACAAATGTGAAGTCCGCAGGGTAGAAGCAGAAAATGCTCCATTGACCTTTCAGGCTTTCGTCTGTCACAGTGATGAACTCACCGTCTTTGAATGCTTCTGCTTTAAATGGTACGACTTGTGAACCGATTAATGACATAGTGTAAATTCCTCCTAATAGTTGGTTGTGATTGAGAATCATTAACAGATTGTAATAATTCTAATTCGATATTCATTATTATATAAATGCGTTTTTTTGTCAAGGGAAAAGATTAGAGTTTTAAAAAGGGGGAGATTGAATTGAAAAAGTTTCTATTGATTATGTTACTCATCATGCTCCTGCCTATCCACATCTACGCTGCATCACCAATGGTCATAGGAGAAGGAAGTGCCGGCGGTTTTCATTATAACGTCATAAAAGATGGCCGAACGTTTCTCTGGGAAATTGGACATGAAAAACATAAGAAGACGATACAAGAAGACAGTGAGAATGAAAAAAGCCTTGAGAGTTTTCGGGCGTCGGTGAATCAAGCGGAAAGTCACCGTTTCACTCTGATTCTATCGGCAGGGTATGTTGTCATTGTCGGCGTTACGACCTTGATTTTTTATAAAAAACGTAGGCATATCCCTTTATCGGCTGGAATCATTATTACCTGTTTGGCTGGAGGTGCGTTGTATTGTGCGGTTACGTCCTTTACAGGCATGCAGGCGGCTCTTTGGGATGCAGGGTATTATTACGGGGGATTGTTGGTGGAATGAAAATACATAAAAGGAGAAATGGCCATGAAAGCTGTCTTTCTCGATCGTAATGGAACAATCGGAGGAACGGGTGGCGGGATGCATCCTATGGACTTTGAACTGTATTCTTTTACACCTGCTGCCATTCGGAAGCTGGGAGGGAATAGAGGCGGAGTAGGGTGGATGCCCTTCGTGGATGAAAGGAGATATCTCTTAACTGGCAACCTGGTTTTTCAGTGCACTTATTTCATAAATTTGTAGGTTGAGAGTGGACTCTTTCTCCACTCTCACTCAACCCCCACCCCATTAAACTCACACCACCGCAATGCTACAGCTCTGTAACATTCGTGCCTGAATGCAAACCATTCTTCCTTTTTCCTTAACTGATCCACCTGGTCTTTGAATCTTCTAAACGCTCCATGTCCTTGAATAGCTGAAATCAGCCGTTCTCTAGCGTGACCTTCCTCCTGGGAATAGCAGAAGCTTTCCATCATCAGGTATTCATTGATTTCCTCTTTGTCCGGGAGTTCAAGATAATGTGAGTTATGCTCGATCACATCTTCTGCCTGGGCATATTCAATCTGTTCCCAGTCTTCAAGCTCGTCGATGGGCTCTTCATCTTCCGCCTTTATGAGGATCTCTTTGGAAACCATTACGACCGATCCCGTCTCCAAATGTAGATAATAGTAAAATTCATCAAACTGTGATTCCATTTCTTTAATGAGCATGTCTATATTTACAGGTTTGGGCATAAACAGACCTCCGTTTCTTATAAGCTAAGTATAACTATTTTTAAAAAATCTAAAAGTTTATTGTAAAATGACATTGGTGTCGTTATAATGAAATTAACGAAAACGACACCGATGTCATTTTTATGGAGAGGGAGATGTGGAATGGGTACTTCATTACGGAAAAATAAACCGTTCATCACGTTGATGACGGCGCAGGCAATTTCAGGCTTGGGGGATTGGTTGAGTATTGTGGCGATCATTACGCTGGTTGGGTTAAAATGGGAAGCGACACCGATGCAGATGTCGTTGATCATTCTGAGTCTCGCCCTGCCGATGGCTTTACTCGGACCGGTCACGGGAACGATTGCCGACCGGATGGAACGGAAGACGTTGATGATGTTTTCCGACGTGGTGAGGGGTGTATTGATTCTGCTCCTGACACTGGCAACGAATGTGTGGATGGTATACGGTTGTTTGTTCCTGACGGGGATCTTCTCCTCGGTTTTCATTCCGGCAAAAAACGGGAAACTGAAAGAACTGGTGCAGGATGAACAAATCAAGGGGGCAATGTCCCTGTCCTCCACCATCGATTCGGGTACGAAGGTCATCGGACCCCTTGTCAGCGGGATTCTCGTATCCCTGATCGGAACGTACAACGTCTTCTATCTCGACTCCGCCACCTTCTTCCTTTCAGCCATCCTCATCTTCCTGTTGCCGAAAGCCGTAAAGGAAGTCGAAGTCGAGAAGAGGGACGGACCTTCCTTCAAGAAGGAAATCAAAGTTGGATTCTCTTTTATTAAGAAAAGCCGTTTCTTATTATACGGATTGTTTTTACTCGGGGTCAGCTTATTGATCCTTCAGTTATCGGATTCTCAAATCATTGTCCTCTTAAGGCAGCTGACGGATGTATCACCAGATTTATTCGGATATACCGTAACGAGTGCAGGCGTCGGAATGCTGCTTACAGGGATATTTCTTTCAAAAAAGACCGATTACAACGCGTTCCTTTATATGTGTTTCGGCGTGCTTGGGATCGGCGCAGGATTTGGCCCGATGGCGATTCTTACCCATTATGACCTCAGTCTGTCGATTGTCTGGGTTCCGCTCCTGGGACTTATCGCAGGGGCATCTGCGGGATTCGTATTCATCCCGTTCCAGGCTGCAACCCAGGAGAAGACACCGGTTCATATGACGGGAAGGGTCTTCGGGGTCGTCAACAGTACCACGACGACGGCCACGATCATCGGGCCGTTAGCAGGAGGAACCCTTGCCACGATCATCGGGATCATTCCGTCCTTCATCGTGACGAGTTCCTTATTGATTCTTTTATTCATCATTTCAATCGCCGTAAAGGATAAAGTAGAGGAGGAGACGGATGTCACCGAAAGTCAGTCAACAACACAAGGAGCAACGCCGCTCTAACTTATTAGAAGCAGCGAGAGACGTTTTCATCGAGCATGGCTATGAAAACACCACCATGAAGCATGTCATGGAGCGGGCTGGCGTCAGCAGGGGCGGATTGTATCAGTACTTTGAAAATAAAGAGGATCTCTTCGAAGCCTTGATCGCGGAAGAACTGAGGGAGGCAATCGAAGGAAGCATCGAGGCAATGTTGAAAAAGCAGGGCTCATACTGGGATGTCCTGCTCATGAGCTTCCTAGGGGAGAGTAAAAAGGCAACCAATCATATGGATGCCCTCGCCCCTTCCAAGCTTGAATATTTCATTACCGGACGCCATGATGAAAGCAGGAAGGAGCATGCCAGGAAACGATTCCTCCACGCTTATCAAATGACCGTCAACATCATCGAAGAAGGCGTCAAAGCGGGGGAATTTTCTCCTCGTTTTGAACCTGAGGTGATAGCCAAGGCAATCATTTCCCATATCGATGGAATGGCGATGGACCACGCAATTCTCGATTCGGAGACGATCCAGTTGAAGGAGCAGACGGAGTGGCTGATGGGGTATGTGAAGTGGGGACTTGGTGTGGAGGAGTAAATGATGGGTGCGAAAAGGGGGGCGCTGATATATTTCTTTTTTCGCTGATAAAATCGATTTTTCGATGATATATCGAAACTATCGATATATCAAAAATTCCGCTGATAAAAGCTTCTCAGCCGTTGCCCTCACTCCAAAAAAAGAAGAGAAACAGGTTCCTTACAATACAGGAAGCTGTTTCTCACGTATTCTAACTGTGAACAGAACCTTTTTTAAATAACGCATACCATTCTTGAAGTTCTTTCTCATCGTATACTTGTAATTCCCGTAATACGTTTCTTGTAAATTCGAGTGCCGCCGTTCCATTAGCAGTGATCAGCCCGTTGTCACGAACCGATTGTTCGTCTATGTAATGGTCCTCCCCGCGATAATGCGGTGCCCCTTCTTTTAAATAAGGAAGCGAATTCCCCGTATGTTTATGGTGATCAAGGAATCCGTGGATCCCTAGGAATGTCGTGGCATCACAAATGGCCGCGACGGGGATGTTTTTCCTGAAACAATCTTCCACCAGCTTCTTGACCTGTTGATTCTTTTCTTCACGCCAAGTGGTTCCCCCTGGCAGGATCAACATGCTAAATCCTTGTGGCACGTCATCCATGCTGTAATCAGGAAGTACCGTCAGTCCTCCCATTGAAACCTTTGGATCCTTGTCGATGGCTACGGTCTGAACTTGATAGTCCGTCCACGACTTATTCAACTCCGCCGTCACGTAACTGGCTTCCCAATCGGCGAAACCATCCGTTACAAATAGCAATACTTTTTTCATACGCATCCCCTCCTTGTTACATTTTACCATAGCTTTAATTTACCTATGGCTGATTCTAGGTAATAATGGAAGAATCGCTGATAAAAATGAGATCCCGCTGATAAAATGAAAATTCCGCTGATATAAGCTCCATTTTCGCTGATAAAGGATTGGTCTGCCAGAAAATTTGAATGAAAACGCATACCCAATCCCCCATCCGGCAACCCTTAGGACATATGTCCTTTCACGAAACGCCAACCTCCTATTTAATAGAACAAAGGATAGGAGGATGAACGATGAAAGGTGCTATATTTGCCCTCTTTGGGGGTCTTTGCATCACGATGCAGGGGATTTTCAATGCACGGATGAGTGACGCGATCGGCGGGTGGCATACGACTTCGATGGTCCACCTTGTGGCCTTTACGATTGCGATGACGGTTTATATGAAAGTAAGAGATGGAAAAGGTAAAAGCTTCAGGCAGGTTCCGTTTTTGTATTTGATCGGCGGCACATTCGGTGTGATCGTCGTGTTCTCTGAGCTGACGGCGATTCACATGATCGGACCGGCATCGGCCATTGCGATCCTGCTCGTGGCCCAGATCGGGACGGCCTTCCTTATTGAGTCCCGGGGATGGTTCGGGGAAAAGAAGATCCCGGTTACAACGCGGCAGGCAGTTGGCCTCTCCATGATGCTTGCAGGGGTTATCCTGTTCCAATTGTAAAAAAAGGAGTCATACGATGAAAGAAACCCAGGGGGCTGCCCCCAATCATTATATAAACCAATTCGAGCTGGACGATTTATTTCCAGCAGATTTCAGAAAATATATCAAAATGTATTCCTTTGAAAAAGGGGATGTCTTATTTTCCACGGGGGAAGAGCTCGACGAACTGTACTTCCTCATGGAGGGAAAGATCAAGATCTTCACCCATACACCGGAAGGGAAACTGTTGATCAACCGCTTCAAGCGTCCACTTGCCCTGATCGGGGATGTGGAATATGCGAAGGGTACAGCGGTTCTTAATTCTGTGGAAGCCGTCACGGACGGAGTGTTCCTATCGATTCCGTTCACGGATCTCTCAAGGCTTGAGAAGGAGCATCCGGCGATCATGCGCTTTCTATTTGATACAGTGGCCCACAAGTTCTACACGGAATCCCATATCACGAGCATGCACATGCTGTATCCCGTTGAAGTTCGGCTTGCGAGCTATTTATTGTCCATTTCAGAAGCAGGCGAAGGGACCATGTTCCATCAGGAGATGCATACGTCCAATCTCATGGAGCTCGCCGAATGGATCGGAACGAGCTACCGCCACCTGAACCGGGTACTGAAAAAGATGGCGGCGGATGACCTCATCGAACGGGTCAACGGTTCCATCACCATCAAAGATCTGGAAAAACTCAGCATCCTTGCGAAAGGAAACATCTATGAATAAGGAGGGCATCACATGTTCGGAATAGGATTAGCCATCATAGCAGGAATCCTGATCAGTTTGCAAAATGTATTCAATGCCCGTGTCAGTGAAAAAACCGGCCCATGGGCCACGACAAGCCTGGTACTCGGCCTTGGTCTTATTTGTTCACTGCCCGTGTTTTATACAATGGAAGATAAAAGCCTGCTGGACTTCAGCGGAGTCAATCCCGTCTTTCTGTTCAGCGGAGTGTTCGGAGTCGGCATCGTGTTCTTCCTGATGAGGGGAGTCACATTGATCGGACCGGCATATGCAATCTCCATCGCGCTAATTTCGCAGATCACGATCGCATTCATCGTCAACACAGGCGGATGGTTCGGGTTTGAACCTTCTACATTGTCCTGGGAGAAGCTACTTGGAATTGCGTTGTTGATCGGCGGGGTGCTCGTTTATAAATTGGAGAAGCGTGCGGATGAAAAACCGGTTCGTGAACGTGAGAGAGTGGGGGCTTGAAAGGTTTTTTGCTTCAAAAGAGGTCTGATTATAGGATTTTTTAAAAAATAGAGTAAGTTTTGATGAGGATTAAGAAGGCTGTTCTAGCCTTTTGGCAGGATATGAGCCTGTTCTCAGGACTTATGAGCCAAAATAAAAATTTATGAGCTGAAATTTATATATATGAGCCACTTTCCCTCATTTATGATCCTTTTGTCGAAAAATCAAAAACCGCCTCCCCCCAACAGGGAAAAGGCGGTTTTTATTTAAGAGTTCCATTTTCCAATTTCTTCACCCATTTTGACAGGACCCGTTTTTCCGTTAAAGGTAAAACGACCTTCCGGAACGCAGATGACGACCGTCGATCCGAATGAGAAGTACCCGTAAGGATCTCCCCGGTGAACGACATCCTTCATATTCGTCCTCACGATGGAATTCACATTCAATGCTCCGACCATGACATGGGCAAGAGGGGCTCCTGCTACATCAAACCGGGAAACGAGTCGATAATTCCGGGTGAGTGGACGGAGACCGTGGGTCAGTCCGAGTTCATTTACGGGAGCGGCGTCTTTTCCAAGAGTATAGACCTCCTCCACGTTCGCGTCGATCGGCACGTGAACCCGGTGGTAGTCGGTTGGACTTAAATAAAAGATGAGAACCTGACCTCCGGCGTACGGTTCCGCTTTGGATGATGAGCCCAGCAGTTCTTCCACAGTGTAGTTCTGACCTTTGACCATGAACGTGCTCTCCGGGGTCAAGTCATCGACAACGGACAAATATCCGTCACACGGGCTGACAAATGCATCGGCAGAGGACGCGACAGGACGCGCATCAGGTGTCAACTCCCTTGTGAAAATATCATGAAGAGTGCCGTATTCACGGAGGGCGCGCGTGGCTTCTTCCATGTTCAGTTTATACAATTTGGCAAAAGAGCCGATGAACGGTTTGCTCACCTTGGATTGGGCGAATGAGCGTAGTCCTTTGGCGATGATGGGATGGCCGTTCAGTTCGAATACTTTTCGGTAAAATTTCGTCCTGATCATTGGGTGTCACGTCCTTTAGGGTCTGGGATAAGCATTTGGATGAGAGAGATTTTGTCATGTTCTTTCGTCGGCCTGTTCGATTTGAATTTACTCAGAAGCTCGGTCATGCCTTTATTCAACTCTTTGAGTTCATCGGGTGTCAGATATAGGTCCAACTGGTTATATCCGAATGAATCCCCGGTAAGATCCGGGTCTTTCAGAAGATAGCTTTTGGCCTGTCCTGTCACGGAAGAGAGGAAGGTCATGAATAATTTTAGATGCTCTTCCCCTGACAGCTGCTCCAATTCTTCAACAGTCAGATAGGGGCTGTCTTCCTGCATGGCATAGGTTTTCTCAACGGCACCCCGGATTTTCCGTTCATCGACAATATGGATGATCTTATTTTCCGTCAGTCGATTTAAATGCCGGTAAAGGGTAGCCTGTGGAACATCTGACATCCACTCCTTCAACTCGTGTACCGTAGCGGCCCCTTTTGAGAGGTGCTGTATAATACGCATCCGGACAGGGTGAAGGATCAAGTCTGTATTTAGTTCGGTCATGACATTCAATCCTCTTATTTGTTATTATTATCGATATTGATAATAATGGAGGGAGAGGGATTTGTCAATATACGGGGTATGACAGCACTATTAAGTTTCCTTTTATAGGGGAGGTGCATTTTTTTGAAAAAGTATCTTTAATCTTGCTGATTTTTACCAATCTAAATTATTAGTCCGTTACAAATATACGAGCCGGTTTCCTCCCTTGATGAGCAGGAATTTGTCGAAAATTCGCTGTGCAAAACCTCAATTAAAAACACGCCCCATCCCCAAGGACAAGGCGTGCAATTCATTATCTCAAATCAAACCGATCCGCATTCATCACCTTCACCCAGGCAGAAACGAAGTCACGGACAAATTTCTCTTGGTTATCATTTTGCGCGTACACCTCTGCCAGAGCTCGAAGGACTGAGTTTGAACCGAATACCAGGTCAAAGCGCGATGCTTTACGTACGACTTCACCCGTCTTTCGGTCGCGGCCTTCGTATTGATTGAAGCCGGCCGGTTTCCATTCGATGCCCATATCCAACAGTTTCACGAAGAAGTCGTTGTTCAGGGTACCGACGCGGTCCGTGAATACGCCGTGATCTGTATCGCCGTGGTTGGCGCCGAGGGAACGCATGCCGCCGAGAAGAACGGTCATCTCCGGTGCAGTCAATCCTAACAGCTGTGCTTTATCCACAAGCATTTCTTCGGGACTGACGGCGTATTCCTGCTTTTGATAGTTGCGGAAGCCGTCTGATACGGGTTCCAATACACCGAAGTTCTCTGCGTCAGTCTGCTCGGGCGTTGCGTCACCGCGACCTTGGGAGAATGGAACCTTTATCTCGAAGCCGGCGTCACGGGCAGCTTTTTCGATGGCGGCATTTCCGCCCAGTACAATCAGATCGGCGAGGCTGACGTTCTGATCAAGCTTGCCTTGAAGGTCTTCGTAAACTCTAAGGACTTTCTCAAGCTGCCGGGGTTCGTTCGCTTCCCAGTCTTTTTGAGGGGCAAGGCGGATGCGGGCACCGTTCGCGCCACCGCGCATATCGGAACCACGGTAGGTGCTGGCCGAAGCCCACGCCGTTTTCACAAGCTCGCTTACAGTTAAGCCTGTGTTCAAAATATGTTCTTTCAACGAGGCTACTTCACTTTCAGAAAGATCGTAATCCACGGAAGGAACCGGATCCTGCCAGATCAACTCTTCATCCGGTAACTCTGGACCCCAGTAGCGTGCTTTCGGACCCATGTCGCGGTGAAGGAGTTTGAACCAGGCGCGGGAGAAGGCATCGGCGAACTCTTCCGGATTTTCATGAAAATGACGGGATATCTTTTCGTAATCAGGATCCATACGGAGCGCCATATCAGCCGTCGTCATCATCGTCTTCACTTTGATGGATGGATCTTCGGCGTCAGGGGCCATATGTTCTTCCGTCATACCAACCGGTGTCCATTGGGAGGCACCTGCTGCACTCTTTGTTTTCTCCCACTCGTAGCCGAAAAGAAGATCGAAGTAGCCGTTATCCCATTTCGTCGGATTCGTCGTCCAGGCTCCGTCAACACCGCTTGAAATGGTGTCGCGTCCTTTTCCGCTTCCGTGGGAACTGAGCCAGCCCAATCCTTGATTTTCGATGTCTGCCGCTTCCGGATCATCACCGACAAGGGAAGCGTCTCCGGCACCGTGGGCTTTCCCGAATGTGTGACCGCCTGCGATAAGCGCGACGGTTTCATAATCGTTCATCCCCATGCGTCCGAATGTGTCACGGATATCACGGGCACTTCCGAGTGGATCCGGTTCTCCGTTCGGTCCTTCCGGGTTCACGTAGATGAGTCCCATTTGAACGGCAGCGAGTGGATTCTCGAGTTCCCGGTCGCCTGAATAACGGTTGTCAGCGAGCCATTCCTTTTCATTTCCCCAATACACATCTTCTTCCGGATGCCAGATATCTTCGCGTCCTGCACCGAAACCGAACGTCTTCAAGCCCATGGATTCAAGGGCTACGTTCCCTGTCAACACAAGTAAATCAGCCCATGAAATTTTATTCCCGTATTTTTGCTTGATCGGCCATAACAGGCGGCGGGCTTTATCCAGATTCACATTATCCGGCCAGCTGTTCAGGGGGGCAAATCGCTGTGAACCTGAGGAACCGCCTCCGCGACCATCCGTCTCGCGGTATGTACCTGCTGCATGCCAAGACATCCGGATGAAGAATGGACCGTAGTGACCGTAGTCAGCCGGCCACCAGTCCTGGCTGTCTGTCATCAGGTTATGGAGATCCTGTTTCAGGGCATCGTAATCCAGCTTCGAGAATTCTTCCTTATAGTTGAAGTCTTCCCCCATGGGGTTCGATTTCCGGTCATGCTGGCGAAGGATGCCGAGGTTCAGCATATTCGGCCACCAGTCTTTATTCGTTGTACCACCAGGAGCCGTCGTCGTTGTGATGGCACTATCCTTGTGATGAGTGACAGGACACTTTCCCGATGCTGCTGTGTGATCTTTTTGATCAGGGCGTTGATTGTTTTCCATTTACCATTCTCCTTTCTGATATGGGACACGTAGTCGTAGAAAAGCTGTACAGCTTACGAAAGATGAAGTGTTAGACTATTGTGATAATTCTTACTTATATTATAGTAGACTGGGAGGCTGATTCAAAGTGTGAAGTGTTGAGTCGAAGCATTTTTAAGGAATTGTAACAAGCAGGAGACTCCTTATAGAATAAGAGTACATAGACGGGGAATAACAGGAATGAAACAGATGTCGAATCTGAATCATTTGGCCGGAGGCTGTCCCTGCATTCCGCTTACATGATAAAATATGGTGATAAAAATGAATGACGGTTAGGGTGTATGTAAATGAAAGTGTTGTTGGTAGAGGATGATAGAACGATTGCGGCTGGGTTGGAGTATTCATTGCGCCAGGAGGAATATGAGACGATTCTTTGTTACGATGCGGAGTCTGCTAAAGGGATGATTCATAGTCGGTTGGAAGAAATCGATTTATGTTTGTTTGATTTGTCGCTTCCTGATGGGAGCGGCTATGATTTGTGTGAGATGGTGAAGAAGCGGGACGATAAGCCGGTGATCTTTTTGACAGCGCTGGATGACGAAGTGAATGTCGTGATGGGGCTGGATATGGGAGCGGATGACTATATTACGAAGCCGTTCCGGGTCCGTGAGCTGCTCTCCCGTATCCGATCGGTGCTCCGGCGGTATCATAAACAGCCCGTACAGGCAAAGGTGTGGATGGATATTGAGGATATCCGGATTAACACGTTGGAGGGCAAAGTGTATAAGAGGGGTGCCGAGGTAATATTGACCGCTTTGGAATATCGGCTTCTCCTCATCTTCGCCAATCACGTCGGACAGGTGTTGACGAGGGCACAGCTTCTCGATCGGATTTGGGACGTGGCAGGTGATTTTGTCAACGATAACACGTTGACTGTTTATATCAAAAGGCTGCGTGAGAAGTTAGAAGACCAACCACAGCGACCAACGATCATCAAGACCGTTCGCGGTATGGGATATAAGGCAGGCGATTGAAATGTTAAGGAATCGGGAAGTCCAATGGTTTTTCATCAGCCTTTTATTCATCAGTCTCGGAGCCTCGGTATTGGCAGGTTTTCTTTATTCCCTTTCTGTTGCATGGTTTGTGCTGGTCACATCCGGCTTGCTCGCAGGATGCAGCTTTTTCTATACAAGGTGGCGATACCGGGAAATTGAAAAGCTTTCCGGTTACTTGAGGAAAATCAGCAGCGGAGATGACAGCCTTGATGTACGGGATAACCAAGAAGGGGAGCTCAGCATATTAAAGAATGACATCTATAAGGTGACCTTGATGCTTTCTGAGCATCGTTCATCTTTAGAGAAGGATAAACTCACCTTGACCAACGCCCTTTCTGATATCTCTCATCAGTTGAAGACACCTTTGACCTCGATGATGGTGATGGCAGATCTCTTAAGTGACAGCACATTGGAGGAATCCAAGCGTGGAGAATTCACTCAACATATCCGGGTACAATTGGAAAGGATCGAGTGGCTTGTCTCTTCGCTTCTAAAATTATCCAAAATCGATGCAGGGACCATTGCGTTTAAGAAAGACAAGGTGGCCGTCAGGGATTTACTCCAGAGTGCGGTGCAGTCTGTCTTGATTCCAATGGATATTAAAGAACAGACATTGAACGTTCGTGGGGAAGAATCGGTCACGTTCACAGGTGATCTTCGCTGGACGGCCGAAGCCCTCATCAATATCCTGAAAAATGCTGTGGAACACACGGGAGAAGAAGGGATAATCTCCATTTCATTTTTAGAGAATCCACTCTACACTGAAATCACCATTGGGGATAATGGAGACGGAATACCAAAGGAAGATCTTCCGTATATATTCAGGCGTTTTTACAAAGGCAAGAATGCAAGCGACGACAGTGTGGGAATCGGTCTGGCAATGGCTTACAGCATCATCACCAGTCAGCAGGGGGATCTTGAGGTCCGAAGTAAAAAAGGAAATGGTACCGTGTTTTCGATTAAATTTTATAAATAGGAGGGTGTTGATTCTTGCTCTCCGTACCCCCTAAAGTGAATAAATTGTCACTTTCATAGTCACTTTAAAGTCATATTGGACAGATATACTGGGTCTACATCAACACTATGGAGGTACGAAATGAATATTTTACAAATTGAAAATCTGTCTAAGATATATGGCAAGGGGGAGACGGCGGTCAAGGCACTCGACGATGTTTCATTCTCTGTAAGAAAAGGAGAATTCGTTGCCATCATCGGTCCTTCTGGATCGGGAAAATCTACCTTGCTTCACCTGCTTGGAGGCGTCGACCGTCCGACAAGTGGGAAAGTGCTAATCGATCAAACCGATATTTATCAATTGGATGAAACCCAGCTGGCCGTTTTCAGAAGAAGACAGATCGGGTTGATCTATCAGTTCTACAATCTGATTCCGATCTTGACGGTGGAAGAAAACATCACCCTCCCCATGTTACTGGATGAGCATCGTGTAGATCAAAAGCAGTTGACTGATCTTGTGACGACGATGGGCCTACATGAAAGGTTGAACCATCTGCCGAACCAATTATCCGGAGGACAGCAGCAACGTGTATCCATCGGGAGAGCGCTGATCAGTAATCCTGCCATTATTCTTGCAGACGAGCCGACAGGAAATCTTGACAGCAAGAACTCTACAGAAATCATTGAACTGTTAAAAATGTTCAACAAAACCTATAACCAGACATTGATCATCATTACTCATGATGAACGAATTGCACTGCAGGCAGATCGGGTGATCGAAATCGCAGACGGAAGGATTGCAAAGGATGAGGTGATCCGCCCGTGAATATCATCAACAAACTAACGATACGGCATCTGAAAGAAAACAAAAGAAGAACCCTTGTGACCATCACCGGGGTGATCATCTCGGTGTCGATGATCATGGCCGTTGCGACCCTCGGCGTTTCATTCCTGGACATTATGAAAAGACAATCGATAGCCGACAATGGCGAGTGGCATGTCCAATATCAAAATGTCAGCCCCGATCAAATCGAAGCGATAGCGAACGACGAAGATACGGGAAAGTTGCTCCTATCTAACGACTTGGGGTATGCAAAACTCGATGGGGCCAAGGTAGAAGATAAGCCTTATCTATATATAAAACAATATAATGAAGAAGGCTTGAAGCAGTTTCCGATCGAGTTGAGTAAAGGTCGCCTGCCTTCTGATGAACAGGAAGTAGTCATTTCTGAGCAAATCGCCAATGATGCCGGTGTTCAATACGAAATCGGGGACGAGATCAAATTGGATATCGGGAGCAGGATGTTGGAGGGGGAAAGCGAGCCATTAGGACAGAATGACCCGCTCCAACGGGACGGAGAGGGCATTCTGGAAAGGCTTGAAGTGAACTCCATGGAGACCTTCACTGTTACGGGTATCATAGAAAGCCCATCATGGGAACCGGCATGGTCTCCCGGTTATACAGTACTTGGGTATATCGATAAGAGTTCCTTGAATAAGTCGGATATGGTGGATGCGGTCGTGGTATTGGACAAAGTGAACTCATCCGTATTTGAGCATGCAGAGAAACTGGCAAAAGAGAATGGCATTGAGAAAGTTGCTTTCAATAAAGAATTGCTGCGCTACTATGGTGTGACGGACAATGACAATCTCCGCTTGACTCTGTTCTCATTATTAGGGATCATCATGGCGGTCATCATTATCGGATCAGTATCACTTATTTACAATGCATTTGCCATCAGTGTATCCGAGCGTGCCAGACACTTAGGGATGCTTTCGAGTGTGGGGGCGACCAAGAAACAGAAGAGAAATTCCGTCTTTTTCGAAGGGATGGTCATCGGACTCATCAGCATTCCACTTGGTTTATTAGCAGGAGTCTTAGGGATCGGAGCTACCTTTTGGTTCATCAATACCTACATTGACGGGGCATTGGGCATTTCTGAGAGACTGCAGGTTGTCGTCACACCGTCAACGGTCCTCGTTTCATGCTTGATTTCAAGTGTGACGATATTTATCTCCACGTATATACCTGCACGAAAAGCATCAAAGATTTCAGCGATCGATGCGATCCGGCAGACGCAGGATGTCAAATTGACTGGTAAGACGGTCAAAACGTCCAGGCTTGTCAGGAAGCTGTTCGGGCTGGAAGCGGAAATCGGATTGAAGAATCTGAAACGGAATAAACGACGTTACCATGCGACGATTTTTTCCCTTGTGATTAGTATCGTCCTCTTCTTATCGGTGTCATTCTTTACAGATAATCTGAAGAAATCGGCAGTCATGTCCCAGGAGGGGACGAATTTCGATATTTCTGTATCCGCTAATACAGGGGATACAGGTAAGTTGGAAGACTTGGTTCATCTGGAACATGTCACAACGTACAGTGTCCAAAAAAGTCTGAATGCGACTGTACTTATTGACAAAGGCAAATTCCCTCAAGAATTGAAAGACATGATCAAACGGGATAACATCACCCTTGATAATGGACGTTATCCATACTATGTGAATGTATATGGAATGGATGAACAGAGTTTTAGAGCCTTTGCCAAAAAAGCAGGCGCGGATCTCAAGATGTTCGACGATCCCAAGAAGCCAACAGCAATTGTCATAGATCAGATTTCGTATCAGGATCCGACCACGTCCAAGTTCATCGAGACCAAATCGATCGTAACTGAACCGGGAGACGTCCTGGATTTGATTTTCACGGACTATGCGACAGAGAAATCGAAGCCTTTGGGATCGTTTACGATCGGGGCAATGACAGACCAAGTACCGATGGGGGTCCGTACCGCAATGATCGGGGGCTTGGATGTCATCGTGCCCATGGAAACGCTTGACACCGTGATGGATGAGCAGATCAGAAAGGAAGCCAGGGGCCAAATATATATGAACAGTACTGCTCCGATGGACACCCAGAAAGCCCTGGAAGAAGTGGTGCCGTCGAATCTGTATATATACAATGTCTATCAAGAAAGGCAGCAGGAAGAACAACTTATCCTGTTTCTGTCAGTCTTCACGTACGGGTTCATCGCACTAATTTCATTGATTTCCATCGCAAACATCTTTAATACGATTTCAACGAGTATCTCTTTGAGAAAACGGGAATTCGCCATGCTGAAATCTGTTGGGATGACGCCAAAAGGATTTAATAAAATGATCAACTATGAAAGCATCTTTTACGGAGTCAAGGCCTTACTGTACGGTCTGCCAATCAGTATCGGTGTCATGTATCTGATCCACCGGTCTGTCGGAGAGACCTTCGATTACGGGTTCGTGCTGCCATGGATCGATATCCTATCTGTCATCGCAGCGATTTTCATCATCGTCAGCTCGGCCATGCTTTATTCCATCGGAAAGGTCAAGAAGCAGAATATCATTGAAGGATTGAAGCAAGAGAATATATAGAAGAGAGGAGATGGGCTTTTAGAGGCTCATCTTTTTTTGTATGAAGGTGTGAACCGTGTACTTATTTGTCTTCCTTTTTCTTCTTGATAACAACATAGGCAGACTCAGCCAAGAAAAGGAATAGAAGAAAAAACAGCACAACCAATTCGGCTATCTCCATTACTCGAAAGGGACTGACAGCATTGTACAGAGCTTCTGATAGATCAAACCCTTGATAAATATCGAGACTTAAAGAAAAAGCCATTAAACTTCCCATCATTAATAGAGAAATAAACATGATTTTCATGCGGATCACACTCCTCCTATTAGGTTCTTCTCTTTGGTCTTGATTCATGCAGTCATCTCTTTTGTTAATAATTACATAAAAGCCCCTGATATGGTTAAAGTAATAAAAAATAAAAGAAGGGTGCCAGAATCTATGCCTTCGTTCTTTAAAGGTCGAAAACCAAAAAAGAACCACCAGCCGGATGCTGAAAATCAAGCTGCTGATCACTCAGAAGATCATCTTCAAGATTCGTTATCTGACAACCTTGACATCATCCGGCAAAAAACAGGAAACAGTTCAGACGTCGTCGTTCGACAATTAAAAATGGGGGAGAATTCGGATATTAATACGGCGCTTGTCTATGTTGAAGGAATTGTAGACAATCGATCGATTCAAGAGTTCCTGCTGCAGTCCATGATGAAAGATGAGCATAAAGAAAAATTGAATGAGCACGATGCATTAGAGATGATTTCTGAATACATGATGACAATAGGGAAAGTGACCTCCTTTGACACCTGGGATGACCTGTTTTCATCATTAATGGCTGGTGACACCCTCATCCTTGTGGACGGGATCGCTAAGGCTTTGAGTGCTTGCACGAAAGGTGGAGAAAAACGCTCCATATCGGAATCGACTACCCAAATGGTGGTCCGTGGCCCAAAAGGAGCATTTACAGAGTCGATTGGGACCAATACAGCTATGATCAGGCGTATCATAAAGACCCCTGATTTATGGATGGAGTCCTTGAAGGTAGGACGTGTCACCAAAACAGATGTAACACTTATGTACATACATGGCATTGCCAATGATAAGGTTGTGGAAGAAGTTCGTCAGCGGATAAACAGGATTGATATCGATAGTATTTTGGAATCGGGTTATATCGAGCAGATGATTGAAGATCAAACGATGACTCCCTTTCCAACGATTTTCAACACGGAACGACCCGATGTAGTGGCAGGGAATCTGTTTGAGGGACGGATCGCCATTTTTGTCGATGGAACCCCGTTTGTCCTGATTGCCCCTGCTTTGTTTATCCAATTTTTCCAATCTGCAGAGGATTATTACGCCCGTTTTGATATTGCGACATCGATTCGCCTTTTACGTATTTTGATGTTTACGATTTCGCTGATTGCTCCTGCAACCTTTGTCGCCGTCACTACCTTCCACCAGGAAATGGTGCCAACCACGCTCATAGTGGCCATTGCTGCTCAGCGGGAAGCCGTTCCTTTTCCAGCATTCGTGGAAGCCCTCCTGATGGAAATAACATTTGAAATTTTACGGGAAGCGGGGATTCGGCTGCCGAAGGCGATTGGTTCGGCAGTATCCATTGTCGGTGCACTTGTCATCGGGCAGGCAGCCGTTCAAGCGAGCATTGTGTCACCGGCCATGGTCATTATTGTATCGATCACAGCGATTGCCAGTTTTGCCACACCTTCTTTTGATATGGCTATTTCCGCTCGCTTAATCCGATTTATGTTTATGATTGGTGCAGCAACATTCGGATTTTACGGGATTATATTGATCCTGCTGATGATGGTTGTGCATCTATGCAGCTTACGCTCATTCGGTGTACCATACATGGCCCCATTCGCCCCCTTTATACCGGTGAATAATGGAGATACATTTATAAGGTTACCATGGTGGTCACTAAGACAAAGACCGCGCCTACTAAGTGCAAATACAGTGCGGGAAGGAAAGAATCAGCGACCCAATCCTCCAACATCCCGTGCCATGGTCAGTCGCGATCTTAAAGAAGGTGATAACAATGAATCGTAAAGGGATATTTCTCTTAATACTGATGAGCATGACCGTCACTCTTTCGGGCTGCTGGAGCAAAAAAGAGCTAACCGATCTTGCAATCGTAGCAGCTATGGGAGTGGATAAAACGGAAGATGGAAAATATATGATTACCCTTCAAATTATTAATCCCGGGAACGTGGCTGGAGGAATACGCGGAGGTGGTGGAGGGACTGAAAGCCCGCCTGTTACCATCTATTCGGCTACCGGAAATAATTTAGTAGAGGCAAGCAGGCATGCTTCCAGTAAAATTTCCCGGAGATTATACTATGCTCATGCCAATCTGGTGGTCGTGGGGGAAAACCTTGCAAGAGAAGAAGGGGTGGCTAAACTAATTGATGCCATTGACCGGGATCATGAATATCGAGTCACTACCACTATGGTCATTGCGAATGATTCATCTGCAGAAGCCCTCGTGGAAGCATTAACACCCGTTGATAAAATCCCAGCGAATAAGGTGTTGAAAACATTGGAATTCTCCCAAAAAGTATGGGGAGAGACCATCAAGACCTCAATCCAAGACGTGATGAAAGGAATGCAATCCCCAGATCAAGCAACCGTGGTCTCTGGATTTCGTCTTGTAGGAAATCCGAAGCATGCGAGTCAGTTAGAGAATATTCAAGAAAGTGAGCCTGAATCCACCCTAGAAGCCAGTGGAGTCGCCATTATCAAAGAAGGAAAGTTAGTGGATTGGCGGTATGGTAAAGAGGCGAGAGGAATCGTATGGATCCTGGATAAAATCAAAGGGACAGATATCAACATTGATTGGAAAGAAACGAAAGATGCCATCGCCTATCAAACGATCCGTCAAACGACAAACGTGTATGCTGAAGTCAAGAATGGAGAGCCTCATATCTCAATTCATACTCGTGCGGAAGGCAGTTTAGGTGAAATGAATGTACCAGTCGATATCACCAAGGTAGATGTTATTTCAAAGATGGAAAAAGAGGTGGAGAAAGAGATTACTAAAGAATTAAAGAGAACGATTGAACAGGCTCAAACGAATAAGGTAGATATCTTTGGATTTGGCGAAGCGATCAGACGTTCCAATCCGGATGAATGGAAGAGGCTAAAGCCGATGTGGAACGATGTGTACTTTCCCGAATTAAAGGTAGATATAATAGTGGAAGCCTATATCCGTCGTGCGGGATTACGAAACAAATCGTTTCTATCAAGTTTAAGTGATGATTAAACGAGAGGAAAAGGAGGTACCAGTGGAGTGGAGAAAGCCAAAATTAGTGCCAGTCAGCTCTTTATCTTAATGGTTTTGTTTGAAATGGGCAGTGCTTTACTCGTACCTCTTGCCATAGATGCCAAACAGGATGCCTGGATAGCTATCCTGCTTGGAATGGTCCTCAGCATCGTCCTTGTACTAGTTTATCATAAACTATATTGGTATTATCCCGATCTTCTGCCTACCGAGTACATGCAAAAGATTCTCGGTAAAGTGATGGGAACTGTACTTGCCTTTATCTACCTTTTTTTCTTTATGTATGATGCTTCAAGGGTTCTTCGCGACTTTGGCGAAATGCTGCTAACCTTTGCCTATCCGGAAACGCCTTTATTCATCGCGAATGCACTGCTCATGCTTGTTGTGATATACATGGTTCGAAAAGGGATTGAGGTCGTTGCCCGATCAGGTGAACTGCTTTTTTCACTTATGTTTATTCTTTCCGTCCTTGGATTCATATTGATTATAAGCTCCGGTTTAATTGATTTCACCAACTTGCAACCGGTACTTGAAGAAGGGATTAAACCTGTCCTCAAAGTGGTTTTCACTCAAACCTTATATTTCCCGTTTACAGAAGCCATTGTATTTACGATGATTTTGCCATACATGAATAATCCCAAGAAGGTAAAGCTGACGATGATCTGTGCAACGGGTTTAAGTGGAATCAATCTGATTCTAACGATGCTCATTAATATTAGCGTCCTCGGCGTGGGTCTGACGGCACGTTCCCAATTTCCGCTTCTTAGTACAGTTCAGACCATCCAAGTAGCAGATTTTTTGGAACGCTTGGATGTATTTTTTATGCTTGCCTTAGTGATCGGTATTTTTTTTAAGATAAGCCTGTTGTTTTATGCAGCAGTCATAGGCTCAGCCAGCTTATTTAAAATAAAATCACCTTCACGTCTGTCCTATCCCTTGGGCCTGGTCGTCTTATTTATGTCAATGACGATTGCGAGCAACTTTCAAGAGCATATCCATGAAGGAATGGAGATAGCAATGTTTATCTTGCATATGCCTCTCTTTGTGGGGATTCCGATCTTTCTTCTTCTTGTTGCGTTTTTGAAAAATAGGAAAAAGAAGAAGGGGTGACGGGGGGATTGGCATCATTCTTTCTTTGAGAGTAGAGGGAGACTTTCGATACTCAACGTAATAAATCGAAAGTTGTTATAATCCGAGAGGCTGTTTCCCTAAATAGTTACCTATAGGAAACAGCCTCTTTATTTCTATTGGACTCGGAAAAATAGGTTATGGATTATTATGGAGCAATGAAGCAAGTCATGGTTAGATAACCTTTTTGGAGGATCCCATGTCTTCTTCAACCTCATCTTCCGTCAATTTTCGAATTCCGAAATTGTTTGTGTATGGTGCCATAAAGCCGTATAAAAGGGAGAAGACAAATCCACCGAGGTTGAAAATGGCCCAAGGTAAGAATTCGAAGTTGCTCACTCCAAGAGTGGTGGCCATGAAGACCCCTGAAACCGTCCATGGCATCAATGCTTCTGTGATCGTTACGGAATCTTCCATACTTCTGGATAGATTGACCGGATGCAGTTTTTTCTTTTTATAAACGTCTCCGAAGATATCTTTGATTAGGAAGTATGTCACCAAGGCATTGGAGGTACAGTTGATGACGGCAAAGCCAGTAACAAGTGACGCTAAAATGACACTGCCTATTGACTTAAGATAAGAGATCATTTTTTCAAGGACGACGTTCAGAGCCTGTGAAACTTCGATGGCAGCTGCAAAGAAAAAGGCACAAAATATAAAGAAAGTAGCATTATACATTGAATACAGGCCGCCTCGATTCAAAAGCCCCTGCATCGCTTCTGAAATAACCGTCGGATCAATACCCGGGTTTGATGCCGTTACCATCTCAACATTGAACCCTTCAACGGCAGCCGTGAACAGCTGAGCAACTGTAGCTTGTTGAAAAAAGAAGGCAATGACCATTGCCGTTAAAGCAGAGCTGAACAAGACGATGAGCGGACTTTTCTTCATCAGGGAGCCGGCAATGACGATGACAGCCGGCAAGAGGACAAGGACATTCAAGTTGAACAGTTGATCGATCCCTGAAAGCATTTCATCGATGTTACTAAGTTGACCCGGAGTTGATTCAATGTTTAGACCGGCAAAATAAAAGACGATGATGGCGATGATGGATGAAGGGATTGATGTATACATCATATGCTGAATATGTTCGTACAAGTTGGAACCAGCGGCTAACGAGCTCATATTTGTCGTATCGGACAGGGGAGAAAGTTTGTCTCCGAAGTAAGCACCGGAAACGACGGCACCCGCAGTTATCGCAAGGGAAACGTCCATCGTTTGGGCAATACTCATCAAAGCGACCCCGATCGTACCGGCAGATCCCCAGGATGTCCCAACGCATGTAGATACGATGGCAGTAACGATGAAAGCTAAAACATAGAGATAACCAGGATCGATGATTTCAAGACCATAATAGACGAAAAATGGTATGGTACCCGATAACATCCAAGTACCGATGATCAGCCCGATGCTAAATAGAATTAGGATAGCGGGCAGTGCGGTTTTGATTTTTTCCCCCATAACGGTAAGGATCTTTTCCCACTTATGACCACACCAAATGGCGTATATGGAAAACACGACGCCTGCAAATATCAACATCAGCTCAGCTTGATATTTCAGAATTCCAATTCCTCCAATAAAAATGACAAGGGCTATCATGATTGGAATCATGGCCATACCGACGGATGGACGTCTAATACCCTCTTTACTCATAATGAATCATCTCCTCGAATTAAGATTTAGTGAGAGATATTGATTGGAATGCGTTTTCTAAATCACTGATCAGGGAATGAGGGCTTTCAAGACCGATAGAAAAACGAACCAAGCCTGTGCTGATCCCTGCTTTTATCAGTTCATCTGCGTTGTGTGGTTTAATCGGTGAGTTGACTAAGCTTTCATAGCCGCCCCAACTTACTCCAATTTTGAATAATGTCAGTGAATTAATGAATGCAGCGACATTTTCAAACCCCCCTTCCTTGAGTTCAATGCTAAGGACGCCTGAATACCCTTTCATTTGATGTCTTATATAAGGGTACTCTTTCACTTTAAGAAGACTTGGATGATAAATCTTAGCAATTTCCTCTTTCGTTTTTAAATAATCTATCACCATCAAAGCATTTTGCTGATGCTGCTGCATCCGAATAGGCAGTGTTCTTAATCCTCGAATGATGAGAGAGGCATCTTGAGGAGAAAGGGTGGATCCATTCAGCTGAAAGCCGAATTCAAAGATCTTGTCGACAAGGGCATGACTCCCAATGACAGCTCCTCCTGTTACATCACTATGTCCCCCGATATACTTCGTCAAGGAATGGATGGAAAGATCAAATCCATGGGTCAACGGTTTTTGGAAAAGGGGTGTGGACCATGTATTATCGATGACTGTATAGATGCCGTACTTTTTCCCAAGAGCAGAGATGCTCTCCAAGTGAATGACATTCATATTCATTGTCCCGGGGCTTTCTACGTAAATGACCCTTGTGTTTGGTTGAATGTGTGACTCGACATCGTCATACGCAGTGGTATATGTAATGTTGAATTTATGGAAAAATGTGATAAGTTGTTTTGTCGGTCCATAAATGTCATTGACGAAGAGCACATGATCCCCACTCTCCAGGAGCGAAAAGAAGACGGAACTAATGGCACCCATCCCCGATCCAAAGCACTTACACTTTTCTCCACGCTCCAGTTTAGCTAGTTTCATCTCTAAAAGTTCGGTTGTCGGATTCACTCCCCGTGTATAAACATAGTTCTCTCTCTCTTTCGTTTGTGCTTGTGTAAACGCTTCAAAACTTTCGAACGCAAAAAGACTGGTCTGATAAATCGGAGGAGATACCGCTCCTTTATGTTCAGCGGGGTGATCTCCATATTGCGTACAAATGTGAGTATCGTAGTTATCCATTTTGCCATCTGCCTTTCCTCTGTTGACTCTATTGCCATTATATTATCATACTATCAACCTGTATGAAAGGTTGGATTATTCAGAAAATAAAATAAGTACATTTTCTTATCAAACCTATCAATAGTATAATAAGAAAAACAGGTTAATCGTTGGGGTGAAAGAATGAAAGCCATAAAGAAAAAGCGCTTATCAGAAATAGGAGCAGATGAAATAAAGAAATATATAGAGGACGAAGGATTAAAATACGGGGACCGTCTGCCTTCTGTGGCTGAGCTTGTAGATATTTTGCAAATCGGCCGGTCATCCTTGAGGGAAGCACTGCAACTCCTCGAATCACAAGGGGTCATTGAGGTATTAAATGGGAAAGGGACGTTCATCAGGGAGAGTAAACCTTTTCAAATCCAAATGGCTTTCGAAGTCGAAGATAAAAAGAACTTTCTCCTTGAAACACTGGAGGTTAGAGAGGCTCTTGAGAAAAAGGCCGTCGAACTGGCGGTGAAGGCAGCGAGTGATGAAGATGTGGAGGAAATGACGTATCACCTTCAGCAATATGTCCATTTTCTCCAAACGGGGCAACGACAACTTGCAAACCAAGCTGATGCACGCTTCCATCAGGCCATATACGCAGCTTCCAAAAACATGATGCTTGAAAGCATCATCGACTCCGTTTGGGACACATTTCACGAGTTCTGGAATGAGCCTTTTGGCATCGATGACATCTTTGACCAGAGCTATCCCTACCATGAAAAGCTGCTTCAGGCGATTCGAAAACGGGATTCTACATCTGCTTTAGAGGCTTTTGATGAGATTATACAGTCAGTGAAACAGTCCATATATAATATTAACTGATGGAAGAAAACTCTATCGTTCTGATAGGGAATTTCAGATGACAGGCCCAATCGGAAATGGTATAATTCTTTTCAATGAAAGTATTGTTGTAAACAGTCTTTTAGTAACATCTAAATTAAATGATAAAACCTTTTTAGGAAGTGGATTTTTATAGAGTCAGCTCTATTTTCGCCACACAATGGTCAATTGACTATTGTGTGGCTTTTTTATGTGAAGAAAGGGTGAGGGAAAATGAAAACTTGGCAATATGCATTGGTAGTATTTTTGGGTGGATGCTGTTATGGGATCTTATCAACATTCGTCAAACTTGCTTATTCAGCAGGTTTTTCCGTAACTGAGGTAACAGGGGGCCAATATTTATTTGGAGCTTTGCTTACCTGGGTGCTGGTTCTGTTTACAAAAAAGAAAAGAATTCCTTTCAACCAAGCTTTTAAATTATTATTATCTGGAATTCCGTTTGGGCTGACCGGTGTGTTCTATTATCAGGCGCTGCAGACACTTAATGCTTCCCTTGCAATCATATTTCTATTTCAGTTTGTTTGGGTAGGCACTCTATTCGAATGGGTTTTTTATAAAGTAAAACCAACTAAAGGTAAAATCATCTCAATTGGTATTCTTATAATCGGTTCCATATTAGCTGCGGGGGCAGTTTCAAAGAGTGAAGTTGCTCTATCTATGCAAGGAACTGTCTGGGGATTGCTTTCGGCTTTGACGTTTACTACTTTTATAACACTTAGCAGTTCGGTCGGAAAAGATTCTCCACCCGTTCTGAAAAGTGCTTTCCTTTCCACAGGTGGTTTAATTGTCGTATTCTTACTATTTCCACCCACGTTTTTAGGTGATTTACATACTTTGGCGGGGGTCGCAAAGTATGGTTTATTGCTCGGCTTCTTTGGCGTTGCTTTACCCCCACTCTTATTTTCAATCGGAATGCCCCATGTTGGGCCGGGACTTGGCACCATCTTAACAGCTTCTGAACTTCCAGTGGCCGTAACTATGTCCGCTCTAATATTAGCTGAAGTGGTCAGTTTTTCACAATGGGCAGGTGTTGTCATCATCTTATGTGGGATTGTGCTCGGCAATTTGAAATTAAAAGGGAGAATGAAATCCCTATCATAATCGGTAGTACATTGACAAAAGAATAGAAAAAAGGTCCGTCCCTCATTGCGGTAATGTTTTACCGTGGTGAGGGACGGACCTTTTTTGTTTTTTATTGATTTAAACGTATTGTTAACAGAAAAAGTGGCGTTAGCGGGACGCCGTTTTCCCCTTACAGATTGACCTTATTTCGCTGCCCATTATCAGTAATTCGGTTGTCAGGTACGGAAGGGGTATTGAGGGTGGTATCCATACTGTCAGCGGTCAGTTCGATCACAGGACCGTTGTGCGGGATAGCTGACACATCCCATATCATTCCGTCAAAATGGTTGAACTGTCCAGTAACTTTCATGATTTTGGTTGTGATGGATGTGGGTTGAATTTGGAGGTCTTTAAAGAGGTTACCACTGATTTCATATGGGATGGTAGAACTGCTAGTCATGGTGATCATTTCAATACAATCATCCAGTGACAAGCTGAGAAAGCGGTTCGCATTGATCCAAGCCATTCCAGTAGAGGGCCGGTTGGCGACTAGCTTTATACCAATCTTCATTCCTGCGATTTTGATATTTTCAAAATGGACGAAAGAGATTTCATGGCCGGCACCGCCGGAGAATAGTGATAAGCCGATACCTTTGTGGCTACTGTACCAGTTGACAATATTAATATCTCTTATCTGGGTCCGGTTCCATGTATTGTAATATTTGTATTTCCCATTTAAGTAGATGACCTCTGAATTAAATGCCGGGTCATTGATAGCGATATATGCTCCTTCCAGTGAGGCGTTTTGTTGAATTTCCAGTACCCGAAAGTTCCCCTCGACAATAAACTGCGTTCCATAATCGAACACTAATTTCACGCCTTGCTTAATAACGATTGGTGCTGTAATTAAATAATTTCTATTTCCCAACTTTACGGTCTTCCCGTTATTGTTTCTGGCATAGTCAATGGCTGCCTGAATTTTAAGAGAGTCATTCACACCGCTGAAGCTTTCTACATAGATGTCTTCATTCATCTTTTCTCCCAACTTTCTTATGTTTAGCATTGTTCCAAGAGCATCAACACAAATGTAATGCTTGTCTTCATATCTTATTCCCTGAAAATATCAATGGTTCCAAAAAGTAGAGGATAGTTGTCATCCTGAACCAACCTCTTGTTTTTCATTCCGTTATTCACGACTTTCATTTGCTTGATTACCCTCCCTGAATCCATCGTCAAGATATTTTCAGATTGTTTCGACCATGTCAAAAGAGATTGGTCACTGTTTCTTGGAAAAAACGGAAAATAATTCAAATGTCACTATCTAACAAACTGGAAATTTGTTAGTATACATGCAAGGTTTAGTTCTTTATAGTGAACAATTATCGATAAAATTCGATAAGGATTATTTCGGAGGTGAGGATTTTGTCGCTGAAAGTCGATGAAATGCGTATTGCTGAAGGGGATTCTGTGAATGATGATTTGTTCTTCGTGGAGAACAACCCTTTGTCATCTGCTACATATCTCATGGTACAAAGATTATTTGATATTGTTCTGGCTATTGCTGGTTTAGTAGTTGCTTTTCCTTTTTTAGTTATTTTTTCTATAGTTATAAAATTGGATACGAAAGGTACGGTGTTTTATCGACAAGAGAGGGTAGGAATGAAGGGGAAATACTTTCAGTTGCTAAAGCTCCGCACAATGGAAATGGATGCCGAAAAAGACGGACCAAGATGGGCAGACACAAACGACATGCGGGTGACCAGAATCGGCAGGTATCTCCGAAAGACAAGGATCGATGAGCTTCCACAGCTTCTCAATGTATTAAAAGGGGATATGAGTATTATCGGCCCAAGGCCGGAACGTCCTATTTTTACCGAGATTTTCAATAAGAAAACACCAGGGTTTATCAAGCGGTTGGCCATCAAGCCTGGATTGACAGGGTGGGCACAGGTAAACGGAGGATATGATATCACTCCCGAAGAAAAGCTCGCTTACGATTTGGAGTATATTCGTAAGAGAAGTTTCTTCCTCGATGTAAAAATACTTCTTTTGACTTTTAAAGTCGTGATGACTGGTGAAGGTGCCAGATAAATGAATAGGAGGAACATTAATGAAAGTAATGTATATGTCTTCCAGGCCGCCATACCCACCGCATAAAGGGGACCAGCTGATTGCGTGGGAACAGATCAAGCAACTGAAAGCAAATGGCTACCAAGTTCATCTGATTACCTTTGTAAAATCGGAACAGGAAAGGGAGCTCGTTAAAGATAAACTTGCCCCTTATTGTAAGGAGGTTATTCTATTTACTGCCCACCCACTGCAAAGTCTGCTCAGGTCATTTAAAACGATGTATAACTTTAAACCGATTCAAGTAAACCTATTTTTTCATCCTAAAGTAAGAGACCGTGTGATGGATATATGTAAAAGAATTAAACCGGAAATAATTCATGTGCAGACTGCCAGGGTTGCCGAGTACTTCATTGATACCAATGTCCAGAAATGTATCGACATGATTGATGCACTGTCACTGAATATGGAGCGGCGTGCCAAAAATGAAAGCAAATGGCTAAAACCATTATTCCTCCTGGAGTCACAACTGATGAAACGATATGAGAAAGATATATTAACGAAATTTGACCGGACAATGGTCGTTTCTGAAAGTGATAAAAAATACTTAAGAAACGGACATATTGTCGTAAATCCAAATGGAACCTTTATCACGAAACAACATCTGTCCCGCTATCCTGACATCACAAAGGAAAAAATCATTCTCTTTCATGGAAACATGCAATACTATCCAAATGTCGAAGCTGTCGTGGACTTTGTAAAAGAGGTTTGGCCACATATTCATCAGGCATACCCGGAGTATCATTTTTATATTGTAGGTAAAGATCCAGTAAAGAAAGTGACGGCTTTGCATGGCAAGGATAATGTGGTGGTTACCGGGTTTGTTGAAGATATATGCAGTCGACTGCTACAGGCGCAAATTGGTATATATCCAATGAAATCAGGAACAGGAATGCAGAACAAAATTGTGGAATCGATGGCGTGCGGTCTTCCGACAATCGCTTCTCCAATAGCTTTGCAGGGGATTTCAGGTAGGCGGGGAGATGAGCTGATTTGCACGGGAAGTAAAGAAGGGATGATTGCAGCTGTTAAAGTTCTGATTGAAAATCCCGAATTACAAGAACATTATGCTGTTACAGGTCAAGCTTTTGTCCAGAGGAATTACTCGTGGGAACATAACTGTTCCAGGTTAATTCAAACCTGGAAGGATGCCGACTCGCATAGAGATCCTGAAGCCCCAGAAAAAAATGTACAAATGCTCGTTCATTAGTGAAAGAGGGTGTTTATATGAGAATGGTATTGTTATCTGGAGGCTCAGGGAAGCGGCTGTGGCCGCTTTCCAACGATGCCAGGTCCAAACAATTCCTGAAAGTACTGAAAAATGAAAATGGAAAGATGGAGTCAATGGTTCAGCGTGTGTGGAGGCAACTCAAAAAAGCTAATCTTGCTGATGATGTGATTGTCACAACAAGTCGTTCTCAGGTGGAAATGCTTCATACCCAACTCGGTTCGAATATTCCCATGGTGGTCGAGCCAGAGCGGAAGGATACGTTTCCTGCAATCGCATTAGCAGCTGTATATCTGTATTCCGTGGAAGGATGCAGCTTGGATGAGGCCATAGGGGTATTGCCAGTAGATCCATTCGTGGAAGACCATTTTTTTGAAACGATAACCGAGCTTGAACGTGCTCTGCACGAGAGCGGTGCTGATTTAGCACTCCTGGGGGTAACACCGACCTACCCGTCTGAAAAGTATGGATATATTGTTCCGGGAAGTGATACGTCAGGTGACTTTATTAACGTAAGCAAGTTTTGTGAAAAGCCTAATGAAACAGCAGCAAAAAAACTGATCCATCAGCGGGCTCTTTGGAATTGTGGTGTGTTTAGTTTCCGACTGGGTTATATGATTCAACTGCTCAAACGAAAAAATATTCCTGTCCAGTACGATGATTTACTGAAGCATTATGGTCAGCTCCAATCTAATAGCTTTGATTATGAAGTAGTTGAAAAGGCGAGTAATATTATCGCTATTCCATATTCCGGTTATTGGAAAGATCTTGGAACGTGGAACACCCTGACGGATGAAATGGAAACCCCCGTAATCGGAAAAGGGGTCATAAGTAATGATGTAATGAATTCTTGTATCGTGAATGAATTGGAAATCCCCATCATATTGATTGGAGTGGAGGATACCGTAGTGGTCGCAAGTCCGGATGGATTGTTGGTGACGGATAAAAAGAGCAGCCACAAAATCAAAGAGTATGTTTCCCATTTCCAAGATGGTCCGATGTATGAAGAATACGGGTGGGGATGGAGCAGAGTTCTTGAGTACAGCAAACGGAAAGAAGGAACAGAAACTCTTATAGAAAAAGTCTATTTGACCGCTGGCAGGAACTTACATGATCAGGGTCAAGGGGAAAGGGAAGTGTGGACGGTGACGGAAGGTGAAGGAACACTGTTCTTAAATGATGAAATCTCGAAAGTCTGTACGGGGACCACCCTTACGATTCCTGCAGGGAAAACCTATTCCTGGAAGGCGGGAAGTAATATGGAATTGATCGTCATCCGGAGCGGGGAACATCTAATGGAGTATCGAAGAGAAAACAGGTTATACGCGGTCAAGAAGAAGCAAGTGTATTCGAAGTACTCTTAGGCGGGGAATAGATATGAAAAGGCAGTATATTTATAGTGTAACCATCGTCCTGCTGACGGTAACAGTCGTGCTGTTAATTGGCTCATTATCCAGGGAGACCATTGAAGAGCCCAGGGGTGTCAGGGTGGAAGCATTTGGAGCAGAAGGAAATGATAAACAGGATGACTCTTCAGCCATCCAGGCTGCAATTGATTATAGCTACGAAAACGACAATCTGCCTGTCCAGTTACTTGGGAAGACCTACATACTGAATCGGGGATTGAAATTGAAAGAAGGGGTTACGCTCGAAATGGGCACGGCTACGAAACTTTTGGTTGAAGGAAATTTCAACGTTTTGGAGGTAGAGCAAAAAACCTCGATTACGAATGGAACCATTGAAATTACTACTCCTGAATTCCGTGGTGCTGCCATTTATGTTAGTGGTGAAGAACAGGTCTGGACGACCAATCGAATTCATATTGACAATGTGACATTGTATAACTCCAGCGGTACCAATCGTGGAAAAGGAATCTTTTTTAAAGCAGGATCATCTGGGGAATTTATCAGCTTCGTGAATGTTTCGGGAGTGAACGTAAGTGGATTTCACACGGCGGTGCTCTTAGAGGCCACACCACCAGTTGGAGGAGAGAATGACAATTTCATCAATGGTAACAGGTTCGTCAATATGACGTTGGATGACTGCGTTGTCTGTATCCAGGTCAATAGCGCTGTGACCGTTCCGAATGAAGTATCTGGGAACATATTTGATAATCTGCAGATCCAACTGACCGAGCGAACCGACAAAGCGGTGATTCTTTCCGGATCCCATAACATCATAGAGGGTATGGTGTGGGACGTTGCTTTCATGAATGCTCGTCAAACCTTACTAGAATTAACCAAGGATTCGTCGGAGAATCATTTGAGATTGAATTTACCGAAAGACAGGGTTGCAGATGAGGGGCGGGGTAACCATTTATCAGCCTTGGAAGAGTGACCGATTGGAACAGGATATTCTACGATAAATATCGGAAGGAAGATGGCCATGAAAGTGTTAGTAACTGGTGGGGCGGGCTTTATAGGGTCACATATTGTAGAAGCACTAGTAGATTCACAATACGAGGTTGTCGTGGTAGACAATCTGGTGACAGGGCATTTGAAAAATATTCCTCCACACGTGCGTTTCTATCAGCAGGATGTTCGAGGGAATATTGATGATCTTTTTGCCAAAGAGGAGCCGGACTTTGTCATTCATCAGGCAGCACAAGTTTCTGTAAGTCACTCTTTCATAGACCCTTTATACGATTGTGAAGAAAATATTATTGGTACACTCAACATTTTACAAGCTTGTGTTCGTCATAATGTCAAAAAAGTTGTATTTGCATCTACCGCAGCTGTATATGGTAACCCGGTCTATCTTCCAGTTGATGAAGCACATCCCCTCCAGCCGATATCCTTTTATGGGCTGAGCAAAGGGCACGCAGAAAAGTGTATCCACATTTTCGCAGAAACCCATCATCTTGACTATTCTATTCTACGTTACGCCAATGTATATGGGCCACGACAGGATGCCCGGGGAGAAGCTGGAGTCATAGCTGTCTTTATCGAGAAATTAATTCAAGGAGAATCACCTGTGATGTTTGGAGATGGAAAGCAGACGAGAGACTTCATCTTTGTCAAAGACGTAGCGCGTGCAAATGTTGCCGCGTTAACAAACGGTAATAGAGAGATCCTTAATATAGGGACGGGTCAGGAGATATCAATTCTAGAAATCATTGAGCAATTGGCAACCATTACGGGGAAGCCTATCCTGCCTGTTTTGAGACCAGGAAGAGAAGGGGACATTCGCTCAAGTGTATTACAAAATGATCGAGCACAATTAATGCTGCAGTGGTCACCTTGCCATTCACTTCAAAAAGGACTATTGGAAACCGTTCATTATTATCAGCAGGAATCCCTTGCAGGTATGAGGGGGTGAATTCATGAGGGAACAGATGGATATAAGAGAATTCTTCCGTATATTCAAACGAAGGGTAGTGACCATTTTGATCACTACACTCTGCGTTTCGCTATTGAGTGGCGCAGCGATTTTTTTCTTATTGAAACCCACTTATGAAGCAAAAGAATATATCCTCATAGGAAACTTCGGTCATGACGGGGAGGTCTATACTGATACCCAAACCATTAACAGGTTAATTGCATCAACGGTTGATTTTATTACCAGTCCGATTGTATTGGAAACTGTACAGGATCATTTCAAGCTTTCCCAGGAAGAGATGGAGGAAAGAATCACAGTGAAAAATAAGGAAGGTTCCCAGATTATTTCTATTGTTATACGAGATAATGATCTGGAACGATCCCAAGAGCTTGCCCACCTTCTGGCAGCCACTTCAGTGGAAAAAATGAAGAGTTCTTTGGAATTGGAAGATATAACGATGCTCAATAAAAATGAAGGAACAAATATACCAGAAAAAGTGGGAAATCCAATCGTTAACTTATTGATAGGAACGGTGGTGGGATTATTTTGTGGTATTGGATTGGCTTTGTTAAAAGACCACTGGGATGATTCCATACAAAGTGTTGTTCAAATTGAAGACGAATTGGGGTTGCCGGTGTTAGGTGTAGTGGCTTCCACTAAAGACGAACTTCCCAAAGTCTACCGAAAACAGTTTAAAGCGCCGAAAGGAAATGTGAGAAAAGGAGGGGAAATCCATGCAAAGTCCCATTGAAGATATCATCTGTAGAAAAGACGAGAACAAGAAGGGGATAGTCAACTTTGACCAGATGAAGGTAATCGGTAGCAAAGTAGAGAAGCATGACCCTTCAGTGCTGATGGTTACTTCGATCCCTGCTGGGAAATCAGTAGGTATGATTACAGCAGAACTTGCGGCAGCTATGGCGCTTCAAGGGAAAAGAGTACTTCTTGTGGAAGGAGATTGGAAAAAACCTTCCCTCCATGAATGGTTCCATATGGAGCAACCTGATGGAAATCATCAGGAGCCATTAAATCTCGTCTTCCCGACTTTTCTACAGAGTCTTGATGTGGTTTTGGCGAACGATTCTTCGGGAAATCCGATTGACATCTGGCTTTCACCATCTTTTAAGCAGCATATCGAGTCTTGGCAGGAGACGTATGATCGGGTTGTATTAGCCGCTCCGTCTTTCCATTCAGGTGTTGAAATGGAGCTGCTTGCTGAAGTGTGCAGGGAGGTGGTGCTGGTCCTTCAACGAAAGGATAAAACCGAAGATATAAGGAAAATCCAATCCAAACTTGAAACAGCAGGATGTAAGGTAATCGGTGTCATTTACCAACAATGACTCATGACGAAGGAGTTCCCATTCATGACGGATAATAGAAATTCCATTGTGAAGAATGTTTTTCATCTATTTTACAGTACCGCGCTATCCAGCATCATGAATGCAGCAGCATTGATTGTACTTGCCTCTTTTATCCGCACTGATGATTATGGGAGATTTAGTGTGGTTCTCGCCTTTGCTATGATCATGGCTTATTTGTCGGAAGCTGGCTTAAACCAGATCGTCCTCCGTGAAGGGGCGAAAAAAGAAGCCCCCATTTCTGAAATCATGGCCTCTTTTATAAAGATGCGTATTGCATTAACATCGGCAACGATGGTGATTGGATTCCTTTTAATTCATTGGATTTACCAAAGTGACACGGAATTGATTATACTTTCTTATTCTCTGATTCTGCCGCTTGTAATCGGGATATCCATGCAGAGCATCAGTATTACCTATTTTCAGATGCTGGAGAAAATGCAATATTCCGGATTAATCCGAATCATTTCAGCATGTCTGTTGATTATCGTTATATTGGTCGGGAAATGGTTTTACATAGATCCCATGATCGTCTTTTTCCTATATGGATCATCCTATTTCTTGGCAGGATGTTTTGGAATATACTTGACGGCGAAAAATCTGACGATTTCCTTTAAATCGTCGTTTTATAAAGGGCTGCGTAAGAACTGGTTTTCTTTTATGGCGACCGGTTTATTGTTTATCCTTTTGCCTCAGATTGGTCCAATTGTATTGGAAAAGACATTGTCATGGAAAGAAGTCGGTTTTTTCGCTGTAGCTTACAGGATCCCGCAAGCTTTGCAACAAGTGCCCTTTATTATTGCCGGTGCATTTTATCCAGTCCTATTCCGCTTATTCCAGGCTGGTAACCATCAGGAACATATAAGGAAGAGCCTCTCACAGGTGAAATTGATAGGGCTTGTTGGTATGCTGGCAGCCATACCTTTTTACCATCTTTCTGAATTTGTCATCGAACTTTTATTTGGGGAGAAATGGATGGAGGCCGCGTCTTTACTGAAGGTATTATCCTTGGTCATGGTTTTTCAGGGGATCAGCATCGCTCTGGGAGATGGGTTGACGACAAAGGCACTCCAGTCGAGAAGGATGATGATACAGGGTATTGCCGTTGTATCGGGGGTGATTTTTTATACTGTATTTAGCCGGTTTTACGGTTTGACAGGAGCAGCAACAGCGGGGGTGCTCATTGAATTAGTCCTGTTAATCGGATTATTGTTCTGGCATCCAGATCGGACCATCCTATTCAAACGGGCAGTCTTTCCGTATTTGATTTCCTTTTTTCTCAGTCTCTTGATAGTGGAACTGTTCTTATCTTCTTTCCCGTTCCTTGCTTTTTTCATCCATTTTATCCTTATTCTTTCCCTTGCAGGGCTTGACAAGGAATGGAGGAAAAAAGGTATGGAAACTTGGAGAAAGACTTTCTTGTACGAAAAATGGAAGGGGAAATTCAGAAAGGAGGCACAGGATGGGGTATCCTGAAGCATCTTACTTACCGCGAAACAGTTTGATTCTGTTTCTATTGCTGTTTTCAGTTATGCTTGGCAAGTATCATATCTACATCGGCTTCGCCTTTAAACCGTATATGATGTATTTAGGCATTCTTGTCTTCTTCCTTTCAGCCTTCTTTCGATTTCAAAAACTGCAGGTTTTTGAGGTGCTGCTTCTTTTCTTCTATTTGGTGTATGTATTTTCCGGTGCTTTCTCCTTGTATGCAACCTCCAGCCTTAGGGTTATGCTTGGGATTATTCTATATGTCATCTTCTATATTGCAATGAAAGGAATCCTCGGCATGTTCAGGAAGAGGGAACTGGAAAACGGGATTGCGAATGCGGGCATTCTATTTAATGTTGGGAGTCTTCTTCTTTATGTGTGGGGATTGAAAAGCAATGGGTTTTCCTTACTTGGGGACGGAGTGATACGATACGGGGCTTGGTTTGACCGTGATTACCCCAGACTAATCGGCCTGATAGAGGACCCGAACTATTTCGTATTTTATAATACTCTTTTCTTTACTTTCTATCTATGTAAACGTGACTCGTGGAAAAATAATTTCGGGCTCTTTTTGTGTTTAATATCGAGTGTGCTCACGTTTTCTAGGGGAGGATTGTTGATTCTCATGGTCATCTTCATGGTATATTTTATCCTGAGCAAACCTGCTAACCAATGGCGGTTATTTAGTTCCACCATTTCTTTCCTGAGCATTGCTTGGGTAGCAAGCTATCTCCTCGGTTTCCGTGTCCTTGATATACTCCAGAATAGGTTTCAGGACTTTTCCAATGATGGTGGAAGTGGGAGACTTGAGTTATGGGGACGGGCGTGGGATTTCTTTACATCCAATCCTTTATTCGGAATTGGAGCAAGCAACTTCGCCGATTACAATGCTTTTAAATTCGGTGATGAACTTGTCGTTCACAATACATTCCTGGAAATCTTGACAGAATCGGGTCTTATCGGACTACTTATCTATGTAGTGTTTGTCTTCACTGTACTCTTTCAAATTTTCAAAGCAGACTTTCATAAGAAACACCCATTTCTCTTTTTGACCTTCCTTGGATTCATTTTTCAGATGATGTTTCTGTCTCTGATTTTTAATGACATGTTCTTACTCTTTCTTGCAATCTTATCTACATACTTTTCCTATGAAAGAGAAATTGGCTTGAACAATGAGAATGTACGTATGATAAAGGAGGCGGGATACAGATGAACGTATTGATGCTGACGGATAAATTGACCATGGGTGGAGCAGAAAATTATTTTATCAAACTGGAAAATAAACTGACAGGCACTGGCTTCCGTTTTTATTCTGCTGCCGGTGGAGGAGAACTTACCGATCAAATCGCCCATAAACATAACTTTATGGAATTATCCAGAAAAAATCACATTCTAAATATTGTGCGACTCACCCGGCATATCCATAAGCAGGGAATCGACGTCATTCATGCGAACAGCCTGAGGATGGTCTTGTATGCCGGATGTTTAAGGGGACTTACCTGGAAACGAAAGGTGAAGATTGTCTATACCAAGCATAATATCACTTTTCTTGAAAAATTCCCGAAACTATTTTCCACCTTGATGAATCATTGGGTAACAGGCATCATTACGGTAAGTGAGTACGAGAAAAGAGTACTCGTACAATACGGAGTCAAAGAAGAGAAGATGACCACCGTTTACAATGGGGTTGATTTAGAAAAGTTCCCTTTCTCAGAAAAGTCCCAGCTAGAGGTATTTAAAGTGGGTATTCTGGCGAGATTGTCTCCGGAAAAAAATCATAGTTTGTTCTTGGATATTGCCGCTGCTATGAAGGAGGAAAAAGATTTTCAGTTTTATATAGCGGGAGACGGACCGGAACGGGTGTCTATCCAGGAAAAGATTCAAAAGTTAGGAATCAACGATCGGGTAACTTTACTGGGTGAAGTGAAAGAACCCCATTCCTTTATCCAATCGATGGATGCACTTCTTCTTACCTCAGAGAGGGAGGTATTCCCCATGGTTATCCTAGAGGCAATGGCAACAGGCACTCCTGTGATAACGATTAACAAGGGAGGGATATCCGAAGCCATCGCAGACGGGGAAACGGGAATGATGGTAAACAGTCATTGCGTCAAAGCTTTTTGTGAAAAAATCTTTTCATTAAAATCCAACTGGGAATTAAGGAAAACGATCATACTTGCCGCACGTCGGAAAGTAACAAGTAATTTCTCTTCAACTCAAATGGTTACCCATACTTTCGAACAATATTAAATTACTATAATCAAATTTCAAGAAAAATTGAGAGGGACTATCATGGGGAATATTAAATGATCGTTCCCCAGGTGCCCGTTTATTCGGACTTTTCCAAAAAAACAATTGCCCTCTCAGGAGTCCTCTGCTAGGATTAGTATAATTAAAAATGAAATGGAGGTTTTCCTGTTGACAGCATCACTGAGATTGCGTTTCCCGCTTTTCACTCGTTAATTGAATACGTTTGGAGGCTCTGCCTATCTAAGAGAGCAATGGGATTGATCTGTCTATTTTTAAGGAACCTGTATTAATCGGTATTTTTAAAGAGGGGGGCATCCTCTCTTTTTTTATGTCTTTAAAAATAACCAGTAGGCAAGGCTTGTTTTTATAATAAATAATAGAAATGAGTTGGTGGGAAATGAACATAGTTAATCAAAACCATAAGGAAGATTGGTTAAGGAATATCATTCTTTTTCTTAGCAGTCAGACGATCTCATTATTCGGGTCGTCCCTTGTGCAATATGCGATCATGTGGCATATCACGTTAACGACAGAGTCTGGATTGATGATGACGCTCTTCATCATTTGCGGGTTTATTCCGACGTTCCTTTTGTCGCCGGTAGCGGGTGTCTGGGCGGATCGGTATAACCGGAAGCTTCTGATTATGTTATCGGATGGGCTGATCGCGTTTTCAACGCTGGTTCTCGCGATTCTCTTCTTAATGGGATACGATTCAATTTGGCTGCTGTTTGTCATGGCAGCGGTCCGGGCCCTTGGAACCGGCATTCAGACACCGGCTGTGGGTGCAATTTTGCCGCAGATTGTTCCAAAGGAGAAGCTGACGAAGGTGAATGGGGCTAATGGAAGCATTCAAGCTGTCATTATGTTCGTGTCCCCAATGGTCAGTGCGGCATTACTTGGGATGGCATCGATTGAAGTCATCTTCTTCATCGATGTCATTACGGCGGCCATTGCAATCATCACACTTCTGGCCTTTTTAAACATCTCGGTGCATGAGAAGGCAGCGGGAGAACAAACAACAAGCTACTTCAGTGACTTCAAGCAAGGCTTACAGTATGTCAACAGCCATGGGTTTCTGAAGAAATTCTTCCTGTTTTTCTCCATCTTTTTTGTTCTGATGGCACCTGCTGCCTTTTTGACTCCCCTGCAGGTCACCAGGAGTTTCGGCGACGATATTTGGAGACTGACGGCCATCGAAATTGCCTTTTCTTTCGGGATGATGGCTGGCGGAGCCATCATTGCTTCCTGGGGAGGGTTTAAAAATAAGATTGCCACGATGACCTTCGCAAGTCTCATTATGGGATTTTGCACCTTCGCCCTTGGTATCGTGCCGGTCTTTTGGTTCTACCTCGTATTCATGGCATTATTCGGTGTGGCCATGCCGATTTTCAATACACCGACAATGGTGTTGCTGCAAGAGAAAATCGAAGAGAATTACTTGGGAAGAGTCTTCGGGGTCATGGGGATGATCTCCACCTCGATGATGCCGATTGGGATGCTGATATTCGGACCCTTAGCAGACATCGTCGCCATTGAGTGGCTCCTCTTGGGAACAGGCGTAATGACCATCCTCCTTTCCATCATGCTGGGCCGCGATCAAGTGTTGATAGAAGCAGGGAAGCCTGCTCCTGTGCTAGAGTGATATGATTTCTTAGCTGTTATAAAGGGCTGTCAATGTGGCAGCTCTTTTTCTGTCATCAAATAAAGGAAAAGCAATACGAAGGGAGAATACTTATACTAAACAGGAGTACTCGATTTAGAAATAAAAAGGATGCAAGACAGACGAAATAAGAGGGTCAACCTATTATTAAAAGGAAGTGAATAACATGGATCAACAAACCGTCATGCAGGAACTTGAAGCACTCGGCAAGGAACGAATGAAGAAAATGTACATATCCAATGGTGCTCATGAACCGGTGTTTGGTGTCGCAACAGGTGCGATGAAGCCAATCGTCAAGAAAATCAAGAAGGACCAGGTCCTCGCTGAGGAGCTATACGCAACAGGCAATTACGATGCCATGTACTTTGCTGGCATCATTGCTGATCCGAAAGCGATGACAGAGTCTGACTTTGATCGCTGGATTGAAGGGGCATATTTTTACATGCTGTCCGATTATGTGGTGGCCGTTACGTTGGCAGAAGCCGATATCGCTCAGGACGTGGCAGACAAGTGGATCGCAAGCGGTGATGAGCTGAAAATGTCCGCCGGGTGGAGCTGCTACTGCTGGCTCCTGGGAAACCGTAAGGACGAAGAATTTTCAGAAACGAAGCTTCGAGGGATGCTTGACCAAGTGAAAGAAACCATCCACGACTCGCCGGAACGGACGAAATCCGCGATGAGTCAATTCGTCACGACTGTTGGGGTTTCCTATGTACCTCTTCATGAAACGGCTCTTCAGACGGCAGAAGAGATCGGACCAGTTGAAATGGTACGTGAAGGGAAAAAGAACAGTGTCCTGAAGGCGGCCGATGATATTCGGAAGCAAGTCGAGAGAGGAAAGATCGGGTTTAAGCGGAAGTATGTGAGGTGTTAACAGGGAGACGGTTGCTGCTAAGGAAGATTATGATGTAACGGGGAAACCAGACAGTTTTTCCTAACGACTAAACTAAAGTAATGCCCTAAGAAATAAGATAAGACTGGGACAAACGTATTTTAGTCAAAGTAAAACCCGAACTTACAATGAATTCAAGAATTCATTGTAAGTTCGGTTTTTTAGTTTGCTCCAGTAAAGTGAAGCCTTCCACGAAAATCATAAACGCCTTCACTGAAATGTTCGTCTTAAGGTTGTGGTCCTTATATTTAGTCCCAGCCACATCTTACGAAACCTATTCAATCATCCATACATTCCTACCTTACATTACCCCAAATGACTAATATGAATAACAGGCCTTTTATACTATATAAATCGATCCTTTGTGGTTATATAGAACCGAAACAAATGGGTGGGTTCGTACGTTTTGTACCTGGAAAACCCCGATTTACAGTGTTTTAGGCATCATGCTAACATTCAGAATGAATAGTTAGATTATTCTAAAAAAGTTAGCCGTGGAAAGGGATTGGTCATTATTCACTAGTTGCACTTTTGTCATTTTGAAAATGAAAAAACAAGAGGTTAAAGGGGGAAAATGTAAGTGAAGTCTACTTTAAAGGGATTGGCGTTAGCTACTTTAAGTGCAAGTTTATTACTTACTCCAATAAGTTCGATGGCAATGGGATTAGATTATTTGAAAAAGGCGCCAAATGATAAAACCGGGATATCTAATATTGAAGGTGCATTAAAGCATCTAACAGATCAGCAAAGGATGGAGAATAACCTAGTCACGGATGTAACGAGCAAGTTACATATTACGTCGGAGGTTAATCTAAATAATGAAGAAAATATAGATATCATCGTTCAGTTTTCAGTAGAACCAGTCGAAATTCAAATGAAACAAGGGAAATCTAAAAGTAAAGGAATTGGATTGCCAGAAGCGAAGGCTAAAGTAGATCAATCTCATCAAGATTTTAAAGAAAAAATTGGCAAGATGGGCAAATCAGGTAAAGCAAAATCGGCTAATGAAAATATCACGATAAAAGATGAATACAAACATGCCTTTAATGGTGTAGCTATGACATTACCAGCAAAAGAGGTAATGGAACTAATTGAGTTCTCAGAAGTGAAGGGTGTATGGTTGAATGAAAAAATCCAAGTGGAGCAGCCAAAAGTGGTACAGTCGGCAGTTGAAGAAGATCGCTCTGTATCGACTATGATGAAGGATAGCATTCCTTTCTTAGAAGTTGATACTCTTCATGATGAAGGAATCACAGGTAAAGGAATAAAGGTTGGTGTGTTAGATACAGGTATAGATTATCATCACCCGGATTTAAAAGCTGTCTATAAAGGGGGGTATGACTTTGTAGATAATGATGCTGACCCGATGGAAACGACCTATGAAGATTGGTCAAAGCTAGACCCTAATGATTGGCCAGAAACCTGGAATGGTAGTTCGTATTGGACATCACACGGAACCCATGTATCAGGCATTATTGCGGGACAAGCTCAATCCGATTCAGAACTTGCCATTACAGGTGTAGCGAATGGAGTGGAATTATATGGATATCGTGTGTTAGGACCATATGGCTCGGGGGATACGAGTGGAATATTAAGTGGTATTGATAGGGCAGTGGCAGACGGTATGGATGTCATTAATTTATCACTGGGAGCGGGTATTAATGATCCTTTATATCCAACATCCACCGCCTTAAATAACGCAATGGAGGCAGGGACAGTAGCACTTGTAGCTGCAGGTAATACAGGTCCCGAGCCTTATACCCTGGGCTCTCCCGGAGCATCGGCATTAGCCATAACAGTAGGGGCGAGTGATGTTCCTGTTACGATTCCTACTATGTCAGGCGAGAGTGAAGGGAACACATATAATATGAGATTACTAGCGAAGCATTTTGACGACCGACTAGCTGAATTACAAAATACATCACTTTCTCTGGTGGATGCTGGTTTAGGACATACTGAAGATTTTGAAGGGAAAGATCTTAAGGGGAAAGCAGTGCTGATTGAACGCGGTACAATTGCATTTAATGAAAAAATTGCAAATGCTAAGAAGGCTGGAGCAAGTGCAGTCATTATTTGGAATGATGTGGATGGAGTGATTCCTCATTATTTAGGGGAAGGAATTGACTATATTCCTACCTTCACACTGACTCAAGAGGAAGGTCAAAGACTTCAAGATGGTTTAGCAGAAGGCACCCTGTTTAATTTTAAAGACATAGGTGAAGTGAAAACGGATGGAGATAATCTAGCAGACTTCAGCTCACGCGGTCCATCATTAAAAACATATGATATTAAACCTGAAATCACAGCCCCGGGTGTAAGCATTCTTTCAACAGTTCCTTATTACATTAATAGCAAGGAAGAGGCTGATTATAACTATGCTTATGAGAGAATGTCAGGTACTTCCATGGCCACACCTTTTGCTGCCGGGGTCGCTGCCCTTATCTTACAACAACATCCGGATTATACACCATTTGATGTAAAAACGGCATTAATGAACTCTGCAGACGATTTACGGGAAGATTATAGCGTATTCCAAGTTGGTGCTGGCAGGGTTGATCCATATCATGCTGTTCATTCAGAAGTGAAATTTCAAGTAATGGATACAACACCTTCTGCAGATCAAAACTTTAATCGAACGATTGTTGATGATATTACTGGTGCCATTTCATTTGGTTATCACGCCAAAGAAAAAGATGGACCAACGCTTGATAGCAGAAAAGTAGAAATACAAAATGATAGTAATCAAAAGAAAGATTTTCACGTTAGTGTAGAACTATTATCTTCTGATATTTCAGGTGCAAATGATGCAGATGCAAATGGCGTTACCATTAAAGCAGAAGACACAGTATCTGTAGAAGCAAACAGTAAAGTTGAGTTTTCTCCGAGTATAGAGATACCATCCGAAGCTAAATCAGGCACATATGAAGGGTATATTCATTTTACTAACAAGAATGTTAACGATGAACAATATCAAATTCCTTTCTCTATTATCGTAGCTGAAAGAGGACTTGACTATTCAGTAGATAGACCAGCATTCGCTACAGATACAAGTAAATTTCATCCGTATTTGCAAGTACCTGCTACCTTTATATATATGACATTAAGAAGTCCAATGGATACAATGGATTTAGTGGTGAAAGATGGAAATACAGGTGAATATATCGGATATCTTGGCTCCTTCAATCCTGAGAGCATCAATGACCTGTTAGGAATGGAATTATTAGTACCTTTTGTATTTACAAGTGGAGCATACTACCCATTCACAGGGGATTCGGAAAACCCGATAAGTGATACACCAGTTCAAGCAAGGGATGGCGCTTATGAGCTGGAAATCGTTGCAACAGATGCAAACGGTGACACGTTTCGCCCATCTGATTATGTATTTATTGATAACGAAGCACCAGAAGTGACAATGGAACAAAAGCCTGGTGTGTATGAAATTGAGTATAACCAAAATGATGAACAAGGAGTCACTTGGTTCAATGGAAAGGCATACGATTCAAACATTGATTTGATGAAAGAAAAAGGATTAACAAAAGTTAGGGATAATTTTGAGGGGATTTTAAAACCTGTTGATCAAGGATTAAATACGATCGTTGGATATGATTTGACTAAAGATTTTGGCTTTCCGACGCACTTCTTTACACCTGAAGCAGACGGAAGTTTCAAGTTTGGAGTTACTCCGGAAGAAGTAGCCGATGGCCAGTATGTAGAGTTTCAGTTGTATGGTTTTGACCAAGCGACTGCAGGAGACATGAATTTTGGGATGAATCACTACTACTTTATAGGTAAAGGCGAACAATATGCAGAACATGAAGTAGATAAACATAAGCTTTATTTAAATGATGAAGTCACCGTAACGCTAACCATGAATAACGTGAAAGATTTAACAGGCGGAGAATTTAATCTAGCATACATGAAACAATATTTTGAGTTTGTTGGTGCGAAAGCAACTCCACAATTTGAGAAATTTGCAAGTGATCATCATGCACAGGCGAAGGTTGAAACGGGCGAGATCATTGAAGATTTATGGGAGAACACACTTCCCGTCAGCGCTTCTTTAGATGGAGAAGTTACGAATGGGATTGCTGGTGACATGCCGATTGCCGAAGTTACGTTTAAAGTCATAAATGATGAATCATTTGGATATGCCAATGGGATCCGTTCGAATGGCCAGGCTAAATACTTTAAGCTAGGTGAAACCGAAGCTGTTGAAGTCCCGGATTTCAAAGATTCTGAACCGATTGAAATCGTTCCAAGACATTCTATGATATGGGGTTATATTGGCCCTGAGGCATTTCTTCATGAAGAAGGATGGGTAAATCAGGAGCTGGATGATAAGGGTATTAAGTTTAAAGCCATCGCTCCAGATGGAAAAGAATACAAAGGGGAGCTTGACAATACCGGGGGAATATCTCAATTTGTTATTCATGGCATACCTGCTTCTCTAGAAGAGTATGAAGTCGTTGTGAGTATACCGGGGCACTTCGAATCCCGGACAAAAGTTGAAGTAGGGATAGAAGAAGGTGGGGAAATATTAGGAGTGAAAGAGCGGGTTTTCCCTGGTCTCCAGTTAGCTGGAGATGTCGATGGAGATAATATAATTGACATTAGTGATGCCATTATTTCAGTTTTCTCTTATGGAAAAGAAGGCGTAGGGGTAAATAAAGGCGACATAAATCAAGATGGGAAAGTGGATGAAACGGATCTTCGTTTCATTGAAAAGAATTTCTTAGAAAAAGGAACAGGTGCTAAAAAGAACAAAAAGCCAAAAGAAAAGCATGGAAAAGTTACGTTGGAGAAATTATTCCATTCAATTGGATTGGAATTGAAACAATAGTAAATTATAAATGCCTGAGAAAACATCTCAATAGCCCTGTTTCAAAAGACTAATTATTGGAAGGAATACAAGAGTATAAATCAAAATTTTCACCTCCCTTTTTCCCACCATTGAATAAGGGAGGTTTTCTTTCTCATTTTCCATTTGAAACATATGAATCAGCTCCCTTGTATGGGGAGTGATAATAGAAAAGTGTATAATGGTTACTATATTGGCAATGATACTTTCCTTTATTACAAAAGTGAATAAATGGTCTTAAAGGCAGAATGGGAGGGCTCGGATGATTGAGGGGAATATTATAAAGTTTTATCGTGAAAAAGCGAATTTAACACAAAAAGAGTTAGGCAGCGGTATTTGTTCTGTAACTCATTTAAGTAAAATTGAACGAGGGTTAACAGAGTATTCCTCTGAAACAATCCTCCACATTGCCAATCGTTTAGGGATAGATTTGGAGAAGGAGCTGGAGAAGCTTTGCGACATCAAAGAGCTTCTTGATCGCTGGCATGAAGTGATGATTAAAGAGGGACTCCCAGAAGTGGAAGTTATCAAAATAGAACTGGATCATTCGCCTTTACTGCACATTTCCACCTATAAACACTTCTATCGATTGCTCCAGATAAGATATGAACTCATTCATTATAACCTTGACAGAGCACATGAGATCATAAAGGATATCCGGAAAATCGAATTTCATTTATCTGATTACGAGAGGAACTTGTTTAAACAAATAGTAGGAATGTACTACATATCGAATAGTGATTATGTTAAAGCAATCGATACGTTAAAAACAATCAAACAAAATGAATACAATAATCCAGAACATTATTATCATCTTGCCGTTGCTTATCATAATCTGAACTCTCAAATTATGTGCTACCATTATGCAGAAAAAGCATTGAACTTTTTTAAGAAAAGTAACAATTTCCTTAAAGTAATCGATACCGAAATGCTTATGTTAATTCAACTTCAATATGATCAGCACCATGATTTTAAACGCACGGTCAAACAATATGAAGCGTTAATTGAAAGCTGTGTTACGTGTAACGCAATAAGAAGAAAATCGAAGCTGTTACATAATTTAGCGTTCCTCTATTATGTTAGGAAGAATTATAAAAAGGCAAGCGAGCTTTATAAAGAATCATGCAGCATAAAAAATAAGAAGTCGAGGGAATACTTATTGTCTTTTGAAGGATATATCCGCTGCTCCTTTGAAGCAGATCTAGTATCAAAGGCCAAATTATTACAGTTGACCAATGAGGGATTACGCATCGCTACGGAAACGCACCAGGAATTATTTATGATCCTGTTCAATCTTTTATTGGATTTAATCAATGGAAGACAAGATCAGTATTATCATTATTTATATACAGAAGGTCTGCCCTACTATAGAAAGTATGGATTTGTCTATTTAGTTCAACGCTCAGAGAAAGAATTATTTCATTATTTTTATAAGAAGAATGAAGTAGAGAAGGCGTTGGAAATGGCCTATCTTTCATTTAATGAGGATGAAGGTTGAATCCAGTTTGATTTTGAAATATATGGTATATATGTAGAAGATGGAAAACTCATAGTTATTAAATAAAATTCTTTTGGTTCCATAAAAGATGAATAAAGCTGAAGATTAAGTAACGATCTTCAGCTTTATTTATATTCGGTAAATGGAACTTATCGTAATAAGTTAATTGATTTAAATAGGCGAGAGGAGGATGATGTATTTTTAGCTAGTTGCATTGGGTACCAACCGGTCCGTCTGACCCTGTGTAGAGGTATGTGTCAGAGATATACCCAATATTCACAACTCCCCGTGAATCTTTCCATTGGATTTGATCCCAAATATTACTGGTTCCATACTTCCCTGTCACAGTTGTACCATAAGAGTAACAATAGTAAGGTACCCTCGATCCACTAGGGATGGAAAGCATAATGGGATAATTTGTACCTGGACCGCTACGCATATTTAGCGGCATCCCACTGTTAGTAGATAGTGTGTAATATTGAACTGCTAATGCATTACTAGAAAAAAAGAACAATGATGCTATCACAATGGATAGAATTCCACGCTTTTTTAGTTTACTCATTTTAATCCCTCTTTCTACAGAAAATCCTTTATTTTATGTGTTTTAATTGCAGGTAGGGGCTACTTGTCCATCAGATCCCGTAAAGACATACGTATCGGAAATATACCCTTCTCCGATGAAACTCCATAGATTACTGGTGCCATATTTACCCGTAACGGTTTCTCCACGTTTCTGACAAGTGATGGTTACATTTTGTCCATCCGCAACTGAGCCTACAACTCCATAATTAGTGCCAGGTCCTGAGCGGACATTTAGTGAAATCCCTGAATCCGTATGTACAGTTCCGGTTACACCCTCAGAAGAACAAGAGTTTTTACTTGTATAGTTCTTAGCACCATAGTAGGCAATCTGAGCACCATTAAATGAAATTTTTTGGGCTGAACCATTATACCGTTGTTCAAAATGAAGATGCGCCCCTGTGACATTCCCTGTTTCACCAACTGTTCCAATCTTCTGGCCTTGAGAGACGCTTTGACCATTAGATACACTGAAAGAATTCAAGTGAGCATATAATGTTGACCATCCATTCCCATGATCAATCACAATATACTTCCCATAACTTGAACTTCCGAGATCCCTGACAGTAACGACCGAACCTGATGCAGAGGAGACGACTGTATCTCCATGATCATTGGACCGGTTGAAGTCAACTGAATTTAATGGATTATGGTTCGTTCGTGTTTGACCTTCCCATACTTGTCCACAAGGGAAAGGCATTTGAAAAGAAGGTGAAGCGGCGGATACTTGGCTCGTACTAAAAAGTCCTGATCCTACAAAAAGAATGGCAACGATAAGTACCTTAAAACTATTTAACTTCATCTCTATCTTCCTCCTGAATTTTAATAAAATATATTCGACTTCTTTCATAGCACCCATTTATTCATGTACCACCTCCTTTTTCATAATGCTAACATATAAGTAAAAATTTTCTATTGGTTATTCCTATAATTATATTAGGAAATGCTACTCACTCACTCCTCTTATGTTTTATATAAAGTATTTAATAAGTGGGTACTACAGTATTAATTCCTGAATATATAGATGAAGGGTCCTTCCGATAGGATTTGTGCTTATTTAGCATGAAAGGGAGATCTTGTTGAAGAGCAGCAGGGTATTCCGTGGTTGTTTAAATTAGCGATACATTTGTTGAAGACGAACTATTTATAGCAATCTTTTACTTCTGAATATCAGTACATATGTTCTGTTTTTGTGTTATGCTTTTTAGGGCAGGATAAAACATTTCTTTGTATTGGAGATTCTTGTTCATTCAAAGACAAGACTTTCCAAAAAGTATTATCCATTTTCATGAATAAAGGACGTGATAGATTTCTCTGAATCGCCCATGTTTTTTGAATAACGAACCTAATAGTTACATAGTTCTGAAGTTCTTTAATGTTTGGTGAAATTTCACTGACGTATCTTAATACATTTGTCCATCTTTAATAGGGAGAAATCGTATATTAGCAGAAAGACTAGGAGTGAAGATATGAACCAGTTTTTTAAAGCGTTAGCTCACGTAAACAAAATAGTATATGAACCTAATCAATTAACTTTAAAATCGATTCAAGAAGAAAAACAAAATTTAAATTACGGAGCTGGTACATTTCAATTAGCTTCTCGTTCAGTCCGATTTAGAGTAGCAAAAAAAACACCTAATAAGGCAGGGCAGTTTGTTGCTTTTTGGGAAAAAGACAAAAATGATACAAATCAACCTTTTACATATGAAAAGGCACCCAATTTATTGGTTATTAATGCCTTTTTGAGCAATGATCAATGGGGGCAATTTATTTTCCCGAAAGACATTCTTTCCAAACACGACATTCTTAAAACGAGTACTACAAAAGGGAAAATGGCCATTAGAGTTTACCCTGACTGGGATATTCCTACCAGTAAACAAGCGAAAGAAACTCAAAAATGGCAGTTACCGTATTTTGTTGATTTGAGTGATACGAATAAATTGCCCATGATAAAAATCTTAGAACTGTATTCGCAGTAAATCACTAGAATTAAATTAAAATAAGTATGATCATCAAATGGTTCATGCTAAAATCAAAACACTAAAAAACGTCTTAATGATGAAAAACGCCAAGGTTCCTTCTAAAAAGGGATCCTTGGCATTTTTAACTATATAGGGTGTTATTTCAAGCAGTCCTTCCATTCTTCTCTTCATTCTTCTGTCGCAATGGACCCGAAATTCATGCCCCACTCCTGCAAGTATTGGACAACTGGTCTCAACCCTTCACCAAGGTGGGTTAACTCGTATTCAACTTTGGGTGGTATAACGGGAAATACCTCTCTATGAACAATTCCCGCTTCCTCCAGTTCCCGCAATTGTTCTGCGAGCATTTTATGGGTAATTCCGCCGATGTCTCGATGAAGCTCTCCATATCGCTTTTTTCCTTCAAGAAGTTGGCAAATAATCGTGGTTTTCCATTTTCCTGAAAATATAGAGACCGAGAGTTCTATGGGGCATTGAAATTGTTTTCCGTTTATTTCATACATTTCCGGAGATACCGTCATGACCAATACTTCCTTTCTAGTAAGTATTAAACGAAAAAGTGCGTACTTACTTTTAACCAGTTTATTAGGTAACATTTGGTTTGTAAAATAAAAAAATGTTTCTAGGAGGTTTACATGGATAAATGTGTGAGGGTAGGTAATGTAGATGTGGCTTATTCCGTTGATGGGGAAGGACCGGGGTTGCTGCTGGTTCATGGGACAGGTGGCACATATGAGAATACGTGGGGAGATATGATCAAGTCCCTTTCAGGACATTATAAAATAATTTCTCCCAATTACCACTGTTCCAATGACACAAAGGATCAAACGGGAAAATTACAAATGGATGATTTGATTGAACAGCATATACAAGCGGTTCAGCAAGAAGGTATCGGGAAATTCCATATTGTCGGCTATTCTCTTGGGGCAGAGATTGCTGCAGCAATAGCCTCTAAATATCCGGACAGGGTGGAATCAGTCACACTGATAGCCGGATGGGTAGAAAGCAATTTATCCTCAACCTTTCAATTTGACCTATGGCAAAAACTTTATCATTTGGATCGTACACTGTTTGCACAATTTTTGATTCATACCGGATTTAGTCCTGATTTTTATGATCGATTTAGCAGTATAGAGGAATTGCATCAAATGGCACACCAATTTGGAGGGGTTCTGTCCACGGGAACAGGTAACCACTCGGAACTTGATAAACGGATAAATATTCGTACCCTGCTTACCAGTATAACCGCACCAGTCTTAGTAATTGGTTTAACATATGATCGCATGGTCCCTGTTGAGCAAACGAAAGAACTTGCCACGTTAATTAAAGGGGCTCAATACAGGGAAATTGCCTCCGGGCATTTGGTTCCTTGGGAGAAAGGGGAAGCCCTCATAGAAGAAGTAACGTGTTTTCTTCAGTCAAACTCCTGATATTTGGCTATCTCAATTCAATCAAAATTAGAACAAAAGGAGTGAAGAGGACGTGCATAAAGAAGCCATATTGAATGCATTTAACTATAGACATGCATGTAAGGAATTTGATGCTACGCAAAAGATTGTTAAGGAAGACTTTGACTTAATTCTCGAAACGGCAAGATTATCCCCAAGTTCATTTGGATTCGAACCATGGAAATTTATCGTTTTACCACAATCACATATACGAGAAAAGTTGAGTCCGGTCACCTGGGGAGGGCAAAAACAGCTCAAAACAGCAAGCCATTTCGTCATCATATTGGCACGGACAAAAAATGATATGTCTGCTGATTCGGATTATGTCCAGGACATTATGCGCCATACTCACAAATTACCTGAAAATATCATCGAACAAAGAAGTTCTGCTTATGAGAAATTTCTTCATACTGACTTTAATATATTTCATAATGAAAGAGCTCTGTTTGAATGGTCCTGCAGACAAACATATCTTGCAGCCGGTAATATGATGACATCTGCCGCATTAATCGGTATCGACTCTTGTCCTATAGAAGGTTTCAATAAAGTTGAGGCAGAGAATATCCTCGTACAGGAAGGCTTTTTGAATAGGGATCACTTTGGTATAGCTTGTATGGTTGCCTTTGGTTATCGCTTAAATCAGCCACGGGAAAAAACGAGACAAACAATGGAAGAAATCGTTCAGTGGGTTCAATAATTTTGATGAATAATATTTGCCTAATAAAAAAACAGTCTTTTCACATTGATAAGACTGTTTTTTTTTATGCCCTATAACACTTAATAGAAGGCTTAATACATTTGGTGTGTTTAACATTAAGCTACATGAGAAAAGAGCTGATGTTATTCAAACCTGCATGCAGTCAGAACTGAAGTGATTTAGAGCATAGTTCACTATCTTCCGATGAAATTTAAGTGTAGGGGGACAAGTCTATCGCTGAGTTAGACCTGGTAAAGCTGGCCCTTGGCAACCCCAAGGGCCAGACACCATTAATTATGTCTTCGGAAACGTAAATCCTTCCCCAAACACATCTCTCACATCATGCACCACTACAAATGCTTTCTCATCAATCTGCTGGATCATCTTCTTTAAGAGGAACAGCTCCTGTTTATTGATGACCACATATAAAATGTCCTTGGATTCTTTTGAATAGTGACCTCTTGCGTTGATGACGGTGACCCCGCGGTCCATTTCGTCGCTCACTTTTTCAGCGATGGCGTCGGTCTGCCCGGAAATGATGGTGACGGCCTTTCGTGTATCGAAACCGTCAATCAAGTAATCCAGGATTTTCGTACTGATATAGATGGATATTCCTGTGTACATCGTATTTTCTACACCGATAACAAACGATGATCCGAGAACGACCACAATGTCGAACACGAACATCGTGGTACTGACAGCCCAGCCGAAATGCTGGTTGAGCATGCGGGCAATGATGGTGGATCCGCCCGTTGTTCCCCCTGAACGCAGGACCAGTCCGAGACCGACACCGATGAATACCCCGGCGAAGACGGTCCCGAGCATGATGTCGACAGAATGGCCCATGCCTTCTGTCAACTGAATAAAGAGGGAGGTAAAGAAAATGGCGAGTATCGTATACCATGTCACGCGTTTATTTAATACTTTATAACCAATTCCTAAGAGGATGCCGTTCATGACGAAGTTCGTGATACCCGGTGACCAATCCAGTACGTAATACAGTGTCATGGAGATCCCGGTCACGCCGCCTTCCCCAAGCTCATTCGGGATCGCAAACAAGTTCACTCCGAGTGCGAAGAATAAGGAACCGATAATGATCAGTGTCATTTCTTTCGTTGTTGCCTTCATATTTTCACTCCGTTCCGTTAGAATACTAGGATACTATAGCACACGGGGAAATCGTATGGGAAAAATTCTTGAGACCACGTACGATTTATATACATAACCATCACTTTTTTGTAACGAAATCACTTCAGCATAGTCTTACATAGGAAGGGAGGCAGGCGGGTGACAGAGTTTGAGAAGATATATGATCAATACTTCCGGGAAGTGTACGCGTTTGTACTGAACTTGAGCCGGGATGAAAAGCTGGCGGAAGAGATGACTCAGGAGACATTTTTCAAAGCATTGAAGAGCATGGACCAATTTAAAGGTCATTGCAAGATGAATGTGTGGCTTTGCCAGATTGCCAAGAACACCTACTTCACCTATCATTCCAAACAAAAACGGTATACTGCAGAAGAGATAGCGGATCCGCCCGGTGACACGGTCATCGAGACGCTGATTGAGAGGAAAGAGGAAGCATTCCGTGTACATAAAGTCCTTCATTCCTTACATGAACCATACAAAGAAGTGTTCACCCTGCGGATCTTCGGGGAGCTCTCCTTTAAGGAAATCAGTGGGCTTTTTGAAAAGACGGAAAGCTGGGCAAGAGTCACCTTTTACCGTGCCAAACAAAAAATACAGGACATGTTAAAGGAGGATGGAGGATGAGAGACGTTCCATGTCAAATCATTCATGATCTGCTTCCTCTTTATCACGACGAGGTATGCAGTGACGAGAGCAGGGAAATGGTAGAGGAGCATCTTGTTCATTGTGAACAGTGCCAATTGGAATTGGAGCGGATGAAGGCCGAGCTGCCTATTGCAGAAAAAAAAGGGATCGACCCAACCACGGATGACCGCCTCATCCAAAAGATCGCTGCCACGTGGAAAAAAGGAAGAAAGAAGTCGTTTATGAAAGGGGCCATCATTACAGCCCTATCCATCACCACCCTGATCCTTGTCTATGCCGGCTTATTCAATTGGGACATCATCAGTGTGGCTGCAGACAAGGCGGAGATCAGTGATATTAGTAAAACGGCAGATGGCAAGATCGTCTATTACCTGAACATAGACGACGGCTACAGCGTAAATACATTAAAGTATAGTATGGATGACAACGGGAATTTTTATATTACCGCGAAGCGTCCCGTCGTCAAGAAAGAAGCACAGCCACCGTATGCATTGGAAAAAGGTCACGATTTCATCGATGTCCCAAGCCAGGAACAGTCCCGTGGCCGGAAAATCAAGGCGATCTATTTCGGAACGCCAAAGAATAAGACGCTGATGTGGAAAAAGGGGATGGAATTGCCGGATGCGAGTGAGAGAGTAGAAAATCGCTTTGGGTTTTAAAAAGGGAAGTTCACATCGGGAAATGTTCATGTATCAGTGACCACGGGAACCATTCCCCTGGTAATTAGCAGGTGCAGCAATCAAGGGGATTTTTAACGATTTAGAAATCTATTAGGAGGGAAAAACATGAACAAAAAAATATCATTTATTCGCTCGAAGGATTTAGCTGATGTTGATTATGCATACGCTTCAAGAGTAACTGCTGATATGGATCTTCTTTTTTTGGCCGGATCTTGTCCTCTCAATCAAGACGGGGAAGTGCCTGATGTAAATGATTACGAATGCCAAGCCAAACTATGTGTGGAGAATATGAAGGAAGTACTGCAAGAAAGTGGTGCCTCCTTGAGTGACGTCGTCTATACCCGGGTCCTGGTAGCCTCCCATCATCAGTCAGATTTAGTAACAGCATGGAACGCCATAAGGAAAGAGTTCGGGGATCATGACGTCCCCAGTACGCTATCAGGAGTGACGGTATTGGGATACACGAATCAACTGGTGGAAATCGAAGCGATTGCAGCAGTAGAAAAACGTACACATATAAAGTAATTTGGTTTGTCAGGAGGGTACTTTATTAGATCAATCATAAGGTATAGACTTTACGTAGAAGTTCAAAGATTTTCGACAAGGGGCTCATATAATGAAATTCTGGCTCATATATCAGAATTCCGGCTTATATATGTAAAAGCCGGATCAAAAAAATGAAATGTGGCTCATAAAGAGTCCAAAGCGGCTCATATCTAAGTGAGAGAGAGTGCAACGAGAATTCGAACCCTCTTCAAGGTATCTCCAAGACCGTTTACTACTTAAAAGTGGAACAGTTTCATAGACTTTAAGCTTCATGTAACAGAACATTTATAGAAATCAGTCGCATAGTGCGAAGATTTAAATGTCTCTCCAACATAAAAACAGCCGGTTCTCGCCGGCTGTTTTTATGTTAGAGGTATTCATGAACAGCATTCGTGAATCAACGCTATTCTTTATGTCCTTCCTTATAAACAAAATAATCGAAATCAGCATGCAGCTTTTGTCCGGAAGTGTCCTGGCACTGCATTCCTACAAAGGCTCCTGTAAAGAAGCCGCCACCCTGGATGTAATCGTCTGATAGTTTGTGAGAATCCAGCTTAACAGGGATCGTGGTCCAGTTTTCTCCATCGAAGGAGTAGGAATATTCGTAGATGGCCGTGCTTACATTTACACGCAAGTAGACAGATTCGACGTCTTCCGGGATGACAATCGGGTCATCTTTCAGCGGACCGCTGAATGTGAAGTTGTCACAGACGGTCAGATCGAGAATCCGGCCGTGTTCTTCATGCCAGGTGATTTGCAGGGCAGACCAGTTTTGCGTATTGTAGTAGTTTACTAGACCGGCTGCCTGCTGGAAAGTGTCCGGGTTAAAGGCGACCTTGGTTTCGGCCGTGAAGTTGAAATGCTGCCAGCGCCTTGCGATATGGGCCTGTGTGAATTTAGAGGATAACGATTCTCTTCCATATAGACGCAGGTGTCCAGGGTTATCCTTTAATGAAACGATGTCTTCACCCAATGGGATGCGCAGGGATTGGAAATGAAGATTCAGAGAGTCGGTATTAAAGTCGTCCTTCTCCTGAACATCCCTTTCCCATGGAACTTCTTCCACAGCAGGTCCCTGGATTTCTACAGACGGCTGGTTGCCTCCTGTGACATAAGGCCAATCATGTTTCCATTCAAGTCGCTGGATCGCCGTTTCCCTTCCGAGTGGACAATAGCCGCGTGGGTCTAAGAGCGGTTTATTTTCCTGTGGCAGGGGTCGTCCTGTTAAATGAACAAGGAACCATTCATCCGTATGGGTGTGAACGATGGATGCGTGTCCGGCTTTTTGCAATGGGTTTCTTGGATACGGGAATGACGTGATCAATGGGTTGTCAGGATGCACTTCATATGGTCCCCAAAGATCCTTCGAGCGGGCGATGGTGGCCTGATGATCGTATTTCGTTCCGCCTTCCGCCGTGAGAAGGTAATAGTATCCGTTCATTTTATACAGGTGAGGTGCTTCTGTCAGCTTAATATCCGTTCCTTTGAAGATGATTTCCTTTTTGCCGATCAGCTTTCGTTCGCTTACACTGTATTCCTGCATGACGATGCCGTAGAAGTTATGATGGCCGAGGCGGTGATCCCAGAGCATATTGACGAGATACTTCCTGCCGTCTTCATCATGAAATAAGGACGGATCGAAGCCTGAGCTGTTTAAATGGATTGGTTCAGACCACTCGCCGTCAATGGTGTCGCAGGTAACGAGGTAATTGTGGCTGTCCTTCCACTGTCCTTCGACGACTTTCACATCGGTGTAGATCAGCCAGAAGCTGCCATCACGATAAGATAGGGCAGGGGCCCAGATTCCGCCTGAATCGGGGTTGCCCATCATGTTCAATTGACTGAGACGGTTCAGGGGACGGGACACGAGTCGCCAATTTTTTAAATCCTTTGAATGGTAGATACCGACTCCCGGGAACCATTCGAAGGTAGAAACGGCAATGTAATAATCTTCTCCTGCACGGCAAATACTCGGGTCAGGATTGAAGCCTGGTAAAATCGGGTTTTGAATCGTTGTCATTGTTCTGCACCTCTCCTACTAGAAAATAGTTTTACACTTCCTGAATATCGATGGTTAAGAAGTTTTCACTTGCATAAGCAGCCACGCCCAATGCAGTGGCATGAGTGGATAACTGTGAAAAATCGATGCTCAAATCTTTCTGATGCGTAAACAGAGTCTGACCTTGTTTCTTCTTTAATGGTTCTTCCAGCCATTTAGAGCACGATGCCAGGCGATTTCCGATGATGACTTGTTCAGGATTGAAGATATTGATGATGTTATTGATCCCAGTGCCCAGATATCCACCGATTTCTTCGAAAACACGAATGACATGTGCATCCCCGTTTTCAGCACGTTCAATTAAGCTTTCAAGAGAAAGCGTCTGGCCGTTTTCGGGGTGAATGCCGTGCTCTGTGGCAGAATGGACGAGTGCTTTTTCCGACGCATATAATTCCCAACAGCCCTGATTTCCGCACGGGCATTCCGGACCATCGACTTCAATGGTCATGTGGCCAAGTTCTCCGGAAAAGCCGTTATTTCCTTTATACAGCTGACCATTCAAGATAAGGCCGACCCCGATTCCGATCCCGACACTGACATAAATAATATTGTTGGAATCTTTACCCGCACCGAATTTCTTCTCCCCGTAGGCTCCGGCATTTGCTTCGTTCTCGATTTGAACGGGAACGGTATATTTGGCTTCCATTGTCAGTTTAAGGTTGATATTCTTCCAATTTAAATTGGGAGCGAGAAGAATTTCGCCTTCTGTGCTGACGGTTCCCGGCACACCGATTCCGATCCCCACCAATCCATAGGGGCTATCAGGCATGGACTCAATCAGGGAATCGACAATGGTAAACAGTTTATCTTTGATTTCTTCATACGTCAGGTCATGAAACTTAATCAGTTTTTCATTGCGGATGTTGCCCTGGAGGTCGGTCAGGATTCCAAGAATATAGTTCACACCAATGTCGACACCGATGGAGTAACCGGCTAAGTGGTTGAATAACAGCATGACGGGTCTTCTTCCGCCGCTTGAGACTCCGGGTCCGGACTCGAGGATCAGGTTTTCGTTAAGGAGCTCACTTACCTGGGAGGAGACCGTTCCTTTGTTCAGCCCTGTTTTATTGGCAATGTCTGCCCTTGAGATAGGGGTGAATTCCTGAATGGTTTGTAAAACTAAGGACTTGTTGCCTTTTTTGACAACATGCTGATTGTAGGTTTGTGACATTTTCATTTGGAAGCTCCAATCTTTCTCTATTTTTCCTTTAGTGTACCATTTTCTAATTCTATTATAAACTTAGTTTATCCACTAGACAAACATTGTTTTCGATGGTAATCTAAAATCAGTAACATATCTGGTTTCAAAAAAACGAATATTGGGGGTATTTAGTTTGAGAAATAAGAAAGCGGTTACAACAGTCTTCACTCTTTTTTCCTCTCTGTTACTGATCACCGGTTGTTCCGGATCAGATGAGAAAGCCAATGGGTCCGGAGATGAGAAAACAATCGAGTTCATGCATCTTTGGCCGGAAGGAAGCTCTAAGCAGCACAATGAAATTGTAAACGGTATCATCAAGGATTTTGAAAGTGATCATCCGGATGTGAAAGTGGACCTTGAAGTACTGAGCAATGAGCAGTACAAGGATAAGCTTAAAGTGTTATCAACTTCGAATGAATTACCGGATGTGGGGATGACGTGGGCTGCAGGATTCCTGGACCCGTATGTAAGCGGTAAGAAGTTTGCACCTTTAGATGATGTGCTTGAAGGGGATCTAAAGGACAAATTTGTATCAGGTACGGCAGAAGCGTATGAAGTGGATGGAAGTACTTACGGGCTGCCTCTTGAATTGAACATTGCCACGGTATTCTACAATAAAGCGATTTTCGATAAATATAACTTGGAAGCACCGAAAACATATGAAGAATTGGAAAATGTCGTAAAGACGTTGAAGAAAAATGATGTGGCGCCAATCGCTCTTGGAAACAAGGATCGCTGGACTGGATCGTTATGGTATATGTACCTGGCGGACAGGATAGGCGGGGGAGACGTCTTGACGAATGCAATTAACCGAACTGGTTCATTTGAAGACCCTGCACTTGTTTCAGCTGCCGAAAAAGTACAGGATTTAGTTGGTATGGACGCTTTTGTCAAAGGATTCAATGGGCTATCAGATGAAGAAGCGAAGAGCATGTTTATGAACGAACAGGCGGCCATGTACTTGATTGCGACATGGGATCTGCCAAACTACACAACCAATGAAGATGTTCCGCAAGAGTTCAGGGACTCGGTCGGATACTTCAACTTCCCGACGGTTGATGGAAATGGAGATATGAACAGCTTCGTCGGAGGTCCAGGGGTAGGACTATTCGTTGCGGAAGACTCGGATGTGAAGGAAGAAGCGAAAGAATTTGCCTCCTTCTTCGTACAGGAATGGGGAGAGAAGTCAGTGACCGATGCCGGGGTCATCCCTGCAACGAAGGTCGATGCTGAATCATTGGATCTTCCGGATATGTATGTCGACGTATTGGATGATCTAAACAATGCCAGCAACATTACATTATTCGCAGACGTTCAAATGAGCGCAGATGTTGCACAGGTTCACTTGGATATGATTCAATCTCTCTTTGGTAAAGAAGTTACACCGGAGGAATTTGCAAAAGAACACGAAAAGGCCCTTTCGAAAGAATAATAGAGTTTAGAAAGGATCAATGAAAGAAAAGGACATACCCGTAAGCTGGATTGTCCTTTTCTATTTTTAAAATATGGGGTTGAATGTTATGAATAAAGTAATGTCTAACAAGTGGATTATCGCCTTTTACGTTCTCCCTGCACTCCTTTTGATCGGTGTATTCATTTTCATCCCATTAATCCTGACTGGGTACTACGGTTTGATGGACTGGGATGGCATCGGGGAGATGCAGTTCATAGGGCTTGATCATTATATCCATGCAATTACGGATGAGAAGTTCTGGGATAGTGCACTTCATTCCTTTTTACTTGCTGTATTTTCAACACTGAGTCTGATTATTTATCTGGCAATCTCGTTAATATTGGCTTCAAAAATAAAAGGGGCCGACCTTTTAAGGAAAATCTATTTGATTCCGATGCTGCTCTCATCCGTCGCCATCGCCCAGTTATGGATCAAGGTTTTCAATCCGACAAACGGGATGCTGAATAACATTCTGATGGCAATCGGGGTAGAGGATCCACCGGCGTGGCTTGCTGAACCATCCGTTGTACTGTATGCCATTTTCATTCCGATTCTATGGCAATATGCGGGGTTCTATATTTTGATATACTATGCGGCCTTGAAGAATATCCCGGAATCTCTGGTGGAAGCGGCAAAAATCGATGGCGCGACACCTTTCCAAATTGCCTATAAAATCAAGCTGCCTTTAATCATGGGAGTCGTGAAAGTGACCATCGTGCTGGCGGTTGTCGGTTCACTGAAATACTTTGATCTGATTTACGTCATGACCGGCGGCGGGCCGAATGGCGCAAGTGAAGTCATGGCTTCCTATATGTATAAACTGGCTTTCTCAAGTAATGACTTTGGATACGGAAGCGCCATCGGCTTCCTGCTGTTGATTATCACCTTAATCGTGACCGTCATCGTCCGCAAAGTCACAGCGACCAAAGAAGAAATTCAATATTGAAGGGGGTTAGACCATGAAGCGTGCGGGTTACTTTATTCTCTATCTCTGTTTAGCCATCGTCGCGGTCTTTCAAATATTTCCGGTGGTTTGGCTGTTCCTGTTTTCATTAAAGGATAACCAGGATATTTTCTCGAAATCGCCTTTTTCCCTGCCTTCTGAATTCAGATGGGAGAATTACGCGAAAGTATGGGAAGGCGGAATCGGGATTTACTTTTGGAACAGTATCTGGATTACCGGTGTAGCGATCATCTTAACGGTATTGTTCGCAAGCATGGCGACATTCGTCATCACCAGAATGCAGTGGAAGCTAAGTAAACTGGTATTGGGATTATTCATGGTTGGGTTGATGATCCCGATTCATTCAGCCATCATACCGCTATTCAGCATGTTCTTGAATGTGAATTTAATTGATAATCCATGGTCGATCGTCATTACGTATACGGCTTATAACCTGCCGATTACGATGATGATTTTGCTTGGCTTCTATTATACGTTACCCCGGGAGATAGAAGAGGCGGCTATCATGGACGGATGCTCGGTTCATCGGATGTTTTTCAAAATCATCCTTCCGATGACGATCCCGATCATGTCGACGACCGTCATTATCAATATGATCTACAATTGGAATGAGTTTGTCTTTGTGAACACATTCATCAGCTCCGACGAGTATAAAACCCTTACCGTCGGAATCCAGAATTTCATCGGACAGTACATGACCGACTGGGGAGCCATTGGCGCTACACTCATTATCAGTGTCCTGCCGATCCTGCTGGCATTCCTCTTCTTCAGCAATAAAGTTGTAGAAGGGATCTCATCAAGTGCGGTAAAGGGATAAGTAATAAAAAAATCACTTCTTCTTTTATTCCATTGTCTCTGATAAACATGATGGTTGATTCCCACTTTGGACATCAACCATTCGTGTTAACGGAGTTTAATGGTAAAGAGAGAAGTGATTTTTTTATGCTTTTTTCACAAGTATGTTGTGATTAAATACTGTATTTTTACATGCTCTGACATTACGTGTGTGCTGCAGGGTGAGGGGAACTGCTCCGTTTTCCACGGACGTTCGGCCGAGCCTCCTCAGCTTCGCTTCCGGGGTCTCGGCATGCCCGTTTTCCGTAGGAGTCTCCGCAGTTCCCCTCACCCTCTAAAAAAGCAATTGGTGTCAGAGCAAATTGGTCTATATTTATCAGAAAAAAATATTCTTACTATTAGTCAAGAAAGCAATCCTGACATTTTTTTGTTGAAGTGAAAACGTATGCTTGGACCATTTAGCTCCAGCTCCGCGGAAAGGAACGATCTCTGTTTCCCACTACAACTTGTATAAAAGATAAGGCTACTTTTTTATACTGTGCGAAAAGAGCCTCTTATTATGACTGCTTCCCCTGAATGCGTTTAAATGCATGCAGGCTGATCCATGTTGTGATAAAGGTATAAGCGCTGCCGCCGAAGATAAACGCAAGAGCCGGTACCCGTGACATGATCAAGAAAAGGGAACCGAGACAAAGGAGTATCAACAGCGTATGGAGTGGATGGATCAGCATGATCAGAAACGCTTGTTTGATCAGTTGCCTCACGCTCAAATCGAAATGCACAAAGGCCGGTAACAGATAAAAGGAGAAGAATAGAAAGAGCAGCATAAAGGCAAACAGCGGAATATGAGTCCAAGTGAACGGTTCACGGAAATCCGCTTGGATATACCAGAAATCAAGGCCAATCAGGAAGGAGGTCGCCACAATGACGATACCTAATCGGTTGCTCTTCCAGAATTCTTTTTTGAAATAAGTCAAGAAGGCGCTGAAAACCGGTTCTTCCGTATTTCCCCGTAACCAATCCCGGACAATGGCGAACATGGCCACCGTAGAAGGGAAGAAGCCGAACAGGATGCCTCCAGCCAAAGTAAAGAGGACCCATAAAATATTTATGTAAGCGAAACGTGTGATCCATTCAAAGATGCTGTAAATCGCACTGTTTAACGTGTTCATGGACACAGTCACCTCCATCGTAGAGTAAGTTATATGCGCAATCATGAACTATTATACGGTATTGCGGCTTGTTTGACAGTAGTTTATAAAAACTTAGTTTATTCAATAGACAAACTAACGCTATGTTGCTATAATGACGTTGTAAGCATTTACATTTTATGAATGGCGGAGACGGCAACTGGATCGTCCGCATAAAAAGAACCTGTTATAAAAGCTGATTACGTTTCAAGTGACAGTAAGGAAAGTCCGATTCATTATCGCTCATCCGGATGGACGGTGAGCCGGAAGTTGAAGCACTTCATTATAAAATTTTAGGAGGAACGATCAATGGCTTACTTTAAGAACATCGACAAAATTAACTACGAAGGTTCAACATCAACCAATCCATTTGCGTTTAAATTTTATAATCCAAAGGAAGAAATCGGTGGCAAAACAATGGAGGAAATCCTGCGTTTTGGTGTAGCTTACTGGCATACCTTCACGATGGACGGCTCCGACCCATTCGGAAGCGGCACAATGATCCGCCCCTGGGATCAATATTCGGGAATGGATTTAGCAAAGGCTCGTGTAGAAGCGGCTTTCGAATTTTTTGAAAAGCTGGATGTCCCATTCTTCTGTTTTCACGATGTCGATATTGCCCCGGAAGGAAGCAGCTTAAGAGAAACGAATCAAAATCTTGATACAATTGTAAGTATGATAAAGGAATACATGAAAGACAGCAAAACGAAATTACTCTGGAATACGGCGAACAATTTCACGCATCCCCGCTTTATCCATGGTGCGGCCACGTCCAATAGCGCAGACATCTTCGCTTACTCCGCAGCGAAAGTGAAGAAAGGATTGGAAGTCGGGAAGGAATTAGGCGCAGATAACTATGTATTCTGGGGCGGACGGGAAGGATACGAAACCCTCCTGAATACAGACATGAAGCTTGAGATGGATAACCTTGGACGCTTCCTTCATATGGCCGTTGATTATGCGAAGGAAATCGGCTTTGATGCCCAATTCCTCATCGAGCCTAAACCGAAAGAACCAACGACTCATCAGTACGATTTCGATGTAGCAACAGGCTTTGCGTTCCTTCAGAATTACGGACTGCAGGATCACTTCAAGTTCAATATCGAAGCGAATCACGCGACATTGGCAGGACATACCTTTGAGCATGAACTGCGCTATGCACGTGTGAACAATATGCTTGGTTCAGTGGATGCCAATCAGGGCGATCCATTACTTGGCTGGGATACAGACGAATTTCCGACAGACTTGTATTCTACCACTCTTGCCATGTATGAAATTCTTAAAAATGGAGGACTTGGCCGCGGTGGATTGAACTTCGACGCGAAAGTGAGAAGAGGTTCTTTCGAGGCGGAGGATTTATTCCACGCGCATATCGCCGGAATGGACAGTTTCGCAGTCGGGCTTAAGGTTGCTCAGAAGCTGATTGATGATAACGTACTTGATGGTGTGGTTGACAATCGTTATAAGAGCTATACAGAAGGCATCGGTCTTGAGATTGTAGAAGGAAATTCAGACTTCAAGAAGCTTGAGGAGCATGCCCTGGGCTTAACAGAAGTGAAGCATCAATCTGGCCGTCTTGAGAAGATCAAGGCAACCATCAATCAATATTTACTGAAAGCATACGCTGGAGAATAAGGTGTAACGTAGAAGAGGTGAAGGGATGAAATACGTAATTGGCGTTGATCTGGGAACAAGTGCAGTGAAAATCCTGTTGGTGAATCAAACCGGGGAAGTCGTTCAGGAGGTTTCAAAGGAGTACGGGCTGATCCAGGAGAGAACGGGTTACAGCGAACAGGACCCGAAAGCGTGGGTGGATCAGACGGTTGCTGGATTGTCTGATCTCCTGCAAGACTTCCAGGGAGATACGGAAGAGATCGAGGGCATCAGCTTTTCAGGCCAGATGCATGGACTTGTACTCTTGGATGAGAACAATGAAGTGCTTCGCAATGCCATCCTCTGGAACGATACCAGAACCACCGCCCAATGCAGAAAGATATACGAGGTCATCGGGGAAGAACGCTTGCTCTCCATTACGAAAAACCCTGCATTGGAAGGCTTTACGCTTCCGAAGCTCCTTTGGGTGAAAGAGCATGAGCCGGAAATCTATGAGAAGGCGGCAACCTTTGTGCTGCCGAAGGATTATCTCCGCTACAAGCTGACGGGGAAACTGCATATGGACTATTCCGATGCAGCGGGAACACTGCTATTGGATATCGGGGAAAAAGCATGGAGCAAAGAAATCTGCGACCTTCTGGGGATTGATCCAGAGATTTGCCCGCCATTGGTAGATTCCTATGAGAAGACGGGCAGCCTGAGCGAGGAAATCGCTGAATCGACTGGTTTATCCCCGTCTACCCAAGTATTTGCCGGTGGAGCGGATAATGCGTGCGGCGCGATCGGTTCCGGTATATTAGAAGATGGCAAGACCCTATGCAGTATCGGGACTTCAGGTGTAGTGCTATCCTATGAATCTGGCAATGATAAGGATTTCGAGGGGAAGGTCCATTACTTTAATCACGGAGCCCCGGAAGCGTATTATACGATGGGCGTCACTCTTGCAGCAGGTTACAGCCTGAGCTGGTTCAGGAATGTGTTTGCCAAGGATGAAAGCTTTGATGAGTTGGTGAGGGAGGCAGGCACTGTGCCTCCCGGGTCAAACGGTTTACTGTTTACACCGTATGTGGCGGGGGAAAGGACCCCTCATGCAGATGCTGCGATTCGGGCAAGCTTTATTGGCATGGACAGCTCCCATGAACGAAAGGACTTTGTACGGGCAGTCATGGAAGGCATCACCTTTTCATTAAATGAATCCTTGGCGATCTTCCGCGGCAGCGGCAAGAAAATCGAGACGATTGTCTCCACTGGAGGCGGAACGAAGAATGAAGACTGGCTGCAAATGCAGGCGGATATCTTCAACGCCAGAATCGTGAAGCTCTCGAGTGAACAGGGGCCGGGAATGGGAGCAGCGATGTTAGCGGCCTATGGATGCGGCTGGTTCGATTCCCTGAAGGCATGTGCCGATGAGTTTTTGAAAGTAGAGAAAGAGTTCATCCCGAATGCGGAAAACGCAGAGATGTACAAGGAATTGTTCCATCTCTATCAGGACGTATACGGGCAAACAAAATCATTAAATGAAAAACTGGTAAACTATCGAAAATAATACCGACAGATGATAAGGCTGCTTCAGAAGAGAAATTCCACCACTTCTCGAGGCAGCCTTTCCCGTCTGAAGGGGAGGAGAGGGAAGCATTGAAATATAATCAGCTCGGTAATACGGATTTGAACATAAGTGAATTAAGTTTTGGGACATGGGCCATCGGCGGCGCCTGGGGCAAGCTGGATGACCGGGAAGCAATGAAGGCATTGGACAAGGCAATGGATGCAGGGGTGAACTTCTTTGATACGGCAGATGTGTATGGAGACGGTCATAGTGAAGAGCTGCTTGGGAAAGCGACTAAAGGGAAGGAAGCAGCGATCCAGGTCGCGACGAAATTTTGCCGCAGTGCCGATATCCATGATCCCAGGACCTATTCAATGGAAACCGTGCGGGCATTTTGCGAGAACAGCTTAAGGAGACTGGACAGGGAAGCAATTGATTTGTACCAGATTCATTGTCCCCCGCTGGAAATCCTAAAGGATGGCAGCGTATTCGAGGTTCTGGAAAGACTGAAGGAAGAAGGGAAAATCCGCTACTACGGCGTGAGCGTCGAAACAATAGAAGAAGGCCTCTTCTGTCTCGAGCATACTAAGGCAAGTTCTCTGCAGGTCATCTTTAATCTGTTAAGACAGAAACCGTTGGAAAAGCTGTTTCCGATTGCGCAGGAAAGGAAAGTCGGAATTCTTGCCCGAGTACCGTTGGCAAGCGGACTGTTAACCGGTAAGTTTACAAATGACACGACATTCGAAAGTGATGATCACCGCAGCTTCAACCGCAACGGGGAAGCGTTTAACGTCGGGGAAACCTTTGGTGGATTGGACTTTAAAAAAGGGGTCGAGCTGAGTGATGAGCTGAGCTGGATCGAAGAGGAGAGAGGCAACCGTACAAGAGCCGCGATCAAGTGGATTCTTCAGCAGGAAGAGGTGACGAGTGTCATTCCGGGTTTCAGAAGTGTCAAGCAGGTGGAGGATAACCTTAAGGCGCTGAATGCAAAGGAATTCAGTCCCGAGGAACTGCAGACATTGAAAAGTTTTTATGATAAAGAGGTCCACACTCATATTCGGGGAGCTTATTAATAGAACCTCCAGCTAACGGCTGGAGGTTCCTTTATTTCTCAATTGAAAACGTAAAGACAGTGCGCTGCTGATAGCGTTCATTCGGATGCAGGATGACAGGGGGCAGGCCATCATGATGGAGAGAGGCCGGCGGGGATTGTGTTTCAAAGCAGACGCCCAAATGCTTTCTCGATGTTCCTTCATGAAGATCCAGTCCGTGTTGGAGATTGTTCGCCGTGTACATGACCATGCCGGGTTGATCCGTCTCGATGGTGAGCACACGACCGCTCGTTTGTTCTTTCACTGTGACCATTTCTGACCTGCTGTGATCAAACAGGAAGTAATGATCGTAGCCATGACCTGCTATGTCGTTTTGCTCCGTTTGTGCCGTTATACCGTCTTGCAGTCTGCGCCCCTTACGGAAATCAAATGAAGTATCGGCAGCATCCACCACCGTCCCAGTCGGGATCAACTCTTCGTTGAGCTCGAGAAATTGATGGCTGTCGATCGTGACCTGATGCTCGAGGATCGTCTCCTTTCCATTCCCGCTTAAATTAAAGTAAGCATGATTGGTTAAGGTAAGGGGAGTGGGCTGATCCGTCACGGCCCCGTACTCAAGGATCAGTTCATTTTCATTTGTTAAAAGGTATGTGACAGACACATCCATCGTGCCGGGATATCCACCCTCACCGTCTTTACGGGAGTAGGAGAGAACGACCCCGACCCGGTCCTCATCCTGGAATGGTTCCGTGTCCCAAAGAACCTGATGAAATCCATTTGAGCCTCCGTGTAAATGATTTTCCCCATCATTTGCTTCAAGCATATAGACATTCCCATCCAGTTCAAAGGCGGCCCCTTGGATCCTGCCGGCAACAGGTCCGATCAATGCTCCGAAGAAATTCGGATTCGTCTCGTAATCCTCAACCCGTTTATATCCGATCATCACGTTTTCAACCTTACCGTCCTGATCAGGCACCATCGCCTTTGTGATGATACCCCCGTAGTTTAATAGACTGACAGCCATTCCATGATCGTTCTGTAAAGTATATTCCTTCCATCCCCGTTTAAGGTCTTTTATATCGATTTTCATGTTTTCACCCCGAATGTATCGTATTCTCTTCATCTAGTAAAAGAGGCATCTGCCTTTCAGGCAGATGCCCCGTCATTTTAATCTACATGGCCTTAGATTTTGATGCAGAAGGCACTTTCCACAAGTCTTCCATTTGTTCAAGGGATTTTCCTTTGGTTTCCGGTACGAACTTCAATACAAAGATGGCGGAAAGAACACTCATCAATCCGTATATCCCATACGTCATCCCGCCGCTGTATTCCATCATCATCGGATATGTGGAGGAGACGAGGTAATTCGCTGCCCACTGCGCGGCCACAGCGATCGCCACTGCCTGGCCGCGGATACGGTTAGGGAAGATTTCTGAAATCAACACCCAGCAGATCGGACCCCAGGACATCATGAAGGAAGCCGTGTACACAATGATAAAGATTAACGTACTGATGCCGATGATATTCGAGAAGGCAAGCCCTGCCACACCGAACATCCCGATGGCCATCCCGATCGAACCGATGATCATTAATGGTTTGCGTCCCCAGCGGTCGACAGTCATGATCGCAATCACCGTAAAGACGACATTGACCAAGCCCATGACGATCGTCTGCATCATGGAAGCATCCTTTGCTGCACCCATACTTTCAAAGATCCGGGGTGCATAATAGAGAGCCACATTGATCCCGACAAACTGCTGGAACACAGAAAGCAGGATTCCGATGATAATGACAGTTTTTCCATAAGCAAAAGTGGAGAGCTTTTCCGTCGACACATTCACCGATTGCTTGATCTCCTGGAGGATTGACTTCGCAGGCGCGGAGCCGTTGATCTTCGTCAGAATCGCCAATGCGCTTTCATCCTTGTTCTTCAGGGAAAGGTAACGAGGCGTTTCCGGAACAAAGAAAAGGAAAACGCAGAACAAGATGGCGGGAATGGCTTCTGAAGCAAACATGTATCTCCAGCCGATATCATTGATCCAATCCAGGGGCTGTCCTTTGGCAATTCCCCAGTTGACAAAATAAACGACAAGCATCCCGAATATGATCGCAAACTGATTAAATGAAACGAGGCGTCCACGGATCCCTGCCGGTGCGATTTCCCCGATATACATCGGTACGATGGCAGAAGCAAGACCGACACCGATTCCCCCGATAATCCGGTAAAGGTTAAAGGCGAGCAGCAAGCCCATCGTCGGTTCTCCGGCAGAAAAGAACAGGAACTCCGGAAAAGCAGACCCTAATGCCGATAATAAGAAGAGGATTGAAGCAATAATCAAAGACTTCTTACGTCCGAACCGTGATGAAAAATTGCCGGAAATCACTCCGCCGATGATACACCCGATCAGGGCACTGGAAATCGTCGCACCGTGAATGAATGAGCTTAAGCCGAGGCCATCGATCAAATAAGCCTGAATCGATTTCTCCGCCCCGGATATGACAGCCGTATCATACCCGAACAGGAGACCGCCGAGGGTGGCTACTAAGGTAATAGAAAAAATGTAAAGTGAACTTTTTTGCTTAGTCATCATGTGTGGAGGCAGTATCTAATCCATTCGAGACAACGCTTACATTTTCAGCGTTTAGAATAATAAAGCGTTTTCAAATGGGAGTATAAAAAAAGATACTGCCGTAATTCCCCCCTTATCATTTGTTTTTTCAGTATAGTAACAGTTTCGTTATTATTCTGAATTATAGCAGATGTGAATTAGTTTGTCTAATGGATGAACAAAGTACTTTTTACCTGTTTTTTAAGCGTGGCCCATCATAAGAGGGGAACGGTGTGATCTGAAATAGATCTGAGATTATTGATGTGGAAAAGTTCAGGGAAGCTACAAGTTTCGACAAGGAGCTCACATCATGAAATTCCGGCTCATATACGAGGGGAGAGGGTAATCGGCGTGGCTGCAATCCTGTAAAAATAGCATGAAGATGATCCTCCTTAAAAATACAGAACCGTTTCTATCGGTAATCGGGTAGGAAACGATCCATTTACATAAAAGAAGATCCATTTGCGATACAGCAATTTGATGGCGGACATCCATTCGGGGAGAAGGGGAACTGGTCTCTTTGACTATCCTATTAATTTACTGAACAACATAGTGAAAGTTGAGGAAGTTTTATTGAACAACGGGCAACTTTGAACAAAAATTCCAAGAAAGAATGCCGACCACCTATCAGACAGCAAACATACTAAAAAAAACAACCGGCGCCCGCCGGTTGTCCTCTCTCATTCTAGCTTTTCTGAGCATTCATTGCTTCCCATTCTTCCTTACTCGGGCCATACACGCCAGGCACTTTCAAATCAGCCTGTCTCATAAGAGTCGTCAACTGTCCGCGATGATGAACCTGGTGTTGAATCAGGAGACGGAATACGGCTTGTACCGGCATATCCATTCCGAACAGATTCACCATTTCATTCATCTTCTCATCGGACACTTGTTCAGATACAGCTTCTGATAGACGCTCACTTACCAACTTATACGTATTGCTGATCTCAGCAGCAGAAGCAGGGGCTTCTTTCCGAAGATCCGGCACTTCGAATGTAATGCCGAGCTGAGCCGGGAAGTAATAAGCGGATCCCGTAATGTGCCAGGCAACGCTTCCGATGCTGTATAAGTCGGGTGCAACTTCCTGCTTCAGTGACTCATCCGTCAGTGCGTCCATGACTTTCTGGGTTACGGCGGCTTCTTGTTTCCACTCTTGTAAGAAATCATTTACTGTTGTGAACATAGTGATTCCCTCCTTAAAATAACGTTCCTTCTCATTGTATCACGTTGGGCTGATTTATCATTATTTTACCTACTGCTCTGTAGTGAAGTGGAATTCTATCAACATATGACATTGAATACACTATGATGGAATGGAAGAGAGAGTCCTCTTTGGTGTGAAAATCTATTTCTAGGGGGAAAGCAGATGAACTTTGAATTACATGAAGGAATCGAAATGTTGGAAAGGACTCCGATCACGCTCCGCTATTTCCTAACTGGGCTGTCGAACGGATGGCTTGAATGTGATGAAGGAGACGGGACATGGAATGCGAATCAAGTAGTAGATCATTTAATTGAAGGAGAAAAACATAATTGGATCCCGAGATTAAAGATGATTCTTGAAGAAGGTGAACGTAAAGTGTTTCCTGTATTTGATCGGCATTCACACTTAGATGGAAGGTCTTCAGGCAGTCTTGAAGAAAAGCTGAAGGAATTTGACTCTCTCCGATCAAAAAATATTCATGAGTTAAAAGAGTTGTTGGACCATCACCATCACGCCCTCGATGCGACCGGCATGCACCCGGCTTTCGGCAAAGTCACTGCACGGGAACTCCTTTCAACCTGGGTGGTCCATGACATGACCCATCTTGCTCAACTGGTAAGAGTATTTTCCCACCGCTATATGGAAGACGTTGGGCCTTGGAAGGAGTATTTGGGAGTATTGAAAAAGCAGTCATAGGTTGGCAGAAGCAAGGGGAAGCAAGGGGACGGTTCTCTTGCTTCTATTTGTGTTAAAAGGAAGCAGCAGAACCGTCCCCTTGCTCCCCAGCCTCATGGATTGATGATCTCAATCTTCTTCCCTTTATGAACATCTTCTGTGCCGGCATCCAGGGCGGTCTTGTAATAGCTGCATTTATGGTTAATGACCTCCATCGTTTGCTCGAGTTCTTTGATTTTTGCTTCTACAGTGGCTTTTCTTTCCTGGAACATATTGTATCGCTGTTGCAGGGTGGCATCGCCTTCTGCACACCAATCGATGAAATGCTTGATCTCCTTGATCGGCATCCCGGTGGATTTCAGGCACTCAATGATATGTAAAGCGGAGATATCCGATTCTTTAAATCGTCTTGTGCCACTTTCTGTCCGTTCGACAAAAGGCATGAGTCCCTCCTTGTCGTAGTATCTCAGGGTATAGATTGAGAGATTCAACTCTTTTGCCACTTCTCCAATGGAATAAGTTTTCATGTTCGCGCTCCTTTTTCAGTTATCTGGACGTCGAGTTAACTCTATGTTTGTGGGAAAATCGTAGCACGGATAGGATTCCCTGTCAAAGCAGATTCACGGAGGGTTATCTCTTGACCTAGAGTTAACTATAGGTATTACCATTGATGTAACAAGAGTTCATCAGGTTTGTTCACCTGTCTCTTGAAAGCTACTATTACAGGAGGTTTTTAATTCATGGTTATTGCTAAAGCACGAGCAGTTGATGGTCCTGACAAATCTTTCAGAGCGGCTGAAATCGAGAGGCGCGATCTTGATGTGCATGATGTTCTGATTGAAATCAAGTATGCAGGGATCTGCCATTCCGATATCCATACGGCACACGGAGACTGGGGAGAAGTGAAGTATCCACTCGTACCGGGACACGAGATCGCTGGAATCGTCACGGAGGTAGGTTCAGAGGTGACGAAGTACAAAGCCGGCGACCGTGTAGGGGTTGGCTGTATGGTTGATTCCTGCGGAGAATGTAAGAACTGCCGTGAAGGGGAAGAACAGTACTGCCTCAAAGGAAACGTACCGACGTATGCAGGCGTGGACAAATATGGTGAGCCGACTCAAGGAGGCTATTCCACTCATATCGTCGTAACGGAAGATTTTGTCCTTCGCATCCCTGATAACATCGAACTTGACGCTGCTGCACCTCTGTTATGTGCAGGGATTACGACGTATTCCCCGCTGAATCATTGGAATGCAGGTCCAGGGAAAAAAGTAGCGGTTGTCGGCATGGGTGGACTCGGTCATATGGCGGTCAAGATCGCACATGCCATGGGTGCCGAAGTGTCGGTCCTTTCCCGTACGTTGAACAAAAAAGAGGATGGACTGGAATTCGGGGCGGAAGCGTATTATGCTACCACCGAGCCGGATACGTTCGAAAAACTTGCCGGGACATTTGATCTGATCATTAATACGGTCAGCGCCAAGATTGATATCAGTGCGTATCTTTCCCTCTTGACGCTAGATGGCGCGATGGTCAATGTGGGAGCACCTGCAGAACCACTGGAAGTCAATGTATTCTCCTTGATCGGCCACCGCCGTTCATTTGCAGGATCCATGATCGGAGGCATCCGCGAAACACAGGAAATGCTCGATTTCTGTGGGGAACATGGAATTGTCCCTAAGATCGAAGTGATTTCCGCCGATTACATCGATGAAGCGTACGAACGGGTATTGGCTTCTGATGTGAAATATCGATTTGTTATTGATACGAGCACGATTTAAGGGAAGTAGGTGGCTGGAATATGAATATGGAAGAGTTCCTGACATTTTGTAAGGAAGGCAACCCTATTTCCGGTGGGGACAAAGAACTTCATGGTCTTCTGACTCAATGCAGCTACGAAGCCCAACGGATCACGATGGAATTGAATACTTCTTATCATTCCAAGGAAGAAATCGTCGAGATATTCAGCGAACTGACCGGAACCGAAGTGGATTCGTCGTTCATGTGCTTCCCGCCATTTTATACGGACTTTGGGAAAAACATTAATATCGGAAAAAATGTGTTCTTCAACACAGGGTGTTCGTTCCAGGACAGGGGCGGCATTCACATCGGAGACGGTTCACTGATCGGCATGAATGTCACGATTGCGACACTGAATCACGGGTTGCCTCTGGAGACGAGGAACACCACATTCGCGTCACCGGTGACGTTAGGGAAGAACGTTTGGATCGGATCTAATGCCACGATCCTGCCTGGTGTCACAATCGGGGACAATTCTGTCATTGCTGCTGGAGCGGTTGTCACGAAAGACGTTCCTGAAAATGTAGTGGCTGCAGGAGTACCAGCGAAAGTCCTGAAAGGGATTTATGAGTGAAGGAAGGAAGCAAGGGGACGGTTCCCTTGCTTCTTTTTTTATTATATGGAAGCATCAGAACCGTCTCCATGCTTCACCCATACACCATCTAACTCATACTTCTGTCGCAGATGATGACGGAAATGCATTGCAACGAGGTCAAACCATTCCTGGGCATTCAGCCATCCAAAGCCTCCGTGCTCCTGCTTGTAGTTTGGGTTGATTTCATCTACCTTTATTTTCAACTCTTTCATTCGCTCCATTAGTTGATCAAGCTCTCGTCTAATATCCTCTTTCGTTTTTGTATTGTCCGGGTCGGCATTAAGTTCGGGCGGTAATTGGATTTTAACTGGCGGGAATCCACCAATGTTAAATAAGTATTCTCCAAACTCTGTTTTCCCCTGCGTTTGCTCTCCACCAGCCAGCGCACAAGCTTCAACACTGTCCAGATACTCATGAGCCACGACAATCAGATGGTCATACATTTGACCGATGGACCAGGCCCCTTTCTCGGGGATATACCTTATCTGCTCAGGAGAATATGCTTGTAGGAAGCTTTTGTATGTGTCAATCAATTTAAGGTCATTCATTTTATCGGGTACCTCACTTATCATTCTTAAAGAAATGAACAGGACGAATTTCGATGCGCCACCCAAATTCTTCTCCTATATTCATTTGCGTGGTTGGATGAATAGAGGCAAGCTCGATCGCTTCATCCATGTCTTCTGCTTCAAAAATGAAGACGCTGCCGATCATCTCTTTCGATTCTGTAAACGGACCATCTGTTACCATGACCTTCCCGTCCACCCGGCGCAAGTTTTTGATCTCGGATTCCAGACCTGCATCAAGGAGCACCTTCCCCGTTTCATACAATTTCTCCGTGTGCGGTTGGCATTCAGCCATCACCGCTTCAATCTCCGCACTTGGACGTGCATCCATTTTTTCAGAGTTGAAATAGCCCATGCATAGGAATATCATCATCATCTCTCCTAGGTCATTCAATTTTTTGTTACTCATCTAAATGATTTTTAAAATTCTGATAATATCATCTTACCATGTTTGAACAAGCAGGAACGATCCTCGTACTTCTTTTTTTATCTAGAGGAAGCAGCAGAACCGTCCCCATGCTTCTTGCTTTCGTTTTAGCGTGCTGAGTGAGATAATTTGGTCAATCATAAAACTGAAGGAGGAGTTATGAATGAAGAAAGTCATGAATGAACCTGAAGATTTGGTCGTGGAGATGTGCAATGGAATGGCCATGGCTCATCCGGAGCTTGAGTTTATGAAGAAGTATAAGGTGATGAAGAAGAAGGATTTGAATGAGAATAAGGTAACGTTGATCAGCGGCGGAGGAAGTGGACATGAGCCTGCACATGCTGGATTAGTGGGCAAAGGGATGCTTGATGCTGCTGTGTGCGGTGATGTGTTTGCGTCACCTTCGCAGATCCAGGTCTATCAGGCGATTAAAGCAACAGCCGGTAAAAAGGGAGCCCTCTTGGTCATTAAGAATTACAGCGGGGATATCATGAATTTTAAAAATGCAGCTCATATGGCTTCAGAGGATGGCATCCCTGTGGAATATGTCAAAGTGGATGATGATATTGCCGTGGAAGACAGCCTTTATACAGTGGGGCGCCGAGGTGTCGCTGGAACCGTGTTGGTACATAAAATTGCGGGAGCGGCAGCTGAAGAAGGCAGAAGCTTGATGGAAGTGAAAGCCGTGGCGGAGAAGGCTGCTGAAAATGTCCGCAGCATCGGATTCGCACTGACATCCTGTACCGTACCAGCCAGTGGATCTCCAACGTTCAAATTGGCTGACGACGAAATCGAATATGGTGTCGGAATTCACGGTGAGCCTGGGACAAGACGGGAAAAAATGGCGTCCGCTGACGAACTGGCAGAGCGTATGGTAAACGACCTTCTGAAGGATTTGAAAATGGAAGAGGGGGATTCTTCCGAGGTCGCGGTCCTTGTAAACGGCTTTGGAGGTACTCCGCTACAAGAACTCTACCTTTTAAACCATTCCGTCACTCGGATTTTGGCGGATAAAAAGATCGCGATCAACCGTGCCTTTGTCGGCAATTACATGACGAGCATCGATATGGCAGGTGTTTCCCTGACCGTGATGAAGCTGGATGAAGAGTTAAAAACATTGCTGTCCAGTGAAAGTACAGCGCCTGCGTTCAGAGTGGACGGACCGGTACCGGGTGTGGAGTACATCGACCTCGAAGAAGATGAGGAAGCGAAACCAGTCTCCTTCGAAGTGGAGACATCGGAAGAACACGCTGTGATCAAGAATGATAAGGCAACACTTGATAACGTGATCTATCTCGTGGATAAAATGAGTGACATCATCATCAAGAACGAAGTACCTTTCTGTGAATTGGATTCCCATGCAGGAGACGGGGATTTCGGAATGAGCGTTTCCAAAGGATTCAAGCAGTTGAAGCGGGAGTGGAAAGACATCCTTAGGCAAGAAAATCTCACAATCGGTAGCTTTCTGGATGCAAGTTCTATGGTCATCATGGAATATTGCGGCGGTGCTTCCGGTCCAATCTGGGGATCTGCGTTCCGTGCGGCAGGGAAGTCGGCTCAAGATCGAACCGAACTGACCGTGGAAGAATTCGCAGACATGCTGCAAGCGGCCGTGAAAGGAATCCAGGATACAGGCGAGAGATCCTTCGGCAGAGGAGCAGAGGTCGGTGACAAAACACTCGTGGACGCACTCGTTCCATGTGCGGACTCCTGGTCGGAGAGTGCAGCGAACGGGGATGACTTCAAGACTGCGTTTGAAAAAGGAGCAGCGGCCGCTGTAGAAGGAGCCGAGAAAACCAAGGATATCGTTGCCCGGATGGGACGAGCAGGTACCGTTGGGGAAAGAAGCCTTGGACATCCAGATGCTGGTGCTTATGCCCTTGGGGTAATATTTACCGAGTTATCGGAGAGTTTGAAGTAAAGAATGAAGCAAGAGGAAGCACGGGGACGGTTCTCGTGCTTCTTTTTTTTATGAGTTGGAAGCGGGAGAACCGTCCCTGTGCTCCCCATTAACGAAACTTTCCAATTCAGTTAAACGTATACATATATAAGGAATAAAAACAGTGGTGGATTTAAGGAGGCAGTCAAATTGGAATTGTATATCTTTCTAGCTGTTATCGGTTTATATGTATTGATTTCCCTGATGATCTTACCTATGCAATATCGCTTCTTGATCTCTTTAAAAGCGGAAGAGGAAAAGAATCGATTGAAAGGAAAGAAGCAGGGAGAGATGTATGATGACATGAATGCAGGTGAACTGAGCCTTCTTGGGAATATGCAGGGGAACCCGTTATTCTTTCTGGCTAATCTGTTTGCTTCGATTTTGTATAGGGTGAGGCATGGTGGGGTTCGGAAGTAGGCAAAGGGATTCTTTTCACTGGCTTTCTTAACCTATCAAGGAGGTATTTCAATGAAAGGGAAAATGGGGAAAAGAAGCATGGTAGAAAACCTAATAGGTAGTTTGTTATTATTTTGGGCAGGGTTTCAAGTCTTTTACTTCATAAAATATGGACATGAGACTGAATTCGCCTATTATGTGAATATTGCGGGCCCTGCCCTTCTATGCTTACTATTATTAACTCTAGCTATCAAAAAAATCACGGAGAAAAAGATTATAATGTTTTCCTTATACATAAGCCTCTCTATCGTTGTCGCTTATGTATCTTCTGCCTATTTTTTATAAAACAGAAAATTAAATACACTACTAGATTGAAAGCATGGGAACGGTTCCCATGCTTCTTTTTCTGGAGAGTTGGAAGCAGGAGAACCGTCCCTATGCTCTTAATCTTCCCATCAGTGAAAAAATCATGAAACCTAATCCCATCTCAATCGTAGATAATAGTAAGCCTTATAACTAACCAGTATACGATTTATAATGAGACGGTTTCGCAACGAAGAAGCATCAGAACCGTCCCCTTGCTTCACTAGTATATATTTCCTTCAACAAATATTGGGAAAAACTAGATTTTATGGTAGTGCTTTAGTAGAATGTAAATATAATTATGTTTTACATTTTAATAGAAAAAACGCTATTTTTCTACAATTTATGCAATGTGTTTGGTAGAATTTTATTATGGAAGAGGAGTGAAGCACAGTGTCTATTTCATTACAAAAAGGTCAAAGAATTGATTTAACAAAAGGGAATGCTGGTTTATCCAAATTAATGGTAGGTCTTGGCTGGGATCCTGTTCAAGTCAAGAAAAGCGGTTTGTTCGGATTAGGCGGGGGAGCACCGAATATCGATTGTGATGCATCTGTCTTGATGCTTGAGAACGATCGATTCACTGAAAACAAAAACCTGATCTATTTCGGCAAGTTGAAAAGTAACTGTGGAAGTGTCAAGCACACGGGTGATAACTTGACAGGTGATGGAGATGGGGACGATGAGCAAATCCTCGTTGATCTTCAGAAAGTTCCTTCACATATCAATAAGCTTGTATTCGTGGTAAATATCTATGATTGCAAGAAACGTAATCAAGACTTTGGCATGATTGAGAATGCATTTATCCGAGTAGTGAATATGAGTAACAAGCAAGAACTGATCAAGTTCAATCTGTCTGAAGACTATTCAGGTAAGACAAGCCTAATCGTGGCTGAGATCTACAGACACGGAGAAGAGTGGAAGTTTGCTGCAGTCGGAACCGGCACGAATGATGGCAAGGTAGGCGACCTGGTTCAACGATTCGCTTAAGCAAATGGAAAAAACAATTCTAAGATAGGGGAGATATATAGTGGCAATTTCATTATCAAAAGGACAAAAAGTCGATTTAACGAAAACAAACCCTGGTCTATCCAAAGTGATGGTTGGACTTGGCTGGGATACGAATAAGTATGACGGAGGAAATGATTTCGATTTAGATGCAAGCATTTTCCTGCTTGATTCAAACGGGAAATGTTCATCGGAAAAAGACTTTGTTTTCTACAATCAGCTGATCGGTGGAAACGGATCTGTTGAGCATACGGGTGACAATCTGACTGGTGAAGGGGACGGGGACGACGAGCAAGTGAAGGTCAACCTGGGTTCTGTTCCAGTGGCGGTTGAAAAGATTTCATTTGTCATCACGATCCATGATGCAGAAGCGCGCAACCAGAACTTTGGTCAAGTATCCAATGCGTTTGTTCGTATCGTGAATGAAGATAACAAGGAAGAAATCATCCGCTATGATCTGGGAGAGGATTTCTCTATTGAAACGGCAATTATCGTTGGGGAATTATATCGTCACAACGGAGAATGGAAGTTCTCTGCGATCGGTTCAGGTTACCAAGGCGGATTAGCAAGAATCGCGACAGACTACGGTCTTTCACTGTAAGTAAGATATCACTCTATGAATCACGATTGGAGAGATTAATATGGCTATTCAATTATCAAAAGGTCAACGAATCGATTTGACCAAAACAAATCCCGGATTGACAAGAGCCGTCATCGGTCTTGGATGGGATACAAATAAATACCAAGGCGGACATGATTTCGACTTGGATGCTTCTGCTTTCCTTGTGGATGCGAATGATAAATGTGTAAATGATCAGGATTTCATTTTCTACAATAATTTATCCCACCCTTCTGAATCTGTTATACATACAGGTGATAACCTGACAGGAGAGGGAGATGGTGACGATGAACAGCTGATCGTGGATTTTTCCAAGATTCCATCATATGTTCATAAGATTGGAATCACGGTAACCATCCATGATGCCGATGCGCGCCGTCAGAACTTTGGACAAGTGTCGAATGCGTTCGTCCGTTTGGTGGACGATGCTTCGGATAACGAGTTACTTCGTTTTGATTTAGGAGAAGATTTCTCCATCGAAACAGCTGTGGTCATTTGTGAGCTTTACAGACACGGGAATGAGTGGAAATTCAGTGCCATTGGAAGTGGGTTTGCCGGTGGATTGGCAGACTTATGCCGAAATTATGGTTTACAGGTTTAAAGCAAGCTGAAACATCGAGTTCAGCTTTAGGAGGATCATGAATTGGAAATTATACAACAAATACTTTCGACGTACGCCATGTTTTTTGACTTTGAAATGTGGGGGGAAGTGTTAACCGACCCGGTAGCCTGGGGATTGATCGGTTCACTGGTCGTCATTGAGGGATTGTTATCAGCGGATAATGCCCTCGTCTTGGCGATACTAGTGAAACACTTGCCTGAAAAACAACGAAAAAAAGCACTGATGTACGGATTGTTCGGAGCCTATTTCTTCCGTTTCTTATTTATAGGAGTAGGTGTGTACTTAGTTAAATTTACATTTGTTAAAGTGATCGGAGCGGCTTACCTTGCCTGGATCGTCATTGACTTCTTCCGCAAAAAGAATAGCGGGGATGATGAAGACGAAGCGAAGGAATTCAATAAAGGCGGCTGGTTGGTTCGTACGATCGGGATGTTCTGGGCAACGGTCTTTACCGTTGAGATGGTCGATATCACGTTCAGTGTGGACTCGATCCTTGCGGCATTTGCGATTTCTGATCAGGTCTGGGTGTTACTGATCGGTGGTATGATCGGGATCCTGATGATGCGTACGGTTGCAGGTGTTTTCTTGAAATTGATCGATAAGTTCCCAGAGTTTGAAACGACTGCGTTCATTCTGATTGGATTGATTTCGGCGAAAATGTTTGCCAGTATCTTCGGATTCCATCTGGATCATATCGTGTTCTTTGTTATATTGATAGGGGCATTTCTTGCGACATTTGTTGTTCATTACATCAACAAGTCCAGAAGAATGGTTGCCAGCGAGCAAACAGCAGCTTCAAAAGAAGAATAATGAAAAGAAGGAGACTCCGAATCTCCTTCTTTTTTCTAAATATGAGGTGTACTACATGAGGCATTTTAGTTATTTATCCGCTCTGCAAACGGCAGGGGTTTTTTATATTAAACCTGCAAACATTACAAAAAACTCTCCTAAAGAACTCCTGGAATACAGCCTGGGAGCCACTTTGTATATGCCGGCGACAAGGACAGATATTTCAGACCTGGTCAGCGAGAGAAAGTATCCCGAATTATGTTCGATGGTCCTGTGTCTGGAGGATAGCATCGCTGACAGTGAAGTCGAGCATGCAGAGCGAATGGTGATTCACCATCTCCAAGCGATTTATGAGTCTTTACAAAATGGAAGACTGTCTACATCCGATCTCCCCTTGATTTTTCTTCGAGTACGGTCACCTGAGCAAATCTCCATCATTAGCAACGAGCTGGGAGAGGCCATCGACTGTTTGACCGGGTTCGTGTTCCCTAAGTTTTCACTTGGCAATGCTACTTCGTATTTGGATCACATGATTCGTGCCGGTAAGGATAAAGGCGTTACATTATACGGGATGCCGATCTTTGAAACAGCTGACCTCCTGGAAAAGGAGACCCGGTACAGCCACCTATCAGAAATCAAGAAACTCCTTCACCACTATAAGGAGAACATCCTGAATCTCCGCATCGGAGCCACGGATCTTTGCGGCCTTTACGGAGTCCGACGTAACTGTCATACGACGATTTATGATATTTCACTCGTAAAAGATTTTATCATCGATGTGTTCAACTACTTCGGCAGGGAATACACCATCTCCGGTCCTGTCTGGGAATATTTTGAGCAGGCATCTTCAAGGATCATGAAACCTGAGCTGCGACAGTCTCCATTTAGGGAGTCCTATGGTGAAGAAGGTTTACGGTTCAGGTCCCAGTTATTGAGTGAATACCACGATGGGTTAATCAAGGAAACGTTATTGGACTTGGCAAATGGACTGAATGGGAAAACGGTCATTCATCCGAGTCACATTAAAATTGTCGAAAGCCTGAATGCCGTTTCGAAAGAGGATTATATGGATGCCTTGTCGATTACGGAGGGTGTGAATGGAACGGTTGGAGTGATGAAGAGTGAATACTCCAACAAAATGAATGAAATCAAACCCCATTATTTATGGGCTCAGAAAGTTTTGAGAAAATCAACGATTTACGGGGTGTACAATGAAAACCACAACTACATCGATTTACTGTCAGACACAGCACAAACTTCAACTATTACCCAATATGGCCATTGATATAGAGGTAATGGAAAATCCCCTGAACCTCTCGATCGACGACTTATTCATCATGGCACTCCGGGTGAATAAGAAAAGAGGGTTTCTATTTGTCAGCAAGCTCTTAGGTAAACACCTGCCGTTGCTCCCTGCACAGTCCCTGCTCACATCTGGATTGCTTGCGATCGAGTATTACGAACAAATCACGGGGGAAAGCGTGAAAGAGAAAGACCCCATCCTCAATGGATGCTTCTCTGAAGATCCTCTGGAAATCGAGGAGGCCTATAGTCGGCTGTCCAGTTTAAGGCTGGACTTACCCGGGGATCCACTGGTCATCGGGTTTGCTGAAACTGCCACGTCATTGGGGCATGCCTTTTTTGATTGTATCGGGCAGGCAGAATACATCCATACCACACGGGAAGAAATCAACGGCTATAAACCACTGTTGAATTTCAAAGAAGAACATTCACATGCGGTCAACCAATTTTGTTATATAGATGAGCACCGCATACGAAACGATAAGCCGATTGTGTTGATCGATGATGAAATGACCACGGGGAAAACGTCTTTGAATATCATCAGAGATATCCATTCAAAATTCCCACGTGAACAATATGCTGTCGTGTCCATCCTGGATTGGCGCTCGGATGAAAATAGAGAGCAGTTCCGTCAGTTGGAAAGGGAATTAGGAGTGAAGATTCATACGACTTCCCTCCTGTCGGGCCATATCTCTTTCTCCGGAGAGACGATCGGGGAAGCAGCGTATGATTATGAGCCGAAACCTCGAGAAGCTGAGCTTCACATCGAAAGGTTCAACATAGAATCCCTATTCACCCAAACACCATATGTGAATGAAAAAGACAGCATTCCGTACATCAAGGAAACAGGCAGGTTCGGGATATCCCGTAATGATAAAGAAGACGTGGACGCTTCCTGTGCCAAGGCAGCCGACTATCTGAAACAGAACCGGATCAAGAAGAAAACCCTTTGTCTCGGTACAGGGGAAATGATGTACCTCCCGATGAAGATTGCTTCTTTGATGGGAGACGGAGTGCTTTATCACTCCACGACCAGAAGCCCGATCCTTCCCTTTGAAAAAGAGGGCTATGCGATTCAGAACGGTTTTACCTTCGAGAATCCAGAAGACGATGCAGTCGTTCATTATGTCTACAATATCCCTGAAGGGGAGTACGATGAACTGTTCATGTTCTTTGAAAAAGAGGTTTCAGAGGATGCGCTGCAAGAAATCAAACAGTTGGCGAAGGACAGGGGCATCGGGCAGTTGAATGTCGTCATGTTTTCCTCAATGGAAAGGAGGGATGACGATGGTCAAGACAATGGATGATCTGGGCAGTTATGCAAAGGAAGACGTTACCTTCCTGCTGAAAGATCTGTCGGGGGCCGATATTGAAAAAAGTACGCTCGAACGGGAAAGGGCGATCCAGAACGGGGTACACTATTCCGAGATGCTTCCAGTCGAGTATCAGCCTTCTGAACAATACATCAAGCTCTTTCATGATTCGTTGGAAAAAAATAAAAAGGACATCGCTTTATATGTAGCCCTTGCCGCTGAACAGATTGTGCACACGCGTGGGCTGGACATCGTCCTGTGCAGTCTAGCTAGGGCAGGCACGCCTATAGGTGTTCTGATGAAAAAATATATCGAATTCAAATATGGTGTGACGGTTTCCCACTACAGTATTTCCATTATCAGGGGAAGCGGCATCGATGAAAATGCCCTTTCATTCATCCTCGACCATCACCCTGAAGAAACGATCGTGTTTGTGGACGGATGGACGGGAAAGGGAGCGATCACGAAGGAGCTTACCGATTCCATCAATCGCTTTAACGAGAAGCATGGCACGGATCTGTCCCCTGAACTTGCGGTTTTGGCCGATCCCGGTCATTGCTCGAATCTGTATGGCACACGGGAGGATTTCCTGATTCCAAGTGCCTGCTTGAATTCGACGGTCTCAGGCCTTGTGAGCCGTACCGTATTGAATGATTCGTTGATCGGTCCGGATGACTTCCATGGTGCTAAATATTATAAGGAACTGTTACCGGATGACCTCTCTACTTTCTATGTGGATACGATTTCGTCTGAATTTAAGGGGATCTCCTCACGAGTGGAAAGGGCGCTTGCCAAGCTGCGGGAAAGCCATACAGACATGAATTGGGAAGGTTTGAAATCGGTCAGGAGAATACAGGAGGAATTCCAAATTGAGGATATCAATCATATCAAGCCCGGCGTCGGTGAAACGACTCGTGTGTTACTCAGAAGGGTGCCGTGGAAGATTCTGATCAATACGGAGAAAGAGCATTATCTTGAGCATATCCTCATGCTTGCAAGGGACAGAGGGGTCCCGGTTGAAGAGTACAATGACATGTCGTACAGCTGCTGCGGTTTGATCAAACAGATGGATGATACGAAATGAATGCATTCGCCAGTGACCTGGACCGGACCCTGATATTTTCACCAAGAATGCTCGAAGCGTATGGATCGGACGCTAATGAGGAATGTATTGAACTTCTTGACGGGAAACCCATTTCCTATATTTCACTGAAAACGAAAGAGGTCCTGAAGCAGATCCATGAGAACATGTTCTTTATCCCGGTGACGACAAGGACCATCGAGCAGTACAAGAGAATTCAGCTGTTTCAAGAGGACATCGTGCCCGAGTATGCGATCACCAGCAATGGGGGGACGATCTTGAAGAGGGGTACGGTGTTGAAGGAATGGACGCGTCTTGTTCAGGGTCTGCTCCGAAACTCTACTCCCCTTGAAGATGTGATGAAGAAAGTAGCGGCCCTTGACGATACAAAGTGGATCAAGAAAATCAAACCGGGAGATTCTGTGTTTTTTTACATCATCCTGCATACGGACCGTTTTTCTCCTGATGTATTCATGGAGTTGAGGATGCTTTCAGACCATTTAGGATGGCAGGTATCGCTTCAGGGAAGGAAGCTTTATTTTATCCCTAAGATCCTGACGAAGTGGACGGCCCTTCATTATTTAGGTGACGAGTTGGGGTTGAAGAACATTTGTACAGCCGGCGATTCTATCCTCGATCTTGAACTGATCACGAACGGGACGCTTGGAATGGCCCCTCTTCATGGAGAGGTTCTGGAGAAGTTCCCTACACTCAATATGACGGGGAAAGCCGGAATCCAAGCTTCTGAGGAAATCGTCGAAATCGTATACAGCCGCTATCGGGATGTAGGGGCTCAATAGAAAGTAAGCAGTATATGGAGGTCACCGGCTGATGTGAAGAAGATGACCTCTTGAAAAAAAGATGTGAGGGGTGACATCATGAGTGATTATTCCAGTATCAACATGACTCAAGCAGAGATAGACTCTGATAAATGGAAACTGACATTATATAAAAAACTGACAGAACGGACTCCTTATGAGAAAGGTGACCAGCTGACCTTTTGCCAGGTGACGGGGAGGATCGTCGGGATTGGTTATGATGAAACGGATTATTATCTCTCCCTCTATGAACTATATTCTTCCGATGGGGTTCACGTTTTAAGTGAGGAATTAAATAAAGAAATCTCTCCAGACATGTTTCAGCGTGTTCAGAAGATCATCATGATCAATCAGAAAGAAAAAGGGCTTTCCGTCAACCGAATTGTCGCATTCATGGAAGGGGAGAGACTCATTCCCAGTCATTCCAACCAGCAGTTCCACAGACTGCTGAGACAATCCCTTATTTCGGTGCTCGCCACATTTGAGAAAAAGCATCCTGGCGGTCTGGGCAGTCCCGATTTCCGGAGAGTATTGGTGGATGTGGTGAAATGGTCGTGGAACCATCTGGACCCATGGCTGAAAGAGCTCGATCCCGAAGTTGAAATGCCCCGGGTCATATGGTACGGGGACGCATCGAAGAGTCAGCTGTACTTTCTTTATTACTTGATGACCATCGGGTGTGATGTCCTGATCTTCCATCCCGGGGGAGATGACCAGTTTGCGGACCTGGATCCGGATGAGGCATTCTCCAAAGTCGTACATAACCCAACCAATGGAGAACTGGAGCCGTTCCCCACTGAAAAGCCGGATCGTCAGTCGACTGTGGCATACCGTGCCACCCAGGAAATGAATGATGTGTTATTTCATGACGGGTCGCAACTGTATAAACCATGGCAATTCCGCAACAGTCTGCCAACCTCGGTCACATTGAAAACAACGTATGATGAACTGTTTCTAATCAGTAAAGAGAAAGCATTCGTCCGGCCAAACTTCAAAGCCACAAGGCAGGAAGTAGAGATTCCGGCCATCTTCGCCAAAATTATGGGGGTTTCCGAGAACCACAAGGAATATTGGAGCCGTTTACATAGTTTGGTAGAAGACAAGAATGCGGTGTTGATTCAGCGTTTTCCGTTCACAACGGAAGTGAAAGCCAATCATACCTTCCATTATCAGCATTCCATGGGTCAGGACGGAACCCTTGATGTAGAGAAAATGATGACCGGCAACTGGTGGCAATATAAGCATCTTCCAGAAGGAGTACAGCGGGCCATCGCCCATGTGATCTCGAAAATGTGCGAAAGTCCACGGCTACTCCCATTGAATCATGAACGCACGGAGGACGTACAACTCTATCTATTCACTCAAGCGACAGATCTTTCCATGGAAGATTTGAAGCTCATCCAGAAGTTTGATTATTCACAGGATGTTCCGAAGCTCGTTCTCTTCAATAATGAAATGAATGGCACGCTGTCCCGCTCGGATGCAGCAAGGCTCCTTTTCTTTAACGAACTGGGGGCCGATATCGCGGTGTATAATCCTCCGGGACATAATTGCATCGAACAATTCATCGAGTCCAATGTCTTTGATACCCACTGGCTGGAGGAAATGTCCTTTGAGCTTGAGTTTAAAGGACCTTCGTTTGTCAGAAGGATTTTCAACACAATCAAATCCCATAAATAGGAGTGAAGAAACATGGTAAACGAAACAGGAGTCGCAACCCTCGAAAACAATGAAGTGATCACAGAGAAAAAGGCAGAAGACATCCGAAAAGAACTTCGCCAGGATCCTGAAGTAATCCGACTGTCCCAACAAGTGGATGCAAAGAACCAAATGGAACTCTTAGAGTTCGGGAAAGAGCCGGCTGTACAGATCTCCCAATTCTCAGACCGTATCCTGTCCATGATGCGGACGACGGAAGTGTCTGACTCAGGGACCATGCTTAAGCAGCTAGGCAAGATCATGGATCGCTTTGATAAGAAAGATTTCGAAGAGAAAAAAGGCGGCCTCTTAGGTAAACTGTTCAACCGCGGCAACGACATGATCGAAAAGATCTTCGGAAAATACCAGACACTGGGCGGAGAAATCGAGAAAGTCCACGTAGAAATCTCGAAGTACAAAGATGAAATGACACGATCCACGATGACGCTTGAAGACATGTATGAAAACAACATCCAATATTATATGGAGCTGGAAAAATACGTCGTGGCCGGCCAAATCAAATTGGACGAACTGAAGAACATGCTTCCGGGTTACGAACAAAAAGCGATGAACGGGGACCAGATGGCCCAATTGCAACTCGATACGTTAAAGAGTGCCATCCAAACGCTGGAAGAACGCATATATGATCTTGACTTGGCCCGTATGGTCGCCCTGCAGACGGCTCCGCAAATTCGTCTTCTGCAACGAGGGAATACGAAACTGATCGGGAAAATCAACTCTGCATTTATCATCACGATCCCGATCTTCAAAAACGGCATCATCCAGGCGGTCACGGCCAAGCGCCAGAAGCTTGTGGCTGATTCCATGAACGAGCTGGATCGCCGTACCAATGAAATGCTGAAACGGAATGCCCAAAACATTGCCAATCAAAGTACCGAGATTGCTAAATTAGCAGGAAGACCAAGTGTTCAAATCGAAACAATCGAGGAATCTTGGAATACGATTGTAAAAGGTTTGCAGGAAACGAAATCGATTGAAGAAGAGAACAAACGTCTGCGTGAAGAGGGGACGAACCGGATCCTGGAGCTTCAGGATAATATGAAAAAAGTGACGCAACAGCAGTAATGTTGAAACACAAAAATTGGCGAGGTGGGCTATAAGTGATTGAATTAAAGAAAAAAGGCGATTCCATTAATCTTACAAAATCCAATAATCAAAGCATTGGAGAAATATTGGTCAATTTGAATTGGAACCAAAACGGTCAACAATCATCAGGCGGCTTCTTTGCCTCACTATTTAAAGGCAATCAAAATATGGACTTAGACCTCGGGGTGTTGTATGAATTCAAGAACGGCAAAAAAGGCTGTGTCCAAGCACTTGGAAACGCATTTGGTTCTCTAAACCAATTCCCTTACATGCAATTGGATCATGACGATCGTACCGGCGCTTCCACAGGAGGAGAGAATCTGAGGATCAACGGCAACAAAATCTCAGAAATCGAAAGAATCCTGGTGTATACCTTTATCTATGAAGGAGCTGCCAACTGGTCAGAAGTAGACGGTGTCATTACCCTAACCCATAAAAACGGGGAGGATATCGTCGTGAAAATGGATGAACACCGTAACGGGTTCACCATGTGTGCCATCGCCATGATTGAAAATGTGAACAACCAAACTTTTAGCGTGAAGAAGCTTGTGGAATACTTCCAGGGGCACAAACAAATGGACCGAGCCTATGGCTGGGGAATGAATTGGGTTTCCGGTTCAAAATAATGAGAGAGGAAAGAGCAGGGGCTGCGAAGCTTCTGCTCTTTTTTTAGTTAGAAGAAAATTATTTTACTAAATTGCTAGATTATCTGATAATTGGTCAATTTTGTATTACAATAAATATACAAAGCTATTAAAAAGTTTGCGGTCAGTCAGAGGGAATCGAGAACGATTTTAACGAAAAAAAGTAATGAGGTGCTGAAATGAACGGATTACGTACCATTATGGTTGCCGTGGCCATCATTTTCACCTTGCTCATGGCGATTATAACGCCGGTAGCATGGGTGGGATTATTGATTGTGGGATTTGGTTTATACCAAAATTCTCAAAAGAGAACAAACAAGAGAACTTTCTTAAGGAAGCCAGGCTGGTTGATAACGGTCGGAATTCTGGGGGTGATCATCGGGGGCTGTTCAGCTCCATCAGAACAAGTGGATGATGAACAGAAAGTAGCCACTGCGAAGGCTGAGAAGGAAGCCGATCAACAGGAGAAGGCAGAGAAAGAAAAACAAGCGGCAGAAGAGAAGAAAGCCAAGGAAGAAGAAGAGAAGAGACTGGCAGAAGAAAAGGCGGCACAGGAAAATGCGGAAGCTGAGAAAGGGCAGCAAGAACTTGCCGACACATTCGGTTTGGAAAAAGTACTGGTTTCCCGCGTGGTAGATGGTGATACAGTTGAATTGAAGGACGGTAGAAAAGTACGATTCATCGGCGTCAACACCCCGGAATCCACTACGAGAACAGAAGAATACGGAAAAGAAGCAAGTAACTATACGACGGAAAAGTTAGAAGGCAAAACGGTCTGGTTACAAAAAGATGTGTCGGAAACGGACCGGTACAATCGTTCGCTGCGTCTTATCTGGCTTGAGATTCCTAAGGATGACATGGACGAAGAAGAGATCCGGACCAAGATGTTCAATGCCGACCTGGTGTTAAACGGATATGCAGAGCCGTCGACCTATAATCCGGATGTGAAATACAGCGAGTACTTCGTGAAATTCGCCCGGGAAGCAAGGGAGAAAGAAACAGGCCTCTGGGCATACGGTGAAAATGGCACCACTAAAGGGGATCTGGATACAAAAGAAGAGAAAAAAACAACGACAGCCACCACACCGAAATCCAGCTCCGGTGCCACAACGGAAGAACCAGCAACTGCTCAAGAACAAGAGTATTATCAAAACTGTACGGAACTGAGAAAAGTATATCCGGATGGAGTCCCTTCCGATCATCCTGCTTATGCATCGAAGCATGACCGGGATAAGGATGACTGGGCGTGTGAGAGATAAAGAGAGAGTATGGGCCATTCCTTTTGTGAGGGATGGCTTTTTTATGTGGAGTAGGTAAAATGTTGAGGAATGACTGGAACTTATCCCCATCTCAATCGTATATAAAGGAAAGACGTAAAATGGGGGAACTGATATGAAACAGCTTTACATCAAACAAAAAGTATTCAGTCTGAGCGAGAAATTCACCGTAAAGGACCAGGACGAGAAGGACGTATATTATGTAGAGGGAAGCTTCATGAAGGTCCCGAAGACTTTCTCCATCATGAATCAGGATAAGGAAGAGGTGGCCCTGATCACGAAAAAGGTTTTGAGCTTTCTACCGACATTCTTTGTAGAGGTGAATGGTCAAGAGGTCGTGACGATCAAGAAGGAATTATCCTTTCTGAAAGCCAAGTATTCCATTGATGCGGCAGGCATTGAAGTGGAAGGTAACTGGATGGATATGAACTTCCAAGTGTTACACGAGGGAAGGGTCGTAGGCGAAGTGGGGAAGGAATGGTTCAGTTGGGGAGACAGTTACAGGGTGCAGATCCTGGAGGAAGAGATGGAGTCGGTGATTCTTGCGCTTGTGATTGCGATTGATTGTGTGAAGGCGGATCAGGCGAATAATACTTCGACGTTTTAAAGAAGCACGGGAACCGTTCCCGTGCTTCCTTTAAAGGTGAAACATCTTTCTAAATGTTTCCATCGTTTCTTCCTGCTCTTTTCTCGAACTTACAGGTGCTGTATCTTTGATGAATTTATCCATTAGGGCATTGTAACGGTTAAGCATCGTGCTTTGCTGCAGGGACATATGAATATGAATGTTGCGGACATTTTCAGCTTTCATTCGTAACCCGGAGTTGAAATTTTTGTTCGCCATGGACTCGGCAGTAGTGGCGAGTTCCTTTAGGATATTCTCCTGGCTCATGCTTGTATATTTTTGTTGACAGTTAAATGGAACAGGGTCCCATTTATGGAGGTCTTCGATACTTACACTTTCATTTCGAACGGGATCCATAAGCGCAATCATTACCTTCACATGGTTTTGCATGATCATGTACTGTTCTGTCGCTGCCTTTTTGATCTCCGGGTTTTGAATGGTGCATATATACGAGGCTAACTTATCCAATTCAGCTTTATGAACAGGCAGGTGTTCAGCCATTAAACTCAAATCAATCATCTTAAGAATCATATTGGTCATTCCTCCTCCCCTTCATATGTATTCATATGGGGTGGAAGAGTGACCTGGGAAGCACGGGAACCGTCCCCGTGCTTCTTTTACCTTTTAACCTTCTTCTTCGAAAATACATATCTAGCATTGATGAAAAATAGGGTACCAAAGAAAAACAACCCTGTTAGAAGCCAGCTCGCGATCGCCCAGTACTCTCCCTTTAATAGATACCCACCTATCAAATTCACACATACCATCATAGACATTACCACATACATGCCGACTATGTATTTCATTTCAGTCACACCTTTCTAGATTGTAAATAAAAGCATGATGCTTGTTGACTATGTCGTCGTTCCCAGTATAAATCATTTCATTGGTTTCGTTCTATGATTTATTTCTCATTAAAGCAAGTACATTAAAACTGATGATTAAGAGACCCTAAATCCCTTCATTCTCTTGTTATACAATTTCTCAAGGAAGAGCTAGGGGGTCCTTGGCTCAATTTTATTAGCAATAAGTAGAAGCACCGTCTCCATACTCCTAATCTTCTAACGAATAAAATTAGTAAACTGTTGCTCAAACGCAACGGTTTTTTTATGAATAAAAGACATATAGGTCTTTTTCCTATTTTTCGACCTTATTCTCTACTGGATGATGGCACTCACGCAACACTTGTTGCGCTATTGCAACATAATAGGATCTGTTTTATAGTTTAAATATTGTAAAACATTAGAATAATCAGTATTTTATGGTCTTTTTAATGTTGGCACACTTCTTGCAATAGTAATAAATGAGTGGATCACTCAGAGGGAGCGAGCGCATTGTTAGTGAAAGATGCAATGACTAGTACTTCAATAAAATATTTTGAAAACGATTACATTGAAGCTGTTGCAAATCGTTTACTAGAATCTCGAGTGAAGGGCGGGTTGGTTTATAACATTAAGGATGAGCTGGCGGGGTGTTTCACAGAGAATGATCTTTTAAGTGGATTACTAAAAAAGAAAAGAACACTATCTGACATTCATATAAAGAACTTTCATTTTCTAAAGGAAACAGATGAATTAAAACATATAACAGAAGTGGATCACGATATTTGGCCGGTAATCAATAAGAACGGTCAGATTTCTGGGTTTTTGACGAAAGATCAGTATTTGGCTTCCTATGCAAAGTTCTCTCAACTGGAAGTCAGCCGTTGGGATGCGATTTTCAAGTCGGCCCATAATGGTATCCTCTCAATTGATCTTGAAGGGAAAATCACATCGATCAACCCTCCTGCAGAAAAAATGGCCATGACGTCAAAAGAGAAAGCAATCGGCAAATTTTTGACGGATGTCGTAACACCGAGTGGCTTGCTGAATGTCATCCGAACTGGTAAAGGACACACGGAAAAATATCGTGTGGGAAGAAGAATGTATTTAACGCACCGAACACCACTCTATGATGGTGAAACCCTTACTGGGGCAGTAGGCGTCTTTCAGGATATTTCAGAAATAGAATTTGTTTCGAATGAACTTGAATCCGTTAAACAGCTCTTAAGGGAGCAGGAAAGTGTACTGGAAAACTCAACCGATGGAATCTGTATTACAGATGGAGAAGGAATGATTATTAAAAGTAATCAAAGCTTTTGTTCTCTTTTTAATCTCGATTCCGACACACATGAGACACCAGACTTTATTAAAGAGATCGTCAACAAAGTGATTGCGAAGGGCAAACGACATAATGTCATGGAAACAAGCGTCGGCAGCGATAATTCTTTAATCATTACCGCAAACCCCATTAAAAATAGTAGCAATCAAATGATCGAGAGAATTGTCATTTATGTGAAAGATATGTCTGAGATTGATGCGTTGAGGAGTGAGCTTGAGAAAGCAAAGTCACTATTGGAGACTTTACACTTATCTGAGAAAACAGGTTCCTTCATAGCAGAATCTTCAGAGATGAAGAGGTTGATCGAAACCGTTGAACAAGTGGCTAAAGTAGATGTCACCGTTTTATTAACAGGAGAATCGGGAGTAGGAAAAGAGGAAATAGCCAAATTGATTCAACAGGCCAGTCCAAGGATGGAACAGCCATTCATTAAAGTGAACTGCGGAGCGATACCGGAAACCCTTATGGAATCAGAGTTGTTTGGGTATGAGGGAGGAGCATTTACGGGTGCATTAAAAAAAGGGAAAGCCGGATTGTTTGAACAAGCAAACAATGGAACGATTTTTCTCGATGAGATTGGAGAGATCCCTACCCATCTTCAAGTGAAACTGTTACGGGTCCTTCAGGAAATGGAGATAACCCGGGTAGGTTCGTCAGCTCCCAAGAAAATAGATGTCCGTGTGATTGCTGCCACCAATAAAGACCTGCAAGAACTGGTCCAAGAAGGGAACTTTCGTGAAGATTTATTCTATCGGTTGAATGTTATACCGATAGCCATCCCTCCTTTGAGAAAGAGATTGGAAGATATACCACTCCTGGTCGATACGTATTCAAGAATGTTTGCTTCTAAATATGATAAGCATCTTAGATTTTCGACGAAAGCCATACAGGTTCTCAGCGACTACAGATGGCCGGGGAATGTGAGGGAGCTTGTCAATATACTTGAAAGATTATATGTAACAGCTACCAACCATGAAGTTAGTGAAAACGATGTACTTTCGTTGTTTAATAAAACGGATGAACGAAAAGCGGGTACTGACAAGGCGATTGTTGTGAATGAGATTTTACCACTGAAGGAAGCGATAGAAGAGCTGGAAAGAGAGCTTATTTATAAGGCGTCACTCACAGAAAAGTCTTACCGTGGCATAGCCCGGGCTCTTAAGGTGAATCCTTCTACCATTGTAAGGAAGGTTAAAAAATTAGAAGGGGGATCATTAAAATCATGAGAACACTACAACCCATCGTTTCCCCTAAAAGCATTGCAATCATAGGTGCATCTGAGAGATTTCATCAGAATGCCGGACGTGTGATGGTCAATCTTCAAAAATCAAAATTTGCTGGGGATATCTTTCTGGTGAATCCCAATTATGATTCGATTTCAGGCATGGCTTGTTATCCAAGTGTACTGGAGATCAAAGAAGAGATTGATTTGGCATGTATAATCATCCCTTTTATACATACCCCAAAAATAGTAAAAGAATGCGTAGAAAAACAAGTGAAAAATGTGATCATCCTAAGCTCAGGATTTTCTGAAAGTGGTCCGGATGGAATCACCAGGGAAGAAGAACTTAAAGCGATTGTAAGGGGTACAAATACAAGGGTTTATGGACCGAATTCACCTGGTTTCTATCATTTTATTGGCAATTGGGGAATCTCGTTTTCACCTCGATTCGAACCGAAAAATTTTCATAAAGGCTCCGTTGGTTTGATCAGTCATGGAGGGAGCATCGGTAGGGCCATACTGGATGCCAACGAGAAAGGTCTTGGCTTCTCCTATTGGCTTTCTCCGGGGAATGAGATGGATATCAACATGAATGATTGCTTTGAGTTTTTGATTCATGATCCTGATACAGAAACGATTCTATTGGTGATTGAATCGATTACAGAAGAAGAGCGGTTTTTTCGTCTGCTACATCAAGCTTATCTTCAGCGTAAGCCTGTTATCTTACTTCCAATTGGTCACTCGAAGATATCGAGAATTGCGGTGAAGCATCATCTGGGCAGGAATAATGATTATGCCATTCCATGGGAGATGGTCAATCATCCAGGGTTAATAAAGGCAGAGAGTATTGATGAAGTGGTAGCGATCTCCTGGCTTTTCGACTCGTACAAGAAAGCAAAGGGAGGACGAACCGTCATTTTCTCATGGGCTGGTGCTACTTCCATTTACTTGGCAGATTTATGCGATAAATATGGGATTGATCTGCCACCACTATCTGAGTTCTTGCAGAAAGAAATGATTCACATTACAGGAATCGATAAGGCCTTTATGAACCCTTTAGATGTCACCACGATTGTTTATGACGATCTATCCAAGCTGACTTCATGCTTGGAGGTACTACATGAATCAGGAGACTATGACAATATCATCGTTCCGTTTCCGTTCCAAGTAGACTATCAAAATGAAATATTATCAGGTCAAATCCAACAGTTGATGAAAGAGAGTAATTGTATATTTTTACCTATATTTATGTCACAGGGTTATAACGATGAGCTGGCGATCGACATTTTGAAGAAGACAAAGAAGCCATATTTCTTTCAAGAAAGTACAGCCATCAAATCATTTTCTGCCTATGTGAATTACTCGGCATCTCAAAAACAAGGGGAGGAACAAAATGAAGAAACGATTAAGTCTGGATGACGCGCTGCTTCACATTCATAGTGGAGACACATTGTTGGTCGGAGGTTTTGGTCTTTCCGGGACACCCCTGACACTGATCGATGAACTGGTGAATTCAGATAAAGACAATCTAACGATCATCAGTAATAACCTGGGAGAGGAAGGGCGTGGCCTTGGGAAACTCCTGATTGCCGGAAAGCTCAAAAAAGCAAAAGGATCCTATTTCACTACCAACCGGGACGCAGTCAAAGCCTGGTCAAAAGGTGAATTGGAAATTGAACTTATTCCCCAGGGGACATTAGCAGAAGCGATTCGCTGCGGTGGAGCCGGAATCGGTGGCTTCTATACGAAGACCGGTGTGGGGACGAAGCTGGCTGAAGGAAAGGAAGAAAAAGTGATTGATGGTGAAACCTACATCTTTGAAAAAGCAATCAAAGGAGATGTAGCCATTATCAAGGCACTGAAGGCTGATACGCTGGGGAATTTAGTTTATGACAAGACTGCAAGGAATTTCAATCCAGTGATGGCAACGGCTGCCAAGATCGTCATCGCCGAGGTGGATGAAATAGTAGAAGCAGGATCATTTGCTCCAGAGGAAGTCGTGACACCTCACTTATACGTGGATTATATCGTTCAAAACCGCCATGTGAAGGAAGGGGGAAGATACGTTGAGTCATTCTAACAGAATCACAATTGCTAAAAGGGTTGCTCAAGAATTAAACGAAGATGAAATCGTGAATTTAGGAGTCGGCATCCCCACTCTCATTCCGGATTATCTCGGAGATAAAAAAGTATACCTTCAATCAGAAAATGGACTGCTTGGTATGGGACCTACTCCAACTGGTGATGAAGTGGATATGGACTTAATCAGTGCGAGTAAAAAACCTGTTTCCATGGATATCGGTTCTTCATTATTTGACAGCTCTGATTCTTTCTTGATGATCAGGGGAGGGCATATTGATACAGCAGTTCTTGGTGCTTTACAGGTTGATCAAACCGGAGAAGTTGCCAACTGGGCAGTACCGGGTGAAACCATCCTGGGGGTTGGTGGTGCCATGGACCTTGTTGCAGGAGCGAAACGCATGATCATCGCTTCGATGCATTTGTCCAAAAATGGGAGTCCAAAACTTGTGAAAAAGCTTTCTTATCCAAGTAGCGGAGTGAGAAAAGCGGACATGATCGTAACAGAGCATGCGGTATTCAAGTTTATGGAAGAAAAGATGTTCTTGGTTGAAATTCTCTCGGACATTTCTGTAGATGGATTAAGAGAAATAACAGATGCACCATTTCATTTAATAGAAAAAACAAAAATCAAAGCAAAATAAGGGGGACGTAATGATGAAAAAATATTTAATCGTATTGGTAACCTTATTATTAATGACATTAGCAGCATGTTCTTCAGATGAAGCTGGCAGTACTAAAAAGGATAGCGCTGATGGCCCGCCTAAAGATATGGCTTTCGGGTCGGCTACAGTGGGTGGCTTCTGGTACACATTATCCGGTTCAATGGGGGAAAAAATGAGTGAAGTCTTCCCGGATTCATCTGTAACAGTGGTCGAAGGTGGATCTGTTTCCAACCTATTGGGGCTAAGTCAAGGTACATTTGCTCTTGGATTCAGTAATGGTCAGACGGTCCCGGAAGCTTTAAAAGGAGAAAATGCTTTTAAAGAAAAAGTGGACAATGTCAGCACCGTTGCAACCCTTTATCCGAATGTGTTCCATATCGTCGTTCGTGCCGATTCTGATATCAAATCTGTAAAGGACTTAAAAGGGAAGAAAGTAAGCCCTGGGATTAAAGGATATAGTGGAGAACTTGCCTTTCAGGATATTTTAAAGCTGAATGATATGTCCTACGATGACCTTGGCGGGATCGAGTATATTGGTACTGCTGACGGAGCAGATCTTCTTCGTGACGGTCATATCGATGCCATTGTAGGGATGGTGGCAGCGCCGGTCTCCACGTTCCAGGAACTTGATACGACACTAGGAATCCGCTTAATTCCTTTAGATGATGAAACGATTAAAGGTCTGCATGATAAGAATGAAGGCTATTTGGAATATACGGTTGAAGGCGGAACGTATTCCAATGTGAAGGAAGATGTCAACACAGTTGCCGGCTATACGGTTCTATTAGTCAATGATGACCTTATGGATGAAGAGACGGTGTATAAGCTTACGAAAATGATGGTAGAAGAAAAAGATACGTGGACAACGTTATCACCGATTATGAAAGACTTTGATGAAGAGTATTCAGTGAAAAACAATGTAGGTAAGCTTCATCCTGGCGCAGAGAAGTATTATAAGGAAGTCGGGGCTCTTGAGTAAGTAATATACACAATATATCCATGAAAAAGAAGGTGAAAGTATGGCTAAAAAGGATTCGTCACCAGAAATAGAAGCATCGGAAATAGTAAACCAATATGATGAAGACGGCAACCTTAACAGCAAGCTGCGCTCTTTAAAGGGCGCAGCAGCCAAGATCATTTCCATTGTTGCTGTCCTTATGTCTTTGTTTCATTTATACACGGCATTCTTTGGCGTATTTGAGTCGATTCTACAGCGGTCTGCCCATTTGGCGTTTGCTCTGATCCTTACATTTGCGATTTATAAGCCAACCAAAAAAGCAGTGAAAAATGAGAGCATTCCCTGGTATGACTGGCTGTTTATGATTTTGTCGATTGCTTGTTATTCCTATTATGTGATGAACGCACAGGTGATCTCGTCACGGATGAGTTATATTGAACCGCTCACCATGCTTGAAATCACGATTGGGATCGTATCAGGGTTGTTGCTAATCGAAGCGACCCGCCGTGTGATAGGGAATACGCTGATCCTGATTATTTTCATTTGTTTGGTGTACGGGATATTTGGACATCTCATCACAGGTGAACTCTCCCATCGTGAATTTACCGCTATGTGGATAGTGGATCACCTATTCTACACAGTGACTGGCATTTTCAGTGTCCCTCTTGGAGTATCAGCCACGTTTATCTTCCTGTTCATCTTATTTGGGAAGTTTCTGGAGGTTTCCGGAGCAGGACAATTCTTCATTGATTTATCTGTTGCAGGTATGGGGAAGTATCGCGGAGGTCCTGCCAAAACAGCCATTGTGGCTAGTTCTATCTTGGGAACCATTTCTGGAAGTGCTGTAGCCAACACGGTGACAACGGGTGCCTTCACGATTCCATTAATGAAGAAGACGGGATATAGAAGTCATTTTGCAGCTGCTGTGGAAGCGGTTTCTTCGACAGGAGGACAGATCATGCCTCCGATCATGGGAGCTTCCGCTTTCATCATTGCTTCCTATTTAGGGGTTCCTTATATGGATATAGCAGTGGCTGCCATTATACCAGCAGTTCTATATTACTGCTGCTTATACTTTCAAGTTGATTTACGAGCGAAGCGACTGGGACTGAATGGCTTAAAGAAGGAAGATCTGCCAAAGGTTTCAACCGTATTAAAGACGGGATTTATGTTCTTTGTACCGTTAGTCGTGATCGTCGTGATGCTGGCATCAGGTACTTCTCCTATGCGAGCCGGATTATTTTCAATCGGCGTGACGATCGTCGTGGCAGCTTTTAAAAAGTCTACAAGACTATCATTCTCAAAAATGTATAAAGCTCTCGATTTAGGGGCAAGGGCTGCCGTTGAAACCGCCGTTGCATGTGCTGCGTCAGGTTTTATTATCGGGATTATCGGCTTGACTGGAATTGGGCTGAAATTCAGTGGGATGATCATTGATATCTCAGGTGGGATTTTAATTGTGACTCTTATTTTCACTATGATTACGAGCATTATCCTGGGGATGGGACTTCCGACGGTTGCAGCTTACATCGTTCAAGTACCTCTCACCATTCCAGCGTTGATTGCACTGGGTGTATCACCGCTTGCTGCCCATATGTTCGTGTTCTACTTTGCCGCTTTATCTGCGATTACACCACCAGTGGCATTGGCCGCATTTGCTGCAGCAGGACTTTCTGGATCGGATCCGATGAAAACAGGAATGACAGCTGTCAGACTAGGGCTTGCCGCCTTCATCGTTCCGTATATGTTTGTTTATGGAGAGACATTGCTCCTTGTAGGGGATGCTCCTCATATTATTCTATCAGTGATCACATCCATTATTGGAATCATAGGGGTTGCTTGTGCGGCAGAAGGATGGCTTCTAAGAAATGCGCTTTGGTATGAGAGAATCATCCTATTCATTGGGGCAATCCTCATGATCAATCCGGGGATTGTAACGGATATAATTGGATTCGCCATTCTGGCACTCGTATTCTTCTATCAAAAATTCAATCCGAAAAGCACGACTGTTGAACATACTATATCCAGCTAAGGGGGCTTTTAGGTGCAAACTATTACAGTGGTAGGCTCGGGAGTCATGGGAAAAGGAATTGCGTATACCTGTGCGGTTTCGGGTTTTAATGTTTACTTGAATGATATAAATGAAGAAATCCTGGAGAAAGCAAAGAACGATATCTTTAGCCTTTTGGAAGGCAGCTTACAAAAAGGATTTATTTCAGAAGACCAATATGGGAAAGCAAAAGACCGTCTTCAATTTGAAGCAAATTTGGAATCAGCGGCAAATAACGCCGACCTCGTTATTGAGGCAGTGCTTGAAAAGATGGAATTAAAGATTGATATTTTCAAAAGGTTGGATTCGATTTGTTCTGAAGAAACCATTCTAGCCACTAATACGTCTACCATGAGTCCCACAGAAATCGGGGCTCAGACGTCACGCCCTGATAAAGTGGTGGCGATGCATTTCTTTAATCCAGTTCATAAAATGAAGCTGATTGAAGTCATCCGGGGCTTGGAAACGTCAGATGAAACAGTGAAGACTGTGAAGGAAGTCGGCGAGAGACTCAAGAAGGAAACGGTCGAAGTAAATGAATTACCTGGGTTTGTGACTTCCAGGATGAACTGCCTGATTGGAAATGAGGCCATGAATATGCTGATGGAAGGGGTAGCATCGGCTGAAGATATTGATAAAGCATTGAAGCTTGGACTCAATCATCCGATGGGGCCACTTGAGTTGGCTGATTTAGTAGGGTTGGATACCCGGCTTAGGAATATGGAGTACTTACATCAGACACTGGGTGAAAAATATCGACCTAGTCCTATCTTACTTAAATACGTAAAAGCGGGCCGGTTTGGGAAAAAGAGCGGAAGTGGTTTCTATCACTACACTTAAGGGAGATGAGAGCGTGCATCAATATGAGAATTTGCTTGTTCAAATCGAACAGGGGGCGATGTGGCTGACGATCAACCGCCCGGAATTCCGGAATGCCCTCAACCTTGAAACCCTTCAAGAGATGGAGGATGCTTTCGGATGGGCAGAGGCAAGCGATGAAGTAAAGGTCATCGTGGTGAAAGGGGCAGGGGAAAAGTCGTTCGCTGCAGGAGCGGATATTAAGCAGCTGCAGCAAAAGAATATGCTGGATGCCCTGATACCAGGGATGCAGGGACTTTATAAAAAAATACAACAATGCAGCAAAGTGACGATCGCAGCTGTAGAGGGCTATGCACTTGGTGGAGGATGCGAGCTTGCTCTAGCCTGTGATATACGGGTTGCTACAAAAAGAGCAACGTTCGGTTTACCTGAGCTCAACCTTGGAATCATTCCCGGAGCAGGAGGGACGCAGAACCTGTCCAGGATTATTGGGAAGGGACGGGCACTTGATATGATTCTCACCGGTAAGATGATTGATGGAGAGGAAGCAGAAAGGATCGGCCTTGTTTCCTATCTTGCTCCTAATGGTGAATTGGATAGGCAAGTAGAAGAGGTGGCCGCTCAGATTTATAAAAAAGGTCCGGTTGCTATTAAACTGGCAAAACTAGTTGTTCATAAAGGCTTTGATATTGATCTCGAGACAGCGATGCTGATGGAGAAGCTTTCACAGGCGGTAGCATTTGGGACAGAGGATAAACAGGAAGGCACTTCGGCATTTTTGGAAAAACGAGCAACGGAATTTACTAATCAATAAGGGAGAGGTACAGATGGACTTTAATTTTTCAGAAGATATAAAATTTTTAAGGGATAATGTACGGAAGTTTGTGAAAGAAGCAGCAGAACCTTTGGCGATGGAAATTGAAGAGAAAGATATGATCCCGGAGAAACTGGTTGAAATGTCGAAGGAAATGGGACTCTTCGGTTTGAGTATCCCGGAAGAATACGGTGGCCTGGGACTCGATATGGTGGGGAAATGCGCCATATATGAGGAGCTTGGTAAAACACATAATGGCTATACAACTCTGATCGGGGCTCATACGGGAATCGGGTCCGTAGGGATCGTTGAGTTAGGGACAGAAGCACAAAAGCAGAAATACTTGCCTAAAATGGCCACTGGAGAATGGATTGGTGCATTTGCCTTAACCGAACCAAGTGCAGGCTCCAATGCAGCATCGTTGAAAACGACTGCGGTCAGAAAAGGTGATAAATACATCCTGAACGGTTCCAAGCATTATATTACCAACGCAGTCGATGGACATGTATTTACAGTAATGGCTGTTACAGATCGTGCCAAAGGAGCGAAGGGGATCACTTCCTTTATCGTAGAAAAGGATTTCCCAGGCTTCGTATTAGGAAAGGTAGAACAGAAAATGGGGTTGAAGGGATCTCATTCAGCTGAGCTTTTCTTCGAAAATATGGAAGTTCCTGCAGAGAATGTCCTTGGAGCAGAAGGGCAGGGCTATATCAATGCGTTGAAAATCCTGGCGAATGGTCGCGCGGGTCTTGCGGCAAGAAACCTTGGTTCCTGTGTCAAGCTCCTTGAACATTGCCTGCAGTATACACAGGAACGTGAACAGTTCGGCAAGCCGATCATCGAAGTACAGGCCGTTCAGCATATGCTTGCAGAAATCAGCATGCAGATCGAGGTTCTTCGATCGATGACATATCGAGTTGCCTGGATGACCGATCAAAAGATGAGGGTAGTGAAAGAAGCGGCCATAGCGAAACTATTTGCGTCGGAAGTATATAACAAGGTGGCGGATTTAGCGGTCCAAATCCACGGTGGAATCGGATATATGAGTGATTATCCAATTGAGCGTTACTACCGTGATGCCCGAATTACAAAAATTTATGAAGGAACGTCTGAAATTCAGCGCAACATCATCGCGAATGAGCTGAAGCGCGAATCTTCATACGTGGGGGTGTAAGGAATGAATCAGCCATATATCGTTGAATCGGTCCGGACGGCGATTGGAAGAATGGGAGGAACGATAAAAGGTGTTCCTGTAGACCATCTTGCTGAGAAAGTCATTAGGGAAGTAATGAATCGAAGTCAGTCTGAAGTGGAAGTAGATGAAGTCATTCTCGGTCAGGCAAAGCAAAGTGCAGATACCTCAAATCTTGCCCGTCTCGCTGCATTGCGGGCGGAGCTCCCGATTGAGGTTACAGGCTATACCGTCCATAGACAGTGCGGATCGGGACTTCAAGCGATTAATAATGCGGATATGCAAATTCGGCTTGGCTATTCGGATGTGGTCGTAGCCGGGGGAGCGGAAAGCATGAGTACAGCCCCCTACTATATTCGAAATGCCCGTTATGGTTTTCAAGTCGGTAACTCGCAGGTACTGGATCCGAATACGGAAAGCCAACCGTGCTCCCAGCCAATCGAAAAATACGGCAACTTAACGATGGGTCTGACAGCAGAAAACCTTGCTGACAAATATAACATCAGCAGATCGGAGCAGGATGAGTTTGCTCTCAGAAGCCAGGAACTTGCTCAGTCTGCCATCGAATCCGGCCGATTTGAAAAGGAAATTGTTCCAGTTGAATATAAGGAAAAAAGAAACACTCTTCAATTTAGTACAGACGAACATCCCCGGAGTACGACCATCGAAAAGCTCTCAAAGTTGAAGGCGGTCTTTAAGGAAAACGGCACCGTGACAGCCGGTAATGCGAGTGGAAGGAATGATGGTGCTTCCGCGATCCTCATGATGAATGAAGAGAAAGTGAATGAGTATGGGATAAAGCCGAAAGCCAAAATCATCGCCCAGGCGGTGAGCGGAGTTTCTCCTGAAATCATGGGAATCGGGCCAGTGACTTCAACCTTTAAAGCTTTAAAGCAATGCGGACTATCGATCAATGATATGGGTCTGATCGAGCTGAACGAAGCGTTTGCTGCACAGGCGCTGTCAGTAATTCGTGGATCAGGGATGGATATCAACAAAGTGAACGTCAATGGAGGGGCCATTGCGTTGGGTCATCCAATTGGAGCGACTGGAGCGATCCTGATGACGAAGCTTCTTCACGAAATGGAACGTAGGGGTGAAAAATACGGATTAGTCACGCTTTGTATTGGTGGTGGTCAGGGAATCTCGACTATCATTGAGAATCTTCAAGTCTAAGAGGTGACGTGTCAAAAGGGAGTGATGAAATGAATAAGCCACATATCGTTCAAATCCTGCCCATGTACCATCCGGATGGGGAGGAGCGATTGAACAAATACGCCGAAGTAAAGAAGTTCACGGAGTTTAACGAAGCGGAAATATGCGATTACCTTCACCATCATTATGTGGATGGAATCATCCTCCGGGCTCCTGCCAGGATCACACCTGCAATTTTGGATCGTTGCCAGCAAGTAAAAGCCATTTCCGGGGCGGGTGTCGGACTTGATAATATCGATGTGCGTTATGCCACGACAAAGAGGATTCCCGTTTTACATGCACCAAAGCTGAATAGTACGGCAACCGCTGAACATGCGGTGAGCCTGCTATTGGCGGTCATGAAAAAAACAGCTTTTTTTGATAGAGAAACCAAAGTAGGAAACTTTCAATCCAGGGATGGAGAATATACCCATGAACTGGAAGGGAAACATTTAGGCATTGTTGGATTCGGCAGCATAGCTCAAAAAGTTGCTAAGATATTAGTACATGGTTTCGGAATGAAAGCGATGGCGTATGTAAGGAAAATAGACGAAGTGAAACAGCAGGCTGCTGATCAAATTGGGGTGGAATTAACCACTTCCTTAGAGAAAATATTCTCCGAAAGTGATGCAGTGAGTTTACATATCCCTCTTACGAAAGAAACTGAAAAGCTAGTAGATCATCGATTGCTGACGCTTATGAAAGAAACGGCCGTCCTTATTAATACAGCCCGGGGCGGTGTGGTGAATGAGGCGGATTTAGTAGATGTTCTGAAACGGAAGCAGATTCTTGGAGCGGGAATTGATGTATTTTCCAATGAACCGCCACCTGAGGACCATCCGTTCTTTCATTTGAAACAAGTGACGATGAGCCCGCATATCGGGGGTATCAGCCTTGAGGCAGCCCGTCAGACTTCGATCCTGATTGCAGAGAATCTGATCCGTGTGATCAATGGAGAAAAGCTTTCAGTCATTGCCAATCAAGATGAACTTTCAGAAGCCGGAAAGGGTGCTTTTTCATGACAAAAGAACATTTACAGATAGTAAGATCAGACTTTGAAAATAGCCCATTCTGGAATTTTATCGGATTGGAACTCAAAGAATTGAAAAAAGGTCATGTTTTACTGGCTCTTCCCATCCAGAAAGAGTTTATTAATGTGAGGAATTCAGTTCATGGAGGCATTTATGCGTCGGTACTTGATACAGCCATGGGCATGGCTGGCAGGTCACTGGGTTTTGATGAAGTAGCAACGCTCCATTTAGATATTCAATATCTCAAGTCAGTCATGGACGGGACGGTTTATTCAGAAGCATCGATTATTCATCAAAACCGGAATACGGTCTTCATTGAAGGAAGGCTGAAAAATGAAGATGGTGAACTCCTTGGCCACTGTACTGGAACATTTAAGCTCTCAAAGGGTGAACGAATATGATGAATACAGCAATAACAAAGATGTTTAACATTCGCTATCCCATCATCCAAGGCGGGCTACAGGGACTTGGGACCTCGTCGCTCGTTTCCGCAGTATCAGAAGCAGGGGGGCTCGGGCTCATCACAGCAGGGAGCTATTCGTCCAAGGAAGAGATGCTGGAGGATATCGCAGTTGCCAGAAGACTCACCTCTAAGCCATTTGGAGTCAATATTGCCATCGGGATCCGTAAACCGATGGATGAATTCGTTGAGGCTTCCATAGAAGCACGTGTACCGGTTGTCTTTACTTCAGGGAACAATCCTGAGAAATATATGGAGAGTCTGAAAGGAAACGGGATCAAGGTGGTCCATGTCGTCCCATCCGTCAGGTTTGCCAAAAAGGCGGAAGCGATCGGCTGTGATGCGGTGGTGGTGGTTGGATATGAGTGTGGAGGCCACCCGGGAAGAGAAGACGTCACCAGTCTTACGTTAATACAGAAGGCTGTGGAGGAACTTTCCATACCAGTCATTGCAGCAGGAGGATTTTCAACAGGGAAATCCGCTCTTGCTGCTTTTGCTTTAGGGGCAGAAGGCATCCAGATGGGTACAAGGTTTCTAGCTTCAAAGGAAGTGGTCCTCCATGAATCGATTAAAAGAAGATTACTCGATTCACAGGAAACCGATACCATCCTTGTCAAAAAATCGATTGGAAAAGCCATGAGAGTGATGAAAACCGAACGGGCCGTTGAACTGGTAGAAAAGGAGAGAGCAGGAGCCACGCTTGAAGAGATCTTCCCTTATATTAGCGGTGAATCTTATCAGGAATTACTCTCTACGGGAAATGACCATTCAGGCGTCATTTCATTGGGCCAGACAATCGGATTAATCAACGAAATTAGAAGCGCCAAAGAAATCATCCAGAATATCGTGGGAGAATACGAGCAGCAGCTTGAACGATTATATCAGAATCATAGAGGGGAGTGAGGTCATGGTGAAATTAGAGAATCAGGTAGCCATCGTAACTGGTGCAAGCAGGGGCATCGGCAGGGAGATATCCAAAAAGCTAGCCTTTGAAGGTGCCACAGTTTATTTAGTAGACATACAGGAACAGGCTTTATTGGAGACATATAATCAGTTCACGGAAGAGAATTTTTCAGTTAAGGCCATAACCGCAGATGTCACCAATGAAGCGGAAGTGGAAAAGCTATTCGCCGAGGTAGAAGGGGATCACGGGAAGGTAGATATCGTCATTAATAATGCCGGGATCATTCGTGACAATCTATTATATAAAATGAGCTTAAGTGACTGGGACGATGTAATGAATGTTCATTTGAAAGGGACGTTCCTTTGCAGTAAATATGCCCAGAAATCAATGGTGAAAAATCAGTATGGACGAATCATTAATCTATCTTCCGTTTCAGCACTCGGGAGCAGAGGTCAAGCGAATTATGCTGCAGCGAAGGCAGGTATACAGGGTTTTACAAAGACGTTAGCCATTGAGCTTGGGAAATATAATATCACGGTTAACGCGATTGCTCCCGGCTTTATCATGACAGACATGACCAAAAGAGTAGCAGAACGGCTGGGGATCCCTTTCGAAGAGCTGATAGAAGCCAAAGTAAAACAAATCCCGGTCAACAGAGCTGGTACACCGGAAGACATCGCACAAGCAGCAAGCTTTTTTGCGAGCCCTGATTCTTCCTTTATAAACGGTCAGGTGTTATATGTTGCCGGGGGACCAAAAGCATAGGAGGTCAAGGATGATGAAACAGAAGAATATTGCCCTTATCCCAGGGGATGGGATAGGACCTGAAGTCGTAGCGGAAGGTGTAAAGGTACTAAAAATGATTGAGGAAGTCGATTCACGAATCTCTTTCAGCTTTACGGAGTTCCCTTGGGGATGTGAGTATTATGTGGACACCGGGAAGATGATGGCTGAAGACGGGATCAGTCAATTGAAGGAATTCGATGCCATCTACTTGGGAGCGGTAGGATACCCGGGGGTTCCCGACCACATCTCCCTTTGGGAATTACTATTGGAAATACGCAAGAAGTTTGATCAGTATGTAAACCTCAGGCCGATTAAACTCCTACATCCTGATTTAACCCCCCTTAAGAATAAAAGTGAAAAAGAAATAGACTTCCTGGTGATCCGTGAGAACAGTGAAGGGGAATATGCCGGAGCGGGTGACTGGCTCTTTAAAGGAAAGGCGGAGGAAGTGGTCCTGCAGACGGGCGTCTTTTCCCGGAAAGGGACGGAACGGATTATCCGCTATGCTTATGAAGAGGCACGAAAACAGAAGAAGACACTGACGAGCATCAGCAAAGCGAATGCCCTTAATTATTCCATGGTATTCTGGGATGAAGTATTTAACGAAGTAGGCAAAGAATATCCTGATGTCCAAACGTATTCATATCTTGTGGACGCGGCTAGCCTTTACTTCGTCCTTCAGCCGGAAAGGTTCGAAATTGTCGTGACATCCAATCTTTTCGGAGATATCCTGACGGACTTAGGTGCGGCCATTACAGGTGGACTTGGTTTGGCGGCTGGGGCCAATATCAACCCGGAACGAACGTATCCTTCCATGTTCGAACCCATTCACGGCTCCGCTCCTGATATTGCAGGCAAGGGACTTGCCAATCCCCTGGCTGCCATATGGTCTGTCAGTCAGATGATGGATCATTTTGGTGAAGAAGAATGGGGGAGTGCGATTTTGTCGAGCATTCAGGAGATTCTTTCCCGGAAGGAAACTCTCACCCCTGATCTCGGAGGCGGGGCAACGACTGAACAACTCGGGAATGAATTCAGGAATCGATTAAAGCATCATGCCCCTCTTCCGGACAAAGTACAAAGGGGATAAAGACCCGGTATTTTGCAGTAGTAGATTGTTAGAGACTTAAAGAGAGAAGGGACAACATGTTACGTTTTTCTCTCATCATGAGCATGTGTTTTCTTTATATTGTCGAGGCTTTTATGCCAAACGTGTATATTGGTTTGGTTTTTAACATAGTGGCCACTGCCGTATTTTTACTATTCCTTCCTTTATTAGAATGGAAAGGACGGATATTCACACTGGGTCTGTTTACTGCAGGGGGAATCATTCACTATACAGTTGGAGATACAGGCTTTGATCTGTTCCAGGGAATCACGCAGAATATGCCCCTGTTATCGATCCTCATTTTAGCTCCACTTCTGTCAGTGCCATTGAGAAGAGAAGGAATCATTGATTCTGTTATCCTCTATTTGAACGAGTTGAAGAACAACCCACGAAAAACGTTTTATGGAATTAGTACATTTATGCTGACCCTGGCACCTATCTTGAATATGGGTGCCTTAAGGATTGTTCACGGGTTTGTGGAAAGTATACACCTTCCGTCCAAGTTACTATCGAGATCCTATTATGTAGGCTTTACCCCGGCGGTTATTTGGTCACCATTCTTTGCTTCTGTAGGGATTGTACTATTTTATTTAGATATTACCTATCTCTCATATGTCGCCGTCGGAGTCATGTTTGCCGTCATTCAAATGACGGTGGGGCTCGTTCTTTTCCGACCTAAAATCGCAGAAGAGACTGCTGCTGCCGAGGAAAAAAACGAGATGATATTACATGATAAAGCACCTAAAAAGGATATGTATCTCCTCTTAGGTTTTGTCCTTGGATTGGTTGTACTGTTGATTGTCATGGAGCAGGTCTTTCAAAAGTCCATGCTACTCCTGGTCAGCATCATTTGTTTTCTGGTTCCTATGGCCTGGGTGATCTTCCGGAAAAGGAAATCGATCGTTAAGGAAGAAGTCATTCTCTATAAGAACAAACTCCACTCGCAAAAAATGGAGATTTGCCTCTTCTTAAGTGCAGGGATGTTCGGGAATGCGGTGTCCCATACACCCGTCAAGGAACTATTGGAGAGGTCCATACAGTGGTCGGCCACACAATCCATTGGCGTTTTGTTTCTCTTCATCATCCTTTTGGTAACCTGCATGGCATTTCTCGGAGTGCATCAGATTATCGTAACACCGTTAATTCTAACCTCGCTTGATTTCGGGGAAATGCCTAATGTAGCGGTCGCCAGTGTAGCGTTTATGTGTATATTTACCTGGATGCTCTCATCCGCCATCTCGCCGCTGAATGCTATGAATATTATCATCAGTCAGTGTGTTCAGAGAAATGGGGTCACCGTTGCCTTTAAGTGGAATGGGGCGTATTTTCTTTCGATCACAGGTTTGGCATTTGTGTATGTGTACGTTTTGAATTGGATATGACGAAGCACGGGGACGGTTCTCGTGCTTCTTTTTATAATAATAGGAAGCAGCGGAACCGTCCCCGTGCTTTTGCCCGTGCTTTTGGCAGGTTAGTGCTTCTGGAATAATACTGAAACCAAATCCCCCCTCAAACGTAAATAAAGGAAAGACCTAAGTAAGCCAAGGGAGGAATCATCATGAGGCAGCTTTATATCAAACAAAAGGTATTCAGTCTCAGTGAAAAATTCACGGTGAAGGATCAGGAGGAGAAGGACACGTATTATGTCGAGGGAAGCTTTATGCGGGTCCCGAAGACGTTCTCCATCATGGATACAAGCAGGGAAGAAGTGGCCCTTATTACGAAGAAGGTATTCAGCTTTTTACCGAAGTTTTTTGTTGAGGTGAATGGTCAAGAGGTATTGACGATCAAGAAGGAATTCTCCTTTTTAAAAGCACGCTATTCGATTGATGCGGCAGGCATTGAAGTGCAGGGAAACTGGCTGGATATGGACTTTCAGGTTTTACACAATGGGAGAGTCGTAGGCGAAGTGGGCAAGGAGTGGTTCAGTTGGGGCGACAGCTATAGGGTTGAGATACTGGATGAAGAGATGGAAACGATTATCATTGCCCTTGTTATTGCGATTGATTGTGTAAAGGCTGATCAGGCGGCTGCTTCTTCGGGAGCGTCGGTTTAAGGAAGAAGGAAGCATAGGGAAGCATGGGGACGGTTCTCATGCTTCCTTTTTCTATATAAAAGAAGCAACAGAACCGTCCCCATGCTTACCTTGAATAATCAAAGGAAATAGTAGAGAATAAAGTACAGGTTTTACATTATGCGGTGTTCCCCACCAAGAAATGGGGCTATGATAATCGAAGGTGACTTGATATAGGAGTGGGATAGATGAAGAGTATTTCGATTTTGGTTGCGGATGATGAGGAGGAAATAGCGGACCTGGTTGCCATCCATCTGGAAAAAGAAGGATACGATGTTGTGAAAGTACATAATGGGCAGGAAGCCATACGTGTGATCGAGACTCGCTCGATTGATTTGTTGATTTTGGATATTATGATGCCGGAGATGGATGGGTATGATGCTACTCGTTTGATTCGGGAACGGTATAATATGCCGATTATTTTTTTGAGTGCGAAAACGTCTGATTTTGATAAGGTCCATGGGCTGGTGATTGGAGCGGATGATTATATAACAAAGCCGTTTACTCCCATTGAATTGGTTGCGCGTGTGAATGCGCATTTGCGACGGTTTATGAAGTTGAATCAACCTAAGGCATCTGGTAAGAAAGCGACGTTGGAATTTGGTGAAATCGTGATTTCTCCTGATCAGCGTACGGTTTTCCTTTATGGTGAAAATATTGAGCTGACGCCGAAAGAGTTTGATATTTTGTATTTATTGGCCAGTCATCCAAAGAAGGTTTATAGTGTAGAAAATATTTTTCAGCACGTATGGGATGATGCATACTTTGAAGGCGGCAACACGGTAATGGTGCATATTCGTACGTTACGGAAGAAACTTGGGGAAGATAAGAGAAAGAACAAGTTAATCAAAACGGTCTGGGGAGTGGGGTATACATTTAATGGCTAAATTTATACACAGTTTTCGCGCCAAAGTCCTCGTATTATTTGGTTTAAGTATGCTTCTCGGCGGTGTGATTACTTACATCCTTTTTAGAGGATTACAGCTTTATTATCATACGGTGGTCCGTCGTGGAGAACCATTGGCCCAACTCCGTCAATTCATTGACAGCATTGGAGATTTTAACGTCTTTTTTATCCTGTTTATTTCCCTTTCGCTCTTATTTTTCTATATGCTTACGAAGCCGATTTCTACCTATTTCAGTGATCTATCAACGGGAATTCAGTATCTCGCCAGTGGCGACTTTAAACATCGGGTGAATATCGAGTCAAATGATGAATTTGGTGATATTGCGCAGGCCATTAATCTCGCAAGTGAAAAGCTGGAAGAAGCGATACAAAGAGGGGATTTCTCAGAAAATAGTAAAGAACAGTTAGTGGTGAATTTGGCTCATGATTTGCGTACGCCCCTCACGTCTGTTTTAGGTTATTTAGATTTGATCCTTAAGGATGAGAAGCTGACCAAGGAACAGGTCCGACATTATTTAACGATTACCTTTACGAAGTCTCAGCGATTAGAACGGCTTATTGACGAATTATTTGAAATAACGCGAATGAATTATGGCATGCTGCCTTTAGATAAGAAGCAGATTAATTTATCGAATCTTCTTAATCAATTGAAGGAAGAATTGTATCCTGTTTTCGAAAAAAATCATTTGATCGCCCGAATGACGATTCCGCCCCAATTGCCTATTTGGGCTGACGGTGAGCTATTGGCCCGTGTGTTTGAAAATCTTTTAACCAATGCCAATCGTTATGGATATGATGGTCAGTTTGTAGATATTAACGGGTTTGTCGATGGAGGAGAGGTGGTCGTTCAGGTTATGAATTATGGAGACCGGATTCCTCCGAATGAACTTCCCTATCTTTTTGATATGTTTTACACCGGTGACAAAGCCCGAACTCATCAAGAAGATGGCACAGGGCTTGGTTTATTTATTGCAAAAAATATCGTAGAGCAACATAATGGGACGATTACGGTGGAAAGCAGTCTCATACGGACGGTATTTGAAGTTCGTTTACCACAGGAAAACGTTGAACCTGACCAAGATTCCATTTCATAAAGGATTTAAGAAAAATTTAAAATTTACCCCACTCTTTTTTTAAACAGTTTTTCCTATTCTATAGTAAGAATAAGGAGGAACGTGAAATGAAGAAGTGGGGATTTTTATTGTTATTGGCATTATGTTTGGGTTTCACATTTGTTTATAAGGAATCAACGATTCAAGATCAAGTAGAGATTCATCGTAACGATGATCAGGTAGAAAATAGCGGGACGTCTGAACCCTTTCAAACGATCGAGATAAAAGAAGAACAAGTCTTTCAAGGGGATTTACTCTTGGTGAATAATGAATATCCGGTTCAGCAGGAGAGTATAACATCAGACGTTGTCAATTTATTTACCCATGAAGAACTGACAAAGGGATACGGATTGTATGATACCAACATAACATTGTCAGAGGATGTTGCACATAAATTCTCCGAGATGACCGTGGCTGCCGGTAAAGACGGGGTTAGACATTTCATCATCAATAGCGGCTTTCGGGGCTTTGAAGAGCAACGTGCACTTTACCAGGAAATGGGGTCCGACTATGCCTTGCCTGCAGGCTACAGCGAACACAACTTGGGCTTATCACTGGATGTAGGATCCACTCAAAGGAAGATGGAGCTGGCCTCAGAAGGAAAGTGGATCGAAGAAAACGCGTGGAAATACGGCTTTATATTACGGTATCCAAAGGATAAAACAGACGTTACGGGAATCCAATACGAACCTTGGCATATTCGCTATGTTGGATTGCCCCACAGTGTGATTATGGAAGAAAAGAACTTCGCTTTAGAAGAATACTTAGCATTCCTAAAAGAACAAAAATCGATTTCAACGACGATACAGGGCGAAACATATGAGATCTCATATTACCAATTCACCAAAGATACGACCATTCGTGTACCATCAAACCATCATTATGAAATATCAGGCAACAACATGGATGGTGTCATTGTAACGGTGTTTCCCTAAACTCACCGGAAACACATAAATGAGAGGAGATAACATGGAAAAAATAATATCTAGAGGATTACTGGCATTCTATTTAGTGATACTAACCTGGCTAGTCCTATTCAAATTACAATACAATATTTTGTCAGTATTTCATTATCACTATACTAGTTTAAACTTGATCCCATTTGCTGCACCTGGAAGTACCAGAGAGATGGTAGATAATATCCTTATCTTCATTCCATTCGGTCTGCTTTTGGATGTCAATTTCAAAAAAGTGGGCTTTTCACCTAAGGTTGCCCTTATATTGGCTCTAAGTCTTACTTTTGAATTCGTTCAATTGATATTCGCTATTGGAGCGACAGACATAACCGATGTCATTACCAATACTGTTGGTGGGTTGCTTGGGCTGGAATTATATGGAGTGTGCAATAGGTTTATGAATAATAAAAAATTGGACTGGGTTATTCTTTTGGTGGGTATACTTTTGCTTGTTTTGTTGGTTTATTACCGCACTCATTTGGTGATTAGATATTCTTAGGGAAGCGAGGGGACGGTTCTTGTGCTTTCTATTTTACGATTCTCTTTCAGGTTTACTTAGAGGATGATGATGTGAGTGACGTGATCTCTATTCAGCCGAAAGAGTTAGATAATAGAGAAGAGACGGAAGGTTTGTTACACAGAATGAACAAATGGTGGCTGGCATTTCCTTGATTACATCGGAAACCAGCCACCAATTCTTTACTTTGACTGATGTCTTCGTGAAACATAGAGGACAGATGCAAGATATAAAATCGCAGCTACAATTCCCATCTGATAAGATTGTTCAGGCGTAGAAGATGCTGAACTGACTACGATCACAACGATTAATCCAAGAATAAATACAGATGCGCCTGATAGCAAATCTTTGGCCATTGATATCACTCCCTTTTTCAAATAATTCGTTCAATCATCCAATATATTGGAACGTAAGATACCTTCTCCATCTACCAAATCCACATCATACCACACTCCATTTTCAAATCAATCGAATAAAGTTGAATAATGTAGGGATGGTTCCCATTCTCCTTAATAAAGAAAACGTCCAGCAACAATCGAATCACCAATGAGCACGGAAGTTGTCATTGTGCTTTTTTAATCTTTGAAAGTATTAGAGCATGAGACTGTGAGCCAAGGGGCCAGTCCCTATGGCATGATCCAACATATTACTATACTCATATAAAAGTAAGAAAGTAGTAATTAATTGTATAAATAAATAATTAATCAGCACAAATCCATAATAAGTTATTATATAGTTAATTCATCACAAAAAGGGTAAATGGTAAATGAAAAGAACGTTAAAACTCTTATTATTGATATTATTATTGTCTGTGAATGTAGGCCATCATTCTCATGCGCCAAGCGAAAGCCACAAGGACACTTCTTACAGCTCTTATAGTTCTATAGATGTGATTCATCCTGATAATGAAGAGGAAGATCCTGGGACGCTGAGTTAATGAAAGAAAGAGATTGTTGATGAAAAATTTTTAGCAAGTAGTGGACGCAAGGGTAATTGAATTGTTTTAAAGAAAAGCATGAATGGTAAGGAAGTCTATGATATAAGAAAGCAGCAGCTTACTCTTTCGTAAGCTGCTCTTTTTTTTAGCTCCCACAGAAAAACCTTCACTGAATTGCGATATTATCTGATAAATAAGCAATTTTATAATACAATAAATATACAAATCTGTTAGAAATTTTTCGGTCAGTCAGAGGGAATCGAGACCGGTTTTAACGAAAATATGTGATGAGGTGCTGAAATGAAGGGATTACCTATGACCTTAGCTACCACTGCCACCACTTTCACCTTGCTTATGGCGATGATAACGCCTGTAGCATGGGTTGGACTATTGATCGTGGTGTTTGGTTTATATCAAACTTCTCAAAAGAGAAAAGGCAGAAGCATGTTCTCCAACGGGTTGATAACACTTGGAGTTCTGGGGGTCCTCATCGGGGGCTGTGCGGCTCCTTCAGATCAAGTGGATAAAGCAGCCACTGCGGAAGCTGAAAAGGAAGCCGATCAACTGGTGAAGGCTGAGGAAGAAAAGAAGGCGGAACCTGAGAAAGAGCAGCAGGAGCTTGCCGACACATTCGGACTGGAAGAAGTGATGGTCTCCCGCGTGGTCGACGGTGATACGGTCGAATTGAAGGATGGAAGAAAAGTACGATTTATCGGCGTTAATACCCCCGAGTCGACAACGAGAACAGAAGAATACGGAAAAGAAGCAAGTAATTACACGACCGAGAATTTAGAAGGCAAAACGGTCTGGCTCCAAAAAGATGTGTCTGAAACGGACCGTTATAATCGTTCCCTGCGCCTTATCTGGCTTGAAGTCCCTAAGGATGACATGAACGAAGAAGAGATCCGGACCAAGATGTTCAATGCCGACCTGGTATTAAACGGATATGCAGAGCCATCCACCTACAACCCGGATGTGAAGTACAGCGACTACTTCGTGAAATTCGCAAGGGAAGCAAGGAAGAATGAAACTGGGCTATGGGCATACGGTGAAAATGGGACCACTAAAGGGGATCTGGATCCAAAGGAAGAAAAGAAGACAACGACAGCATCCACACCGAAATCCAGTTCCAGCGCGAGCACAACCTCAATGGAAGAACCGGCAGCTGCCCAGCAACAAGAATACTATCAAAACTGTACCGAACTGAGAAAAGTCTATCCAGATGGAGTTCCTTCCAATCATCCTGCATATGCATCGAAACATGACCGGGATAAAGATGGCTGGGCGTGTGAGAGATAAAGCGGGAGTATGGGCCATTCCTTTGTAAGGGGTGGTTTTTGTTTTGGGTTTCTGGAACTTAAACTCAACTCAATCTTATATAAAGGAAAGACGTAAAGTGGGGGGCGCTACGATGAAACAGCTTTACATCAAACAAAAGGTATTCAGTCTCAGCTAAAAATTACCGTGAAGGATCAGGACGAGAAGGATGTCTATTATGTCGTGGGAAGCTTTATGATGTTCCCGAAGACATTCTCCATCATGAATCAGGACAGGGAAGAAGTGGCTCTGATCACGAAAAAGGTGTTGAGCTTTCTGCCGATATTCTTTGTTGAAGTGAATGGCCAAGAGGTCTTGACGATCAAGAAGGAATTATCCTTTCTGACGGCCAAGTATTCCATTGATGCGAGAGGCATTGAGGTAAAAGGGAACTGGATGGATATGGAGTTTCAGGTGTTACACGAGGGAAGGGTCGTAGGAGAAGTGGGCAAGGAATGGTTCAGTTGGGGCGACAGTTACAGGGTGCAGATAATGGAGGAAAAGATAGAGACGATAATTCTGGCGCTTGTGATTGCGATGGATTGTGTGAAGGCAGATCAGGCGAATACCGCGACGTTATAAAGAAGCACGGGAACCATCCCCGTGCTTCTCCTAATTAGAAGGAATATAAAAAGGTAATTTAAAAATAGGTTAAGTGTGAACGTAAAATACTCACATCTAATTTTACTGAATAAAGTTAAATGATACTTCCTTCAAAGATCAAACATCTTTCTAAATGTCTCCATCGTTTCTTCCTGCTCTTTTCTTGAACTTACAGGGGCTGTATCTTTCATGAATTTATCCATTAGGGCATTGTAACGGTTAAGCATCGTCATTTGCTGCAGAGCCATATGAGTATGAATAGTGCGTACATTTTCAGCTTTCATTCGTAACCCGGAGTTGAAGTTTTTGTTCGCCATGGACTCGGCAGTAGTAGCGAGTTCTTTTAGGATATTCTCCTGGCTCATGCTTGTATATTTTTGTTGACAGTTAAATTGAACAGGATCCCATTTATGGAGGTCTTCAATGCTTATTGATTCATTTTGAACAGGATCCATAAGAGCAATCATGACTTTCACATGGTTTTGCATCATCATGTATTGTTCCGTGGCTGCCTGCTTGATTTCTGAGTCTTGAATGGTACATATATACGAGGCTAACTTATCCAATTCAGCTTTATGAACCGGCAGGTGTTCAGCCATTAAACTTAAATCAATCATCTTAAGAATCATTCTGGTCATTCCTCCTCCCCATCATATGTATTCGTATGGGTTGGAATAGTGACCTAATTAGAGGTAACGGTTCATTAAAGTGTATAACCCATTGCGTAGGTGGACGAAGTGTCATCGTTCAGCAAGCTTTTCAAGATCAACTCTCACTGAAGGAGGGACCTATCCCTATGGCTCAATCTACCTTAATATATCTAATCCTTTTATTGAGAAAGGCTATAACAGCAGATATAAAAACAATTGAGCCAGCTATAATAAACATATATGTTACATTGATAAACTCACCTAAAATTCCCGCAGATATATTGGCTATCGGAATGATCAAAACAGACAGACTTGTTATGAGCCCGATAAATCGCCCTCTAAGATTAGGTGGTGCACCTGACATAACAATGGTTGAGATACTTACAGCTCCAAGAGTGATCCCGAACAATTGTATAGTGGATAAGAAAATGGTTAAAAAAACAGATTCCGAAATTCCTATTCCTATAATACAAATGGAAGATAATCCCCATCCTATGGAAATGAGTTTTCCGGCTCCAACTTTTCTATCTAAAAAACCAATAGATAATCCAGCTGAAATTGATCCTATTACTCCTGCTGCTTGAATATAACCATATAAGGAAGCATCTCCATTTAGTTTTTCAGTAACTAGAGCAGGATAAAAAGGACCTAAGAAAGACGCAAAATTAATAAAGATGCTAATACATAAAATGGATTTAATCTTTTTATTTATTTTTATTTTTTCCCAGCTTTCTTTAATGTCTTTAAATAAACGAACTTTATTTTGAATTAGTTCTTGCCCATTTAAGCTTTTAGATCGAGGGAGTGTTAAAAATAATATAAATATGGATACGATAAAAAACGATAAAGAATTTATGAAGAATGCCCATGCTATACCAATGATCCCGATGATCAAACCTGCAGAAGCATTTCCAACTAATGAGGCAGCATTGTTTACGACAGAGAATGAGCCATTAACAGAAGCTAATTTGTCCCTATGTACAAGATCTGGAAGGATCGAAGACCTTACAGGATTTATAAATGCAGTAAATCCATTTAATATGAAAACTAAGATTAGAGCTAATAGAAAAGGAATATGATTATAGATGCACATATAAATGACCAATAAAAAGACAATGGACCCAGCTAAGATATTTGTACCTAATAATAATTTCTTTCTTTCCCAGCGGTCAGCAAGGGCTCCAGCTATAGGTGACATGATCACATCAGAGATATGCCACATAGCTCCTATCATGGCAGTTTGGAAGGTAGAAGAGCTCTGAGAAAAAACTGCCCACATAATTGCTATATTAAAGAACGTATCCCCAATCGTTGATACAGCTTGAGAGGATAATAGTAAGTTAACATTCTTATTTTCCTTTTTGCCAAACTTTTTCCACATGATTACTCTCCCTTATCTGACACACATTTTATCCTAGATCCAGAACTACTTAACTAATTCCTCATTAAGTATTGGATAAACCATAAAAAGGTAATTTTTTCTTCAGCTAGGGAGGTTCATGAGCACAGGTCCCTTGGTCCAGTTTGACATATCGTGCCAAGGGACCTGTCCCTTTAGTTTACCTACGCAATACTATTAATAAACTCCAGGGTCATTCGGTTAAACATCGAAGGGTTTTCCGTGTTTGCTAAGTGTCCGCAGTTTGGAATGATTCCTGGTGTGATGAGGTTGTTCAACGATGAAAGATGGTGGACCGAATCCACTTCATGTTTTTCGTTTCCGCCATTTATGAGTAGTATAGGGATGGTTAACTTCTTTATTTGCTCATCAGATACTGCCGGATAATGATAAGTGAAACACTTCACCACCCTGTGTAACGTGGTTTCCCAACGTGGGCCATGGTGAAGAAGATAGTCTTTCGCTACTTCAGGTGCTTCTGCTTTGATGTTATGTAAAAAATGATATTGTCTTTCCATGATCGCGTGCATGTCTTCGGGGATGCTTGGAACATAGCCTGTCAGGACAATGCCTTTTGTCAATTCGGGATATCTGATTGCTGCATGCAGGGCGAAACTAGCTCCCATTGAAAGTCCAATCAAGATACCAGGCTCTCTTTTCTTGAGTTCATTTATAAGCCATTCAAAAGTATGCTCGAAAAAGGGGTCATCAGCATCCCTGCTATTCTGACCGTGTCCCGGCAAATCAATTGGAATAACAGTGAATTCCTCACGTAAAGCACCTAATTGCTCCTTGAAATGCATTTCTCCCGTCCCCATTAAACCATGAATCAAATAAATATTCTTCGTCACTTTCGCCACTCTCCTCATTCATATATACCGTATGTACTAAGTTTATAGAGTAAAGCCATTGTTGAGAATGAGCCTGAGGTGGACTTTTGTATAGGTCTTAAGACTTATGGGAGGAGAGGGATATGTCCCTTGGCTTTGTCTCTAAGGTACATGTGAACCCTCTCTTGCTAGATTGATAAAAAGACAGTTCTATTTTCCAACACTCTTTTGATGTTCATAACAATAAACCTTCCCATTAAAAGTAGGATTCGATAAACAATAAGCCCTAACCTTATTAGAAACAGATTTAACACAAATCTCACATTTCGAAGTGGAACTGGTCTTTTTGTCAGGTTCATTCAGTGCTTGTGTATGTTCTTTTCTAACCTTTGGGTCAGGGATATTGGCATACTCTCACTTAAAAGGGGTTCTTTATGTTGGATCTTCAACACCGATTCTTTCCGATGGATAAATTCCGACAACTCGATGTCATATACAATCAGTTCGTTAGAAGCGATTTTACGGTAATCCGGGTCAACTTTAAATGTAGAGCGTTTTGTAAAAGAAACCATGGAAACAAATAGGTTGTGGAACTTCTCATCGATCAATGAAGAGAGTGCTTTCAGGTGCCCATAGTTTTGTACAAAAGGATTCATCATTTTGAATTTCCCATTGACCAGCCATGTGTTCCGGTCTTTCCCGCCATATATGGTACCCTGATAGTTTTTTGTCTCAATGACAAAGATCGCGTATGGAGTGATCACCACATGGTCGATTTGTGAATAGCCGGACTTCGCTTTTGGGTTGGGAATGAGGAGATCGCTTAGGTGGCGATAGTCCTTTGGGAGCTGATCCAGTTGGATATCAATTTTGTATTCTCCTAATTCTCCTTTTCTAGTGGCGATTTGTTCATTGGTTCTTTTAGGTTTTGATGGGGGTGGAGTAGCAGATTGTTTTGGTTTAGGTTCAGTTGTTTTCTTTTTTAGGAAGTTTAGGAATAATAGCATGAGTTTCTCCTTGGTGGTTTGATATGGTTATTATCGTACTTATTTGCGAAGATTTGAGTGACAGGGATCAGGAAGAGACAAATCATTCCTTTCAGAACGGCCATGGGCTTTGCATACGAATTCTTAATATTGACGAAGGTCCGTCCCTTAGCATGATCATTCCTTAAAGACGGACCTTTTTTGGTCATCCTACTCCAAACTCCTCGAATAATGATCCTTCACCCAATACGTCAACGTCCCATCCTGCTCAATACGATAACGCAGATCAGCTTTCTGCAATCCTTCAATCATCAATGGACGTAGGTCACTCATCATTTGATTGCTTTCTTCTATATAAGTAGAGAGTATTTCAGAATGATAGGTGTTCGCATTTGCTGCTGACATCAGATAATCGACTGCTGCCTGTTTGGTAACGTACAGTTCGACGGTTTTGTTATGTAGCTCCTTAAATTCCTGCGGTGGATTGAGCTCAATCAGCTTCTGATAATTTTGAGTGAGCATCATGTCAGTTTCATTGATGTTGGGTGTCAGGGATGAAAGGTTTTCGTTGGCAGCATTGATCTTGGTCTGCAGCTGTTTGAAGCTTTGATCGCTAGAACTGAAGTATTGCTCACGCTCCTGCAGATAGCTTCGTATCTTTTGTTCCTGTTGAATCGTGATTTCATTGTAGATTTTCATGGGTAAACCGCTGGCGAACAGCGCCAGGAAAATAAACCCGATAACGCCCCATGACCATTTGGGCGCTTTCTTACTTTTAGGTCGATATCGATCATCTTTCCAGTAGTCTCTCTCTGCTATATGCATAGTAGTTCCTCGCTTCATTCGATACTAGTAAAATACTCCTCATATGTTACCATAATATTACACATGAATAATAATTAATAATGAAGTTTTTTACTTGCAGGAGGAGGTAATCATGGAAAAATATTTCGTTCCAACAAAAGGGATAGATTCTTGGAAGGAGCTCTTATCCGATCCAGATAAACAATGGAAGCCATCATATACCCCATATGAATTAGCAAAGTCTTGGGAGGGTGCTAACAATCTTCCATCCAGTGTACAAAGAGCATTTGAACAAAGTGATATTCCACTTCTTGAGAATGTGAAAGTCCTATATGGATTTCCTGAATACAAAGTTTCACTTCCAGGAGGTGGGGCTCCATCTCAAAATGATCTTTACCTGCTAACAAATGCGGGTGGTGTATTTCTGCCAATTATGGTTGAAGGAAAAGTGTCTGAACCATTTGGTGAAGAAGTGAAGACTTGGAAAGGAGAAAATCCAAGTATAGGGGAGAAAAATAGATTCCATTCAATTCTGGAATTGTTAGGACTCGATGAAGATGAGGTTTTGAACAAAAGGTATCAGTTATTCCATCGGACAGCTTCAGCAGTAATTGAAGCCAGAAAAATTCATGCCCAACATGCGTTAATGCTTGTTCATTCCTTTAGTCAACAAGAGAAGTGGTTTGAGGATTACAAGGAGTTTGTGAATCTATTTGGCGTAAAGGCGAAGAAGGATACTGTGGTAGGGCCAGTAGATGTGAATGGAATTCAATTGTACTTTGGCTGGGTTACTGAGCCGATTCCAATGAAATCAAAAGAATATTATTACAGCTTGTTTAAGACAGAGAAAGCCAGGTCTTTGGCAAAAGAAATTGATCATTACGTATACGAAAAAAGTACATACAGATATGAGGTAGAAGATTATCATGAACGTACTAATAATGGTGTTCGTACAGATTGTATAGGATATGTAAGTAGAAGATCTCGTTACAAATTCGCTACTATCACGTCTGCAAGGAAGGCATGTTTTGTTCTCCACCTTGGTAAAAGACTTGAGACAGAAAAAGCAAAGAATATGCAGAAAGAAATTGATGAGCTGCTGGGTCATGTGTATGAAGAATCGGATAAAGGAAGACTCACGCCGGGTGAAGTATATATAAGGTTGGAGTGGGTAGATACCTTAGGGCAGATAACTAGATTTATTGATGAGGCGTATAACTTAAGATTGCAATAGTAACCTAGTCTTATAAATTAATCTAACATTTGTACCTCCGTTCTTTGGTAATATTTATATAAGCATATACTAAAAAAAGGGAGATCTCAGGCTATGAACCATAAATACTTTTATCAATTCCTCGAACCACTTTCCAACGAACTGGCACTACTGGGAAAAGAACTAGAACACAGTGTATTCACAAGTCCGCGCACCATGTTAACTCACTCTAGAGTATTTATTGAAAACATACTTAAAAGTGTCATGAAAGAAGAGGGGCTTTCAGAGGTTCCTCTAATGACTATAGTAGAAAGAATCAATTTTCTGAATGAACAAGGGATATTAATTAAAGATGTCTTAAATGATCTTCATTCCATCCGTATGACAGGAAATCAAGCAGCGCATCAAACACGAATGTTTCGTTACTCCGAGTCTTTAACGTCATGGGAAGCTCTATACAATGTTATAAAGTGGTATATCGAAAGTTATGGGCCAATCAGTACTACGGTTCCTGAATACAAAGAGCCATGTCTTCCTCGTGACGAGCAATTAGATCTTGATGAATTGTTAGCACGTTTAGTGTCACTGGAAAAAACACTATCAGCAAAAGAAACCCCAACGATGCAAGCAGCTCATGCAGAGGTAGCCGCTACTATTACCGATGAAGGAGATCCAACAACTGAGGGATACTCAACCATCAGAAGAATATCATATATGGATAAGCATGTGGATATTCCATTCTTCTTAAGGGATGCATTTTTACTTCCACAACGATTCCAGAAGTCTGAAACATTCCTAATAAGATTAGGGGAAGTACAGCAAGCACGATTTGTAAGTGAACTACCACATGATCTGGTGGATCTCCACAAACATGTGAAACGATACAATGAAAAGAATGACAAAACTCTTTTTGAAGAATTATCTATCTTTGTTCAAGAGGAGCTTACCAGAAGAGAGATTACTCACAGACGTCGGGGAGAATTGTTATTCTTCTATAAATCTGACTATATAGTGGTGACTGAAGAATTATCTGCGATTCCTTTAAGCCCTGTAGAGTTTTCCGGTATTCACAGTTTGCTGAAACAACTTAAGCAAAACGGCATTTTGACTGTAGGACAATTACCTAAAGAGTTAGTAAGTTTAGCGAAGTATGCTAATGTCGGGACTTTAACGATAGAGAAATTGTTTGATCAAATTAAAGGAAAACAAGCTAGATAAAGGGTGTAAGTGAGGGACAATTGTTGAATCTAGATAAGATACTGAAAGAATACACAAAAAAATTCAGTTTATTCTCGTTGATTAAAGATAATATCCAAAGAAATCGTTGGTTAATTTTATATCTATTATTAATTGTGCTAAGTGGTGTTGGAATATTTGTGAGTTACTTCTTCATGAATTTAAAGTTTATAATAATTAGCCTTGTTGTCTTCGCCGCGATAACAATTGTTAGTTATAAACATCAAGAAAAAGTAAGGGATCATGATCCATCGGTTGAGAGGGAGAGATTGAAAGGGTTCAGGAAGTTTCTTAGAAATCAAAAATTCGCTTCTAAGGAACAACTTGAAAGTCTAGATGCATACGTAACCAAAGAAATTGACTACTTAAGCAATTCACCAGCAGCCTATAACCATCCTTACATTAGATCATTGGTTGTAGCATTATTCACTTCAGGACTGCTATCTTTCAGCTTTAAATCATTATCTGACGGTAACACAGAACAAGCTAAGCTCTTATTAATGTTGTACTTATTAATTATAGGGATACTAATGATTTTAATCTCTTCTGTATATATGTTTCGTGAAAGCTTTTCTAGATTATCAAAATTGAAGAGTTTATCTCTAATTCTATCTAGAATATTAGTAGAGATTGCTTTACAGCAACCAGCGTCAGGTTCCAAAAAGAATAAATGATACCAAGTGAAAAAATTCAACTACCTAACAAGGGGAGGATTTAACATGAAAGAGTTAGAATCTCTAAAACAAATATTTAAAGATCGTATCTTCAAAATCCCAGATTACCAACGGGGATATGCCTGGTCTACAAAACAAGTCAAAGACTTCTGGGAAGACCTTGTTAATTTACCTTCAGATAGGTTTCACTATACAGGCTTATTATCCCTTAAAGAAGTAAGTAGAGATGGTTGGAAAAGTTGGAATGAGGAAGGGTGGTTAATAGAAGACAGAGGCTTTAAGCCATTTCATATTGTGGATGGACAGCAACGTCTTACTACGTTTGTTATCTTTATTCAAGGAATCGTCGATCTTGTTAAGGGTTTACCTGAAAATCAAAACAAAAAAGACGAGGAAATTTATATTGGGACCTTTAGCTTGAAACAAATCAAGGAAGAGTATTTAGTCATTCAAAAGCCACCACAGTTTATTATTAATACATACAAGTTTGGCTATGAGACGGATAATCCTAGTTTTAAATATCTGCGTCACCGTATATTCGGGGAGCCCAATAGTGGAAGTATAAAAGAAACGTTCTACACGCTGAATCTGGAAAATGCAAAGAGGTTCTTTAAAGAGAACCTACAAAATTATTATGATAAGTTTGGAATTTCTGAGATTGAAACCCTATTTAAGAAAACGACTCAAAACTTGATGTTTAATATTCACGAAATACAAGATGATTTTGATGTTTTCGTTGCATTTGAAACGATGAATAATCGTGGAAAAAGGCTTTCCAACCTGGAACTTCTAAAGAATCGTCTCATTTACCTCACAACTCTTTACGAGGAAGATGAATTAAAAAATGATGAAAGAAAGAGTCTACGTGGGAAAATCAACGATGCGTGGAAAGAAGTTTATTATCAACTTGGTCGCAATAAGCAGAAACCCCTTTCTGATGATGATTTTCTTACAGCGCACTGGATCATGTATTTCCAATATACAAGGCAAAAAGGCGATGACTATATTCGGTTTTTGCTGGACGAAAAGTTCACTCCGCATAATATTTTTAATAAAACGGAAGTTAAGGCTTCAACAGTCTTTGCAGTGGAGGAAGTACGTGACGAGCAAGCGGTCGATGATCAGGACGAATTAGAAGTAGATAGTATCGTGAAGATATCTAAGCTCTCTCCAAAAGAAATAGAAGATTATGTGGGAAGTCTTAAGTCAGCAGCGGTACATTGGTACGATACATTTAATCCATTAAACAATAACGAATTAACCCTTGAAGAGGCAATGTGGTTGGATCGCTTAAATCGTATCGGAATTGCCTATTTCAGACCTTTAGTGACAGTTTCCTTTATTTCACCTGATGTAAATTCAGCTGATCGAATTAAATTATTCAAAGATATAGAACGATTTATTTTCATTGCCTTTAGATTAGGTCGTGCTTTCTCTACGTATCGAAATAACGAGTATTATAAGACAACTAGATTGCTTAGAAACGGAGAAATATCGGTTGATGAGATTTGTGGAATGTTAAGAGAGAGAGTAGAAGAGTGGTTAAAACCAGAGAGTGGATTTGACTATCAGCCATTCAAAACATATATTCAGCGCCTATATAAGAATGGGAATGGTTTTTATGACTGGAATGGACTGAGGTATTTTCTATATGAATATGAAAGCGAGAAGGTTCACCAACTTGGAAATCAAAAAATTGATTGGAACTACTTTGTGAAAAGCGAAAAAGATAAGGTATCAATCGAACATATCTATCCACAAACCCCTAGTAAGGATTATTGGGTGAATGTATTTAATGAATTTACGTTAGAAGAGAAGCGTACCCTGGCAGGTTCGTTAGGAAATTTACTTCCTCTTTCTAGTAGTATCAATTCAAGTTTACAAAACGACAGTTTTCCTGACAAAAAATCAGCTAAAGTGAATGCACAAGGTCTTAAGCTTAGAAGGGGTTACTCAGAAGGCTCTCATAGCGAAATTGAAGTATCAACCTATTCAGATTGGAACGCCGAGAATATACTGGGTCGTGGGTTAAAGCTACTTGAATTCATGGAAAGACGTTGGGATATAAAGTTCGAAGATGAAGAGCATAAGAAAGACCTTTTGTTTTTATCCTTTGTTGGAAATGAACAATATAGTGGACAATAATAAGATTGAAGGGTGTGTGCACGGGTTTCTGTGCTTACACTCTTCTTTTTATGTGTAGACCCATCTCTTTTTTTGCACGGGTTATTAGCTAAAATATACTAAAAATGGGGAGTTGGTTACATTTTCTACCTTTAGACTCCTTACAAATTATAGTAGAATGGTAATAGTGATGTAACAATGTAATTAAAATGTAAAATAAAGGTGTGGAATACATGAACGAAGCACTCTATTCAGTACTATGGTTTGTCCCTGAAGTGAATCGAGAAATCATGGATGCTGTAAAAAGATACATAATGAAAGGAAATAAGGTTTTCCTATTATCCTTTGATGATCCTGCAGAGGTGATTACCGATCAATACTTAAATCAAGCATCTAAGAAAAAACTAGTTAATACATTTCAAATAAAGTACAACCAAGAATTGAATAAAGAATTGTTGATATATGATGGAAAAGATACTCATCATAAGTGGTTAACATATTTTGACCATACTAGCTCATTTAATTTGTCACAGTACATACTTGAACACAAAGAAGCTAGATCTCACTCTTTAGTGAAGGCAGGAGCCGGAACTGGTAAGACGACGACGATGATCAATCGTATTGCCTTCTTGAAACACCTTCACCAATCTTCAGTGGATCTAAAGGAATTTGTATTGATTACATTTACAAATGAAGCATCGATTCACATGAGATCTAAACTGATGGAGAAGTTTAAGGATTACTATGAATTGACTCGTGATAAGAAGTACCTTGAATGGCTGGAAGAGATGAGTTCGATGTTTATTGGAACGATCCATGCTTTTGCGAGTTATTTTCTTGCGCATGAGGGGAAATCATTAGGGTTTCCTCATTTAATTGAGATTAGAAGTTACCGTCATGAGCAACGAAAACAGATTGAGAAGGCGATTGATAAATTTGCTTCTGAATACCCAGATGTCTATCAGGCATTCAAGAGAGTCCCACATCATCAGATGGTTAAACTGTTTTCTCAAATGATGGAGCAAATCCACAATAAAGCGATTAGTCACAAAGACATTTTGAGGATTAATTATGGGCTGGATGAAAAGCAGTTTCACTTTTATGCTCAATTTATTATTCGGCATGTGACAAGTTCACTCCTTCATTTAAAGCAGCGTGAAGGAACGATGGAAGTTCATGATCTGATTAGTCGGTTAGATGAAGTTCGGTTCCTGAGAGAAAACGAATTGACACTACCGTTGAAGTACGTCTTTGTGGATGAATTCCAAGATACAGACGAGTCACAGGTGCGGTATGTTAGCTGGTTAGCTAGTAAATATTCAGCCGAGCTGTTTGCCGTAGGAGATGTGAAGCAGAGCATTTATCGATTTAGAGGAGCAGATTATACCGCATTTAATCAGTTGATCTATCAACTCGAATTGAACCAGGAACCATATATAGAATATTCCCTTCAGAAAAACTATCGATCTACTACTCTCTTGTTAGCACAATTCAATCAGCTCTTCGAGAAATGGGATGAACGAGTGAAGCGGTTTACTTATCAAAAAACAGATGTTTTGAAGCCAGTTATAAAGGGTGAAGACTCTGAAGGGATGAATACGATCCGATTAGACGACACATCGCTAAAGCCCTTGTTAAAGAGATTGTATGGAAACGAAGTCGCGTTTCTAGTTCGTTCTAATCGCCAGGCGACAGAAACAGTGAGAAGAATTGAGAGGGCCGGGTATTTCTGTGAGGCCGATCTTTCAGGTTCATTTTACCGTTCTGTTCCGGTTAGGGAATTTTACATGTTAGTAAGAAGGTTCACTCATTCTAAGGTTCCAAAGGATCGTTTTGCTTTTCACCAATCTTCATATGGAGAAAATAGAATAGACATAATGACTTTTATTAACCAGCTTGATTATGAAAAAAATACGACCATAAACCTTTTAGATGAGGTAGAACAACATCCCGATATGAATAGCAGTGAAAATGCTCTGCAACTTTTAGAAAAAATCGTAGAAACAACGGATCCTGCAGACATTTACCGTAAGCGCTTTTATCAGGAGAAACGACTGGAGTTTCCCAATCAGGACACTTCTATTATTAAAGATGAGGCGATCTTACGATATGAGGAATACAAAGCGAACTTAGAGCATTTATTATTTATCCTTAAGAAAGAATTTAGTGATATTACGTCTTCCATTTATGATATAGAAAAATTTCTGTCGATTAAGGTCGCGACGGATACGTCAGAGAATGAATGGAAAAAGAGAGACGAGAAGCTACACCGCTTTAAAGTAATGACTGTTCATAAGGCGAAAGGGTTAGAGTTTGATTATGTGATTCTGCCTTCTACGGAGATGTCATTCCTTCACGATCACTTTACGAACCACTTATTGGTTCAAGAACAAGGGAACTGGAACTATGGATATGATGTGAAGTGGTATGGAATGAATTTTCAAAATAACCTCTTTAATATGAATATTACAGATGAGAATGCAGAAACCATCGGGGAAGAAACAAGGCTCTTGTATGTTGCGTTAACACGAGCGAAAATGTCGGTGTTGGTTCATGGAAGTGATCATATGAATGCATCGAGAGTTGAATGCTGGAATGACTTAGTGGAAAGTGGGGAGAAGTTACATGTTCAAAGTACATTATTATAAACATACAAAAAACTTCTATCAGGATTTCGTAACTTCTGAAAACGAAATACACCTTACACAGAGTGCCAGCTTTGCTCAATATTTAAGGCAACAATCCAACACTGACCGAGTAATTGGATATAAATCCTTTACGAAAGAGTTATTCCCTGAATGGAAAAGCCCACAAGTAGAGATCTACATACAATCTAAGGTCAGATCATTTGTAAACGAGCGATTTCCAGCGCTACAAGAAAAACAACGAGAAAAAGTAATCATTGATTACGTAGACTCTATCCTCTTCCTAATGAATATGGGCGGATTGAAATTAATTCCTTTGGAAGGACTCAACGTTGAACAAAAAGCCCTTATAACATTATTAGAGAATCTGATGACTGAAGACGTCATTATTGATTGCTTTAGAAGTAGAGCGACACTGTCTCCAGATACTTTAAAGGAAACGTTTCAGCGGTCTGAAAAGATAACCAAATTATATGTTCATCACTTCGACTATATGGATGTAGAAAGAATGAGCCTGTTCCATTTATTCCAACGAATCGGATTAGAGGTCATCTTTTGTATTCCTTATAATCCCGATTTTCCAGATCTCTATAAAAACTGGAGAAGTATATATGAAAATATACTAGGGGTTTCAAAAGACGAATGGGTCTGCGCAGAGGAATCGGTACCTGAAAAAGGGGCAAAATTCGCTCAATACCTTGATCAAAACATTCACGATACTTCGGGTGACACAGTTAATATCGATTTTCAATGGTATGAACATCCAACCAGCTTTAAAGAGCACGTCAGGAATAATCCTATTGTGGAGAATCAATATGAGATCTTTGCCATTTTTGATGAAAATTTAAACATCTATTCGTCGTTAACGAGTAACGATTCTTTCTATTCAACGAAGTATGGTCAGTTCTTTCTATCACTCCAGAGCTGTGAGAAGAAAAGTGATGGGATTCATTTCTCTTATGACCATTACGTCAACATGATGACTTCCGGCTGGGTGGAATCTGGAGGAATGAATGGTGAACAAGCACTGACCCTATTAATTGATATGCGATCGTATTTGGAAGACGTTGAAACGTTTCCCGAGTTAATGAATCGTCTTCAGGCTCTGGTTACCTTTCAAGAAGTCGGAGATATTTTTGATGAGGTAGGGAAAGAACAGGCAGGACGGAATCGGATGAAAAGGTATCTTACAAATCCTTGGAGAAGCTTTCCGATTCTGCACAGATCAAGATATTCCATCACCATCAAACAATTAATCGAGTGTACGAAAGACTTGGCAAGAAAGCTAAATAAGCTGCTGATTGAAGAGGATAGACAAGTGAATGTCTCCGAATACTTTCAAACATTAAAAGGGGTTTACGAATCGGTCAATAGTTCATGGCCTGACGATCTAAAGCTAAGATTTGAAAAGGTGTTTAAAGCACCTATTAACTCGCATTGGGAATATGGAAAAGAAGAGATCTTCGCCTATCTTTCGTTGTACTTGGGTTCCAAGAGCAAGGATCAAGGTGTTATTCGAAACTTTGACCAACTTGCTGGTAAAGTCTTGATGACGGATCACATTCATGTTACCGGGCTTTCCTTCAAAACGTTTCCTTGGAAGTCGCCGGAACTACCAAGCTTGTTGAATCATACGTGGTTAAAGAAGAGTATATATGATCAATACATATCGATTAATCGGGAGATCCGATTAAATGCCTTACTGGTTGATTACTACTCACGACGCGTCACAAGAAGTACTGCTCTATATAACATTTACCACTTGCTCGCTTTTGGGAATGGAATGACTACGTTTAGTTATATTGAAGGGTTAGTAGATAGAGATGGTCCGAGTATCTACCTGTCTATTTTGCAAGAGTTATATTCAACTGATAAAGAACCTGGAGAAAGTAGTCAAGTTGAATTTGACTGGGATGAGCCAGAAACTTCCGATAAAGAAATCGATAAAGATCGTCTTTCTCAAGTTCCAGACTTACTCTGGCTGGATAGCGACTTTTGCAAAAAGAAATTCTTCCTTAATTCCTTTATTGAACAGCACCCTATTTATGAGCAATCTTTTCACCAACAACAGGTATTTGCAATCGTAGGGAAATTGCTTGCTGAGCAAGGGGAAGGTAGAGAGGAAGTAAGGGAGACCGTGTATCCAATGTTTCCCCATTGGACGAATGCATTAAAAGAAAACTTAATCGAAACATCCTCTGCAAAGGGACTAAGAGAATACAAGTCTTACGAAAATATCTATTATCCCCAAGCGATGGATCGTGTTCAAAAACTCTTTAGTAGCAATAAAGTAACAGAGAACTGGAAAGCGAAACATCAATATGAGAACAATTCCTTTAAGCTAGAGTCACATTTGGATGAACTTGCACAGACCATTAAAGGAACTAAAATATATGCTCACAGTGGTAAGCATTGTAGAATGTGTCCATTCTTAATGAGTTGTCAGGAAGGAGAGTATGCCGTTGATGCCAATGACTAGTTTAATTGAGAAGCAGCGAACGTTCGCGAAAAGGTCAGCCAAAGCCTGGCAAAACTACTTTGATGCACAAGGGCTGCTTCCAAATATTCAATTAAGTCCAGAACAAATTTCCGTGGTCCAGCAAGAGGAAGAGCACTTACTGATTAATGGATCAGCAGGAAGTGGGAAAAGCTTAACGCTTCTTTACAAACTACTCAAGGTAATGGATCAGGAAAATGATCGTAAGCGTATCCTTTATTGCTCGTATAACCAAACGTTAATAGAAGATGCACGGAAACGGATCCAACAATCTTCTAAATTTCAGGATATTAAAGACAAGCATACGGTTCACTTAAAGACCTTTCACAATGCAGCGACAGATATCTTAAAAGAGATTGGATTTGCTAACGCTCGACATTTGAAAATGAGCTTGCGAAACATTAAGAATGCAGAAGAAATGATTACCCGTAGAACTATGGTGCTCGTAGATAATTTTATTACTTCACCAGACTATGAAAAGCTCCCCTCTGAGCAAAGGTTGTATAAAACTCATCAAGGGAAGTTCTTAATGGATGAAGTGCTATGGATGAAGGCAAACGGGTTTATTACATGGGAACAGTATGCTGAATGTGAACGTGCGGGAAGAGGGGCCAACCCTAGACTGACAAAGGAACAGCGAAACACGGTCTTTACGTTGTATAACCAATATCGTGACATGCTAAAAGAAAAATTCCAAAATCATTTGGATTTAGAAGACTATGCGCTTCTTTTGCTGAAGCATCTGGAAGAGATACCTGAATCGTTGAAGTATGACTATATTTTTGTTGATGAGGTTCAGGATCTACAAGCAATGCAATTAAAATCGCTCATTGCTCTTCAGAAGAAATCGATTGTCGTATCAGGAGATCCTAAGCAGCGCATCTATAAACGCAGTCCTTTCTCCTACAGAGAATTAGGGTTAAACATTGAAGGTAGGAAAAATCGAACATTGAAAACGAATTACCGGTCTACGAAGCAAATCATGCAGCTGGCCGGTCGTATCCAATTTGATGACGAAGAGAACGACCGTTACGACGATCAGCACTTTGTTCGTGAAGGGGCTGTTCCGATCATTCGCTATTTCTCTCAAACAAAATGGCAAAACCGTTATTTGCTAAAACAAATTAAAGACATTCATCAAAAAGATCCAGGCGCTTCTATCGCCATTATCCACCGGCATGACTACGACGCAAATGCAGCAAGAGATTGCATGGTGTATGATATGTTAAGAAGAGAGTTCAATGTCATCCAAACCAATGACTATGCAAAGCGGTTTGACTTTAATCAAGCGAGAAAACCGATCTTCTATACAGATGCTTTCTCCGTAAAGGGGCTGGAGTTTGACTACGTATTCGTCATTCACTTTGATCGTAGTCACTACCCGAACCAAAAAAGAATAGAAGAATTAAAACAGAGATGTGATGGTAAAACAAATACTGATAGCTATGATAAAGACTTTAATGACATCTTTAATGATGAGAGAAAACTACTCTATGTTGCCATGACCAGGGCAAAAAAAGAACTGCAAATGCTGTACACAGCATCCAAACCGACTATGATCTGCCAAATGGTCCGCGACTTTAATACAAAAGACTACGTAGCAAAGGATTTCAATAAATCCATCTACAAACAGTAAATCAAGGAGGACTTCCAAATGGCCAACATCAAGTACACAATCCAAGAAGAAATCGCAACCCTGTCCGTCAACAACATAGGATGGAAAAAACAACTCAATCTTGTCAGTTGGAATGACACCAAACCGAAATTTGATGTCCGTACGTGGGATGAGACGCATTCCAAGATGGGAAAAGGAGTTACGCTTTCGGAAGATGAGATGAGAAAGCTGTATAAATCGCTTCAGGCTTATTTTGGTGAAGGTGAAGTGGTGAAAACTCCCCAGAAGCCAAATATAGAAGAGCGGTTTGAACAGTTGAAAATGAATGCGCCTTTGTTTATTCAGGAGTTGAAGAATGTTCTTTTATATATGGAAGAGCAGCGATTGAGCTTGTGGGAGAAAAAGGAATTGCTATTGCAGAGTGACGAAGGTAAACATAACAATCATATATTAAATGAGATTGAAAGTTTATCAACTATTTATCAGGGGTTTTATGAGGAATATTCTATTCTTATTTTAGAAGCGGATGACGAACAATTCACAAGATTTATTATTTTATGATTTGATATTCAATTTTGTTGTATGAAGTATTACAAAAGAAAGCTTCTCTTTACATCAGTGTATGAAGAAGCTTTCTTTTTACTTGATTATCTATATAATTTTATTCACTTCAAAACTCCAAAATTCAGGGGCGGGTTCTTATTAGTATAATGGTACACCAGTTATTTGGTTTTTTGTTAGAGGAACATTTGCTGCATGAAGGCTTTTTTTTGAATGTTAAGACCTTCTAAAACTTGTTCTTCTTTAAGAATTTTGGAGTCTAACTTCATTAAGAATTGTGCTATCTTTTCCTGTTCTTCAAGACAAGGTAATGGTATTTCAATGTTAGCGAAATTTTCATAGAATAAGTATTCACGCACGCTACCTTCGGTGTTTCTAATAACATCTTGATTAAAGTATCGAGAGTGCATATAAGCTTTTAGAAATGAGTTTAACAACTCAGGTAAAGTTTCAAATACTACATATAATGAACTTACAATTGCAGTGTCGGTTACGTTTTGAAAACCAAAAGAACCTACATTGATTCTCGCTGGATTATAAGCAAATTCATTTTTATGAACGAGTTTATATGTTTTTAAGTCAACATTCGTATTAGAATAATTACGATCAGCTTCAAAAGTAAATCCCTTTTTATTACTAATAGCAGCGACAGGGTACTTAATCCCTTTTGAATTTTTTTTACCAGTTCTTTTGGTTAACCTTGCAAGTTTTACTTTTTTCCAGGCTGGATAATCTTCAATATCCTCACTTTTAAAACGTAACTCATGGCTAAAGATTTTCTGCATATATCCTTTTTTCTGTTCTCTCAGTAGTTCAATTTTTTCTTGTTGGAGTTTAATATTTGAATCTATTGCTTCAAAGAACAATGATATTTTTGACTGTTCTTCTACAGATGGTATTCTAACCAGGATTTTAAAGAAATCGTTAACTGAAATATTCAACAACCCGTGATTTCTTGCCCCCTCAACTGCAATCAATGAAATTTGTTTATACCATTTGTCAGATTCGAAATAGTGTTTAATAAAATCTGGAATTGTGTTTTTGTTGATGGAGAAACAAATGTATAGAGTTGATAATACACCTTTTTCATAATTATCTAATCTTTTTATAGCTCCCCAAGGATAATTTTTTGAATAGCTCTTATTATAAGCAAATTCCCCTTTTTTTATTAAGTAATAGGCACTTAAATCAGTAGCGGATACCTTTTTGTTGAAATAAGTGGTTTGATCGACTAAACCGAATTCCGCTGAAATAGTTAGGGGAATAGTGGACTCTAGTTTAGTATTTTTTCTAGTAATTCTTGTGACTATATTATCTATACTTATTTCTGACCATTCATCCTTGAATTTTTTAAATCTTAGCATTGGTTTTTCCATAAATTACACTTCCAAATCTTTAAAGTACTTATCGAGTTCAAGATCAATTTCCTTAATTTCTTCATCAATTTCTTTCAAACGATTAGTAATTGCACTTAAATCAATCAGTACTTCTTCTTCGAATGTATCGACATAACGAGGAATATTTAAATTAAATTCATTTTTTCGAATTTCATCTAAGGAGGCTGCGTATGAATATTTGTCCTTTACTTCGCGTTTTAAGAAAGTAGTGATGATTTTTTCAATTTGTTGATCAGATAAATGATTTTGATTTTTTCCTTTTTCAAATTCATTAGATGCATCAATAAATAACACATTTTCGTTATGGTTACGGCATTTCTTAAATACAAGAATACAAGTTGGGATACTTGTACCATAGAAAATATTTGCAGGTAATCCGATTACTGCATCTAGATAATTCTTTTCTTCAATTAAATACCTTCTAATTGTTGCTTCTGCTGCTCCACGGAAAAGGACACCATGTGGTAATACGACAGCCATAGTCCCATTATCATCTAATTGATGAATAAAGTGCTGTATGAAAGCAAAGTCTGCTTTTGATTTTGGTGCTAGCTTTGCATAGGCACTAAATCTCTCATCTTCCTTGAACCTATCATCCGCACTCCATTTTGCTGAGTATGGAGGATTAACAACGATTGCCTCAAAACGTTGCTCCAAATGTTGAGGCTCTTCTAAAGTATCTGCATTTTGAATATCAAAGCGCTGATATGGAACATCATGAAGTAACATGTTCATTCGGGCTAAGTTGTATGTTGTGGATACTTTCTCTTGGCCGTAATATTTGTGAACTTTTGCTTCTCTACCTACTCGAAGAAGTAACGATCCTGATCCACAAGCCCCGTCATATACATCACGAATTTCTGTTTTATCAGCTGTCACAATCTTAGCTAAGATTCTTGATACTTGTTGTGGAGTATAGAACTCACCAGCTTTTTTTCCTGCATTTGCTGCAAATTGAGAGATCATATATTCATATGCATCTCCTAAAATATCAATTTCCACATCATCCTGGAGGAAAGGAATCTCGGCAATATTGACAATTACCTTACTGATTAAGCTTGTACGGTCTTTTACAGTACGCCCTAAGCGTGATGAAGTTAAGTCCATATCATCAAATAGATTTTGAAAATCTTCTTGGCTTCTTGATCCTAAAGTAGACGACTCAATGGCTTTAACTCCGTTTTGTAGCATTTCGACGTCAAAGATACCGTTAGCTCCTTTCTCAATCTCTTTCAGAAATTGAGAAAATAAGAATTGCGGCTCAACGACATAACCTAATTCATCTATCAAGTACTCTGCCAAATCTTCTCGATATTCTTCATTTTTCCATGCCTCTGCGAATGAAATGTTATCTTCTTTTAGTAATGCGTTGGCGCGAGCTTCTACTTTTTCTGAAAGGTAGCGGTAGAAGATTAACCCTAAAATGTAATCTTTAAATTCACTGGCATCCATCTGACCTCTTAAGTCGTTTGCCATAGCCCATAATTTTTTATGTAGTTCAGCTTGTTGCTGACGTTGTCTTTCACTTGTTGTCATTTTTGCTTCCCCCTAAATTAGTGATGCTTTGTATCAAATTTTGCTGTATATATAACTGTTGTAATCTGTTTTTTTCAGCCATCAATGATTTTTTTCTTTTTTTAAATTGTGCAATTTTGCCAATAGTAACTTGTTGTTTAAAGAGCGGTAAATCAACTTCTAAATTTCTTAAATGAGAGAGTTTTAATGATGAATTGGCAGTTCCTTCACATAATACAGTTAGCTGTTTTTGGACGAACGGATGTTCATTAAAGTACCATTCAAAAAAAGCTTCATCTACATAACTTGTTAATTGTATTTTTATAAAATTATTTGTGATTAATAGCCCAGTATATTGCTCTGGTAACAAAGCTATCTTTTGCGTATGTATATTTAGGATAATACTATTTGTATCAGTCAATAAGTTAGGCGTTAATTTTTTTTTTGCGACAAATATTTCGGCATTTTTTTCTCTTGACATTCGATAATTCAGTCCAAGTGTTTCATTAAATTCCTTTAATGAAAGAGGTTTAACTTTAAATAATTCATTCTCAGAAGAAGAGTTTTCTAAACGGTTTATAAAAGCACCTTGAGTAAATTCAGCAATTTCATAAAGTTTCACGGCACACCTCCTTGATATTTTTAAATGTAACACTCCGTTTAGTTTAATGGATATAATTTCATATGGCAATTGATATTTTTAAAAATATCAAAGGAGAGCGCTGGGTTTGCGCTCTCCAAAGTTATGCACCATACTTTTCAGAAAAATCATGAATAAAAGAGGTGATTGCTTTGATTGCTTTGTTCTTTTTTAAGAAAGAACCTGGTAAAGAATCCATAATTACATTTTTTTCAATTAAATTGGAGTACTCATACGTTGAGACCTGTTCTCGCAAGACACTGTCTTCGATATCAACTTTCTTTGCGAATGATTCGAGTTCCTGTTCGCTCATTGCTTCTTCGTAACGGTTGTAGGCATCCATAACAGAATCACTTGGAGTAAGAGTTGGAGCGATCTTATCCAGGAATCCTTTAATCAATTCAATCTTCAGTCGTAATTTCGGATCTGAGGCATGATCTAACTCTTGTTTAATAAAACGAATCTCTTTGTCTCGTTCCTTGTTATTCTCAGTGTTGAGGGTCGCAATCAGGTTCAAGATGTAACTGACATTAATCTTGTCTGTATGCATTAGCTCTAACTCAAAATCGATGTCATGTAAAATCGATTCTTTTGGTACTTCACTCCGTTTAAAGTCTTCATATACTTTGAAGTATTTACTTTTGAAATCTTCATAGGATTGCTGAGAGATTGTCAGTTCTTTTTCATCAAACTCAAAGTCTGAAAACGACTGTAACCGTTGAAGGAATTTCGTCACACTTTTAAATGCAATGATAAATTTTCTTTTATCTTCTTCTCGCTCTAGCTCGTCAACTTCTTCTGGGATGACAGCAATGCTTCGAAGATTTTTCACAGCATTCTTAAAGGCTTTTAAATATTCCTCATAGCTACCCATTAGAACAGTATCTACATTGTCTGTTCTAGAGAATAACTTAATGGCTTCATCTGTATTGTCTTTTAGGTTTCGGTAGTTAACGATGTTTCCGTAGGGTTTAGTTGATTTCTCGACTCGATTTGTACGACTATAGGCTTGCACCAAATCGTGATACACCATGTTCTTATCTACATAAAGTGTATTGAGAGGCTTACTATCAAATCCAGTTAAGAACATTTTAACGACAAGTAGAATATCAACCTTAGCATTTTTTACTTTTTTGGATACATCGGAAAAATATCGATCCCATGTTTCAGTAGAGAAGTCGGTTTCATACATCTTGTTATAATCTGTAATCATACGATCTAGCGCTTCACGAGAATGTTCACTCATTCCGTCACTATCCTCATTTTGCCCATATGAATAGATACCAGCAATTTTAAGGTCGTGGTTCTTCGACTTGAGAATATCGTAATACTTTATTAATGTTGCAATGGAATCTACTGCGAACATTCCACAATACCCTTTATTCTTAGAACGTCGTTGGTGATTATCAATAATATGATCAGCAACAAGGTTTAAACGACGTTCGTCGTGCCATACTTCATCCGTGTTTATAGCATGTACTTCTGTCTCATCTGATTCATCGATGTTTGCGTTGAAGGTGCGAATATACTCGACTGAAAATCCTAAAACATTCCCATCACGAATCGCATCCTTAATAAGATAATGATGCAGGCACTTCTCAAATAGATCAGCTGTTGTACGTCCGTCTTGGCTCTTGTTCTCAACAAAGCGCGGCGTTCCTGTAAAGCCGAAGTACTGTGCACCTTGGAAGTGCTGATCAATTTCCTTTCTCATATCACCAAATTGGCTGCGGTGACATTCATCAATGATAAAGACAACTCGCTCCTGTTTGTATGGTGCCATGATCTTTGCATATTTAGGGTTCTTAATCGCATTATTCATTTTTTGAATTGTCGTCACAATGAATCGTTTCATTGGATTTTGAACTTGTTCAATAAGGATTTCGGTTTTGTCTGTCCGGTCTACCGCACCCTTTTGAAACTTGTTGAATTCTGAGATCGTTTGACTGTCCAGGTCTTGGCGATCAACTAAGAAGAAAACTTTTTTGATGCTTTCTTCATCCGCTAAAATTTGGCCAGCTTTAAAGGAAGTAAGTGTCTTCCCCGACCCAGTAGTATGCCAAATGTAACCGTTGTTCTTCGTCTCCGTCGCGCGTTGTACCAACGATTCTACAGCATATACTTGATAAGGACGCATTACCATCAACGCCTTATCCGTGTCATTGATGATCATATAACGACTGATCATTTTGGCTAAGTGGCATGGTTTTAAGAACGCACTACTGAACTCTTGTAAGTTTGTAATCAATTCATTCTTCTCATCTGACCAGAAAAACGTAAACCCAAACTGAATGTCATAATCCGAGTTAGAAAAGTACTTCGTATCTACTCCGTTACTCACAACAAAGATCTGTAAGAATCGATATAGACCGTTAAACGTATGACGGCGGTAACGTTGGATCTGATTGAACGCCTCTTTGAAGTCTAACCCACGACGCTTCAGCTCAATTTGAACAAGAGGCAAACCATTAATAAGAATCGTCACATCATATCGATTGGTATAAGTACCTTTAACCGTCGTTTGAGTCGTTACTTGGAACAAGTTCTTGCACCAGTCTTTAGTATTCATGAGTTCTACATAAAGTTGTGTACCATCTTCACGCTCAATTAATAGCTTATCTCTTAGTATTTTTGCGGAGTCGTATATGCTTTTACCTTCGATTAAAGTAAGAATTCTCTTGAATTCAACATCGGACAATGGTTGTCCATTTAATTTATGTTCATTGAAAGTGTTGAGTTGTTGCTTGAAATTTATTAATAGAGCTTCGTAGTCTTGGATCTTAACAGGTTTATATCCTTGATCTACTAGCTGCTTATGTAAATTTTTTTCGAGTTGTGCTTCCGGTTGATAGCCCATCCTTTAAATCTCCTTTATTGCTTCTTTTCTTTATTATACTGTAAATATGTAGGAGGAGGGGTGTGGGTGTGAATATTTACATGGGAATATTGTAATGTTTTCAACTATGGAAATAAAAGAATTTCACCTGCTTTTGGTACTCCCATTGTACTTCTATTATGACTCTTAGAACTTTGTATGCGGTGTTGAAAAAAAGAGAAAGATATTAGTGATATCATAATCTCTTTAAAACTCTTTATATATGTAAAATAATTACAAATAATGGATTTTATGTTAGTCTAATAGTGTCAGGTATTGCCATAGTTTAAGAGGTTACTTGAAAAATTTTAATCTAAAGGAGGAAATTCTGTTGGCTAAAAAGAAGAGTGAGACAGAAGTGACTTTAGAATCCAAAGATCCGAATGTTCCTAGACCGCGGTTGAGTAAACTAATAATAAAAAACTTTAGGTGTATTGGAAACGAACCCGTTGAAATTGAATTGGATGATATTGTTGTTTTAGTAGGTTCTAACAATGTAGGAAAGAGCACTATACTTAAAGCTTATGAGGTTATAATGTCTCATGGATCCAATGCATGTAAGTTAACTCTGGATGATTTTCCAAATAGCCAAATTATTGAAGGCATATATTCTGAGATGGAATTGCATACTATTGTCCATGATAATAGTCCAGGGGACCGTTGGATTAGAATAGATGATAATACTCAGGAAAAATATGTTCGAGAGCAATGGATTTGGAAAGATGTTGGTCTTCCAATAAGAAGGGGTTACGATGTTGAACAAGGGAAATGGTCAGATAATGTACCTTGGGGTGCTCCTAATGTAGCAAATTCTCAAAGACCACAACCTCATTTAGTGGAAGCATTTGAGAATCCTGAAAGACAAGCAAATGAAATTACAGAAATTCTTTCTTCAATTATTTCAGAAAAAGTTAAAAGTATGTCAACTAAGTCAGGGGATGGAGGAGATGATCAGACTGACTATGAAAAATTATTAATTAAAATTCAAGAAATGCAAGAACAGATATTAATTGATTCTAAAACTGAAATAGAAGAAGCAGAAGGTCAATTATCTAGCCTTATTAGCGATGTTTTTCCGGGATATGAAGTTAAATTTGATGCTAGGCCTCATGAGGAAATTGAAAAAAGCGTGAGTTTATTTAAGGCTAAATCTCAGCTCTTAATGGGACCTGAGGGTGGATACCAAAGTTCAATTGCGAAACAAGGTAGCGGGGCTAGAAGAACATTGTTATGGGCTGCACTACGCTTTGTTAATGAGACAGAACTCAAAAAGAAAAAGAAAAATGAAAGACCTCATGTGTTACTTTTGGATGAACCTGAGCTATGTTTACATCCCAGTGCAATTAGGGAAGCCTGTAAAAGCTTGTATGATTTACCTAAGAACAATAATTGGCAGGTTATGGTTACTACTCATTCGCCTGCATTTATTGATTTAGCAAGAGATAATACGACGATTGTTAGAGTAGAGCGTAGTGGAAACGGAAATATAAAGGGAACTACATTATTTAGACCTAGAAGAGCTTTACTTGATCAGGAAGATAAGAAGAGGTTAAAACTCCTAAATATGTTTGATCCGTATGTAGCAGAGTTTTTCTTTGGTGGCCATTCTATTATTGTAGAAGGAGATACGGAATATACTGCATTTAAATATATTTTGGAGACTCAACCTGACCTTTTTAAAGGTGTTCATATAATACGAGCGAGAGGGAAGGATACCATTGTATCTCTGGTAAAGATATTAAATCATTTCGATTCCTCTTATTCAGTACTTCACGACTCTGATAGACCTTATTCAAATAAGAAGAAATTAGATGGTGAGCCAAAGAAAAACAAGGCTTGGTCTTCCAATGAAAAGATTATAGATACAGTTAGGCTGCATACTGATTCAAGTAAAGTAAGACTTCTAGCATCTGTGCCGAATTTTGAAGAGGCGTATTTTAATGAAGTTGTGAAAGGAGAAAAGCCTTACAATGCATTAATGACTTTGACTAAAGACCCAACAGCGTTTGAAAAAATTAAGAAGCTGCTTTTATCTCTGATTGATCACTCTGCACCTACTCCAGAAGGATGTATAGAATGGGAGAACACATCAGAACTTTTAACGGAACTGGAAAAAGTAGATTCAGAAAAAAAGTTTGAATCCAAATAGTATTCATAGAGGTGCTTTTATGGTGCCTCTTTTTCTTTGTGATTCATAACAAAAGTTTAGCCATTTCTTATTTAGACATTCTTGATGATGGGGTTAAGATATTGGGAGTAAATACTAAAAAAGGTGACACAATTGGTGTCACCTTTTTTAGTGCATAGTTAAGGTTTAGTAAAGGTATCTAAGTTAAAGAGTTAATCTGCTTTTTAGCTTCTTTCAACGTTTGTTGTCTATTAAATCCTCTAAAAGCGTAAGTTGTTGAGTTTTTGTCTCGAATAAATACTTCTCCATATCCGTCCTTACAATTAAATCCCATAATCGTGTAGCGGACGGTATCTTTATCTTTAATGACGTAAAATTCTTTTTTATTCATGATACCTCCCTAGTTAAATAGAGATTAATATAATGAAAGTTTACCTCTTCTTAATTGTACGATTTTTCACTTCTTCTTGAAAGTGAGGGTAAAGATCTTTAGTGGCTTTGGTCAACAAGTCAGATGGATCATTAAGGTTTAACGCGGCAGCTACATTGAAAAGGGTGACGATAGTAGTATTGACATTTCCTCTTTCAATGTCTCCCATGTGGGTGTGATGAAGACCAGCTAGTTCTGCTAATTCATCAATCGTTAAATTCTGAAGTTTTCGTTCTTTACGAATCTGCTTGCCAATAATGTTGTTTAATCCGTTATGTATATCCATCTCTCACTACCCACCTCTAACTCTATTATTCAAGGGGGAATCGAGAGTTAACACAGACTAAACGCCACATTTTGAAATAAAGTGTGACGGAATAGTAGATTTGTAAGTGGCAGACTTAAAGTGTTTTTATTTGCAACTATATGTCGTGTTAAAATGTTAATATACATAAAATAGGAGGTCGTAATATGCCAACGTACAACAAACTAGTCAGAGATAAAATTCCACAAATTATTGAGAAGACAGGAAAAAAGTTTTCAACAGAATTCTTAAATGATCAGGATTACATAAAATATTTAAAAGAAAAAAGCTATGAAGAGCTGGACGAGTATTGCACAGCTGAATCGAATGGAGAAGCAGTAGAAGAACTGGCGGATCTGTTAGAGATTATTCATGCTTTGGCTAAGCATCATGGATCTTCTATAGAAGAAGTTGAAGCGGTGCGTAAAGAGAAAGCGGAGAAGCGTGGTGGGTTTGAAGAGAAGATCTTTTTGATTGAGGTAAAGGATTGATTGGTTGAGTTCGATTGAATTGATTACCTCTCGGTTAGGCTAGGATATAATAGTCAGTAGCACTATGGGGAAGACGGTTTACGTCATATAATTGGATACGGAATAAGTTATTTAAAACTTCTTTGCATATTGCAGAGAGGCTTTTTTATTACATGGAAATAATTGTGATAAACTATAGAAAATGACTATTTAGGAGACAACTATGATAATAGAAATCATAAAAGCATTGGCAGAACAAACAAAAATGATAGAAACCTTATCGATAAAGAAGAGGAACTACATTAGAAAAATAGATGAAAAAGGGATTTATGTAGAGACCGAGTCATCATTGGAGAAATTTCAGCGTGGAGAGAAAACTACTTCAATTGAATCCATTTCTTTTGAGTTTCTACAACAAGCATGGGAAGAGTTTTCCTCGATTCGAGTGGCTACTAAAGAGGATTTTGTAAAAACGAAGGGGAGAACTTCTTTTATAATGTCTTTCTTCTCAAAGCTGCCTTTTGTAAAGGTAGTGGAGAAAGGGCAAAAGACAGCGATTTCATTTATTGAGTTTAAAACAGATGACTTGCCGAATGAGCAGATTCATAAAGTAATGACCTTTTTAGAGGAGGTTATTGAGGGTACGTATCATCCTGTTAGATTAAGTGAGCAACTGAAAGGTAATGAGTATCGAATTAAGTCGAGAGCGCGTCAGGACTTAAGGTTGTTAGGTTTCCTGGATAAGGATCATCATCAAAACGAGGAACTCTTCGATAAATACATTCGCTCATCTAACAAGATAAAGCTATTACGGGAACTTATGTTACATAAAGAGTATTTTAAAATCGCAATAGAAATTTTAGGTTTATTAAAAGATCATGGGCCAAATGAGAAAAAAAGAGCATTAGTTGAGGTAGGGAAATTAATAGTAAGGAATTCACTTGGGGATAATTTAATGTTGGATAGTGTAGCGAGAGAAAGAACAACGAACCTCCTCAAATGGCTTCAATATGTAGATTTAATAATCGATGATGAGTACACCCCGAATATTCAAGTCAATATACTAAAGGAGCACCCAACTGTGAAAACCTCGATACGTGAAAAACTCTTATATATCATGAATAACTACGTTCAAGCGAAGGCCCAACCCTTTGGAGGGAATGAGCTTGGATCATATGTAAGAAGCGATGTCCCTAAAGAGTTCAAGCAGCTGCATTGTTTAAATGATCAATATACTGTTACTGGCTCGGTGGGTCAAGGGAACTGGGCGTCTGTTCCTTGGATTGCCATTATGAATAAAGTAATTACGACTTCTACTCAAAGAGGCTATTATATCGTTTATTTATTCAGTGAAGATATGGGTAGACTTTATCTAACGTTGGCACAGGGAGTAACAGAAACGACAAGAGAAGAAATGTTGAAGCGTAAGCAGGAAATCCGTGATCATGTTGAAATGAAGGCTTCGGTAAAGAAGGATAATGAAGTATATCTAGGAGAGTCAAGTAAAGCGAGGGGGTATGCATTATCGACCGCAGCTTACATAGAATATCGTAGAGACGACATGCCTTCTGAAGGAGAGCTTGTGGACGATCTAGAGAGCATGATTGCCTATTATGAGAGATACATAGAGTATTCTAATACTCAAGGTGAAACAGATGAAGTCCTGCCTGAAGTAGAGGGAATCCAAGTCGAGTTTCAGAAGGATGATGAACTAATTGATCATATCCATAATTATATTTCTGCTAAAGGATACTATTATGATCGTAAAGATATCATCAACTTATACCTTTCTTTAAAGACAAAACCATTCGTTATTCTGTCCGGTATTTCAGGTACGGGTAAAACGAAGATTGTTCAATTGCTTGCTGAAAGTCTAGGTGCAACGGCTGAAACTGGGCAGTTTGCCCTAATCCCAGTACGACCTGACTGGAGTGACGGATCGGACCTTATTGGATATCGTGATATTAAAGGAGAGTTCCAGGCAGGACCGTTAACAAAAGTATTAATGGAAGCAAATAAGCCAGAAAGCCGTGACAAGCCTTATTTTTTACTGTTGGATGAGATGAATTTAGCACGAGTAGAATACTATTTTAGTGACTTGTTGAGTGTGATGGAAAGTCGTGATCGCCAGGATGGGGAGATGGTTTCTGCTCCTGTTGTGGAGGAAGAGGAAGTAGGGAGACTTCTTTTACGAGATAATTTCTACATTATTGGCACAGTGAATATGGACGAGACGACTCATCCATTCAGTCCAAAGGTGTTAGATCGGGCGAATACGATTGAATACAATGACGTGGTGTTAGATCATTTTGGGTTTCTAACAAAGAATTCGATTGCTAGACCAGTAGCTATAGACAATCAACAAATGGCTGGAAGGTTTCTAAATCTGAAGGATGCTTTCTTTGGTCATGAGGATCTTGTGAGAGTTGTTACTGGGCTGCTTGTTGAAGTAAATACAATATTGGAACCGATCAAGGCTCATTTCGGCTATCGGGTGCGAGATGAAGTTTGTTTTTACATGATTTATAACGACGAAGGACAGCTGATGGAATTTGACGAAGCTTTTGACTACCAGCTGGTTCAAAAGGTTCTTCCTAGATTAACAGGGAATGATCTGAAAACAGAAGAAGCATTGAAGAAGCTATTCCTATTCTGCACAAGTAATGAGTGGGATGAGATGAATACAGCCTCGAACGTGGAAGAAGCTCGTTTCTCAAAATCAGCCGAAAAGCTGTCTAATATGATTCCTAAAATCATGCATGATGGTTTCACTTCCTTCTGGGGTAGTTAAGGATGAATGGATCGGAAACGAAAGAGCTGCTGTACATTGAGACCGAGGATTTCTCCCTTTATATCAAGGGAATGCCGTATAATGCGAGATTTGAGAGTTTATCACAGTATCGAAAGCATTCTGCTCTTGAGAAGGAAGCGATGGCGTTTACCTATAGTGGTGAGAGCGTTCGATCGGTTGAACTGTATGATGTAGAAACGGATTCCCTCGAGGAAGTTCAGGGTCAACCTTTTTCTCCTATTTTCTTTGAAAATGGAGTCTATCAGATTGTGATTTCTCCTAAAACGGATAAAAGCCTGTCCTTTTACCATGAGCATCCAGGTTTGAGGAATGCGGTTGAACCAGTAGGTAGGGGAAATCATCCGATCCTTATGGGGAATTTGCAGTTTATGAATGAAGTGGGATATACGAGCTTTTCGATTAGGCATCATGAGAAGACATTGCTTGAAGTGAAGCTTGAAATTTTCCCAACGAAATTAAGCTATAAAGATGATTATCGGAAGCTTCTAGAGGAAGTAAATGATGAAGTGTATAATCTTGCTTTTCATTTTATTAAGAAGACGTTTCTCGGGGCTTCTAACCACTTATCGGAGAATCCTTCTTTGGCGGAGTTTTATCGATTGATTGAGTTCTATTTTAAGAGCTTTATTAAGTCGATTCAACGTATTGAGGAACAGCCTCATCACCAGCTGCTGACGGAGCATCAGATGGTGAGAGGGGAACGGATTAAGAGGTTAGATAGCAAGGGACGTAAGCATTTACGAAGCAATCCTCAGTTGTTTATGGAAGCTGAAAATGGACTCGTCCTGCATGATAAGCCCATTTTTCCTGTTAAGGGGTTAAATGCTCGAAAGACGATTACTTATGATACGTTAGAAAACCGATTTGTGAAGTGGATGATGGAGCGGCTAACTCATAAGTTAGCGGATCTTGCTGCTAAGATAAGCAGTCAATCAGGTAGGTATGAGCGGAAAGTAGATGAAGAGTTGCTGCTCAAGGTCAAAGGGATGCAAGGTACCCTGAAGGTTTATTTGAATAAACCCTTTTGGAAAGGGATTAGTAGTGTGGATCGAACGGTCACAAGCATGGTGATTCAGAGGAAGATTGGTTATCGGGATGCGTATAAAATCTATCTAGTTGTGACCAGAGGGTTGATGCTTGAGGGTGAGCTTTTCAAAATGTCGGTGAAGGATGTCGCGACGCTTTATGAGTATTGGACGTACTTGAAGATGGGACAGATATTACGAGCTAAGTATGTTCCAGAATATCAGGATGTGGTCGCGATTCGTCATGGTGCGTTGTTTGTTGATCTTGATCAAACTTCGAACGCGAAGCAGATGTTTACCCATCCTCAGACTGGGGAGCGAATTGTCCTTTCTTTTCAAAAGAGAGAAGGGAAGGTACCTACAGTCACGCAGAAGCCTGATATTATGCTTGAGGTGGAGAAGAAGTACTCACATAATCTCTATCATTATGTGTTTGATGCGAAGTATCGGATTGATTTCGGATTCGGAACTGATCAGGCAGAAAAGGTTGGGCCGTTGGAAGAGGATATTAATACGATGCATCGTTATCGAGATGCTTTGGTGAAGAAGCATCATGAGAGGGATAGCTATGAACGTTATTCGTTTGGTGCGTATGTGTTGTTTCCGTGGAATGAAGAGCAGGCTTACTTAGAGCATCCTTTTTATAAGAGTATTGATGAGGTCAATATTGGTGGACTGCCGTTTTTGCCGAATTCGACTGTGCTGGTGGAGACATTAGTGGAGCGATTAGTGGAGAGTAATCCTGAGGATCTGCAGGAGGAGGGTGTGCTGCCTACTGGTGCTTGGAAGCATTGGGAGTCTTCTTTGGATGAGAAGGTGCTTGTTGGAACGGTGAATGACAGGGTGGATTATCAAGAGTATAAGAGGGGCATGTATTTTGAACTGGACTCATCTTCTTTGAAGAGAGGTTGGCAGGAGAGTTTGTATGTAGCCTTGTATGTGACGAGTGAAGTGAGTAGTGAGGCTGGTCCTGTGAATGGGATTCAGTATTATGGGAGAGTTGAGGATATAAAGGTTAATGGCGGTAAGGTGAGGTTTGTAGTGGAGAGTTGGCAAGCCTTGAAGAAGGTGATTCGACCTGTAGGGTATGGAATCCAGTCTAATATGATGACGACGATGTCACTGCTGGAGCAGTCTGAGGAGCTTCCAGAGTTGTTTATGAAGTCTGGGGAGGAGATTAAGCTTTGGCGGATGTTGCGTCGATTAACTAGTAAGGTGTTTACTAGTTTGGATGATGTTTCGGTGGATCGTGCTCGGAAGGTTTTGGCTTATCAGATAGGGCATGTTGAGGTTTTGTTGAATAGGGTTAGTGGACGGATTGAGGTTTTGCAGGATGGTGAGGTTTTGGAGGTTGTTTCTTTGGAGTTGTTGAGGAAGCAGCCGGCTCGGGCTTTCAGTTTGATAAGGAGTTTTGTGTTTAGTTAGTAATCTAAGAAGGTAATTTGTCTGACGTTCAGTACGTTAATGTTTTAATGTACTGGGGTCAGGCACCATTTTTTAAAAATGAGGCGGTGAAGCACTGTGGAAACTATTTTTAATGGAAAAATCATTCGTAACTCCGAATGATTTATCTTTTCACATGCATCCCATGCATAACATATTGATCCTCCAAATCATGCAATTGATGAGGGTTATTTACCTACTCATAAGTAAGCTTAACCTTATTAAATTCTCTACATTCTCTCCGTCATCCGCCTTTTTAGATCCAGAAAAAACTAATTATCTCATTTTTCTTTCTTTTTAAGTAAGTCTTCTCCTCTAACACTTCTTATTAAACTTTAAATCTGCAAATTATGTAAATAACTTTATTCACTTTACATTGTCGCTGAGAATAATGAGAAGAAGTATCAATTTATATTTCGTATAAATTAAAATTATGTTAAATTTAATAATGAGTGCATCTTTCAGTTTCACTAGGAGTGGTTTTTGTGACCGAACAACAACAGTTAACTGAAATACAAATAATAGCTACTTCTTGTATCGACAGATGGGGTGAAGATTCTAAAACCCAAAACTTTAGTGGGAAGTTAGGAAGGTTTGTAAATCAATTAGGGCCTAATAAAGAATTAGGAAGAGTCTTTTTGGACATCGTAAAATACTATAATTATTATTCAAGAGAGCGTTTAGATCAATTAATGGGTGAATTTTACAATGTTATTGTAAACGAGTTAAAACTAGATGAGAATTTTACGATTTACTCGAGAATTGAAGATGACTCTAAAATTGACAGCTCAAATTTTTTTTTAGAAGAATTTAAGATACTAAACAACATTTCTAACCATTTTAGTTATGACATTGAAAAGCTTGATATTGAAGATTTTGATAATATCCAAAATGTAATTTTTATAGATGATATTATTGGTTCAGGTAAAACGGTAGAGACTTTCTTCAAAAAAAACAAAAAAAAACTTTTAAAAGTAAATTGCTATATTTTTTGTATTGAATTGCTTGAGGAAGGAAAAAGTCATCTAGAAAAATTTTTCAAGGAAAATGACTTTGAGTGTGAAATGATTTGTCATAATTTGCACAAAAAGGCTTTTAGCGAAAACCATATTTTTCAGGAAAACTTTAAAGAAAATGAAATGTTGTTACGAGACTTTGAAAGAGATTTATGGAGGAAAAAATCCAAAAATATACTCGGATTTGAAAATAGCCAAGCGATTGTTTCCTTTTTTAGGAATACTCCTAATAACACCTTGAGTTCATTTTGGTTTGAAAATAAAAAGTGGAGAGGTTTATTCCCGAGAGACGACAGAAAACCCGCTTTCAAAAAAGTAAAAAAGAATGCTGTTAAGTATAATGTTAAGAAGATGGAGAATTCAGTAGATGGGTGAAATTGAGTTTAAAGAACTGCTACTTCTAGTATACTTAAACGAATATCGAGATACATATTTGCTCTCAGAAATTAAAGAGCTCGGTAATTTTTCTACTGATCAAATGAAGAAGACATTAGATGATTTAATCAGTAAGGATATGTTAAGCAGCAATACTGGTAGATTGGCTTTGACTAACAGAGCTGAATTATATTTAAAAGATAAAAACTTGTTAAACGTATCTATAACAGACTTGTTCCAACAAGACACAGTAACATTGAAATTTATTGAAAAACCTTTATCTTTTGATGATATTTATATACCTAAAGATTTTAAATTGTAAATGTTTTATGTTTTCTAGAATTGAATAGCGAGTCGCTATTCGTGATGTAAAGTTACTATGTAGCTGTATCAGTACTAATTTTGAAGAGCGAAAATTAGTACTGAACCAACAAAGAAGAGCGCTTTGTCGGTTCACCATAACAAAATCCCTGAGGTCAAGGATTTCGTGATGGTGATCAGTTAAATTAAATAATCCAGTAGAAAACATACGGAGAAAATAATGAATATTGATACTCTCAAGAAAATGATGGAAAATGAACAATTAAGTGAGGATTACATTAATTTATGTGTTACCTATGCGAGGAGTCTTGAAGATAAGGGTTTACCTATAATTTTTGATTCAATCCATTTGGCAAAACTTATTGGTATTGGAACTAAAGAATTATATTCATATTATGAATTAGCACAGACATTATACAGCACTGCTGTTATTCCTAAAAAAACAGGTGGTAGTAGAAAATTAAACGCACCATCAGAAAATTTAAAGTATATCCAAAAGTGGATTGTTGAAAACGTGTTGTATAGATTAGATACTTCTAAAGTCGCTACAGGTTTTGTACCTCAAAAATCAATTGTTGATAATGCAAAGCCCCATGTAGGCAAGGAATGTGTAATCAATCTAGACCTTAAAGATTTCTTTCCGAGTATTAAATATGTTTGGATTTATAACTTATTTATAAGTTTAGGGTACACTAGACATCTTTCTATGCTCTTTACGGGAATATGTACACTTAATAATGAATTACCTCAAGGGGCACCTTCTAGTCCTTATTTATCTAATCTTATTTGTGAAAAATTAGACTCAAGACTATCAAGCTTAGCAGAAAATATGGGTGCAAGTTACACCAGGTATGCTGATGATTTAACTTTTTCTGGGGACAAAGAAATCACAAAATATATAAAATTAATTAAACGTGTAATTAAAGAAGAAAAATTTGAATTAAATGAAAAAAAGGTAAGAGTACGGTTTAGTTATCATCAGCAGATGGTAACAGGGTTAATTGTTAATGAAAAATTAAGTGTTCCGCAAAAAACAAAAAAGTATTTAAGGCAGCAAATTTATTACGCTAAGAAATACGGTGTAAGTAGTAGTTTACAGAAACAAGGAGTTACTAAATCTAATTACAACGGACACTTATTTGGTTTAGCCTACTTTATTAAAATGGTAGAACCTGACTGTGGAACAAAATTTATCGAGGAATTAAAACAAATAGATTGGGAAACTTAGGATATACAAAACATGAATTATCTATGTAAAGGAGACTCTTAATGAGTCTCCTATTTATATTGAAGTGAGTAATGAATATTATTTTAGCTCACACGGACCCAATAAAATCCGTATTTTATATCTTCTTTTAACTTAAGCGTCAGATAATCCACACCTATTTTAGAGATAGGGATTATCATATTATCCACCTATCATGTTGAATTCGACAGTAATTCGGAAGATTGCTTGACTAAGAACCAATTGATCAAGGGCACTTCCTTTTCTCATTTCTATATTAGGAAGCTCTTAAAAAAAGTCAATAAGTATTGATGAGGATTGAAGCATTTTTTTATGGAGTTTCTACAAAACTATAAGTTACAGCACTTGCATTTGCTCTTTCTGATTACTTTCTGCCAATCACAAACGACTTAATGAATCTCTCACTTTTATTATTATCAAAGTCCAATCTGCCATCCCCTAAGTAAGCCTCTAGCTTGTTTTATTTCATTCCCCCGTCATTTAACCCATTTTCTTAACCAATCATACTTTTTTAGGCTCACTATTTTGTTCCTTTGATATAAGGCAACACCAACAATTTAGCGCATTAATTAGATAAGGATTTATTTTAAATAAGGCTTGGCTTATGATTGGAGTTTACATTTCTTACTGCGTCTTAATAGTTTCATAAACCCTCATTTAACATTCGGACCCCACCCGAATGTTTTTTTTATAAAAAATTATCCATAGGGTGTCCCTTTCACTCCCATCTCCCTATATAAAGGGTGAAACCAAAACGAAATAGGAGTGATTGTAATGAATGGATGGAGAAAGTTGGAGACAGGTATGTTGGATAAGGAGACGTTTCATCACCCGGAGGATCTTCGGTTGTATGTGTTGATTCTGTTGAATGCGACGTATCAAGGCGGGGTTCAGGTTGGTGGTGTGGTGCTTGGAGAGAGGCAGTATGTGCGTTCGCTCCGGAAGCTGCGGGAGGATCTGTGGTTCTATAATGGGAAGAAGATTGATGAGTATTCGCATTCGCGGATTCAGCGTTCGATTAAGCGGTTGGAGAAGGATGGGTGGTTGAAGGCGGAGAAGTATGAGCATGGGTATGTGTTTACGCTGAGACCGACGAAGGATTTCGCCTGTGGGGAGTATTTGAGTTGGATGGGGATGTCTAAGAAGGAAGAGGAACGTGAGGAGTCCGGTGGTGACCAGCCTGATGATGGGGCTGGTTCCGGAGGGTCTTCGTGCGGCGAAAAGGATGTGAAACAGGTACGGAGAGAACCTGCAAACAGACGTAAGAACTTAGAGAAAGAAGAGAAGGAGAACACCACCAACCTTAACGGCACTAAGGAAGAAGAGAGGCTGCAGGCGCTGATCGGGCATTTCATTGGCAGGAGGGAGAGAGGACTGATCTTGACGCCGATGGATTATGTGGCGATGGAGCGGATCAGCTTGAGCGAGTTGTCGACGGAGGAGCTGATTGTGTTCATGGATGAGGAGTTTGACAGACAGCAGAGTATCAATCCGAAGCTAACGATCAACAGTCCGAAGTATTTGGAGAAGGCCCTTGAGGCGTACGTTTCTCCTCGGGAATCCATGCAGCACATCGATGACCTGTTGGATGGACTTGAGGAGATTGTGACGGAGGCATGACGTTCCATGAGTTCAAGGAGCTTATGAAGGTGATCCAGGGAGCGTATCCTCAACGGCTGCTCACTCATGATCGGGCGAAGCTGTGGTTTCAGCACCTGGAGAACTGTGATTATCACGTGGTGAAGAAGCGGGTTGAAGCCCATATCAAGGTGAGTCCGCACATGCCGACGATCTCTGAGCTGTATGAACCGCCGGTGGAGGAAACGACGATACTAGAAACCATGGAGGCATGGGAAAAAGAAGGAGCGAAACGAATTGAGAATGAACGACGAAATGAATGGACACGACCTGCACCACCCTGGGGCTGAGGAGCAGCTGCTTCGGGAGTTGCATGAAGCGGAGAGCATGATCATTGGAGCGGTTCTTCTGGATGCGGATGTGTTGGATACACTGACCTTGGAGGAGAAGCATTTCACTCTGGTGAAGAACCGGTTGATTTTTAAAGCGATGAAGGGGCTTCAGAAGAAGAGGCTCGAGATTAATCTGGTGATGCTGTTGGAGGAGCTCGGTGATGACATTGAGAATGTGGGCGGGGTCCAGTTTCTCCTGGCGCTTGCCAACTACTGCCCGACGACGGTGAATATCGAGCAGTATGAACAGATCGTCCTGAAGTATTACGAACTGAGCCTTATCAAGAACTCGGCCCATCATTTCCTGAACGCTTACACCCCGGAATCCGCACAGGGCCTCTACAAAGCACTCATCGACATGCACACGAACACCATCACCGACGAAGAAACGAAGGATGAGATCATCATGGATCTCTATGAATCTCTTTACATGGAGAGGGACGGACTTCCCGGTGTCTCGACGGGATTCGAGAGCCTGAATGCGCTGACGGGAGGGTGGAAGGAAGGGGAGCTTATCATCCTTGCTGCAAGACCCTCTATGGGGAAGACGGCCTTTGCCATCCAGCTTGCGTGGGAGTGTATGAGGGAGAAAGGGGTGAGCATGGTGTTTTCCTTGGAGATGAGTTCGAGGCAGATCATGCAGCGACTTCTTTCAAGTATCACGGATATTAACATGATGAAATGGCAGAATCCGTATAAGTATTTGACGAAGGACGAGATGCCGAGGATGCATGGGGCGATGAACGCCGTGTACAAAGCGAAGCTCGAACTCTCGCAGAATGGGATGATCACCCTGCCGGAGATCAGACAGCGGATTATGAATCTGAAGCGGGAGTATCCGACGGAACCGTTTCTTGTGGTGATTGATTACCTGCAGCTGATCACGGTGAAAGAGCGGTTTGACCGGCATGATCTGGCGATTGGGCATATTACGAAGCAGCTGAAGGGGATGGCGAAGGAGTGGTTGGGGGATTGATTGGGAGGGAGAGGGTTAGTGGGGGGAGTTGGGTGAGATGTTTGGGCTGATTGGTTTCTGGTAGATGAGAAAAGGAAGCATGAAAATCGTCCCTATGCCCCACTTGTACCCTTGATTATTTTACTGAATTTTCTAAATAAAACATGTGGATTATACGATTTATGGTATAATAGAATGACAATCAAACGAAAGCGATCTGAGCTATGTTATTAAATGCAGCTACAAACAGTCCCGTTGATTATTATTTTCGAGAAGTGGGAAAAGAAGAGGTAAAGGATAATAGGTACCTTCCTGATTATGGTTGGGAATTTAATTGGCTTTATCCTATATCGCATGATTTTAAGGTTTTCGGATTAGTTACTGACCATAATCCAGATATTGTAGGGGGTCTTATTGCCTTGAAAGAAAACCCAGATGAAGACTTCCTTTGTGTAGATGTAGATATTATTGAATCTTCACCACAAAATAAGAAGTTTATAAAAGGGGTACTTAACCAAGAGCGCTCATATATAAATGTTGGAAGAGTTCTCATAGCGTTTGCTTGTTGGTACAGTATTGAAAAAGGGTATGACGGGTATGTTGGTCTCACATCTAAAAGCAGCAAATATCCCTTTTATGAGAGTCTGGGAGCTCGACTGACATTTGGGCAGCATTTCATGTTTGATGACATTGCAGCTGAAAGGCTTGTAAAAATATACTTTCCGGGAGGTGTAGTATGGTGGCAGGAACCAAGTTGAAATCAAGATATTTTAAAAAAATTCCAGGAGGGCATACTATAACCAGGAGTGATAAAATGCATAAAGATATCGAGAAATTTGATCATGATTTTCCTGATGGGGTATTTGCATTCCCAGCACCCGCCGAATCCCCGAAAGTGAAAATAAGGGCATTGGACAAATACTGCAAAGAACACGGTGTTCAACCAAAAGATTTAACAGATGAAGAAATGCGACAGTTCCTTGTTTAATAGCTAAATAGGGACGTATCTCACTTTGCCAAAGGTGGGATACGTCCCTTTTTCCATGTTGTGTTTTACGGATTAGGTAAAGATGAGCTTCACTCCAACATCTCCTTTATTTCTTCTTCTGAAAGAATCGGATTAGTCGTCCAGTATATTTCAATAAATGTTATAATTATCTAAATAATAAAAATTTTTTAGCTGCATGCATAGAGGAAGGTGATTGTGTGGACTACCTCCGTCACCAATGGGAGCCATACTTGTCATACGGGCAGGCATTCGAGTTTAGGAAGAATAAAGTGGTCTATCATCAAGGGCAGGCGGGTCGGGGAATCTATTATTTGAAGAAGGGTGAAATAAAGATAACGCTCTTGTCCGACAAAGGGGATGAGCGTATTATCAACATGGTTCCCCCCGGGATGTTGTTTGGGGAGCACGGGATTCATGGGGAGCCATATTTGACAAGCGGGGTAACGAACTGCCCATCAACGATTTACTATTTTTCCAACGATGCGATTGATGCAATTTGCAAGGATCATCCAGGGGCAGCTGCCATCTATACAGATTCATTAATTTACAAATTCAGGACCCTAGCTGAAATCATCGCTCACCTGGATAGTCCCATTGAGCAGCAGATGGCATTCTATTTACTGAAGCTTATTCAGGAAAACGGAAATGCCTCGATGAACCAGACGGCATTTTCAAAATACATTGGCACGTCCCGAATTACCGTGAACAAAATCATTCAGAAATGGAAACAGAAGGGGTACATCGAGCTTCAAAAACGAAAAATCGTCGTAAAAGAATTTCCTGAAATCAGGACGATTGCCAATCACCCCCAGGAAGATTAACCAACCAGGTTTCTAAGGAAATCTGGTTTTTTTATGTAGTATTTTCGCTTGTCTACCTCAATGATCCCTGCTTCCTGCCATTGTTTTAGTACTTTATAGACGGTGATTCTAGTCAGGCCTGTACAGCAGGCGAGATCTTGCTGTGAGATTGGAATCTCATAATTTTTGAATTCATCACAGATATTGTGGAGTAAAGCAGCAAGCTTTTGCTCTGATGTAAGCGCATTCATATTTATGCGATCTAAGAGGATTTTCATTTTATGGATGACGCTTTTGGAAAAGAGTTTGAAGAGTTCCGGGTGGGCAATCATAAGTTTTCGAAATTCGTCTGCTGAGAAATGATAGACGACTGAATTCTTTACTGCAATCGCGGTTGTGAAATGGGTGTTCTGGTCAAGTGACTGGACTCCTAATAGCTGGTTGGGTATGACGATGTTGAGCATATTTTCTTTGCCAGCGGCTGTTACGGTAACAATCCGGACCAGGCCTTTATGTAAATAATAAAATCCTTCTCCGAGATTTCCCTGCTGGTAAATGCATTCTTTTTTTCTGAAAAATTGACGTGTCCCGTATTTTAAATAACCCTCCCAATGAAAAATTTCTTCGTAAACTGTGGCCATACCATTACCTCCCCAAAAGTGAAGATGATTTCTAAGATAAGCATAGGGGAAACAACATTGAATTTCTATAAAAATTTGGATGATTTTGATTTTTCAAAAACTATTTCAAGAAAAACGTTAAATAGGCTACAGTTAGGATGGAAAATTAATATTAAAATCATTATGAATTTTCAAATAATATTTTCAGGAGGGTGAATATGGGAATTAGGACTGGAGCTCAATATATCGAAGCGGTTAAAGCACGCAAACCTGAAGTTTGGCTTTCAGGTAAAAAGGTTGAGAATTTGTTTGAGGAACCGGTTTTCAAGCAGCCGATACATGAAATCGCCAAGCTGTTTGACATGCAGCATGATCCTGAATTTCAGGATAAGATCACTCATGTATGCGAGGAAACGGGAGAGCGGGTGAATAATTCCTTCCTTGTGCCGAAAAGCTACGATGACTTAGTGAGGCGTCGCAACGTTTTCGAAGCATATGCCAGGGCAACCTTTGGATTGATGGGAAGAACTCCGGATTTCTTGAACGTCGTGGTAACGTCCATGTACTACAATTCTTGGTTCTTTGAAAAATACAACAAAAACTGGGCAGATAATGTCCGCAACTATTATAAATACCTCCGTGATAACGACATATTCCTGACTCATGCCATTATCAACCCGCAAAATGACCGCAGTAAAAATTCACATGAACAGAAGGATACTTATACCCATCTTGGTGCAGTGAAGGAAACTCCGGATGGCCTGGTTGTCAGGGGAGCAAAAATGCTGGCGACGCTCGCACCAGTGACAGATGAGGTGATCATTTACTCATTCCCTGGATTTGCCCCAGGTGATGAAAAGTATGCACTGGCTTTTGCGATTCCGATTGATACCCCGGGGCTGCGTATAATCTGCCGCGAGCCGATGCAGGATGGAACACGTTCGTTCTTTGATCATCCCCTCGCTTCACGGTTCGAAGAGATGGATGCCTTGCTGGTGTTTGATGATGTGGTCGTTCCTTGGGACCGTATTTTCTTATATAACAATGTCGAAGCAGCCAACAAGCTGTATCCAATGACAGGCGCTGGTCAGCAGCCGGCACATCAATCAGGGGTCAGGGGCCTTGTGAAATTGGAATTCGCAACGCAAGTGGCTATGAAGGTGGCGGATACGATTGGCGTCGATGGATACTTGAATGTTCAGGAACAGCTTGGAGAGCTTGCCCAGTCACTTGAGTCGATCAGAGCGCTGTTAAAAGTGGCTGAATACGAGCACACGATGACCGAGCATGGGGAAGCAATGCCTGATTACGTCGCACTAGAAACCATCCGCGGCTTGCTGCCTACCATGTATCCCCGGGCAATCGAAGTCATCCAGATTATCGGAGCAGGCGGTTTGCTCATGTCCCCGACGGGAGCTGATTTTGAAAATGCGGCATTAAGAGATTCAATCGACAATTATTATGTAGGCCGAGAAGGCATCTCTTCTTTAGAGAGGGTAAGCATTTTCAAACTTGCATGGGATCTGTGCGGTGAGGCATTCGGTCAGCGTTTGCTTCAATACGAGCGCTATTATACAGGTGATCCGATTCGTAAGAGGGGGATTTTCTATAACAACTATAAACGCCGGACCACACTAACAATGGTTGATGAAGCGTTGAAGGGCGGTCTTTTGGATAATAAGGAAGCGCTTACAAACTAATGAGCATTCTCAGGAGGTGATGGCTGGATGGAAGCACATGTTTATTCTTCGTTGGAATTGCCTCGATCGGTAGTTGCCATTGGCGCATTTGACGGTGTCCATCGGGGTCATCAAACCGTAATCCGCCAGTCAGTACAGAGAAGCAGGAAGCTGAGGGTTCCAAGTGTCGTCTATACATTCGACCCGCCACCCCGTGTGTTTTTTCAAGGAGCAAGGATGCTGACCCATGTGGAGGAAAAGTTGGATAAAATCGGAAAACTTGGTACCCGGCATGCAGTGGTTGCCCGATTTGATGAAGTGTATGCAGAGAGAAGTGCGTACGAATTTATCGGATGTTTGGCGAAGCTTAACCCGGTGGAGATCATTGTTGGCGGTGATTTCCGCTTTGGCAAAGATAGATTGGGAGATTTAAAACTTCTTGAAAAATATTTTAAAGTACGCGTAACAAAACCTGTATTCTGTCCTCAAGGCAGCGTGATCTCTTCAACCAGGATCCGCCAGCTGATTTCAGATGGGGAGCTCAACCTCTCGAAAGCATTGCTGGGATGGGAGTCTGGAGTTCATGCGAAGAATCATATTTTACAAGAGTAGGAGGCGGAACGAATGAAATTGCTGGGGATATCAGGCACGATCATCGGAGCCAAGACAGGGATTGTGGTCCGTAAAGTGCTTGAAGAAGTGACAAAGAAGTACCCTGATATCGAGGTGGAAATGCTCGATATGATGGATTATAACGTTGAGTTCTGTGATGGACGTCCTGCTGAAAAATATTCTGACGATACCAGGGCTGTGATTGAAAAAGTATCTTCTGCCGATTTTTATGTGATTGGGACACCTATTTTCCAGGGCTCGATTCCAGGGGTATTGAAGAACCTATTTGATTTGATCCACCCGGCTGCCTTTAGGAATAAGGTGATGGGGTTTGTCGCAAATGGTGGAACGTATCAGCATTTTCTCGTAATCGAAAACCAGTTGAAGCCCATTGCTGGTTATTTCCGGGCATTCGTTGCACCTTGCCATGTATACGCAACCTTCGATCATTTCAACCTGGAAAACCAAATCGTAGATGAGGATTTGTTGAGTCGGATTTCAATTCTCGCAGATGAAGTGGTCCATATGCAAATATCATTAAAAGGAAGTCCGGTCGAGATGGCAGACTGATTGTAATGAGAGATATGAGATGAATGGTAGTAAAGCTGGTTATGCCAAGAAGAATCGTTAACTGATTTTACAAGAATCGAAGGGAGACGAAGAAATATGAAAAGTCAATTTGTACCGATTAATCTAATGCAATTTATTGAGGAAAATAGAGATCAGCTCAAGCCGCCGGTCAACAATAAGGTAATCTGGAAGGATGCTGAGCTGATGGTCATGCTTCTAGGAGGACCGAACAAAAGACGCGATTTCCACGTTGATCCGTCAGAAGAGGTTTTCTATCAAATTCAGGGCAGTTGTTATGTAGAGGTTATCAATGCTGAAGGAAAGCGTGAAGTAGTGGAGGTAAAGGAAGGTGAAATGTTTCTTCTTCCAGCGAACGTTCCTCATTCTCCGCACCGAGTGGAGAACACGATCGGGCTTGTTATCGAACGCAACCGTGCACAAGGCGAACTTGAGGACTTTGTTTGGTTCTGTGATGAGTGCGACCATGAAATGCACCGTGCCACGATTCAACTGACTAACATTGAAAAGCAGGTAAAGGAAGCCATCGCAACCTTTAACGGAAACGAGGAACTTCGCAAGTGTGAAAATTGTGGATACATGATGCCTCCGGAAGCGAGTGAATGGAAATGCGAGTAGACTTCCATACCCATATCATTCCTGAGGATTTCAGCGAGCTGACGAAGCGTTTCGGCGGCGACAAATGGCCGAAGCTGGAGCGTACTTGTGCATGCGGTGCAAACATCATGATTGCCGGGAAAGTATTCCGTGAAGTGACAGACCAGGTGTGGAACGCTGAGAAGAGAATGAAGGATATGGAGAGGGAAGGGGTCGATATGCAAGTTCTTTCTCCCATTCCTGTAACGTTCTCATACTGGGCACCAGCTGAAGAAGCAGAAATTTTGGCTCGTGTTCAAAATGATTTTATCGCTGACTTGGTAAACCAGTATCCGACTAAGTTCATTGGACTGGGTGCTGTGCCGATGCAGAATGTTGATGTAGCAATCCGGGAAATGGACCGTTGCAAGCATGAATTAGGCATGAGCGGCATAGAGATTGGCACAAATATAAACGGTATGAACCTTGATGATCCTGGTTTAATTGAATTCTTTGAGATGGCTGAAAAATGGGATGTTCCATTGTTTATCCACCCATGGGAAACACTTGGCAAGGAGCGGATGCCTCGTCACAACCTCATGTATACAGTAGGGATGCCGAGTGAAACGGCTCTGGCTGGAGGAAGTTTGATCCTTGGCGGAATCATGGATAAATTCCCTAAGCTGAAAATCTGCCTGGCTCATGGCGGCGGCTCGCTGCCCTATTTGCTGCCTCGTCTTGACCAAGGGTGGAAAGTCTGGCCGCACCTGCGTCTTCTGGATAAGCCACCCAGCCATTACGCAAAACAGTTTTACTATGATTCCCTTGTAAATGAACCGGTGAACCTGAACTACTTAGTACAGAATTTCGGCCATGAACGAATCATCATGGGCTCTGATTATCCATTCCTGTTAAGAGAGGTCCCGCCGGGTAAGGTCATTGATGAAACAGTTGGATTGTCAAAGGAACAAACGGAAGCAATACTTGGTAAAAATGCGCTCCGATTCTTGAATATACCAGTCAAAGTGGGGAGTTGATTTGATGAAACAGGTACAGCTGACACCTGAAGAACGCTTGAAGGAACTTGGCCTGAACTTGCCGGCTCCGCGCCCTGCAGCAGGGAACTATGTAAGTTGTGTAAGGACCGGCAATCTGATTTTCACATCCGGCCAGGGGACGAATGAATACCGGGGACGACTTGGGGAGGATGTTTCGGTTGAAATCGGCTATGATGCAGCGAAACAATGCATGCTGAACCTTTTGACAGTTCTAAAGCAGGAACTGGGTGAGTTAAGCAAAGTGAAGCGAGTTGTAAAAGTGCTTGGTTTCGTGAACAGCACCCCTGACTTTACGGATCAGCCGAAGGTCTTAAATGGTGCCTCGGATCTGCTCGTGCAGGTGTTTGGGGAGTGCGGGAAGCATGGCCGTTCTGCTGTAGGCATGGCGCAGCTACCCCTTAACAATGCCGTCGAGGTTGAAATGATAGTTGAAGTCGAGGATGAGGAGGGTGTTTTAGGATGAAACTGACTCAGCCACAAAAAGTAAAAGATGCCAAACTCTTTATTGATGGTGAATACCGTGATGCGATGTCTTGTGAAACCTTTGATACGATTGATCCTTCGACCAATAGAAAGCTCGCTTCGGTTGCTAAAGGTAGAGTTGAGGATGCTAAATACGCGATTGATGCAGCACAAAAGACGTTCGAAAGCGGTGTTTGGAGCAAGATGCCGGTTGCTGAAAGGTCAAAGATATTGTGCAGAATGTCTGACCTGGTCATGGAAAAGATTGATGAATTGGCACTGGTTGAAACCCTCGATGTTGGGAAGCCGATTAAGGAGAGCCGGGGGTTTGATATTCCCCGGGCAGCTGCGAATTTACGCTTCTTTGCTGAAATGGCTAACTACATAAACCATGAGCATTATGACCAGGCACGATACATGTCTTATTCAAAATATGCTCCCGCTGGTGTGACAAGCCTGATCATTCCATGGAATCTCCCTTTCATGCAAATGACATGGAAGGCATCGGCGGCAATGGCTGCAGGCAATACAGTTGTAGTAAAGCCAGCTTCTTATACTCCATTAAGCGCAGTGATGCTCGGGGAAATTGCCAATGAGGCAGGGCTGCCGCCAGGGGTGTTGAATATTATCACGGGTCCTGGAGGGACAGTCGGAACAGAATTGACTAGAAATCCATCCGTAAGACGAATTTCATTTGTCGGTGATAGCACGACTGGCCGCACGGTGATGCAGAATGCCGCATCTCAGCTGATTCCGGTTTCTCTGGAGCTAGGCGGAAAGTCCGCGAATATCGTGTTTGAAGATGCTGATTTGGACGAAGCGGTTGCCGGGTCGATTGAAGCCATTTTCAGAAATCAGGGTGAAATTTGTCTGGCAGGATCACGTCTGCTTGTCCAGGAAAGCATTTACGATCGATTTTTGGAGAAGTTCGTGGAAGCAGCACGTGCCATCAAAGTCGGTAATCCACTTGATGAGGATACAGATATGGGTGCTCTTGTTTCAAAGGGACATCTCGAGACGGTTGATGGATATGTGCAAGTCGGTCTACAAGAAGGTGCGAAGCTGGCAACTGGCGGAAAGACTATTACCTCCCTTGGAGAAGGCAATTTCTATGAACCTACTGTTCTGTATGATGTAGACAATAAAATGCGTGTCGCCCAGGAAGAGATCTTCGGCCCTGTACTGACTGTCATTCCTTTTAAAAAGGAAGAAGATGCCGTACAAATTGCCAATGATTCCATGTACGGTCTGGCGGGCGTCGTGTGGACAAATGATCTGCGCCGTGCCCATCGTGTAGCAGCTAATGTAAATACTGGCCAGCTGTGGATCAACTGCTGGTATTACCGCGACTTGCGCACACCGTTTGGCGGATCGAAAGCGAGCGGCATAGGACGAGAAGGCGGCAGGCACAGCTTCGAGTTTTATACCGAAGCAAAGACAATCACCATGAAGCTATAGAAAGAAGCGCATAGCATGATAGGAAATATTAAATGGTAGAAAAGGAGGGTGAATCGATGAATGCGTCGATCGAAAACATTGCTCATACGCTTATAGAGGCGGAAAAAAGCAAAGAAGCGGTATCACCGTTAACTTCGCAATTTACGAATCTTAATGTAACGGACGCCTACCACGTTCAGCTGGAGGTCATAAAGAGAAAGCTTAAAGAAGGCCGCACGGTCATCGGCAAAAAAGTTGGCCTGACGAGTGTGGCGATGCAAAGAATGCTTGGAGTGGATGAACCTGATTATGGTCATTTGCTGGATGATATGAAAATAGAAAATGGCGGAACAGTAAAGATGTCCAACTTCCTCAGTCCTAAAATCGAGGCGGAAATCGGCTTTGTATTAAGCGAAGACTTAGAAGGTCCGAATGTTACTTTTCTGGATGTGTTGATGGCAACGGATTGCGTGGTACCGACCCTTGAGATTATCGACAGCCGGATTGCTGATTGGAAAATCGGTCTTGTTGATACGGTTGCTGATAATGGATCATCGGCGATGGTTGTGGTTGGAGAGCAAATGACAGACATTACCGGAATCGACCTTCGCAGTGTTGGGATGATTTTATCCAAGAATGGTGAAATGATTGCGACAGGCTCAGGTGCTGCTGCTCTTGGCCATCCGGCACATGCGATTGCCTGGCTGGCAAATAAGCTTCATGAATTCGGAATTACCCTTAAGGCTGGAGAACTGATTTTGCCGGGAGCACTTTCTGCGGCGATTACAGTAGCTGAAGGAGATACAGTTACAGCTCAATTCGGTCCGGTCGGATCTGTGTCAGTCACTTTTGAATAGAGGAGTGGAAGAATTGGCAAAAATCAAAGCAGCAATCATTGGTTCTGGAAATATCGGAACAGATCTAATGTATAAACTTGAACGGAGTAAAGTCATCGATCTCCAGGCGATGATTGGGATCGACCCCGAGTCCGATGGCTTGAAGCGTGCGAAGGAACGGGGCTATCTTGCCTTCGATAATGGCATCCAGGCATTAGAGGATAATCCTGAAATCGCAGACATCGTGTTTGATGCCACATCTGCAAAGACCCATGTAAGACATGCTAAGGTACTCGCTGAATTGGGGAAGCTGGCCATTGATCTGACTCCGGCAGCTAGAGGCCCATTCGTCTCACCAGCCGTCAAAAATGAACATTACCTAGATGAAAAGAACGTCAATATGATTACTTGTGGAGGTCAGGCGACGATTCCGATTGTCCATGCGATCAACTCGGTCGCCGATGTAAGTTATGCGGAGATTGTAGCCACGATTTCGTCCAAGAGTGCAGGACCGGGCACGCGTGCAAACATTGACGAATTCACGATTACAACCCGCCGGGGAATGGAAGTAGTTGGCGGTGCCGACAAGGGGAAGGCCTTGATTATTCTCAATCCCGCAGAGCCCCCGATATTGATGCGTGACACCATTTATTGTGAAGTGAAAAATATGGATGAAGGTGCGATTACAAAATCGATTGAGCGTATGGTGGAAACGGTGAAGCAATATGTTCCTGGATATCGCCTCAAACAGGATCCCTTATTTGATGGAAACAAAGTGACGGTTTTCATTGAGGTCGAAGGTGCGGGGGACTATTTCCCGGTATATGCAGGAAACCTTGATATCATGACGGCTGCGGCGACCAGGGTTGCTGAGGATTTCGCGATCCATATACTTGATAAACAGAGTGTCAAATCGAAAGGCTAGGTGAATTTTTTTGAATCGCAAAAGTGATAAGCCTATCAAGATTACGGAAGTTTGCCTGCGTGACGGGAGCCATGTCATGCAGCATCAATATACAAAAGAACAGGTGCGACGTGTCACCCGCGAACTTGATGATGCAGGAATGCATTACATTGAAGTGAGCCATGGCGATGGAATAGGAGGCTCGACGCTGCAGTATGGAAAGTCCCTCGTTGATGAGATGGAACTGATCGAAGCAGCTGTCGATGAATGTAAAAACTCAAAGGTCGCTGTGCTTCTTATACCTGGAATCGGTACAGTACATGAGCTAAAGCAGGCACATCAGCTAGGGGCGGGTCTGGTCCGGGTAGCCACACATGTGACAGAAGCTGACGTTTCCGCCCAGCATATCAGTATGGCGCGGGAGCTGGGAATGGAGACACTTGGATTTCTGATGATGGCCCATATGGCTCCGACTGAAAAATTGGTCGAGCAGGCAAAACTGATGGAAAGCTATGGAGCTCAGGCAGTATATGTGACTGATTCTGCAGGAGCCCTTTTGCCCCATGAAGTAAAAGAGAGAATCGCAGCACTAAGAGATACATTGTCTATTGAAGTAGGTTTCCATGCTCATAATAATCTCTCATTGGCTGTTTCAAATACGCTGGCTGCTATTGAAGAAGGGGCTACGAGAATCGATGGAAGTGTCAGGTGTCTGGGTGCCGGTGCGGGGAACGCTCAAACTGAAGTTTTATTGTCCGTATTGGACCGGATGGGTATGGACGTAGGGATCGATATTTATAAAATGATGGATTTGGCTGAAAATACGGTTGGGCCAATGATTCCAAGGCCTCAGGAAATTAACAGAGGCAGTCTGGTTATGGGATATGCCGGGGTGTATTCCAGCTTCCTGCTGCATGCTGAACGGGCCGGCCAGAGATTTGGTATTGATTCAAGAGATATTTTAATAGAGTTAGGCAAAAGGAAAGTTGTAGGCGGCCAGGAGGATATGATCCTTGATGTTGCTGCCGAATTGGCAAAAGCACGAAAGCTGGAGGTGTAAAGGATGGCGATTACAAAGGGAGTCGACCTGGAAATCGTAGAATACTTATATTCCGCAGAAAAAGAATGTCGTGAAGTGGTAAAAGTAACCGACCGTTATCCGGAATTGAGTTTTGATGATGCTTATTTAATCCAAGAAAAATTGATCGAGAGACGCGAGAAGGAAGGTGCTAGTAAAATCGGGTTAAAACTGGGTTTGACGAGCAAGGCAAAACAGCAAATGATGGGGGTCCATGAAGCAATTTATGGATACTTGACCGATGACATGCTCGCATTGGAGTGGGAACCCCTCGATTTTACCGATTTTATCCACCCGAAAGCAGAGCCAGAGATTGCGTTTTTGATCGAAGAGGATTTGGAAGGGACAAATATTACGGCTGAGGATGTACTGAGAGTGACTAAATTTGTAGCTTCGGCAATTGAAATTATCGACAGCCGCTATTTAAACTTTAAGTTCACTCTGGCTGATGTCATCGCAGATAACTGTTCTTCCTCAAAATTCCTCATCGGCAGCAAGTGGATGTCTCCAAAGGATCTGGACTTGGGGCAGCTCGGAATGGTGATGTCGAAAAACGGAGAGGTTTTCCAAACCGGGTCGAGTGCAGCGGTACTGGGGCATCCGGCAGCTTCGGTTGCATGGGCAGTCAACAAGCTTGGTGAAGTTGGTAAGGGAATTAAAAAGGGAGACGTCATACTGAGTGGGGCCGTTTCCGAAGCGATCAGCTTCGAACCCAATGATACGATTTTGGTCCAATTCGCAGAGCTTGGCAGTGTCACACTTTCTTGCAAATCCAGCACTTAGTTCCTGTGACTAAGTTTCTGCCTATATATTTTAGAATATTCAAAATTTATAGATTAATTTCTTTTTCTATGTTAAGTACTTTACACATTGAGTAGGAGAAAGTGACTATAATCACAGGTAGAGACAGCTTTGGGAAATATTATGGAAGCGTTTTCAAAAAAGGAGATAAAAGGGGTGCAAGAAATGATGGGTTTAAGGAAACTAGGGCTGATATTCGTAACTTTTTTGCTGGTGCTGACGGCTGCTGCCTGCGGCAATGACACCGATGCAAAGCCTGCATCTGGATCTGAATCTGGTGAGAAGTATACATTCAAGCTGGCACACATTACCCCAACAGATCATATGTGGCATAAGGCTGCAGAGAAATTCAAAGAAGAATTGGATAAGCGTTCCGATGGAAGAATGAAACTTGAAATTTATCCAGCGAGCCAGCTTGGTACAGAAGCAGATATGGTACAGCAAATTTCTTCAGGTTCTGTAGACTTCGGATTCATAACTGCTGCCTATATGAGCTCTCGTGCTCCTGCATTTACGGCATGGTTCGCTCCATATGCTTTTAAAGATTTGGAAGCTGCAAATGCTGCGCGTGATTCAGAAGTCGCGAAGAAGATTCTTGGAACACTGGATGACCAGGGACTAAAAGGTTTGGATTACCTTTTTGCAGGGAACCGGGTCATGCTGTTCAAGGATAAGGAAGTCAAGAAGCCTGAAGACTTGAAGGGTCTTTCCTTCCGTGTAACACCAAGCCCGCCGCTTCAGGATTTTTACAAATCAATGGGAGCTTCACCTGAATCATTACCTTTGCCCGAAGTATACGCTGCAATCCAAACTGGTGTCATCGATGGGATGGATATGGACCTGGATGCTTCCATCACCAATAAATACTATGAAGTTGCCAAGTATGGGGCGGTGACGAATCACATGGTATGGCCGGCAGTTGCCATGATGAACAAAGAAGAATATGAAAAAATGTCTGATAGTGATAAAAAGATTATTGATGAATCCATTAAGGCTGCTGCAGAGTATGCAGTAAAAACCCGTTCCGGACAAGAAGAGGAATTCAAAAAGACTCTTAGTGATGCAGGGATGAAAATCTATGAAATTGACCAAACGTTATTCGATCCTTATATCAAGCAATTCGATGAAAAGTATGGACCAACTGATCCACTGATTCAGGAATTCATCGATACATTCCGCAAATAACCTAATGGAGGGAAATGCGTGAAATACATCAGCAATATGGTAGCCAGTTTCGAAAAGAAACTGGCTATTATCCTAATGTTTGCAATGGCTGTCATTGTCGCGGCTGCAGTGGTTTTTAGATATGTGTTCAATGAACCTCTATTCTGGGCAGGGGAAGTATCGGTTTTTCTTCTAATCTACATAACGTTCATAGGAGGGAGCCTTGGTCTTAAATATAAGACACAGGCATCCATGACTCTCATCACGGATTATCTTCCTGCGAAGGTAAAAAAATGGGTGGCGATTTCAGCACATATTTTTATGCTCTTGTTCATGGCCATTCTATTATTCTATTGTTTCTCATGGATTACTTCACCTACCGTCGCCATCCAAAGATCGAGCGCAATATTGGTGCCTATGGTGATTCCATATGCGATTCTGCCGGTCGGTCTGCTATTTGCTTCGATCCATTTACTAAGCAATATGCTTGAGATTATAAAGGATCAACGTATTGAAAGTGAAATGGTCCATAATCTCCAAGCAGCCGCAAAGGAGAGTGAAAAAGAATGATGTTGCTTGTCATATTGGCTTTTGTCGTATTTTTATTGATGGGAATTCCTATCGCCTTGGTGCTGGGGATGACGACAGTTGTCTATTTTTTACTAACAGGTAATACAATGCTGCTAGAATCAACACCACAAAGGCTGTATTCAGGTATGGAGAATTTCGGATTGCTTGCGATCCCTTTGTTCATGCTTACCGGGGAGTTGATGAATAGCGGAGGAATCACGAACAAGCTCGTTGTCTTTGCAAGGGTGCTTGTCGGACATGTTAGGGGAGGACTCGCCTATGTTACAGTCATTGCGAATATGTTCCTAGCTTCGATCCTGGGTTCTGCAAATGCCCAGGCAGCGATGATGAGTAAGGTCATGGTCCCCGAAATGGAGAAAGAAGGGTACACCCGTGAATTCTCTTCTGCATTGACGCTTGCATCCTCAATTGTTGCGCCGATTATTCCACCAAGCATGATTTTTATCATTTATGGAACCTTGTCGGGTACGTCCATTGGCGGGCTATTTATGGCAGGGATCATTCCAGGAACGATTTTCGGAATCGGTTTTATTGGATTGATAGCCTATTTAGGTTATAAACATAATTTTCCTCGTAGTGAAAGAGCAAGTTTGGACCTTATTTGGAATTCCTTTGTAAAAGTATTGCCGGCTATTTTGGTTCCCTTTGTCATCATTGCCGGGATCCTGAGTGGTGCCTTTACTGCAACCGAGTCTGCTGCGGTAGCGAGTGTCATTGCTTTTGTGGTGGGGATGTTTTTTTACAGAGAATTGAAGTGGAAAAGTTTGCCGAAGATATTGATTAACACTGTAATTGGAACAGCTACGGTGACATTCTTGATCGCAATGGCGAACTTGTTTGGCTGGCTGATAGCGTTTGAACAGATTCCGCAAATGATTGCAAATTCAATGTTGTCCATCTCTGATAATCCGTTTGTATTTCTGCTGTTGGTCAATATCTTCTTGTTAATCATCGGCACATTGTTGGATGGCATTGCTGCGCTGATTATCCTGGTGCCGGTATTTATGCCTCTGGTGAGCGGGTTTCAAATCGACCCGATTCATTTCGGTGTGATCATATGTATTAACCTGACGATTGGTCTCCTGACACCACCGGTTGGAACAGGATTATTCATCGTATCCTCAATAGCCGAAGTAAGGTTTGAAAGCTTAATCAAAGCGGTAACGCCAATGCTCCTATTAGGTATTGGAATGCTATTGATCGTTACTTACTGGGAACAGACCACATTGTTCATTCCAAGATTATTAGGATTCTAACAGCTGAGGGTGGTGCCTGTGTCACCACCTGAATTTTTACCAAAGAGGTGATGGTTCGATGCCAATTATTCAAGTACAGGTACTTGAAGGGCGGAGTGATGAGCAGCTAAAGGATTTAGTGGCAGGAATCACTAAAACTGCCGTTGAAACACTCGAAGTTAAACCTGAACAGGTCCGGGTGATTGTGCAGCCAATCCCTCATAAGTATTGGGGTGTCGCGGGGATTACGAAGGAGAGCGATTGAGCCAGGGGGACAGGTACGTTGGTACGATGATTCGAATGGGCCAAGGAACCTGTCCCCTTGGTTTCCGAACTCTTTCATGTTACGTTCAATTTCGGAAAGCTTGTTAATGGTTTGCGCATCCATTCTTTTCACCTCCAAATGAAATGTAGATAATACGAGTTATGGTATAGTAGAATGACAATTAAACGAAAGCATTTGTCTAGAAGGCATACAATAACTAGGAATGATAGGATGCATAAAGATATCGAGAAATTTGATCATACTTTACTGATGGAGTATTTGCATTCCCAGCACCCGCCGAATCCCCTAAAGTGAAAATAAGGGCATTGGACAAATACTGCAAAGAACGCGGTGTTCAGTCAAAAGATTTAACAGACGAAGAAATGCGACAGTTTCTTATTTAATAGCTAAACGGGGACGTACCTCACCTTGCGAAAGGTGGGATACGTCCCTTTGTTTATGTTTTCTCCTATCTTGAAGGATTTGCTTTATGGATAAAGTAGAGATGAGCTTCACTCGATATTTGGAAATGGTTTTTATGAAGCTATTTTCTTGTAGTGCTTTAACTTGTTCAAAAAGGAAGCAGCAGAACCGTCCCTATGCTTCCTCAGCGAAGAACAAGTCAGAGTTTCAGATTGATAGTTTGAAAGTGTATGGGGTGGTGAGGGGACTGTTGGATGGTGATCGGGTGAGGCGTGAGGATGGGTATGCGTTTATTAGTTATAGGGAGATGTGGGAGGGGTGTCAGGAAGCTGGGATTTTGTCGGGGTATGAAGTGCCGTTTGCGGTAATGATGGATATGGTGAGTGTGGTAGAGGATGGGGGATTGATTGGGAGGGAGAGGGTTAGTGGGGGGAGTTGGGTTGGGGTTTCTTTTAATGAGGAGAAACAAATAATCAGTCAATGGACAGTCTGATCCCAGTGACCTTTACTCTTTTCTTTTATGAATGTAGTTAGCTATCTGTTCAGTAGAATAAAAGATAATTAATCCTACAATTAAAATAACAAATGAACTACTGATTAACGGTTTATTATTTGCCATTTCAAAGAGTGCATTTATAAGAAGCGTAACTCCCCAAAATATGAATGTACTCTGAAATGCTGTATTAACACTATTTTTATTCATATTTTCATCTTTTTTAAAAAACATCATCATTTCCTCCCATTGTCCACGATTATTATTCATTTTAGATCGCATTTCATCTACTTATATGTATTAGGCCATGGATTTGTCTAACAAAAGAAAACTCGAAGAAATGGCGTGTGGATCATGGTGAGAGGGGACGAAGAGTAGGTATAAGATAATCATCATAACGTTGTATAGAGAAATGACGAATACCTTTCACCTCGATTCTCAAGGGTGAACATCCGTTTATCACTATCAGTGATTCTTGTGTTCAGATAATGAAAGTCTGTTTCAGAACGTTGGTTGCCTACTTTTAACATAGCAATGACATCTTCTGTTTGTGATGTTTCAATTCTATTGACCGTTTCCTTTATCTCTTTCAAATCATTCCCGAATTCCTTCAGTTTATGGTCGAAATTTTTCATGTTATGGTCAAACTCCTTCATGTTCCGTTGAATATCGGATAACATATTCACGATTTGCTTGTCCATTTTTCTCACCTCCTTCCCACTATTATAGTGGAAATGAATCGATGATACTACCCAGATATTAGGTGAACTGGTATGCTGAGGGGGCAGATACATTATTCCAGATATCTTTGTTTATGTTTCCCCCATTTTGAGGATTTGCTTTACGGATAAGGTAGAAATGAGCTTTACTCTATGTTTGGGAGTGGGGCTTTTTTTGTACTATTTTCTTGAGTGGAACTCTCCTGCCTTATCTTGTTCAAAAGGAAGCATGAGAACCGTCCCCATGCTTCTTCATTTTTCTAAAAGCAAATAAATCTCATTTAAATCTTCTTCTGTCTTTATATAATAGGCTTCATTTTTCTCTAGTCGAAATAAGAATTGAGCTTCTAGTAAGTATTCCTTTGCTTGTTCATAATCACCACTCATTTGGTGTATCTTCCCTAGCATATGTTTCGTTTTTCCAAGGATAAAGCTTAACTGTTTGCTTTCTAGTAATCCAATGATTTGATAGGCGAGAGTTGTAGCTTCATTTAATTGCCTATTTTTGACGTGACAATAAGCTATATTATATGCCACTCTTGGGGCTAGCGTAGGGTCTTCTAATTGAGGTAATTCTTCAATGGCTGTGTAAGCTTTAGTAAAGAAATCGAATGCTTTAGAGACACCATCTTTACTTAATGTCACAAGACCAAGAGAATTGCAGACGCCGATGTCGAATTCTGTTCTTAGTTTTATATCAAGAATACTTTTCAATTGTTCTTCTGCTTTTATTAAATTCTTATCTTGCACATGGAGAAGAATGGCTTTGTTCCAGGTGATGAATTTCTTGTTCGTAAGATATTGTGCATGATCAGAGTTTTGATCTAGTAGATTATCAAATTGTTCAATCGTCAAGGATAGGGCTTGGTAATCTTGATAATAGATATGCTTTCTGCAAAGGTTCTTATATTTTTCTATTTCTTTCAGGTCACCGAGTGGCAGCTCACTCATTAAAAATGCAACAGGTACTTTCAGTTTGTGGCTAATTTCAACTAATAGATCCAGTCTTGGATTTTGAGATCCTTTTTCAATTCTAAATAAGGTAGACTCGTCACAAATGCCTTCTGCCAAATCTTTTCGTGTCATGCCGGCCCTCTTGCGATAATATTCAATATTTTTATCAACGATGTTCATGTTCCCCTCCAAAAATTGCATAAATGCATATTTTCTTGTTCTCCCTCTGACGTCATAATCGATTATAGGAATAATATACCACAATTAGTTGGAGGCGAATTATGACAGAAGCCGCAGTAAAATCTCAATTAAATCCAGAGAGCCAAGAAAAAAAGGATAGCTTTAAACATCTTCTTGCCATTAAAGATTATCGTTATCTCATTGCCGGTCAATTTGTATCAGCATTGGGAGATGGCGTGTATGCTCTATCACTGATCTGGGCTATGAAAGTATTAACAGGTTCCTCCTTACTCATCTCTCTTGTCCTGGCAGCGGAAGTGATCCCCACCATTTTATTTGGAATTTTCTCGGGCGTACTTGTTGATAGAGGAAATCAAAAGAGATACATGCTAGTAGCAGATATATGCCGGGGAATCGCTGTGCTTGGGTTGGTCATTCTCTTCTGGTTCGATATGCTGAGTCCGTGGATGCTGATCGCTGCCGCTGCATTTACTTCATCGTTTGATTCGTTTTTTATTCCAGCAAAGTCTGTCGCGATCAGAACGATTGTTCCAGATCATTTGATTACGAGAGCACAGAGTCTTTCATCAACGATTCAAACAGTGGTAGGATTAGGTGCCCCTGCCATAGCGGGGATTCTATTGCTGTACAGTTTGCCTACAGCATTCCTATTTAATGCACTAACCTTTTTTATCTCCTTTTTCTTTATCTTACTCATTAAGGAAAAAGGGCTGTCGAAAAGACCTGCGGATAAATTGAATATGAAGACGTTTTCTCTTGATTTAAAAACAGGATTAAAAACCATCATATCTGTACCAATCTTAAGGGGAATGATCATTTATTTGGTGCTAATCAACTTTATGCTGGCACCTGTAGCGGTTCTGTTTCCATTATTCGTAAAAGATGCTTCTGAGTTAGCGATGGTTGAAATTGCTTTCTTTATTGGAATATTAGGTGGGTCGCTATCAATAAATTTATTTAACCGATTCCGAAAAATCGTGCCGATGATTGTTGGTTTAGTCATGATATTAGGGTCATTTGGCATGTTAGCCTTTACGGATAACTTTACATTAGTATTGGCTGTCATCCTCATTGCTGGCATCGGAAGCCCTCTAGTGAGTATCGCTTTGCAGTCCCTCTTCTTAATCAAGGTACCACGAGAATTACTGGGCAGGTCTCAAAGTACGATGAGGGTGTTACTTGAATCAAGTAAACCCATATCATTGTTACTCACGGGATCACTGCTCGTACACTTTAGTATCAATCATCTGTTTTTAGGTATCTCCGTATTTGGAGGAATGATTGTATTCATGATGGTGTTGAATCCTGCGATTAGGAAGAGCTCTTAATGGAATATGTGTAGCGGAAAGGTAATGTCCGCCCCATTTAATGAATCGTTAAAAGGGGTGGACTTTTTTTATTGGAAATAGCCGTGGGGTTCTGATTTATTTAGTTGTTTAGTCCATTAAACGTTTGCTTCATAATTATTTCACTTCGGTTATCAGTTCCCGAGCATTCAGGGAAGAGAAGAAAAATCATGGGATAACAAAATCACTATTAAACATCCAAAGAACTTCTGTTACTATTAAATTGCATCGTTCTAATGTCTGTATAGATCCTCTGGACTTGTATTTGGAACTGTATTTTCTTATGCGAATGCGGAATAGGAGAAAATCTCTCTGACAATAGAAGGGGGACGTACCTCACTTTATCCAAAACGGGATAGGTCCTTTGTTTATATTAGGAAATTAATTATATAGTAATCTTGAAATAGTTAGTATGAACCCTGTTGGAGGAAGTTGGGTGAAATGTGTGGGTGGATTAGAGGTTTAGTGCAAATGAAAAGAAAGCAGGAGAACCATTATAGGGATGAGGGGGAAGATGCATGAAATATCGAATAATGACGATCACGGTCTTTTTTTTGATGGCCTGTTTTATCAGCATCTCCCTAACCTCTCTTTCTACTAGCCTTTCTTCTAGTGTAAAAGAACGCTTGTTTACAGATGAAGATGTTGTTAGGAAGGGACCGAATCATTTTACTGGGGAGTATACAGAACTGGAGGAAGAAGCACAGGAGGGAACGGAAGTAGAGCCCCTACTAAAATCTGTGCTCTCTCCATTTATAGGGGATGATACGAGTACAACTAAAAGAAACTATCTTCTTTTTTTTCTATTGGCTTTATGTATATGCATAGCCAGTTATTTCGTATATAGAACGTATCGGAAGAAGCAACAAGTTAAAGACAAATCAATCTCATCTTCTTCTCCTGTTATAGCAAAAAATGAAGAGGAGCTATCTGTAGAGAATCTATCTTTTCTCCAAAAAGAAAATCAAACCAACATGCATCTGGTAAGAAAATATCTACAAAAGTGGGAGAAGACACTTGGCACACACAATCAGAAGCGACCTGCAGAAACGATTAATGAATGGTTTAAGAGAATTAACGGGCCAACGGAAATTATACCTATTTATGAGAAGATAAGATATGGTGATTCGGAATGTTCAGAGAAGGAATTACAACAGGTAGAAAAGGCATTAAAGACACCATAAAAACAAAGAGAACCTGCCTCAACTTGGGCAGGTTCTCTTTGTGTAGTGTAACTCTTATCTTATATAACGGATATGGATCGAATGGGGATGGTGCTCACCGTTATTTGTTACGGCCAAAACAGCTTGTCCTGCTGGTGGATGAGCTCGCTTATTTTGTTTGTGGTAGGGTGAAATCATCTGTACTACTGTCAAGGGGACAGGTTTCGTGGCTCTTCATGCATCATTGAAAGTCCTCTTGCCTGCAAAAAAAGAAGCACGAGAACCGTCCCCGTGCTTCACCCGTGCTTCACGAATTACCTATTCATAAATGATTTCATTTCCGATTTCTTCGGATCAATCGTAAATCTGTAAATCGGCAATTTCTGGTCTACTTCGGAAGGGACATAGTTAAACGTGACATAACTGTCGACTGATTCTGGCTCAAGTGATAGGGATAATAGATTTGTTTGAGGCTGTGCCGTCAGGAAGACATAGCTGCCTTTTGGGAAAGTCACTTTCTCTTTTGTTACGTTTGTTTCCACGTCCACGAGCTGTCTGTCTTCGTATTCTCCACGACTTTCCTTTTTTGTGACGGTATAGGATTCGGCAGGGAGTTTGACATCCTTAGGCAATGTGAAGCCTTTTAATCCTTGGTTTTTTAGTTTTTCTGCTATTTCCTTCTGATCTGGCATGAGCACGTAGGCAGTCGGTCTTTCTCTTGTTAATGTTGGTTCGGCATCTGTCGCGCTGAAATAGTTGACTGGAATGTCTTGCACCGTACCTGAGGCGATGTCGACCATTTTAAGGGTTTGATCGGCAATCTCTTTGTTTTCGCTATCTATGATGATAGGATCATTGTCATTTGGAAGCAGCCCTTTTTTTACTAGTTTCAGTCGTTCGGAGGCTACAAGGTGCTTAATTTGTCTTGCATGGTCGGCGGTTTGTGTAAGGATTTTCTCATGTGTAGCAATTTGTGCATTCACTCGTCGGGCAAAGTCTTCCCGGCCAATGCCGATCCCCCGGCTTTCTACAAGAAAGGAGAAAGATGGTGCAAGTCCAAATGAATTGCGCCCTATCCTCGGTTCGGTGGAGCCTTCGACGATCTCGATTTCACCCTGGTCATCTAAGCCGGCCGTATAATAGGTTTCTCCTGTCATCCCTTTCGACTCAAGCTCTGCGATAACAGGGTCTTGGAATAGGCGCTCAGACGTGGTCCGAATTCTTTCTGGAATGTTCAGGTTTCGTCCGGATTGGATGAGTATATCATGATACTTCAAAGCACCTTCCTCGCCGACTTGACGAAAGGCACTGCTGTACACGGAATATTCATGGGCATCAATGACAACTTCAGGGGAGTATTTGTTGAATTCTTTATGAATCGCCTGTACCTCTGGTGATTCGAGTTTCATATGATCGCGGTTTCCATCCAGCCCATTGGCCAGCTGTCTCTTAAAGGCGTAAGAGCCGTCCGGATTCACTCTTGGAACGACAATGACATTGATGTCATCGAGGACGTCCTCACCCAATTCACCCGTAAGCCGATCCGCGATCGCCAGTATGGCTTCACCGCTGGCAGGCTCGTTCCCATGAATCTGGCTTTGTACCCAAACAATCGGCTTTCTTGATAGGAGACCTGTATTGATGTGTTTATCCTTGGTGAAATAAAGGGCCGGGATGCTTCGTCCTTCCTGTGTTTTTCCTATGGTTTTGACGGTTAGATAAGGACTTTTCCCTTGAAGCTGTTGTATGTAGGAGAGCATTTCTTCCTGAGAAGTAAAAGCTTCTCCCTCCCTGGAAAAGGCAGGTGTATTATCCGTTATCGGCAGTTCCGGATAGAGGTGCCGTACCTGATCAGGCTGACTGTATGTCTTCCCGTAGTAGGGAGTTTCTGCCTGTACAGAAGGTGCAAGTAAAAAAGTGGCGGCGAGGAGAGCAGGGAAAGTACGTTTCGTTAACAGTTTTTTCATAGTGGGTTTCCTCCTTTTCTATTCCATTAAATGATAGAGTAGAACGACGAAATAAGTCAAAAAATTCAGAATAGTAGTTTCGGAGTAGTTCATTTCATTTTCTATTAAAGGGGCAGTGAGCTAGGTTGTACGATCTACTTTTATTCGGTTTGCGAAACATTTTCGATATACGTGTAGAAGAATTTTCCTAAAATGTTAGAGAATCCTTCTGGAAAAAACAGTACTTTTGTTGGGAAGCATGGGGACGGTTCTGTTGCTTCGTTGTGAGGCAGCTCAAATTGGGATGTTGATGACGGAGTATGTAAAGGGGAAAAGTGTAGAGTTTCAGAGTGGGAGTTTGAAGGTGTGTAGGGTGGTTGGGTTGCGACCGATCCAGGCAGGCGTAAGGATGGGGATGCGGTGATATTGGTGAAGCATTAATTCTATCCATTATCTATAACTGGATTCTCGTTTAGTTAATAAGTTACCTATATATTAGAATACTTGGTATTTTTCTTGTGCAGCTTTGGGAATTCGGCTAAATTAGCTTTCAATAGGTTTTATAAAAAGTGGGTTGATTTTAAATTGGGAGTGAACCTATTTCCATAGATTACTTATTAGTGCCTACATTACTTTAAAGTACGTACTATTCTTTTCTTTCATTCTGGTTCATGATTACATATGTCAGGCGATGACGAGGTATTGGTCAGTTTAGTTAGAGGTAGCGAATGCCTTATCCATTCAAATGACAAACTAATTTTCCAGGAGGTTACAGTAATGAAAGATAGATTTCAAGATAAACTTGGTTTTGGAACTGCACCGCTAGGTAATATGTTCCGTGATATTCCGGAAGAAGAAGCTTTAGCAACAGTGAATGCTGCTTGGGAAAGCGGTATTCGTTATTTCGACTCAGCTCCATTTTACGGTGCTGGCTTAGCAGAAATGCGATTAGGGGAAGCTCTGTCCAACAGAAATCGTGATGATTACTTTTTAAGCACGAAAGTAGGCCGTGTCATTTCAGATGAACTAGAAGACACTTCATCACGTGATTTAGGTGAGAAAGGGGGACTTTTCGAATTTGGTCGTCAGAATAAGATCGTCAATGATTATAGTGCAGATGGAACTAGACGCTCTATCGAGCAAAGCTTGAAGCGTTTGAGAACAGATCGTTTAGACTTTGTTTACATCCACGACATTGCACAAGATTTTTATGGTGATAATTGGCTTTCTCAATTCGAAATTGCCCGTAAAGGAGCATTCCGCGTGCTAACACAAATGCGAGAAGAAGGAGTTATTAAAGGATGGGGACTCGGAGTGAACCGTGTAGAACCCATTGAGCTTATGCTTGATTTAGAAGAAGCGAAGCCGGATATATCCTTGTTAGCTGGTCGTTACACATTATTAGACCATGAGCGTGCTTTGCAACGAGTTATGCCTGCAGCTCAAAAACAGGGTATGGACATTGTGGTTGGTGGACCTTACAGTTCAGGAGTTCTTGCTGGAGGTACCCACTTTGAATATCAAAAAGCATCACCTGAAATCATTTCAAAAGTAGAGAAAATCAAAAATATTACGGACCGTTACGACATCAGCATTAAAGCTGCTGCTTTACAATTTTCACTTGCTAACCCGGCCGTTACTTCTGTGATTCCTGGCGCTAGTCGCCCAGAACGTATAGCAGAAGATAAAGCTGCGCTTAACACTGTGATCCCGGCATCGTTCTGGGAAGAAATGCAAGAACAACATCTGGTAGCACCTCATGCACCACTACCCACTACTATCAAAAAAGGAGAGTTATAAACGTGGCACATACAACTGCATCCGTTAAAATTCCAGCTTCACCCGATCAAGTTTGGCAACTAATGGGAGGCTTTGACTCGCTTCCAGACTGGTTACCTTATATTCCTAATAGTGAAGTGAGCGAAGGCGGGCGCATACGTCGGTTGGCTAATCCGGATGGAGAAGCGATTGTAGAGCGATTGGAAGAATTTAATAATAAGGAGCGTTACTATTCTTATTCAATTATTAAAGCACCATTTCCGATTACTGATTATTTGGCTACTCTTCACGTTAAAGAAGATACTGATGGTGAATCATCGTTGGTAGAATGGTCCGGAAGATTTACACCTGTGGATGTTAGTGAAAAGGAAGCAATCGATCTCTTTTACGGCATCTTTAAGGATGGTTTAGAATCATTAAAAAAGCGTTTCTAAATTCTATTAGAAACTTGTAGCTGTAAAAAGAACAAAGCAGTTTTTTGAAGTTGATTATTAACTTCAAAAAACTGCTTATCTTATATGTGATTTGGAAGCATAGGGACGGTTCTGCTGCTTCTTCTTGACGAAAAGGAAGCACGAGAACCGTCCCCTTGCTTCTCCTTGCTTCTACGAGATTCCTGCTTTCATTAGCATGCCGTCGAGTGGGCGGCCCATGATGTTTTCTAGCCAGTTGGAGGTTTGGAGAAGTTTTGGGAGGTCGGTATTGGTTTGGATGTTCATGGCATGAAACATATTGACCATGTCTTCTGTGCACACATTGCCGACTGCTTTAGGGGCGAATGGGCATCCACCCATGCCGGCGATGGACGAGTCAAATCGTCGAATGCCAGCTTGATAGCCTGCAAGTGTATTGGCTAATCCGAGTCCGCGGGTATTATGAAAGTGAAGACCCAGGGATAGATCGTGACCGAATCGATCTTTGAATGCCTGAACTACCGTCTTTACCTGGTTAGGGTTTGCCATGCCCGTTGTATCTGCCAGGGTAAGCTCAGTACAACCGGCTTTTAAGAATTCTTCTGCTGCGAATAGTACTTTACCGAGAGGGACTTCTCCTTCGAATGGACAGCCGAATGCAGTTCCGAGGACACCGGCTGTCTTTTTGCCTGCTTGGACTCCTTCTTTGATGACGTCTGTTAGTTCAGTGACAGCCTGGTCAACGGTTCGTTTCGCATTGCGCAGATTGAATGTGTCGCTTGTAGTGGTGACAACGTGTAAATAATCGATATCCGTTTGAAGAGCCCGATTGAGACCGGATCGGCTGAGCACCAGGCCGCCATATCGAATCCCCTTATCCTTCGGGAGTTGGAGGAGAACTTCTTCTGCGTCAGCCATTTGGGGAACGACTTTGGGGTTCACAAATGAAACGGCTTCAATGTATGTGATTCCTGCTTCAATCAATCGATTAATCAGCTCTACTTTGTCTTGTGTAGAAACCAGTTTACACTCATTTTGCAGACCATCCCGTGGACCAACCTCACAAATTTCAATCATTTCTCTTCCTCCTCTTATTTCAACTGTTTTTAATGTTTTCCAAATGCTTTAACACATGGTCACGACCTTGATAGATATGTTCGTGCATAGCAATTTTCGCCCGCTCTGGTTCTTTGTTGCGGATGGCTTGCAGAATCGTTTTGTGGACTTCTAATGATTGCTTAAGCTGGTAGTCGTTATACCAATAAAATGATCTGTACACAATGGGGACCACTACGACTTTTGATAGATGAAAATGGATATGAGCATTATTCGCTGCTTGTATGATGACCTCGTGGAATCGTTGATTAACGGCTACGATTTCTTTAATACTATCCATATCTGACTGCACGTGTTCATCAATGACTTGTTCATAAACGATGTTCGCTGCTTCCATTTGTTCCATGTCTGCTTCCGTCCTGTAGATGGCAGCTTGACTGGCTGCATAACCCTCCAGGATCGTACGCAGATCATAAATTTGCCGGATGTCTTCTGTTGTGAAGTTCCTTACACTGACTCCCCGTTTTAACGGTACGACCAGACCATCTGCCTCCAGATGTTTAATGGCTTCCCGTATGGGGGTTCTGCTTAAGCTTAATTCCTTTGCGAGAAATTCTTCCCCTAATCTCATACCGGGTTCAAATTTCCCATCGATAATGGCTCCTTTGATGTATTCGTATGCATCCATAACAACACCTCAGTCTAATTGTATACAAACTGAAAAATAAATACAATATTTTTCCTTTGTAAGCGATTTTTTATCGTTTTTTTAATATTATATTGACTTCTTGTATACAAGAGTTTAAATTTGTATACAAGATTAAGAAAATTCAAACAGGAGGGATGAAATTGACTGAGCATACGCTACCCTTAGAAGGCTTACGAGTCATCGAACTTGGAACATTGCTGGCAGGACCTTTCAGTGGAAGGTTGCTTGCGGACTTTGGAGCTGAAGTCATTAAAGTGGAACCACCTGGGAAAGCCGATCCCATGAGGAATTGGGGGAAATCCAAAGATGGGATAGGTCTCTGGTGGCCGATCCAATCCAGGAATAAAAAATCTGTGACCTTAAATCTAAGAGAAGAGAAAGGTCAGAATCTGCTGAAGGAGCTTGTCAAAGAGGCGGACATCGTTATAGAGAATTTCAGACCGGGAACGATGGAAAAATGGAATCTTTCTTATGAAATCTTATCTGAAATTAATCCTAAATTGATCATGGTTCGGACGTCGGGATTTGGACAGACAGGCCCTTACAAGGACCGGGCAGGGTTCGGAAGTGTAGGGGAAGCGATGGGAGGATTGCGGAATGTAACAGGTTTCAAAGACCGTCCGCCATCTAGAATCGGCGTGTCCGTCGGGGATACTCTCACTGCTCTCTTTGCCACCATCGGATGCCTCGTGGCTGTCCATGAAAGAACGAAATCAGGAAAGGGGCAGGTGGTCGATACGGCACTCTATGAATCTGTCTTTTCCATAATGGAAAGCTTGATCCCTGATTATATGCTGGCAGGCTATATCCGGGAGAGGATGGGAAATATTTTGCCGGGGGTCGCTCCGTCTAATATTTATTTCACCTTGGATAAAACATACATCGTCATTGGAGCCAATGCCGATGGTGTGTTTAAACGCTTATCTGAGGCGATGGGTCAGCCTGAATTGAGTGAGGATCCGAGGTTTGCAACTCATCATGCAAGGGGGGAGAACATGAAGCTTCTTGATTCTTTAATCGAAGAATGGACCAAATCCCTCAATGCACAGGATGCCCTTCAGATTCTGGAAGAGAAAGGCGTGCCATCAGGCTTGATCTATACAGCCAAGGAAATAGTGGAAGATCCTCACTATAAAGAAAGAGAAATGATCATCAATGTGGATCACCCGGAGCTTGGTGAATTTCCGATGCCCGGCATAGTACCGAAGCTGAGCCGTACTCCCGGTAAGGTGAAGGAGCCGGGTGCCGAACGGATGGGTAAGCACAATGAAGAAATCTATATTCAGTTATTAGGACTGGAGGAAGAGCAATTAAGAGAGTTGGAGAGTGAGAATATCGTATAGGGGGAAGAAGGGTGGCTAAAACGTTATATGAAAAGGTTTGGAATAAGCATGTCGTGAAGGAAGAACGGGGTTTCCCATGCCTCTTGTACATCGATTTTCATTTATTGAACGAGGTAACTTCTCCCCAAGCTTTCGAAGGATTACGGCTGAAGAACCGATCCGTGCGGAGACCGGATTTAACCCTTGCGACGATGGATCATGCGATACCGACGACAAATCACTCCGTCCCCATTCAAGACGAACTGGCGAAAAGACAGGTAGAGGCTTTAGAGAACAATTGTAACCAATTTGAGGTTGAGCTTTTCGATTTGCAAAGTGAATATCAGGGGATTGTTCATGTTATCGCGCCAGAGCTTGGACTGACCCAGCCAGGTCAAACGATTGTATGCGGGGACAGTCACACGTCCACTCACGGTGCCTTTGGAGCGTTGGCCTTCGGAATTGGAACAAGTGAAGTCGAGCATGTGTTGGCTACTCAGACGTTAAAGCAGTATAAATCCAAGACGCTTGACATAAATGTAAGCGGTTCCCTGCCGAGTGGAACGACCGCCAAAGATCTTATTCTCACGATTATAGGGAAATTCGGTCACGATTTTGCCACAGGGTATGTAATTGAATACCGCGGAGAGGCGATTCGCAGTCTTTCAATGGAAGAAAGGATGACTGTTTGTAATATGTCCATTGAAATGGGAGGGAGAGCAGGACTCATCCAACCGGATCAAAAAACGTTTGATTATCTAAAAGGAAAGAAATTTGCCCCGACTGATGATGAGTGGGAAGAGGCTCTTACGGAATGGAAGGAACTATATACGGATCCGGATGCTGTTTTTGACTTGTCGATTGACATGAATGCTTCAGAGGTCGTACCTCAGGTGACATGGGGGACCAACCCCGGCCAGGTTACCGGTATCAATGGCCACATTCCGACGTTGGAACAGTTACCTGCAGAGCAGCGAAAGTCTTCAGAAAAGGCCATGAAATATATGGGGGTGAGTCCCGGGATGCCGATTAGTTCCATTTCAATCAATAAAGTATTTATCGGTTCGTGTACCAATAGTCGAATAGAAGATCTCCGGAAAGCCGCCCGGATTGTAAAGGGATATAAGGTAGCCCATTCTGTGACCGCCTTAGTAGTCCCGGGGTCTCAACAGGTGAAACGGCAGGCAGAACTGGAGGGACTTGATAGCATCTTTATTCAGGCCGGTTTTCAATGGCGTGAATCAGGCTGCAGTATGTGTCTTGGGATGAACGACGATATTGTTCTCCCAGGTGAACGATGTGCCTCGACGTCTAACCGGAATTTTGAAGGGAGACAGGGGAGACATGCCAGGACTCATTTAGTGAGCCCGGAAATGGCCGCGGCTGCTGCCATCACGGGACATTTTACCGATGTGCGAACGTGGGAATCACAATCAAAAGAGCAGGTGAAACCATGATGAAAGCCTTTACTGAAATGACGGGGAAAGTTGTCCCTCTGGATGCGATCAATGTGGATACAGATGCCATCCTTCCCAAGCAGTTTCTGAAGCGAATAGAACGAACAGGCTTTGGAGAATTTCTTTTTTATGATTGGCGGTATGAAAATGGAAAAGAGGTTCAGGAGTTCGTTCTGAATCAGGACATGTACCGGGATGGGACCATTTTATTAACAGGAAAGAATTTTGGCTGCGGCTCTTCAAGGGAACATGCTCCGTGGGCGCTCACTGATTTCGGAATTCGAGTGATCATCGCGCCGTCTTTTGCAGACATTTTCTATAACAATGCGTTTAAAAACGGGCTGCTGCCGATCGTACTGGAAGAAGGGGAGGTGGGGAATCTATTCCGACATGGGGAGGACATACCGGGTTACAGGTTGACAATTGACCTTGTCCATCAAACCGTTTCAGATGATCGCGGCTTCCACTGTCATTTCTCTGTTGAACCTTACCGTAAGGAATTGCTCTTAAAGGGACTGGATGAAATCGATTCTACTTTGGTCAACCAAGAGATCATTGACTCCTTTGAAAAAAATCACCGCATACATTATCGACTGAAATCTTAGTCTGGAAAAAGTGGTTACGTTAAAAAAGTGATAGGAGGAAAATCATGAAACCGAATCAAATCAAGGAACCGATCCGGAAGGTGTGGATCTGGGTAGGGTTAATCTTGCTTGTTCTTGCGATTGTCCCTTGGTATTTTCCATCTGGTGCCGTTGAACCCATTATTCTTGGATTTCCGTTATGGGCTTTTATTTCGACTGTTTTTTCCATCGTGTTGTGCGGTTACTTGAGCTGGTTATGTGTGAGTCAATGGAACATTGTTGAGGATGAAGAAGAGCAGATGAAAAGGGGAGAGTAGACTATGAATCTAACGTTTGCAGGATTGGATGGCATTATCATCCTGTCGGCATTTGCCATTATCATGCTGGTTATTGGTTATTTTTCTGGGAGAGGGGAAAAGGACTTACATCAAAGTTTGTCCGGATATTATTTAGCCGGGAGAAATTTAGGATTTATTGCTTTGTTCTTTACCCTTTATGCCACTCAGTATAGTGGTAATACCATAGTAGGGTATGCTCCGTCTGCCTATCGAACAGGGTTTTCCTGGCTGCAGTCGATTTCATTCATGACCATCATCATCGGTGTTTATCTATTATTCGCCCCCAGGCTCTATGTCATCGCTAAACGAAAGAACTTTGTCACACCGACAGATTGGATTCAACACCGCTTTAACTCGAAGGCGGTCACTCTTCTTAGCATTTTCCTCATGCTATGGGGACTAGGTAACTATTTGTTAGAACAACTGGTCGCCATCGGTCAGGCTGTATCCGGTATGACAGGTGGAACGATTCCTTATCAGATTGCGGTACTCGTATTTATTTTCGTGATGCTTGCGTATGAGTGGATGGGGGGGATGAAAGCAGTTGCCTTTACAGACGTCATGCAAGGTCTGATCCTGATGGTGGGGATCATTGTGTTCCTGATCGGGGGATTGTACCTCGTTGGAGGGAACTTTGGAGATGTGACTCGCTACATCAATGAGATGGAACCTGTTAAAACCGCGGTTCCTTCAACGGATGTTTCCATTAACTGGTTCAGTATGCTCCTGCTTGTCGGGTTAGGTGCAAGTATTTATCCACATGCCGTTCAGAGGATTTACTCTGCCCAGAGTGAGAAGACGTTGAAGAAGTCCTTTTCACGGATGGCATGGATGCCGCCTATTACGACAGGTTTGGTATTCGTCATCGGTATCATCGGAATCATGCTTTATCCTGGATTAGATACAAGGGGTTCCGAACAAATTGTGGGACTGATGGCGAATGATATTGCTGCGATTAATCCATTCTTCTATTGGGTGATGATCATTTTCTTCGGTGGGATTGTTGCCGCCATTGTTTCCACAGCTGATTCCGTATTATTAAGTTTCTCGTCTATGCTGTCTAATGATGTGTATGGAAAGTTCATCCGTCCTGGTGCCTCAGAACATAAGAAGGTCATGGTCGGAAAAGTGGGGGGAATCATCGCCGTTTTTCTTCTCCTATGGATCGCCTGGAATCCACCAGGGACGTTATATGAAATCTTTGTCTTGAAATTTGAGCTTTTGGTCCAAGTATTCCCTGCGTTTGTTCTTGGCCTCTATTGGAAACGATTGGAGAAACGATCGGTGTTTTGGGGAATGTTGATTGGAGCCGTGCTTGCAGGGGTATTAACCTTCACAGGACATAAAACCGTGTATGGCATTCATGGGGGAGTCATAGGGCTGTCCTTGAACTTCCTGATCTGTGTGGCAGGATCTCTTCTCATTCCCGTTTCGAAAAAGAGCATGGTTGTTGAGGATGAGCCTTTGTCATTCAATGTGAAAGCGTAACGGACCAATGAATGCATCTCATCCACAAATGAAAAGGACCGTCTTTCAGGAACCTTGGAAAATGCTCGCCTGTCTCCTCCTTGCCCAATTATTGGTGGCTTTTATTGGTCGAAGTGTGGGGCCGTTGGGTGTCTTGATCGGGGAAGATCTGGAGTTAAGTAAGTCCCAAATTGGCATGTTGCCTGCCGCCCTCTTTTTGGGGCAGGCACTTGCTTCCATTCCAGTCGGATTCGTCGTCGATCAAACCGGTTCTAAAACCTTACTTCTTCTTATTTCTTTATGCGTAGGCAGCAGCTTCATCCTCATGACATTTTCCCATCACTTTGGGTTCGTCCTCCTCCTTGTCGTCATTGGCGGATTGGGGTATGGGGCGATGCATCCTGTTACCAACAGGGGGATCATTCACTGGTTCCAGCAGACGCAACGTGGATTTGCCATGGGGATTAAGCAGACGGGCATCACGACGGGCTCAGCTCTTGCCGGACTGGTCCTGCTTCCGCTTTCCGCCATGTATGGGTGGAGGCATGTGGTCGCGGCTGCCTGTCTTCTGTTGATCATTGGGGGAGTCGTCTCATTTACCCTTTATCATGATTCCATTAAAGAAACAGCTAAGCAAAAAAACGAGAGCCGCTCCTCCTTTCTCCATTCCATGCAACACATGATGAAGAATAAACCGTTGATGCTCGTCAGCATAAGTGCGATGGGATTGAGTGGCTCCCAACTATGCCTGGTCACTTATATTGTCATCTATTGCTATGAATACTTGCATATCTCCCTCTTTTTGTCAGGTGTACTTCTAGTCCTGTCAGAAGTATGTGGATCCATCGGCAGAATCGTCTGGGGAGTCATCAGTGACCGGTTATTTAAAGGGAAACGTGTCATCATCCTGATGATGATTTCGGGAATAGCCGGGATCTCAAGCATGACTCTGGCATTCCTGCCTCCCTTTACGGCATTTGAGGTGATGATCCCCGTCACGATGGTGTTTGGGTTTGCCATATCCGGTTTTAATGCCATCTGGATGAATGTGGCCAGTGAGGTTGTGGACACTAGGTTCTCCGGGCTATCCAGTGGATTTAGTATCACCCTTGGCTCCTTGGGAGTGATCACATTACCTCCGCTCTTCGGTTTTATCGTCGATTACTTCGGGAGTTTTACAGCTGGATGGATCATGATTGTAGGCGTCATGATCCTTGTGTTTGGATTGTTACTCCTATTATTAAAAGAAATGAAAACAAAGATGGCCTACTAAAGAGGTACGAGTTGCAAATGAAAGGAGAAGGGAATAGTGGAATTTAATCCTGCTGAGTTAGAAGAGAAACAAGTATATAAGCTCCTGAGTGGATCCGTTGTCCCAAGACCCATCGCATGGGTTTCAACTATATCCAAATCGGGTGAACTAAATTTGGCACCATTCAGCTTCTTTTCGGTTGCCTCCAGAAATCCCCCTATGCTCTCGATTTCCGTTGGACCTGGTGTTGGAGAAAGGGAGGGAACCGAAAAGGATACGCTGGTCAATATTCGGGGACAAAATGAATTCGTCATCAACGTCGTTCCCACATTCCTTGGAAACGAAATGCAAAAAAGTGCAGAAAACCTTCCCAGCAGCGTCAATGAGTTTGAAGCGGCAGGAGTCACACCCATTGACAGTGTCATCGTCCAACCAAAACGAGTAAAAGAAGCACCGATCCAAATGGAATGCAAACTCGAACAAATTCTTGCACTTGGAAGTGACCACTTAATCATCGGTAGAATGGTCCGTTACCATATAGAAGATGAATACTATCTAGGAAACTACAAAATCAACTTGGATCGACTTCAACCACTCGGGAGACTTGCGGGAAACTACAGTGAAATGAGCTCGTTCTTTCATTTGCCAAGGTGAGGGGGAAGCATGGGGACGGTTCTACTGCTTCGTGAATTTAAAAAAAACGGTGCCTGACGCCTAGAAGGTCAGGCACCGTTTTTTGTTTTATGGGTAGAAGTGGAGAAGCATGGGGAGAAGCATGGGGACGGTTCTGCTGCTTCGCCTTAACGAAAAGGAAGCAAGAGAACCGTCCCCATGCTCCCAGAGAACCGTCCCCATGCTCCCTATAGACAGTTTTTAATGCACTTGATAGAATGAAAATATTCTAACAAATGGAAAAATTATCTATGAGTCTTGTATGACACGTTGAAGGGAAGAGAGAGATGGTAGAGATTAGAAGGTTGAAAGAATGTACGTTAGAAGAAGCTGTACAAGCATGGAATACCGGGTTCGAGGGTTATTATTTCAACATGACTATGAATACAGACGCGTTTACCTCACGATTAGTCAACGAGGGCTTATCGACGGAGTATTCCATTGTAGCTTTTATGGAAGGTGTGCCTGCAGGGCTCGTGATGAATGGAATACGAGAAGTAAATGGGAAAAAGGTCGCTTGGAACGGTGGGACCGGCGTTGCGACTACATTCAGAAGACATGGTGTTGGAAAAGCGTTAATCGAAAAATCATTGGAAATCTATAAAGAAGAGGGAGTGGAAGTCGCCACACTGGAGGCCGTCCAGGAAAATGGGAAGGCCATTGCTCTATACGAACAATACGGCTATACAATCACCGATCAGCTTGAATATTTAGAGCTTAAAGGAAGTCTTTCTGCTTCTCCCATTACACAATCACCGAATCTATACACCCTACAAACTCATGTGTATCTTCATGAGTTCGATTCATTATCGTTTTATCAAGGCATGAATCCATGGCAGACCCATTGGAAAAATGGAAAAGGAAGTCAGGCACTGATTGCACTTGATGAGAAAAGGAAACCAATTGGATATGCCAACTATCGAAAGGCATTTTCTCCAGAGGGTGAACACAGTCATACAATCGTGTATCAATGTGAAGCGGCTCCGGCACGAAAGGATAGAGACGCCATTATTACGTTCATGCTGGGGGACATTTTCGGTGATTTTTCAGAGAATATTACAAGGCTTGTTCCCAATTCTCCTGTCAGTGCAAAGTCGTATGCAGTGTATAAGGGCTTAGGGTTTCAAACGACAACAAAGCAGGTATTCATGATGAAGGACATTTCGTAGAGCTAGAGGAAGAATAAATCGTATTGCATATTAACAACCAGATGGCGCGTCCAGGATATTTATCGATTGTTGCAGCTCACTCTTTCATTTGATGTATATCAAAAAGAAGGCAAGGGAACGTATCCTTGCCTTCTTTTTTGTGAAGTAGAGACGGATTCGCTCTGATTTAAGAGGAAGCAGAAGAACCGTTCTAGTTAATTCTGGTTAACCACTTGTCTTTTTGTCCAAGCAGTCCTACGTAAAAGATTATTTTTAGAGGTGATGATATGTATTATAACAAGCGAATTCAGTATGATCCGAAAAATATACTACCGCCTAAGGGGTCTAAATCCATGTTATGGTTGTTGTTGAGTGAATTTATTTAGAGACGGACTGCTTCTTTTAACTGGTTCGGTTTTGAAAGTAGAAAAATTAAATTAAGCCTACGTTTGGAATACTAATTCGCATACAAATTAGCGAGAATCTGATAGACAGCAGACCACTGCTACTTATTATGTTAATCACATTGTTGAATTGGCAAATAAAAAAAGGTCAGTTGCTATCCATCTGACCAACAGTTTATTCAATTAAAGCACTCTTTAGCTGAAGAAATAAAGTTCATTTCAAGTATTATGTCCTTGATACACTGTCAACCCAAGGGCGTTATGCTGCCAAAGAATTTCTTTTATTTTATGGACTTTGTTATCCTCTCTTGTGTAGATAATGACAAATACTTCTGTCTTGCTTTTGCTAAAACTTCTTTTGTACTTTGCCTTGATATATATCCACTTAATAAAAAAACCAGTAATAAACCCAACAACAAGCCCTATAAGAGCCCATATTATTGGCCCCCATTCTAAAACAAAACCGTAAATAGAACCAAGAAGCATAAAAATACAACCTAATATTCCAGCAAGGTCTACCAGACTGGTTCCATCTGCATAATGAATGCTATCAAATAAACGTGGTGACTCGGTCATTTTATCTAAAGGAAGGGCGAGGATATTATTTTGAGGTATTTCATTCTCCATTAATTCCGTAAGTGCTATTTCCAATGAAGGAGAATAATCAAAACTTGCAATAATATACAATTTCATTCCTCCTTTATCGGTAAAGGGAAGTCTATTTTTTGAAAATCCTTTTTCAGAAATCTGGAGAGTGTCAGGTCATAAGCCTTATTATTATAAATGCTTAATATATAAGTGTTGTATATAATAAATACATACACAGATGGAAAAAATAGAAACCATTGAGGATCCAATACCTCCTTCGACTTGGAAAAATCCAGTATACATGCATAATGAATACTTTCAAGCAGCCCGGACTTATAACTGAGTATACCTATCCAAAACAAGCTGAAAATCAAGTAAGGCATATTCTTATAATACATAGATGAGACACCGCTTGATAGGGCTGTCCAGATAACGGCATTAGCAGGAGAAGTTTTGTCTAAGTTCCCTATACCCATGGGTGCAAGGTCAAAAATATTCAAATCCTGTGTATTCTCCCTATAAGCTAATAGATATGATTTATTGTACTCAACTGCCCGCCGATAACTGTCATACATTACAAAAACATAAATAGCCATATAAGCTAAAAACCACTTCTTATCAAGCACTTCCTTGGCCAGCTCAAACTCTCCGATCATCGAAAAATATATACTGCTATTTATACCCGCAAGTGTATTCGCTATCATTTCAAACATCATTAAAATAAAACCTAGAACAAAATCTCCTAATAATATATATCCAAACCCGGGAAAAGCAGCAGACCACCATAAAACAACCCAAGGGTTTGTTAATTTTAAAAAGTTGTTACTCCACGACCTAATAATATATAATTTTCTTCTATTTGGAAGTCCCAATAGTGTTCATCCTCTATAATATACTTTTAGAAAATTAATGGTGGTATTAGGTTTACCTTCCGTTGACATACTATACATTCATCTATCTTCACCAGAGAATAAAAAAGAAGCCGAAGATCACTTGGCGTGTCTTCAGCTATTGTCTTTGCTTTCTTGAATGATTTTAGTATTTTATTAAACTGCTGTCCTTTAACCGATCTATTGTTTTACCTATATACTAATAAAAATTCCCATGCGATTTTGCATTTTAGAGCCTATTAAAAAGAGCAGTATGTGCATAGGTCACCTACAGTTCTTCTGTCATTTTCATTGCTAATACTACTACTATTACGAATGTGAAAGGATTAACGAATCGTATTTTTTACTCGAGAAGCCGAACCTGTTATGCTCCTTGGTCCCTTTCTTTTTTTTAGGGGAAGCAGGGATGATGAGAATCCATTGCAAATAACCCACTTGCTTCACTCATTGATTTCTTGAAGATCTACCATTATTAAGGAGAAATGGGAAATGAAGGGGAAAAGATTATACAGTAGATAGTGAGAATGGCTTTTGATCTATTTTCTTGCAGTGGACCAGACAATTTAGTGTTTTCACTATGGGAAGTCTAACAAAAGAAAAAATCGAAGAAATGAAGTGTGGATCATGGTGAGAGGGAACAGAAGAGTAGGTAGAAGGTTAATCGTCATTCTGCGCCAAGAATTGACGATTAACCTTCAGTTCGATTCTCAAGGGTGAACACCCGTTTATCAATATCGGTGATTTTTGTGTTCAGATAATGAAAGTCCGTTTCAGAACGTTGGTTGCCTACTTTTGACATAGCAATGACATCTTCTGTTTGAAATGCTTCGATTCTATTAACCGTTTCCTTTATCTCTTTTACATCACTTCCTAACTCCCTCATATTACCTTCGAGCCCTTGCACATTACTGTCAAGACCCTGCACTTTTTGGTCGAGCCCTTTCATATTTAGGTCAAGCTCTTTCATATTGCGTTGAATGTCGCATAACATGTTCAAGATTTGCTTTTCCATTTTATCACCTCCTCCTTTTTATTATAGTGGAAATGAAACGGTGATACTACCCTGGAGCATGGGGATGGTTCTGCTGCTTCTTCTTTGCAAAAAGGAAGCACGAGAACCGTCCCCACGCTTCCAAACAAATGATATTTATAACTATTTCCAGCTATTTCTACATGCTACGATTTAGGCAGTTGTTAGTTTATGAGAGTAGGTGTATGGATGAAGAATGGGTTGAAGGTTGGGTTTATGGTTGGGGTGATTTCGGGTGTGGCCGCGATTGGTTTGTATTACTTGCTATGCTTTGTGTTAGACGTTACATTTGAAAAGATAACACCCGTGTCGATCCTTTTTATGTCGATTGTGGTGAATATGATCGGGGCATTGGTTTATATGAAATTAAAGAAACAAACTACGAGACCGCGATGGATGTATGCCTTCATTACGATTGGGGTAGCACTCGCCCTATCCTTATTTGATTGGGCTTTTCCTGCAGAGCCCGGGATAGCAGGTGTAGCCAATTCGTTACATGGGTTTGTGGCTACTCTTTCCATTGCATGGATCCCCGTTTGGGTGGATAAGACGGTGAGAAGGACAAAAGTCTGAGGTGTAAGAATACGTATGAAGAGAGGGGGAATGACGAATGCCACCTATCATAAAATTTAACTGGTCAAGGCTGCTTATCATTCCTTCCTTATATATGCTGCTTTTGCCTTTCGGAGATAAGTGGTATGGCTATGTTCTTTTTATATTACTTGCCCTCCTCTTTTGGAGAAGCACGTCAAATGTAAAACACCGAGAACGGAGCATTGTGATTCAGCATATGTGTGTGATGCTCTTAATCATCTTGTTTAATCCGTGGAATATATGGTACGGCCTTTACCCTGCTGTTGTAACAGGGCTTCTTCCCTCTTTTGCACGGATCACGGTCTATACTGGCTCGATGGTTGTCTTTTATATAGCTGCCATATGGTATCATGTTGAATTTGACTTCGGGACCCAGGATTTGTCTTGGATTCCGATCCTCATCCTTCTCGTTGGTCTGCCGTACTTTCTCCGCAACCAACAGATATCGAATCAAGTAAAAATAGAGCTTCTCAGTGCCAATGAAGAAATTGCACGACTCATTAAAATAGAGGAAAGAGAACGGATTGCCAGGGATCTGCACGATACGCTCGGTCATACATTGTCCCTCTTAACGTTGAAAGGTGAACTCGTGGAACAGCTTGTACAGCGAAATCCTGATGAAGCGATCCAAGAGGTACGCGAGCTCCAACACATTTCCCGCAATACGTTAATACAAGTGCGGAAATTGGTCAGTGATATGCAGTCTGTCCGGTTATCAGAAGAAGTGATTCAAGCATCACAGTTCCTTCGATCAGCAGGTATCGTGATACATCTGAATTCGATGGATTTGGAAAAGATCCCTCTCGTGAATGGCAAAATACTTGGTTTATGTCTTCGGGAATGTGTGACCAATATTGTTAAGCACAGTCAAGCTGGAAATTGCTGGATGACCATCTTTGAAAACAGCGGTTCTTTCATCCTGGAGATTGAAGATGATGGAGTAGGCATGGGGAGTGTGAATAGAACCCACGAGGGGAGCGGTTTGATGGGGATGAAAGAGCGGCTCCGTATGATTGAAGGGAAGCTGCATTGGAAATCCAATGCCGGCGGAGGGATGAACATAACCATTTCTGTACCGAAAATCGAAAAACCATTTAGTGAATAGAGGTGGAAGGATGAGAATTGTAATCGCAGAGGATCAAGGTATGGTGAGAGGGGCTATCGGAAAACTATTATCCTTAGAACCTGATATTGAACTGGTGGGTGAAGCTGAAAATGGGGAAGAAGCACTGCACCTAATACGAGAAAAGTCACCCGACATTGCCATCGTGGATATTGAAATGCCTATCGTGAGCGGCCTTGAAGCAGCGGAGACATTGAAAGAGGAGGGGCACCCTTGCCGTATAGTGATTGTGACAACCTTTGCACGAAGCGGTTACTTACAACGGGCGATTCAAGCGGGTGTTTACGGCTATCTCCTGAAAGATTCTCCCGTTTCCCAATTGGCTGTGCATTTACGAACGATCCTAACAGGTCAAAAAGTATTCAGTCCGCAACTCTCACATTCCATGTTCGAAGAAATGAATCCCCTTACGAAAAGGGAACAAGACATCCTTACCCATCTCGAGGAAGGATACTCCGTAAGCGAAATGAGTAAACTCTTATATCTATCTCCTCCCACCATCCGAAATTACATCTCAGAAATCATCCAAAAAGTAGAAGCGAAAAATCGTCTCGATGCCGTCATGATTGCGAAGATGAAGGGGTGGATTGGGTCTGGTTCGGGGAATGGGTAGTTTAAGTGAGGATGAACCGACCTACCTTGGAAAGCATGGGGACGGTTCTGTTGCTCCTCCAAATTGAACTTCACTGCCATTTAGATGTGAAAGAATCGAATTCAAGGAAAGAATGACTATATAAAACTGACCCGAGTATCATTCTATTATTTACTTAAATTGGATCTGAGTCTTGTCTTTACTTCAACACTTGAATTTTTGGAATAAAGAATTAACACACCAACTCCTAATAGTAAGAAACATATACCCAACCATGAAGTTAAGGTTAAGTGCTCTCCAAGTAAAAATACGCCTAACAATGCAGCTGTAAGGGGTTCTGCCAACGAAAGGGTAACGGCTGTTGAAGAAGGAACGTTTATAAGACCCCTGGCAAACAGAAAATAAGCTAACCCAGTTGCTATGATTCCAAGATGGAGGGTTACTGCAAAGCCACTTCCCTCAGTTATCCATGACATATTATAGATAAATAACAATGGAGATAGGAAGAGTGTACTGAGTGTAAATACTACAGCCACTATTGAAAGGGATGAATGCTTCCCAACTAATTTTCCAATAAACTGAGTGTAACTCGCAAATGATAATCCTGCCACTAAAGCCATCCCTATGCCATAAGGGTTTACAGTTACAGATTCTTTGTTCATAAAGATCATTAAGCATCCGACGATTGATAACACAGTTGAAAACCACCATTCTCTTACCGGACTTTTCTTTAAAAAAATCCACTCAATCATCCCGGAAAAAACCGGGGCACTTCCAATAGCTATAACAGTTCCTATGGCTACACCGGTTAACGTTACGGCAGAGAAAAAGAATGGTTGATAACATGCCATGGTTAAAGAAGCAAGAAGTGTTTCCCTGATGGGGAATTTTTTTAAATTCAATCTGCCTAATAGAAGAACAATAATCAATAAGGGAATTCCACCTAACGCTAAGCGCATAACTCCAATTAAAACGGGGTGCGCAGCCTCTGGAGCCAGGGCCTGAGCTGTACCTGTTGTCCCCCATAAAATAGCGGCTAGTAAAACTAAAAAGGGAGCCAATTTCTTTTCCATATGATCCACCTCATTTAAAAGACCTTAAACTCATTATAGATGAATGCTACTCCTGCATCTTTACTGAGTTTAAGGTTCTATTTATCCATTATTAAGCATTTTGTACTTTTGTGGAGTCATACCTTCCCATTTTACAAACCATCTTGTAAAGGAAGAGGCGTTTTCAAAACCTATTTCCTCACTTATAGACGATATGGTCCAAGAAGTGGTTAATAATAATTTTTTTGCTTCTTTCAACCGTAATTCTGCTATATAAACTTTAGGGCTTTTACCTGTTTTTCGTTTAAACCATGTGGAATAATAAATGGGATGGTAATTTTCTATTCCTGCTAATGTATCTAGGTTAATAGATTCTTTATAATGATTGTGAATATATTCAATTGATGCAGGTGTAGAGCTTTTTAATTTATGAGTTACATATCTTGTTAAATCCCTGAGAGCGACTGATTCTTTCCTATTCCCAACCTCTTCTAATAGTAAGAAACGAATCGCATTCCATTGTTCATCTAATTGTAAGTACATACACTCTGTCTCCCAAAGTAAAAAATCAGTGGGAATGTCTAAAATGAGAAATTCATTCCTTACAGTGGAACGGAAGTCATGATAGTATGCAGGAGGGAGATATAAGCAATACGCAGGAGTAAGATTTATTTCTTGTCCAAGAGTATTTATTTCTAATGAACCTTGCAAAGGAAAAAGAAATTGGCCAAAATTATGTTGATGAGAATTGCTCTTATTTGAGGAAGATCTTTTTTCACAAATCACCTGTTTCCGACTATCCATGCTTTTCCCCCTTCTTAATTCTTAGCTTATTTTTAGTATAAGTAAAATTCCCAGCCCGGTATAGCTTTAGCATACTGGGGGTCAGGCATCTTTTATTGATGATTTTTTTGAAATGTATCATTTGGTCTCACTGTTTCATTGTTTACCTATTAACATGTTAAGAATTCGATATTCTTTGTTGTTCCCCTACTTCTCCCGTTTGCTTTATTCCTTGCTTAGGCACTAGTCTTTCCACCTGGAATACCATCCAAGTCCACTGCCCATTACCAACTGAACTCACATGAGTGGATTTTTAGGACGGACATTATTTGAGCTCGTTTCTACTTGTCATAAAAGGGGATGGAATAACATTCTAACAAGTTAGTATGTTGTAAATCCTCCCCTTTTATAAAGTTAGGACTTTATTCCTGTTCCATCGGATCCGTTTGTTTATCATAATTATGTAAATTCTGAAATGTTGGGTGGCAATATCCCCATATGGAAGCAGTAGGACCGTCCCTCCGGATATATTTCCGTATATTCCCTCTTCTCCAAATCATTCTGTCTTTTTCACCCCCTCATTCTATGGTAAATTTAAAAGAATAGTAGTTTCACTTTTCAAATAATAATATCCTATTCTGCATTAACCTTGGAGGCACTATGTTTTTCTCACTTCGCAATCGATTATTTATGATTTTCACCTTGCTGCTGACTTTTCCTTTTCTAGTTCTATCGATTCTCATTCCAAACTGGTTTACGTCCATCATGGAAGAACGTACGACAAGTTCGACGATTGAAATGATGGAGCAGTATTCGCTGTATATTGATTCAATCACGTCACAGGCAGAGGATTTAGGAAAACAGGTACTGGTTAACCCTACGACTCAGGAATGGATCAAGTCCGAGGAGAAAGATAGGGAGGTATCCGATGCAGAACGTCTTCTGATGAAGAACCAGTTAAAGGCGGAATTATCTTCGATGATGATCAACAACTCCAAGTCGATGTCCGTATCCGTTTACCTGAGCGATGGAACCGGGACAGCCGGGAATCTTCCCCCTCTAGAGAAAACCATTTGGTTCGATGAATTCTATAAAGACGATCAACGTTGGCTTCGATCTCATAATGATTTGATGGCGGATCAGGTGAACAGTTACCTTCTGCCACTCTTTGATATCAATACCCTTGATTTATCCGGGGTGATCAAGGTGAATTTTCCATCGTCCCTTCTTGAAAATGCCTTAAGCAAGATCAAGCTGGGCGAGAACGGGAGAGTCTATCTCCTGGACAGCCTTGGAAGAAATGTGCTGACGGGCAGCGTCGATACACCGGAGAATGTAGTAAAGGAAAGCTTAAAGACTATTAAGAAGGAGAGGAACAGCTCGGGATTAATCGAGGTCCCTTTCGAAAAAGAAGAGTATATGATTTTCTATCAGAAGGCAAGGGTTGGGGAATGGGTGCTGGTCAGCGAAATCACCAAGTCCGAACTGTTCTCTCAGGTTAATGAGCTTCAGAGGAATCTCCTTTTGACGAGTGGATGGATCTTCTTATTGACCATCATGGCGTCTTATCTCTTTTCTTCTACCATCGTAAAGCCTTTGGGGAAATTGACCGGTGCCATGAAGCTTGTTGAAAAGGGAGAATTTAAGAAAGCGAAGCAATTGATTCCTTCCATTAAGACAGCGAATGATGAGATTGGTTATGTGGTGGATGTGTTCGGCCAGACGGCCAATCGCCTCGATACCCTGATTGAAACAGAATATGAAGCCAACATACGCAGGAGGGATGCGGAATACAAGGCACTGCTCCTGCAAATCAATCCACATTTTTTAAATAATACGTTGGAAACCATCGGTGGTCTCGCAGCTCAAGGGAAGAACAAAGAGGTGATCGATGTCACGATTCATTTAGGGAGGATCATGCGATATTCCCTCAATACGGAATCTGATATGGTGACCCTCGGGGAAGAAATGACCTATATACGGAGGTTTATGGAAATTCTGAAGCTGCGATATGAAGCTGCGCTCTCCGTTTCCATTCAGGAGGATCCTGCAGCCTCTAAGCTCCCGATCATTAAGTTCGTTATCCAGCCACTCGTGGAGAATTCAGTTAAATATAGTTTCATAGAGAAAACGGAGGCTGTTCTTCGTATTTCGACGAAGAAAGTGAATGACTGGGTGGAGATTGTAATTGAGGATAATGGAATCGGGATCCCTGAGTCTATTGTGGAAGAATTGAAGCGTGACCTCGGTCCTCATGAATCCAGTCATGTACTGGAAAGCAAAGGGCGAAGCATCGGACTTAGAAATGTCCTGGGGCGTTTAAAGCTGTATTACGGAGAAAATTTCACCTATCACATTTCATCCAAAGAGTATCAAGGTACAACCATTGTCTTACGCATAAAAAGTGGAGGGGGGGATCTTCATGCTGAAGGTGATTCTGGTCGATGATGAAATTCAAATCCGAAGAGGGTTGAAGTGGAAAGTGGACTGGGAAGAAGAAGGCTTTGTTATTGCCGGTGAAGCCTCCAATGGCAAGGAAGCGTTACAGGTTATCGAAGAGGTGATGCCTGATGTTGTCCTGACGGATGTCAGGATGCCGGTCTTGGATGGGATGCAGCTTGTGAAAGCGTTATCGGGTAAGTATCCTGATATTAAGGTGATCGTCTTGTCGGGATACGCGGATTTCGAGTATGTACGTTCCTCTTTGGTCGAAGGAGTGAAGGATTATCTGCTTAAGCCCGTCGATCCCGAGGAATTAACGGCTGCCCTCAGGAAGAGCAGGGGCGAGGTTGAAGCGGAGAAGCAGAGAAGAATGGAAACGATCAGAATGAACCAGTTCCACGCTGAGGAAATGAGAGAGCAGTACCTGCTTCATTTGGTGAAGGATGAATGGGCAGGGAAGAATATTTCCGGGGAGAGACTGAGTCAGCTGAAGCTTGATGTGCTGGGAGATGAGGACACGGTCGTCCAGTTCATCACCGTAGAGATTCGAAGTCGTGACCCCGAACAGGTTAGGGAGTTGTTTCTGCCCTTCAAGATGTTGTGCCGGGAATTATCCTATGAGCATGAAGGAATCATGTCCTTCTACGACACGAGCTATCAGAATATGATTCATTTCTTATGTCTACAACACTCGGAGGGGAATTCAATCCATACCTTTGTTCAGGAATTGCAACGGAATGTCAGCACCTATCTGAATGTTGAAACGGTCATTGGGGTGGGAAAAGTAGTCATGGGTTTATCTCAATTAAAGAACGGATTCATATCCTCCCTTCTCTCCTGGAGTCAAAGTTCCGCTGATGCCACGTCCCAATTCATTGACGGGACAACGAGTAAACAGACGGTGGAATTCACAGACGATGTGGAATGGAAGTTGTCAAACAGCATGGAGCAGGGCGATTATGAGACATTCAAGAAACATCTACTGAATACCCTTGCTGAATGCGACCGGCAATCAGTGATGTCTTATTCCTTTGTATCTAGCCGGCTGCTCTTTATGCTTGGATCCATCGCAAGGAAATATGATTTGTATACCGATGATTTGAAGAAGAAGATGTGGAATTGTCAATTGGGTATATGGGAACTGACTTCCCGGGAGAGGGTCAAAGGAGAACTGCTGGACCTGGCAAGAATGATTGCGGATAAGGTGAGTGAAACCCGGCATTCCTCTAATGGAATTGCCATCGTGGAAAATGTGAGGCGGTATTTGGACAAGCATTACACCAATGACATTTCACTCACCTCCCTTGCTGATCAATTCCATATCAACTCTGCCTATTTATCGGAGATGTTCAAAGAACTGGTAGGACAGAATTTCAGTGATTATCTCGTGAACCTTCGAATGGACAAAGCCCGTTCCCTGTTGATGGATGAACAGTTAAAGATCATCGAGATTGCCCATCTTGTCGGCTATTCCAATTCCGGCTATTTCAGCACTGTATTCAAGAAGCGATTTGGACAAAAGCCGCTTGATTACCGGAAATCCATGACAGTGGATAAGGGGGAGGCACGATGAAGTATAAATTAACCGCCATCTATGTACTGGCTGCGTTACTCATGTTGACAGTTGGGATCTACAGCATCTTCACTTTTACCTCATTCCAGGAAACCAGCAGAGATAAGGACGAAGAAATGCTGGATGACCGAGCCAAGATCCACCTGACATTCTGGAGAAACAAAGGGACAGAGCTTGAGAATCAGGCGTATGAAGAGCTGGTGGCTGACTTTAATAAGGAGCATCCCACGATTGATGTGGAAATGGTCCCTATCCCTTATGGGGATTATGAGTTGAAGCTTAGAACGGAGATGGCAGCAGGTGACCCGCCTGATATTTTGACGATCGATACGCCGACTCTTGCCCTTTATGCAAGTGCGGGTGGTCTGCTGTCGTTGAATGAGTATATGAGACAAGATGGTCATATTGAGGATCTCGCAACCCCTACGTTGAAAGGGATCACATATGAGGATGAAATCTATTTATCACCCATTGCAGAATCAAGTGTGGCTCTCTTTTATAACATCCATTTGTTTGAAAAAGCAGGGGTTCCCCTCCCTTCCAAAAATCCACATGACCCGCTGACTTGGGATGAGGTTCTCGAGGCTGCTAAGAAAATCTCTGCTTTAGCACCTGACATCACGGGAATAGACCCGGCCCAGGGATTTCCGGATGGAGAGTCGCCATCCTACTTCAAGATGCCTATCCTTTGGCAATTTGGAGGAGATGTACTGGATCCGGGCAATCAGACAGCGAGTGGATATTTGAACTCCCCGGCATCACTGAAAGCCCTCCAGTTTTATCAGGATTTATATCAGAAATACGAGGTGGCAAATGTCGAACTCCCCGAGGAAGCATTGGAGACCGATAGGCTCGGTATGACGGTCCTCGGTTCCTGGATGGTGGAGAGTCTCAGTAGGATGAACCCTGATTTCCGGCTGGGTGAGGATTTCGGGATTACCGCCCTGCCGAAAGGGAGCGAACAGGCGGTTCCAAACGGAGGTTGGTCCCTTGGGATTTCGTCTGAAACTGACTATCCCGATGAAGCATGGGAGTTTATCCGATATGTCACCAGCTTTGAAGGGGCAAAGAAATATGTGGAGATCACCGGGGATGTTCCGGCTCGTTATTCTGTTGCTGAAGCCTTTCCCGAGTTCAATGAGTATCCGAAGAATATTTTCGTGGAACAGGCACAAAAGTATTCAAGAAATCGACCGATCACCCCGGCTTATCCTGTCGTGAGCGAGGCAGTCAAAACGCTATTTGAAGACGTGGGAATCGGAGGGAAGGACGTCAATGCTTCTGCAGAAGAAGCAGTGAACAAGATAAATGAAGAACTGAATGATTTGGACTAGAGACCTTTGGCAGCTGCCAGAGGTTTTTTTTGTGCAGTAAACTTCCAAAAAATTTAAACTGTTTCATCCGAAAATAGTAAACGTTTTCATTCTTGTATTCCAGTAAAGTGAACTCAACAGACATCCTCACCTAAATGGGCCGGGTCAAATGTTTCTGAACAAAGTGATTTATCAAAAGGGGGTCAAACGTTTGCAAGAACTTGCGAAGGCAGATACACCAGTCATAACGGAAACAAAGAAAAATTCGAAACTCAAAACCAAGCTCCATTATATGAAGAAAAACTATATTCTCTATTTGTTTCTTGCACCTGCCATCATTCTTACGATCATTTTCAAGTATGTTCCCATGTATGGGGCATCCATTGCATTTAAGGATTTCAGTCCCATCAGGGGGATCAATGGAAGTGAATGGGTGGGGTTCAAGCACTTTACGGACTTTTTATCGTCTCCGAATTTCATGGATATTCTGGTCAATACTCTGAAATTAAGTTCCTTCGAGCTTCTGATCGGTTTTCCGGTCCCGATCATCCTTGCTCTGATGCTGAATCAGCTCCGGAAAACAGGAGTGAAGAAGAATATTCAACTCATCCTTTATGCACCACATTTTATCTCAGTCGTCGTCATCTCAGGGATGATCTTTCTCTTCCTATCACCTACGGGACCGATTAATGCGATGCTGTCGGTTTTTACGGATAAGCCGATTTCATTCATGTCTGATCCTGAAGCCTTCAGAAGCATCTATATCTGGTCAGGAGTTTGGCAGGGCGCGGGGTGGGCCTCGATCATCTATGTGGCGGCACTCGCCAATGTGGATCCCCAGCTTCACGATGCAGCAACCGTAGATGGGGCGTCCCTGCTTCAACGCATCTGGCATATCGATCTTCCGACACTGAAGCCTGTCATGGCGGTCCTGTTCATCCTGGCTGCAGGAGGCATCATGGCGATTGGATTTGAGAAAGCCTATCTGTTACAGACATCTATGAACCTTCCAACCTCGGAAATCATTTCGACCTATGTATACAAGCGGGGGCTGCAGGCAGGTGACTATTCATTCGCCACGGCAGTAGGGTTGTTCAATGCCGTCATCAATGTCATCTTATTGGTTTTTGTCAACCGTGTGGTCAAGAAATTAAACGAAGGCGAAGGTCTTTTATAGAAAGGGGGAAATGAGATGTACCAATACACCAGGAGTGATAAACTCATTCTTTTTATTAACAAAATCCTGCTTGGGGGAATCGTGATTATTGTTCTGTTCCCTCTGATATACGTTCTACTATCATCGGTTCTTGAACCGAATGTTCTGGTGAAAAAAGGATTCCTCATCAGCGGTTCAGATTGGACGCTTGAAGGATATAAACGAATCTTCGAGGACGGTACCATCGTCAAAGGATTCATCAACTCGATTCTCTATTCTGCAGGGTTCACCATCATCACCGTGAGTGTCTGCATCTTTGCCGGCTATTCCCTCTCGGCTGAAGGACTTGTCGGACGAAAGTTCATCATGGTGTTCTTTCTCATCACGATGTTCTTCAACGGAGGGTTGATCCCGACGTATATGGTGGTGAAGGACTTAGGGATGCTGAACACGATTTGGGCGATCATCCTTCCCAATGCCATCAACGTCTGGTTCATTATCCTTGCAAGAACGTATTTCAAATCGATTCCGAATGAGTTGAAGGAAGCAGCAAGGATCGACGGGGCATCGGAGTTCAAGATCTTCTTGAACATCGTGTTTCCGTTATCAAAGCCGATCATCTTTGTCATCGCGCTCTATGCGTTCATCGCACAATGGAATTCATATTTCGATGCGATGATCTATCTTGAGGACCGGAATTTGTACCCGTTACAGCTCGTCCTGCGATCGATCCTTATCCAGAATGAGGTACAACCGGGAATGATCGCTGATCAGCAGGCGGCAGCGGAACTCCAAAGAATTTCAGAGATGATCAAGTATTCATCCATCGTATTAGCAAGCTTGCCGCTGATCATTATGTATCCATTCTTCCAGAAATACTTTGAAAAAGGTGTTATGGTGGGATCTTTAAAATAATCTATATTTTATCAATGGGGGTTTAACAATGGGGAAAAAGACGAAGACAATGTCGGTATTTCTGATGTCAGGGATGCTGCTTGCAGCCGGGTGCAGCAACAACAGTGAAAGTGCTTCTTCTGAAAATTATGAACTGGAAAATGTGAAGTTTCCGTTAGAGGAGCAGGTGACGCTTAAGATGATGACATCCAGCTCACCACTTGCTCCGGATGATCCAAATGAAAAGCTGATCTTCAAAAGGCTCCAGGAAGAAACGGGAGTGAAGATCGACTGGACCAATTATACGGCGGGGGAAACCTTCAATGAAAAACGGAATCTGGCTGTCGCGAGCGGCGAACTTCCAGACGCGATCATGAATGCGGGATACAGTGACTATGAGCTATTGAAGCTTGCGAAGGATGGAGCGATCGTTCCTGTTGAGGATCTGATTGATGAGCATATGCCCAACCTGAAAAAGGTCTTGGAAGATGCACCTGAATATCGATCGATGATGACGGCACCGGATGGACATATTTATTCCTTCCCTTGGATTGAAGAGCTTGGTTCAGAAAAGGAAAGTATCCACTCTGTTGATGACTTCCCTTGGATCAATGTCGAATGGCTGAATAAACTGGGGCTTGAGATGCCAAAAACAACCGATGAACTTAAAGAAGTCCTGAAAGCATTCAAGACGCAGGATCCAAACGGGAACGGTGAGGCTGATGAAATTCCGATGTCCTTCATCATCAACCATGGAGGTGAAGATGTGTCCTTCTTGTTCGGTTCATTCGGACTCGGTGAAAACTGGGATCACACGGTCGTTACAAATGACGGTGAAGTGAAGCTGACGGCAGCCGACGAAGGGTATAAGGATGCCATCAATTATTTAAATGAATTATATAAAGAAGATTTGATTGACGTAGAAGCCTTTGAACAGGATTGGAACACCTACCTGTCGAAAGGGAAAGAAGGACGTTACGGCATGTACTTCACATGGGATAAAGCCAATATCACGGGTATGAACGATCGATACGACCTCATGCCTGCCCTTGAAGGCCCCGATGGAACGAAGAATGTGGCGAGAACGAACGGTATGGGATTTGACCGGAATAAAATGGTCATCACAAGTGCTAACGAGAACCTTGAATTAACGGCGAAGTGGATCGATCAATTCTATAACCCGCTTCAATCGGTTCAAAACAACTGGGGAACATATGGGGATGACAAACAGCAGAATATCTTCGAATTGGATAGTGACAGTCATTCATTAAAACACCTTCCATTAGAAGGAACCGCTCCTGTTGAACTCAGGGAAAAGACATCCGTCGGCGGTCCACTGGCAATCCTGGACGAATACTATGGAGCCGTGACAACGAAACCGGATGATGCTGCCTGGAGACTGGGGCTCATGAAGGATGTCATGGTACCGGATATGAAGGCGGATAACATCTATCCAAAAGTATTCTTCTCTCTTGAGGAGTTAGATAAGCTTTCGAAGATCGAGACCGATTTGCTTGCTTATGTGAAGCGTAAAAAGGCGGAATGGATCACCAACGGGAAAGCCGATGAAGAATGGGCGGATTACTTGAAAGAACTCGATCGCCTCGGGTTACAGGAGTGGTTGAAAATAAAGCAGGATGGATATGACCGTAACCAATCATAATTACATTCAGGCTGTACCTTGCCCAGGCAATCGTGCAGCCTTTCGAATGCAAAGGAGAATTCTTATGACAAAACATTATCAAGAAAAAATGAGCCTCTATTCAGAAACCTATCGTCCGCAATTTCATTTTTCCCCGAAGGAAAAGTGGCTGAATGATCCGAATGGGATGGTCTATTTTGAAGGGGAATATCATCTCTTCTTTCAATATCATCCACAAGGAACCACGTGGGGACCGATGCACTGGGGGCATGCGGTTAGTCGGGATTTGATCCATTGGGAGGAGCTGCCGATCGCTCTTTATCCTGACGAGCACGGTGCTATTTTCTCTGGAAGCGCGGTGGTGGATTGGAAGAATACCTCGGGTTTCTTTGAAAAGGGGAATGGGGGGCTGGCCGCCATTTATACAAGCGCCGACTCATATCCGGATTCCGATCGTCCAAGACAGAGGCAAAGTCTAGCCTATAGTCTTGATCATGGGAGGACGTGGGAGAAATACGAGGGGAATCCTGTCCTGTCAGATGAAGACATTACCGATTACCGGGATCCCAAAGTATTTTGGCATGAGGAATCTGAACGTTGGGTCATGGTGCTGGCGACAGGTCAGACGATTACCATTTATACGTCCCCTAACTTGATCGATTGGGAGTTTGCCAGTGAATTCGGCCAAGACGAAGGCTCCCATTCCGGAGTATGGGAATGCCCGGATCTGTTTCCACTCATGGTTGACGGTAATCCCGATCATGTGAAATGGGTGATGCTGGTGAGCATTGGTGACAATCCCGATTTCAAGGAAGGTTCAAGGACCCAGTACTTTGTTGGGGACTTTGACGGCAGGACGTTTATCAACCATCATGGTGCGGACTCCATCCTCTGGCTTGATCACGGAAGGGACAATTATGCGGGAGTGAGCTGGTCCGATATCCCTGAAAAGGACGGAAGACGAATCTATCTTGGATGGATGAACAACTGGAGATATGCAAATCAGGTTCCGACTGAAACGTGGAGAGGAGCCATGACGCTGCCTAGAGAAATGACCTTGATTTCTACTAGAGATGGTGTTCAGCTTTTACAAAAACCTGTATCCGAAATCAGCGAAATCAGAAAAGAATCAAAGGTCTCTAATGCAATAGAGTTAACGGAAGAAGCGTACTTAATAGATGTAAATCATGAATTGGTGGAAGTGAATCTGGCTGTAACGTTGGAAAAGGCAGAAGAGTTCTGTCTGACGATCCAGCATTCATCCGATGAGAAAACAAGTATTCGGTACAATCGAATCACCCACATGTTATCGGTCGATCGGACTCAGTCAGGAGAACACGAGTTTTCGGATTCATTTCCGGGAATTTCCGAATGTCCTGTGGCATTATTGGACGATACACTCAGCCTTCAGTTATTCCTGGACTCGTCTTCCTTAGAGGTATTCGCACAGGGAGGACGGGGAGTATTAACCAATCTTATCTTTCCAAAGGGAACGAATCACACCCTTTCCTTCACTGCCCTTGGAGGTGGTGCCAAGGTGGAAGAGCTCTTGGTTACCGAGCTTTCCTCTATCTGGGGAAAGGAAGTGTGAGAGCATGAATAACCCTTCGATTTTATGTATCGGTGAACTGCTCATCGATTTCTTTTGTACCGATATCAATAAAGACCTGGCACATGGTCAACACTTCTCCAAGCAAGCAGGAGGGGCTCCTGCGAATGTGTGTGCCACCATCACCACACTTGGGGGGCGCGCCAGATTCCTGAGCAAGGTAGGAAATGACCCGTTCGGCCATTTCCTAAAAAAGACCATGAACGATCTTTCCATTGATGATTCTTCCATTCTTCTTGATGAGCATCATCCTACAACCCTGGCGTTTGTATCTTTGAAAGAAGATGGGGAAAGAGATTTCGTGTTTAATCGAGGGGCGGATGCCCATCTGAACAAGGAAGAGCTTCATGAAAGCAGTTGGAGGGAATCTTCCATCATTCACTTCGGATCGGCTACCGCCTTACTGGAGGATCCCTTTAAGTCCGCGTACGTATCCTTCATCCAAACCGTCAAAGAAGCAGGGAAATTCGTCTCCTTTGACCCGAACTTCCGAGGCGATTTATGGAAAGGGAGAGAGGGGGACTTCATTGAGGTGGCGGAGCAGTGCATCAGCCAAGCAGACTTCGTCAAAGTAAGCGAAGAGGAATGTAAGATCATTTCTGGATTTGCCCATCTATCAGATGGAGTCGAACGTTTTCATAGACTGGGAGCCCATACGGTAGCCGTCACCCTTGGGAAGGATGGAACACTGATTTCAAATGGTAAGGAATCGTGTATCGTCCCAAGCATTCCCGTTCATTCCATTGATTCAACGGGAGCAGGAGACGCATTCGTTGGGGCGACACTGCATCAACTCAATCACTATCAGGATCCGGAAGCCCTCCTGGATAATTTCGAAGAATTAAAGAACGTCATTTCAACCAGCAATCGCGTAGGGGCAACTGTCTGTACAAAAATAGGAGCGATCAGCGCGATTAGGGAATTAGAGGGACGGACCTCTTCTTGATGACAGCTATAACATTCGTGCACTAGATGGATGCCTGATGCCCGGGATGGTAAAGCATAAGCTTGGTGGGGGATGCACCGTTTTTTCTGAAATCATCCTAAAAGTAGAAGCGAAAAATCGTCTCGATGCTGTCATAGGAGGAGCATGGGGACGGTTCTGTTGCTTCTTTTTGGCGTAAAAAGGAAGCACGAGAACCGTCCCCGCGCTTCCCCTATGCAGAATGGGAACATTCGTGATATACTTATATTCGAAAAATGAGCTTTTCATTTTTCTCTGAGACGTGGATACATGATGATACTTTAAATCAATATGAGAGAGCTGATGAATGAACAATGATTAACTAATCTATATTTTATTTGAATCGAATAAACGTTCGAACATGTAAGTATAGGATTAGTCTGTTCATTTTTATAAACTTGTTTATGTCTTACTGGTTATGGCAATATTTTCATACCATGAAAGACGTATCCAATATGAGTGTATGACGATCCTTCCAATAACGATTGGGGGATTTTTTTGTTCTCTCAAAGATGCGAAGTATACTTTTCATAACTCTATCCACACTCTAATAGGTAAAGGAGAGATGAGATGAGTACCGACACAATTGTTGTGCATGATCCACTCCGTATAAGTCGTTCCTGTCCATCAAACTTATGCGGAGTAAAATAGATTCGATGGATGAGTCGACTTTGTATATTAGGAATGTGTATATATACAAAGGAGGAATTATGATGTCAATGATTCAAGTGCAAGACCTGACTTTTTCTTATCCGAGCAGCTTTGATCCTATTTTCGAAAATGTGAACTTCCAAATAGATACAGATTGGAAGCTTGGATTTATCGGTCGAAATGGAAGAGGGAAGACCACATTTTTTCATTTGTTATTAGGAAATTACGAGTATAGCGGGAAAATCAATTCTTCGGTTGAGTTTAATTATTTTCCTTATCCGGTAGCTGATAAAAGCAAATACACTCATGAAATTTTAGAAAGTATATGCCCTCAAGTAGAAGACTGGCAGTTCCTTCGGGAGATTTCGTATTTACATGTCGATGCCGAGGTAATGTACCGTCCATTTGAGACATTATCCAATGGGGAACAAACGAAGGTGTTGCTTGCTGCACTTTTCTTAAATGAAGGCCAATTTCTGTTAATCGATGAGCCAACCAATCATTTAGACACGAATGCCCGAAAGATGGTTGCAGACTATTTAAGCAAGAAAAAAGGATTTATCTTAATTTCACATGATAGGCATGTTGTGGACGGGTGCGTTGATCACATTTTGTCTATCAATAAAACAAATATAGAAGTTCAAAGTGGAAATTATTCTTCCTGGAAGCTGAATTTTGATAGGCAACAGGAACATGAAGAAGCCACAAACGAGCGCCTGCAAAAAGACATCGGGCGGCTACAACAGTCTTCGAAACGGTCAGCAGGTTGGTCAAACCACGTGGAAGCATCCAAAGAAGGAACAACAAATTCTGGTTCTAAATTGGACAAGGGTTTTGTAGGTCATAAGGCAGCGAAGATGATGAAACGATCTAAAAACCTCGAATCAAGACAGCAAAAAGCCATTGAGGAAAAATCAAATTTGCTGAAAAATGTAGAAAAAACCGAGGCATTAAAAATAGAGCCGTTGGAACTTCATTCGAAAGAATTGGTGAGTCTGACGGATGTGTCCGTTATGTACGATGGCAAAATCGTGAATAAACCGATCAGCTTGAACATGAAACAAGGAGATCGCGTCATCCTTGATGGGAAGAATGGGAGTGGGAAAAGTAGTATTCTGAAACTGATCCTAGGGGAGCCCCTTCAGTACAGAGGGACAATGAAGGTAGGTTCGGGACTTGTTATTTCGTATGTCCATCAAGACACTTCTCATCTAAAAGGCATGTTATCTGACTTTATTGAAGAGCACCTGATAGATGAGACGTTGTTTAAATCCATTCTACGGAAAATGGACTTTGACAGGATTCAGTTTGAAAAGGACATCTCCCATTATTCTGGCGGCCAAAAGAAAAAATTGCTTATAGCGAAAAGTTTATGTGAGAAAGCCCATATATACATTTGGGATGAGCCATTAAACTTTATTGATATCTATTCACGCATGCAGATTGAAGAGCTTATTCATAGCTTCAATCCAACCATGCTTATGGTGGAGCATGATCAGGCATTCCAACAAAATGTTGCCACGAAAAAAGTATCTATGGAATGAGATACATTATAAAAGTAGGTAAGTTTCTATATTGCATACGATGAAAAACGGTGACCGGATTTCCCGGTCACCGTTTTTGTGTGAAAAGGAAGCAACAGAACCGTCCCCGCGCTTCCTGAATAAAATATCCATGATATGGATAAGTTGTTTTTAATGATGTATTTAGAGGAGCTTCCCTTTTATGGATTCTATTTTAAAGGAAATCAAGGATGTATTTGGTGGTAGCGCTGACTTTTTTATGCTGGAGCAAATCATTGATCAGAATCAAATTGTCTTGCTGGGGTTGGATAGTCTCATCGATTTGCCCAAAACGATACAATCTCTCGAGAGGCATTTTCATGAGAGTGGTGAAAGGGGATTTTTACATCAAGTTGAAGAGAAAAATGAGCAAAGTGATTTTGTTCAATCGATATTGGAAGGCAAGCTGCTCATATATATACGTAGTCAAAATGCGTTGATTCCTTATGTTGACACGGTCGGCAGGGAATTGAGCCGTGGAATCGAGCAACCTACGAATGACAATATTCTACAAGGCCCTTTACTTGCTTTCACTGAAGACCTGAACACGAATATCGGCGTGATCCGCAAAGAGATTAATTCCGTCCACTTGAATGTGACGGCCTATTCATTTGGTGAGGAGCAAAAGAAGAGCGTTTCGCTCCTATTTCGTACGGATAAAGTCCACGCGAAGCTGAAGGATGAGATTATTTCCAGAATGGAAAGGAATAAGCATTTCGAGCTAAACAATCTACAAGATATCTCGAATATGCTGGGATTTCCAAAAAGAAATGTGATCTCGAGTTTTAAAACGACTGAAATTCCTTTAGAGGTTTATAGAAGCCTGGAAAGAGGGAAGATTGTATTATTTTTAGACAGATTTCCATTCGCTCTAATCCTTCCCAATGTATTTTCAGATCTGTTTTTTCTGGAGAATGACCGAAACTATTCATATCCGATCATGTTCGCCAAGAGACTGCTTAGAATAACGGGAGCTCTTATTTCCGTGATTCTTCCTGGATTATATGTAGCATTGGTTTCAGTGAATCCGGAAATGCTCAGAATAGAATTAGCATTATCGGTTGCTCAGTCTCGAGAAGGGGTCCCGTATCCTGCATTTATAGAGACGATGTTAATGCTCCTTATTCTTGAGTTAATATTGGAGGCAAGTTTAAGGCTTCCAAAAAGCGTTGGCCCAACGATTACCATGGTAGGAGGGATCATCTTAGGACAGGCGGTTGTAGAGGCAAGATTAGTCAGTAATCTGCTTATCATCATTTTAGCTGCGACAACGATCGCCAATTCGACCATCATAGGCTTCGCCAATTCCCTATTTATTCGAATCTTTAAATACCTCCTATTGATACTTTCCGCCATATTTGGTGTATTTGGATTGTTTGCAGGCATATTTTTTGTATCCGCCTATCTAGCCGGTTTTAACACGTTAGGGATGCCTTACATTACGATGAAAGGGGAAAGTAATAGTGGATAGAAGCTTGTATGTCAGTATATTGTACATATTAACTCATGTTGGACTCATCCTTTTCTTGTACCCGGCCAATATTATTATGAGTACAACTCAAGGACACTGGATTCCAATAATGATTGGAGTCTCTATCCATTTCATCTTACTCTATTTATTGTTGAAGGGAATCAGTCATTTCCCTGACAAAGATATCATTACGATTTACAAGGACAAAGGAAAGGTTCTCACCTTTATGATTCTTGCGCCAACTTTCATTTACTTTCTCATGGCAAACATCATTTCTGTGCGTGCCTATTCAGAGATTGTTTCCATCGTTTTTCTTTCAAAGACTCCTCTATGGGCGATTATGGCTCTTATCATGACGGTTGCATGTTACTTAGCTCTCAAGGGGATTGAAGGGATTATGAGAACCGGCTACTTAATCTTCCTGCTGTTGTTTCCGATCCTTTGTTTTATTATGATTTCCTCTTTTCAAAATGTGGATTGGCGCTATATCTATCCCCTTTTACCCAATGATTTCTCCTTTTTAACCAAATCATCTTATTTAAAAAGCTACTTTGCCATTGGTGGCTCTTTTCTGTTTCTGGGCTTTATTCACCCATTCGTTCCGTTTAAAGGAAGAAAGATTATGTGGGCAGGAATCGTTTTAATCCCCATCTTTCTGCTATCTGTTTATGTACCGGTTCTTACTTTCGGACAAGCAACGACTTCCCATTTTATTTTTCCCTTTGTCATGACGGTAGACGCTATTCACTTAACCTGGATTATGTTTGATCGGTTAACGGTGTTCTTCTTACTTAGCGTCGTCATTTTCACCCTCCTGTACATTTCATTAGTATTGTGGATGCTAGACAGAATCATTCGCAAGTGTCTATGGCCAAGTGCCAAGTCGTCTTTGCTGATTATTGGACTATCTATATTTATCTATTTGGTGTGCTTATGGATTCATAATTGGAATGGTGTGGAAATGCTGTTCAAGTGGAATACGATCATACGATTCTTCGTCATCTTTGGTGTCCCAACCTCAATCTATTTCCTTGGTGTGAAAGAAAGAAGGGGGGAGAGTATGTGAAGAAGAAAAACGTAAGGATGTGGGTATTACTCTTGTTACCCATTGTGTTAGTAAGCGGATGCTGGGATAACAGGGATATTAACCATCGGGTCATGCCTGTTGTGTTGGGAGTTTCGAAGGATATGGAAAAATATAAAGTCTACTTGCAAATCCCGGAACCTCAAAATGGTACCATTAGGACCCGGGTGGTGATCGGGTATGGTGAAACGATCAATGAAGCGGTGGAGAAGATAAGTACCAACATAGAACAAGATGTGGATTTATTACATGTAAAGGTGATTGTATTGGAGAGACGATTAGCGGAAGAAGGGGTGGAAGACCTGATTTCAGGAATCATGAGGTCAAGAGATGTGTCTGCCAAAGCGCTCGTTGCCATATGTGATGACAATATAGAGGATTTCTTTGCCAGCATGGAAAAGGATACTCCCCCCAGCGGCACCAGTCTCTTCGGTTTTTTTGAAAAAAATGCTGGATGGGATCCGGAAATTGCCTTAACAAGGGTGTGGCAAATTTACAGGAGTATCCATTCCTACACAAGAGATGTTGCCGTACCTCTTCTTCGACGTGGAGACACTACCCTGGTAGAGTACAAAGGGGCGGGGGTAATCAAAAACGGAAGAATGGTAGAAGAAATCAGTCCCGATGAAACGTTATTATATAATGCATTTAATGGGGAAAGTACTCAAGGGAGAGTAGAAGTAACCAATGTAGGAAGTGTATTAATTCTTGACGACTCGATGTCTCACAAGAGTACCTTCACTCATGATCGGCCATCTTTAGTAACCCACATGAACTTTGTTGTCATGGTATTGGAAACAAAAGGGAAACCTTCAGAAAAAGAAATAAAAGAGGATTTTGAAAAAATTGTGACGAACAGATTTGAACAAATGTTCACCAAACTACAAAAGTCCGAAGCCGATATTTTGGGATTGGGTCAAATGTTTCGAAAAGAAATACCCCGACAAAACTTAAAAAATTGGCGTTCACAGTATTACCCTGAACTGAATGCATCATTTATCATCCATGTAGATATTCAAAACACAGGAAACTTGAAACTGACCAATGATTAGGGAAGCATGGGGAAGCATGGGGACGGTTCTGCTGCTTCGTTTTTGACCAAACAGGAAGCACGGGAACCGTCCCCATGCTTTTTTTTGTCTTAAATAGGTTATTGGTCTTAACGGTGACTTTCAAGAGACTGGGCGTTATCAGTGAGGAGATGAATGGAAAAATGAACATTCGGAAGCAAAAGAACCGTCCCCATGCTTCCAAATGGGGGGAATTTGGTAGGGTGATTGTCCCGGTTTTTTTGATTGGTGCTTTTGTGATGAGTTGAAAACCTTGTCAGTATCATATCGCTTGATGATGCTGACATGTTCGCTTTGTTTTGATTTGGGAAAGTCCTTTTTATAGAGGGGTTTTGCCATGTTAACTCTAATTGGTAGGTATGCTCATAGTTTGCTAATTCCTGAGTATTCAAGATTATTTTCAAAGGTGGTGAAAATCGTTTTTTTTAAATGGAGTTCAAAGGAACATATAAGGCTTAGTCGCAGGCTCTAATGAAAATAATGGACTGATGGGGGAAAACAATGAAACGGAGAAAGAAAATCGTAAAGGTGTCTGTGTTAGCGGTTAGTGCCATGTTATTAAATCCTATTGACGGTATAACAAACTCTGAAGCGGAGGCACACACCGGTATAAATCGAGAACAAACTCAACAAATGTCAGAGGCAGCCAATCTTGTTCACGGGGAAACAACAGCAAGGATCAACCAGTTTCTGAAAGAGTTAACGCCCGAGCAAAGAAAAGCACTCCAGGATTTGAATACAACGAGTAAACCCGAAATAAATATCTCACCTGAGACGAAGCTGGATAGTTCAAAAGAAATATCCGTTATTGTCGAGTTTAAGCAGCATACAGCAAACACTGCCATCATGCTGGAAAAGCTTAAGGGAAGATCCTTAACACAAGAAGATGCGAACAAAAAGATAGAAGCATCCCATGAACAATTTAATAAGGACTTATCTCACCTAAAGGTAAAGCATAAAGTAAGTGATACATTTACGGAAGCATTCAATGGTGTTGCCATAACCCTACCTGCGGATCAGGTAGAAACCTTACTTCAATCTGAAGAAGTTAAAAGCGTTTACGAAAATAAACAAGTACAGTTAATCGAACCAACTCAAGAAAATACGAATACGTCCCCTTATAGTGGGAAAACCCCTCAAGAAATAATGGGGGTAGACAAACTCCATGAAGAAGGTTTAACTGGGAAAAACATCAAAGTGGGTGTGATTGATACTGGAATTGATTATAACCATCCAGATTTGAAAGATGCTTACGCAGGTGGATATGACCTTGTAGATGATGATAATGATCCAATGGAAACGACTTATGAAGATTGGATCAAAGCCGGGAAGCCAGGCGGGAATGCTTCGAATTATATTACCTTTCATGGTACCCACGTTTCCGGTATCCTTGCAGGACAGGGGAAAGCAGAATCAGCCTATGCAACTAAAGGGGTGGCACCAGATGCGGACCTTTATGTATATAGAGTTCTTGGTCCACATGGGACTGGTTCAACGGGAGATATTTTAGCTGGTATTGAGAGATCAGTGAAGGACGAAATGGATGTTATGAACTTGTCGCTTGGGGCTAATTCTAACGATCCATACTCCCCTTTAGCGATTGGGATCAATAATGCAGTATTATCAGGTATTACGTGTATTCTGGCCGCAGGTAATGAAGGGGGAGGACAGTATACTCTTGGAACTCCTGCCGCTTCAGCACTTGGGATTACCGTTGGTTCGAGTAATCCAGAAGTTGCAGAGTTCAATTATACAGGAACATTTAAAAGCAGCCGTACAGAAGTAGATTCGGAAATTCGTTATTCTACACATGGCTATGGTGAGGACGCCAGGACATTAGAAGGAAAAACATTTGATATAGTCGATGCAGGTAAAGGACTGGAAACTGATTTCAATCGTGTAGACGTATCGGGGAAAATTGCCCTGGTTTCAACCGGGACGAATCGGACGTATGAAAAAGTAAGGTTAGCCAAACAGCATGGAGCGGCAGCTGTATTTATATACGGTACTTATAACGGATTCATCGGAGATAAAATAGCTGTCTCCACAGATAATACGTATGCTTATATTCTTAATGGCGAGCAAGGAAAAGCGTTTAAAGAATTGTTACAGAACGAAACGGCACACTATACATTTAAAGAACCTGAAAAAAATGTGATATACCCGGAGGACACCATTTCCTATTTCAGCTCCCGTGGACCTGCGCTATTTACGTATGATATTAAGCCAGAAGTGACAGCACCGGGACTTGATATTATGTCGACGGTTCCTCCTTATTTACGCGGTGAGAAATATGAAGGACAGTACGAATACGGTTATGCCCGATTATCAGGGACCTCTATGGCATCTCCGCAAGTAGCGGGCGTGGCAGCGTTAATGCTTGAAAAAAATCCAAAAGCCACACCATCTGATATTAAAACATCTTTGATGAATACGGCAGATGAAATGGCAGAAGAGTACAGTGTTTTTGATGTGGGAGCCGGCCGTATCGATGCGTATGAAGCGATTCATTCAGATATGAATTTTCAGGTGATGGATGAGACGAAAAACTTCCTAAATGGTGAGGAAATTCTGATCGATGAGCTGACAGGGAGTATGAGCTTTAGTTTGCAGCATGAAGATGATTCACTTAGAGATCAACGAACAATCATGATGAATAATTCCAGTAAAGAAACGAAAACGTTTATTGGAAGTGTAAAGTTTACAAAGCATTCCCTTGACGCTTCCAAAAATGGAATACAGCTGACCTTTGATCACGATATGAAAGTAAAGGCCGGGAAGAAAAAGAAAACCAATGTTTTCTTGAACGTGCCTAAGACAGCTGAAGACGGTTACTATGAAGGGTATATCCGTTACGTGAACAAGGAAGATTCGACAGAGGAATATCGTATACCTTTCAGTATTCGAAAGGTGAAAGATGGGGTTGAATATCTGGAAACGAGCTCGGGAATTACAACCATCAATAACGGGAATTTAAATTACAGCAGTTTAGCATCAGCTAGTCTGAAATTAAATTCTTATATGCGCTCACTTGATATTTTCTTAGCGGATGCAAACTCTAAAGATATCGGATATATTGGCTATTACGCAGGAACTGAAATGCCTGAAGGGAAAGAGATTAAACTAAACCCTTTCTTCAAGGGGGATTATTATCCTCTTGGAGTCACATCCGAACAAGTTGAAGCCATGGAACCCGTCCAAGTAAAGCCGGGTACGTATAAGGTGAAGTTTGTCTTTACGAGAGAAAATGGAAAACAAATCATGATTGAAAAGCCGATTTCCGTTGATAATTCAAATCCTGAATTGACTACCAATCTGGCTGGAGGCGTCATTGAAGTAAATTCTGATGATTCAAATCCGGTGATTGATATCAAAGGGAATGTAATGGATCAAGCAATACTTGATTTGAAAGCTGCTGGTTCCGACGTCACTCAAGCAAATAATACGGTCTATTATCGTTACAACACTAATTACCCATCCCGAATACCAGTTGACGCGGAAGGGAATTTTCATTTCGTCAGAAGCACGATCCCCAGCCACTTAAACGTACTGCCTGTTGAATTTTACTCAACAGATCATGTGGGGAATAAATCTGCTTCCTTGCAGTACTATTTTGTTAAAGAAGGTTCACCATATGTGACAACTACCCCACGCCAGAAAGAAGTGACGCAAGGTGAAACGGTCACATTCGATGTAAATGCTGCGAATCAAGGCGTATTTAAAAAAGCAGAACTGGAATTCAAATACGACCCGAAAGTTCTTTCCTTTACAGAAATTGCTTTAGTAGAAACAATGAAGGATCACTTCGATGCAGAAGTGACGAATGAAAATGGTACGATTAAGGTGACATTACAAGCTAAGGATACAACATGGAATGCCGAAGATGTACTCTCTCTCCTTCAATTAAAAGCAGAAGTGAAAACGGATCACTATATGAATGACTATGCAAAAGTGTCACTAACAAAAGCCGATTTCACAAACTTATCTGATGTGAAAACAACAAGTGGACGAATTGATCCATCATTCAACATACATGCTGCGAATTCTTACATTTTAGGGACCATGAATGGAGAAGCAGTGTATGAATTATCCGCATCCGGTCCTGTACAGCTATTTGATTATTCCACAATGGGTGCGACAGTCAAGGTGATGGATGAGGACGGAAATCAATATCCGGGGAACGTAATGGAAGAGCCTACTTTTGAAGTGAAATTACTGCCTTCGACTAGAGAACCATTAACATTACTATTTGATATACCCGGTCATTTCACCGTACAAAAGTCCTTCTATGTCGGATTAGATGGTCATGTAGGTGAAAAGAAATTTATAGATAAAAAGGCAGCCATTGCGGGAGATGTGAACAAAGACCATGTAATCGATATTCTTGATGCGACCTACCTGGAAGAACATTGGGGTACGAACGACCGCAAAGGAGATATCAACTTTGACGGTACAATTGATTTGGTCGACATGAACTATATCAAACAAAACTTCCTAAAAGAAAATCCAACAATCCCACATGAAAACCAACCGAAATCAACCGAGAATGGGAAAACATTAGAAAGCATCATGGAAGGTCTGAATTAAGAGAAAGCAAGGGGACGGTTCTCTTGCTTCGTGACGGGCGACAGTTTAGTAATGACACAAAAGAGATTGGTATCTTACTAACCAATAGCTTTTGTGTCATTTTTTTCATTATTAATGTACTAATAGTAGAAGGCTCATTCATACATGGTCCAATACCTTCCTAGTAAATGACATAAAGTAGTTCAGTATTAGACCACTTAAGCAAACGATTAATAAAGTTCCAACGCCAATGGGTCCTTTAATAATCAAGGCCATTAGTAAGAAGATGAGGTAAATGAACGTTCTCGAATAAAATAGATTGGTTCTCGTTAATTCCTGTATGATTAGCGTTAATCGGTCAACCGGGATCGGTGCGATATTTGTGTGTAGGTATAGGGCAGTACCTAATTCTATCGCTATTAAGCCGATTCCAAAGTAAATAACCTTGCTGTACCATAGTTCAGGTATGAACAAATTTTCTAATAGAATGAGCCACATATCGATACTAATCCCCGTTATACATGCTGTTAACAACCCCAAAATTTCTGGTTTTTGCTTTTTTAGAAACGAGTTACACCCTATTACGATCAAAGCAATGATGATTTCCCAGGTTCCCACCGTAAACCCCACGTGGTTAGCGAGTCCTACCAAAAGTGCGTCAAAAGGGGAAGTGCCAAGGTCCGATTGTATCGTGAAAGAAATGCCAAGGGTTAATAGCAAAATTCCTACTACATAAAAGAAAAACGTCACATTCATCTATCCCTTCATTGGTTTTTGTTGCAAATACAACAAAAATAAGATAAATTAAGTGTAGAGGATTACATGTTGTATTTGCAACAAAAATGTATGTTGAGGGGGTTGAATATGAAAGAAATACTCCGTGAAATTGGAATGATCGCAAGGGCATTAGATTCAATCAGTAATATAGAATTCAAAGAATATGACCTTACGAGAGGGCAGTATTTATATCTCGTGCGAATCTGTGAAAGCCCGGGAATCATTCAAGAGAAGGTAGCTGAGCTGATAAAAGTAGATCGAACTACAGCAGCACGTTCTATTAAAAAACTTGAAATGAATGGCTTTATTGAGAAGAAAGAAGACGAACAGAACAAAAAAATAAAAAAACTCTTTCCAACTGAGAAAGGGAAAAAGATTTTTCCTTTTATTAAAAAAGAAAATGAACATTCCAATGCTGTTGCCTTAGAGGGTTTATCCGAAGAAGAAATTGATACCATCTTCCATCTTCTTCTAAGAGTAAGAAAAAATATAGAAAAAGACTGGGATTTTGTTAAAAAAGGAAACAAGAGAAGCTATTGAGTATAGAGAGGAGCAAAAGGTTAAATGAAAATAAATTTGATAAGATGTGCTCAGGAAGATTCACAAATCCTTCAAGAAATTAGTTATGAAACATTTAAGGAGACATTTGAGGATCAGAATTCCCCAGAAAATATGAAAGCCTATTTGGAGGAGGCATTTAACATAGAGCAAGTAGAAAATGAGTTAGCCAATCCTTCATCGCATTTCTTTTTTGTTTCTTTTTATGATGAGGTGGCTGGATATGTAAAGGTGAATACTGGGGATGCTCAATCTGAAGAAATGGATCATGACTCTCTTGAGATCGAGCGTATTTATATTAAAAAAAAATGTCAAAAGCATGGACTCGGTCAATATCTGTTTAATAAAGCTATGGATATTGCTTTGGAACAGAATAAAAAGAAGATCTGGCTGGGTGTATGGGAAAAAAATGAAAATGCCATTTCTTTCTACAAAAAATTGGGGTTTGTTCAAACGGGAGAGCACTCTTTTTTTATGGGAGATGAAGAACAAACGGATTTAATAATGGTTAAAAGACTCTAATAATAAGGGAAGAGGTGGATGAGGATGTATATCCCAAATCATTTTAAAGTCACAGAATTCGATGAAATCAGAGATTTTATTCAGAGGAACTCTTTTGGAACGATCGTAACGACAGAGCAAGGAAAACCTATAGCCACTCACGTACCTTTGGAATTGCATAAACAAGGGGATGACTACTATCTCACCGGCCATTTGGCTTATGGGAATCCTCAGTGGAAAACGTTCGGGGATGATCCTGTTCTTGTTATGTATCAAGGCCCCCATGCTTACATTTCATCCTCGTGGTACAAGTCTGAAAATGTGCCCACGTGGAATTATCAAGCTGTCCATGTATATGGAACGGCCAGTCTCATGAGTGAACAAGAATTGAAGGAAGACCTGAAATCCCTATTGCAAAAATATGAACAACACCGTGAAAATGCAGCATTATGGGAGAAACTATCTTCAAAAGCCAAAAAACAAATCAAAGGCATTGTGGGCTTTAAAGTGAAGGTGGAAGAAGTTCAAGCAGCATACAAATTAAGTCAAAATCGAAGTGAAGAGGACTATGACAACATCATTGCCAAGCTATATGAAGAGAAAGATGTAAACTCCCGACAAATAGCTGAAGTGATGAAAGAAAGAAAAACGAAGTGAGTCTTCCAGGAAGCAAGGGGACGGTTCTCCTGCTTCTTACCGAAAAGGGAAGCAGAAGAACCGTCCCCTTGCTTCAATGTTGTCTTTCTAAAGCCAATTTCAGACCAAAGCCAATTAATACAATTCCCGTAGCTTTCTCCATCATACTTTGAACCTTTGGAGTCATGAGCCATTTTCGCAGATAATGAATGAAAAGGACATATACAATAAACCAGAGAATGGACAATAACGTATAGATTATTCCCATTAGAATAAGTTGTTTTGCTGCGTGAGATGGTGTGTTTACGAATTGAGGTAAAAATGTTAGAAAAAAGATTGCCACCTTAGGGTTCAACACATTTGAAAAGAACCCCTGCTTAAAGGCTGATCCCTTCGCTTGTATCTCTTTTAATCCCTGTTCTTTATTTTTCCCTTTTGATATAAATGATGAGACGCCTAGATAAATTAAATAGGCAGATCCAATGTATTTTACTATTTCAAAGGCAAAAGCAGATTTCATCAAAACGGCTGAAAGTCCAAAGGCAGCTGCAAATGTATGAACGAGGGCACCAGCTGTGATCCCAACGGCCATTTGAAAACCATCCCTTTTTCCAGCTGATATCGTCCTCCTTGTTATTAAGGCGGTATCAATTCCAGGGCTCATCACGACGAACAAAGAAAGTACGATAAAAGTAAAAAAGTCATTCATCATTTTGCTCCTCCTTACGATTCGAATTGGCTTATGATAAAATATCACTTAACTAAAGTAAATTTATTTTAACACAGCTAAAAGAAATAAGTTAAGTAATATTTTAAGAAATTAAATTTAATTTAACGGAGTGTATAATGGAAAAGATCAATATAGGCAAAAAAGTTGAACAGTATAGGAAATCAAATGATTTAAGTATTCGAGAATTAGCGAACACAGCTGACATCACCCCTTCTATGTTAAGTCAGATTGAACGGGGGATCGCCAATCCCTCTATTCAAACTCTTAAGGTCTTAGCTAAAGTCCTAAATGTCCCTACATTCAGTTTTCTGCTGGAAGAGGTGAATACAGAAGAATTAGTCGTTCGCTCAAAGAATAGAAGGAGAATGGTGATTGATCATTTGTCATATGAATTAGTGTCACCTGATATTTCTGGAAAGCTTGCCACAGCTATTATGACCTTCCCTCCAGATAGTGCATCATCGGAAAAGCCCTTAGAACACAAAGGGGAAGAAGTTGCATTTGTCTTAGCAGGGAAAATAAGAATTCATTTAGACGGAGAAGAATATGTCCTTGAAATGGAGGATAGTGTGAAAATCCCTTCACATATGAAGCATCGGTGGATCAATGATTATAGTACAGAAGCAACGATTCTTTTCTCAGTTACTCCTCCCTCGTTTTAGGCAGGGGAAGCATGGGGACGGTTCTGCTGCTTCGTTTTGACTTTAAAGGAAGCACGAGAACCGTCCCCGTGCTTCTCATCGGTTTATGTATTTCCTTCGGGATAGAGGAGAGGGGACTCAAAGGTGTGAAGAAATAACAAATGAAAGAAGAAAGAGAAGGATCCTTTTTAGGAATAATTAAAAAATCACTTTATTCTCAAACCACTCGAATTCTATTTGAGATTCAGCAGGGGAGTGACTGTATAAAAAGAACATTGCATTCGTTCCTGGCTCTATTATTAATCGACCGTCAACTCTGAAACCCAGCCCGGTAGTTTGTGGACTTAGCGCCCTGGTACCGATAATCTTCCCCCCAGAAAATGAACCTGAAACATTAGGATTAAAGAGAATTCGTCCTACTGGTTTATGATTGGAACCCAATTTCAGAACATTCACCTCTGATGATAGAATGGGGGTTCCAGGCGGTTCAGCATTAACAACAAAATCTGCTCTCACTAGTTTAGTTGAAAAGTTTGTTAAAGCAAAAAAAGATACAAATAAATTCACTTTGGAATGCAAAGGATTTACAAGCTGAGCCCATGCGTTCTTACTAGCACTCGTTTCTAATACCCCGGAAGTTCCAGCAAACAACCTTCCTTTTGTACTTTGAAAGACAGGGTTAATAATATCTATGCTTGGCTTTTTTTCCAAGTTAAGTTCGCCTCCCTATAAGTTTACTTTTTATCATATATATACTTTTGAGTAGTCGATATGCCTATATCCCCAGTTTTTATAGGGTAAGCTATAGAGTTAACTGAATCTTTAGGTTAAAAAGTATTTCTTGTAATGGGGAAATCCTTTTTGTTTTTGGGAAAATATCTTATAGCAATAATAGAGGCAAAGGCTATTAGACTCTCTACTTCAGAAAGGATTTGTACAGCGCTTGAATGTCAACCCGGTGACAAGTTGAAATACAGAAGGAACGAAGAAACTCACGATTGATAGACTACATTTATTCCATGGCCGGGGTTCTCTTAAACTATCTCTATCTCAAAAAAATAGCCCTCTACACAAAGGCAGGGGGCTATTTTTCATCATCTTTTCATTGAAATCATGATTAACCAGCTGTAGCAATGGCACTGAAACTTTCAGGGCCCCTTCTAACAGTTCCAAGGACCGTAGCGCTAATCAATGCAGAGTATACGAGTGGTCCACTTACAGGTTTTGGTGGGTTGAAGTCTGCCCCAGAAAAGGTAATGAGTTGAGGACCAAGAATGGATAAATCTAATGCTTCTTGCGCTGTATAAACCGTAGTAAATCCTGTTTCCGCTGTTCCACGAACAATTCGAATATTAATACTGGTTGCAAGAGGCACAAGAGGTAATTGCACTGCAACAGTCCCATTAAACTGTACGCGGATCTGCCCCACTGTAGCTTTGGTTACATCGAGTCCAAGAATTCCAAATAATTCTTCACTCCCGACAAGGATGGGGGTGGTGATGCTATTGGCTAAGCTAGCATTTTGTGATGTCCGTCCATCTAAATAAATACCCAAGGTTTTTTCCTCCTTTCTGTTTTATTATTTTATTTTATGAATAATATGAAAGATTGCTTGTACTACCGCACAAATCATAGTAATAAACTAGTAGAAGTGGGATTTTTGTGTGGATTATTTCTTGATCACGGCCAGTAACGTTCGGCGGAAGGTTTTTTGAAAACCAGTTTTTCAATGTTTCGGCAGGGGCACACTTCTGAAGAAAGCTATGTAAAAGACGATCCTTAAATAGAATTACTTATTAATGTTTCTAGAAGATTATTTATTTTATGGAGTAATAAGATATATTCCAGGAGAAACAAGAAAATAAGGTGTCTAAAAATGGAAGTAATCGTATGGGAATGATTAAAGGATATGTTAATACTTTAATTTTTCTTATTGATTCTTTTTAGAGGAGCACATTCATTTTTGGAGCATGGACCTGAAATATCGGCATGTTTACAAATGAACATTCAGAAAAAAAGGATAGGAAGAACGATCATACATCATTTAAAGGAATGGTGTTATTCCAATAATCAATTTTTCGATTTGTGGTTGTTGGTATTATAATACTCCCACGAAACAAATATTGGAAAGTGGCGGTGTGGTCTCTAAAACAAAATTAGTACATATCAGAGTCTTATAGATTGTGATTGAATTTATAGCTAACCTTAAGTAGTTAAAAGTGGTTGTAAGGATTTGTTATTTTTGGAATAATTGGTAGTAGGATATTCATTCTAAAGGGGAAGTTTCATATTACTTTTTTAAATATTTAAAAATTGGGAGGGATTATGATGTCAAAAACAATATTAAATCAAATCGGGACTACATTTATTCCTGTTAAGGACATTGAAAGAGCACGCGACTGGTATTGTGACATATTAGAAATACCATCAGACGGTGAGATTTTATTTGGTCATCTCTATATATTACCTATGAACGGAACAGGTATCGTATTAGACAGCAAAAAATATTCAGAGGAAAATATCTATAAGACTCCGCCTTTTCATTTAAACACCCATAATATAGAACAAGCTTTTCAATACATGAAAAGAAAAAATGTAGAAATTACAACAGAAATTGAACATAATCATTGGTTTAATTTTAAAGATTTAGACGGCAATCATTTAATGATTTGTCAATGTTAGCTGTTTCGGGGGAAGCATGGGGACGGTTCTGTTGCTTCTTTTTGGTGTAAAAGGAAGCACAAGAACCGTCCCCGCGCTTCCCCTTGACATTCAATGAAAATTTTATTATCGTAGTAAAAAACCTACTAATATTCTCACATTCGTATAACTCCAATAATATGGTTTGGAGGTCTCTACCAGGAACCAATAAATCCTGATTACGAAGAAGATACAAGCATTTTATGTGTATTTTCTTCGTAATCAGGATTTTTTTTTTGATAAATTGAGGAGGTACAAAAATGAAAGATTATACAATGCCTAAGATTGAACTTCACTGCCATTTGGATGGGAGTGTCAGACCTGAGACGATCATTGATATTGCCAAGAGAGATGGCATAGATATCCCATCTTTTGATAAGGAAGCGATGAAAGAGGAGCTTATTGCCCCATTAGACTGCGAATCACTGGATGAATATTTGGAGAAATTCTCGATTCCTAATGCCGTTATGCAGTCAAAGGAAAATTTAAAGAGAATCACCTTTGAGCTTTATGAAGATGCAGCAAAGGAACATGTGAAATATATGGAGGTGCGGTTTGCTCCATTGCTTCATACACGAAAGGGATTATCGGTAGAAGAAATCATTGGAAGTGTAATCGGGGGAATGAAAGAGGCAGAAAGACAATTTGATATTAAAGGGAATATCATTTTGTGTTGTATGAGGACGATGTCTGCTGAAAGTGCTTTTGAAGTTGTCAAAAAGGGGAAGAGCTTCCTTGGAAAAGGAGTCGTCGCGATTGATTTATGTGCTTCAGAAGAGGAAGGATTCTGCGGGAAATTCGTTGAACCAATCGCACTGGCGAGAGAATATGGCTACAAAGTCACCATCCACGCAGGTGAAACGGGGATTGGAAGAAATGTGCTCGAGGCTGTCGAATGGCTGGGGGCAGAAAGAATCGGACACGGTGTATATATTACAGACTGTCCGGAGGCTTATCACGTTGTTAAGGATCAACAAATCGTACTTGAGGTCTGTCCAACGAGTAATGTTCAGACAAAAGCAGTGAAAAAATTCAGCGATCACCCCCTATACGATTTTCACAAAGACGGGATTAAAATCACCATTAATACCGACAACAGAACGGTTTCAAATACCACGATGACGAAGGAATGTGATTTGGTCTGGAATGAATTTGCAATGAGTGACGAGGACTATCGGGAGATTTATATGAACAGCGTGGAAGCTGCTTTTGCGAGTGATGAGGTGAAGGAAGGGTTGAAGAAGTATTTGTTAGATCGATAGAGTTGGTTGGGGCGAGACAGACTCTTTGTTCCTGACTGTCTGAGAGAAAAAAAGGGAAGCATGGGGACGGTTCTGCTGCTTCGTTTTTACCTAAACGGAAGCACGAGAACCGTCCCCGTGCTCCTTACACTTTTTGAATCATTTCAACCCGATTTCCGAAAGGGTCTCTGAATTCAAAACGCTCATATCCTGGTATCGGTATTCCTTCAAGGATTTGTATGTTTTTCTTCTCCAACACGTTTCTCCAATGAGAAATATCATCGACCTGGTAAGCTAAATGCGCTTTCGTTTTGGAACGGTCAACGCCATTTTCCGTGCCGACGTGAACCTCTCTATCTCCAACCTTTACCCAGAAGCCTCCGCGACTTTTTAGTGAATCAGGTTTTTCTACCTCAGGCAAGCCCAGAAGGCCGCAATAAAAATCTTTCCCTTCATTTTCAGTGCCTTCAGGAATGGTCAACTGCACGTGATGTAAACCGAGTATCATCTAATATCCCCCCTACTTTGTATGGACACGATTTCATTTGAAATAAATACCAATCTTAACTCTATCCTATCCCCCTGATGTTAATAAGTAAAATATGATTGTATTATGATCTGTAATAAGATTTTCTTATTTATGAGAATGTTTGACGACCATTGAAACCTTCATTACTTGACACCCGTCAAATAGAATAGCAGCTGACAGAGCAGGAGGGTGTCGAATGTTTTGGTTGAAATTTATCTTCATTGTGATCATGGTGTTGGCTCTGATTTCTATCGTGAAGTTCAATCTCCGAAAGATGTTTAAGATAGAAAAGGTAAAGAAGGAGTTCTTTTCTTATCATCATATTAATGAGTTACATCGTAAAGTGGACCGATGGGTGAGGCATAGTTCCGCTATCATATTATTTGTTTTTGTTTGGATTCTCTTGTTCTACTACGAGGACTTTACGTACCTATTCACATATGGAATCATCTTCTTCGCGGTTTTAGACTATGGTGTAAAGGCATTCTTTGAGTATACGTATAGTGAAGTACCGAAGCAGGCGATCTTAACGTTAGCTGAAATGTGCCTGGTGCTGATAGCCATAGTGGCTGTTGTTCAATTAGGATTGCTGGGTTCTTATTATTGAAAGAAAGGGAGAGGAGGATGGGGCACTTCTTATTAAAAATCATTCTCGTCATTTTGATATACCTGTTGTTGAAGTACATATTCCACCATGGGATCAGCAGCTGGCTCGGTGTGGGCAGACGGGGAAGCGCGGGGACGGTTCTGCTGCTTCTTTTAACTGAAAAGGGAGCACGAGAACCGTCCCCGTGCTTCCTTCCCTAAAGGTTATCTGTATGAATTCTTGGGGCTGCCGGGTCAAGCGCTGCTGCTGCTCTTGCATTATCATTGTTTCGATCCGTTTTATTTCCATTGTCTAATGTTCTGTATTTTTCTATGTCTTTGGATGTTTTCTTTTTGCCAGTCATCCTATCACCTCCTATGGATAATATGCTCAACTAACCTTTTCTAATGCGGTTAACGCTGAAAGACGTTTATCCAAGGGGAGCATGGGGACGGTTCTGTTGCTTCATCTTGACCAAAAAAGGAAGCACGAGAACCGTCCCCATGCTTCGTTTCCCCCTTTTTCAAAAAAACCTTTCTTTTACGCACCTCCATAGTGTATGATACATAGTATAAACTATATAGTGTACGACACATAGTATAATTCAATCAAAGAGGTGAACATATGGATAAGTCACTGCTGACATCCTTGACGACGGAACTGCGGAGGGGGACATTGACCCTGGCGGTATTAAGTCAATTACGGACACCGCAGTATGGATATTCCCTTGTCCAACTACTGGAGAAAAGCGGAATTTCGATGGAGCAGAGTACTCTCTATCCACTGCTGCGCCGTTTAGAGAAGCAAGAGCTGGTCACAAGCAGCTGGGACCGGTCGGAAAGCAGGCCGAGGAGATATTATGTGTTGAGTGAATACGGCACTGATATTCTTGGACAGTTACAGACCGAATGGGAAAAGATGTCTGGAGAATTGGCTATTTTATTAAAGGGGGATGAGGAAGGATGAAGCTTGTTGAACTTTATATTCAAGAAGTGATGAGAAGGCTGCCGGAGAAGAACCGGGAGGATATTGCCCTGGAATTGACATCCACGATTGAAGACATGCTGCCGGATGATTATACAGAGGAAGATGAGAGAGAGGTACTGACTTCACTGGGGAACCCGGCAGTTTTGGCCTCGAATTATCAAGACCGGCCGATGCACCTGATCGGACCAAGATATTATGATCTGTATATGACGCTCTTGAAGATCATTCTTCCGATTTCTGCAGCTGTCACGTTCATCGTGTTGGCTGTATCATCTGTATTGAGCTACTCAGGGGAATCAAGTCCGATTGAGATATTCCTGTCCATCGCAGGAAATGGCGTGGTCGAGGTCATCGGAACAGCAATGCAGGTCTTCTTTTGGTTGACTCTTACCTTCGCGATCATCGAGCGGACCGTTTCAACGGACAGTCAGCTTCCGATCACCATGAAAGGGAAAGAGTGGACGCCTGAAGACTTGAAAGATATCCCGTATATTCCGAAAGAAAAACGAATTTCCAAACTGGAGATTTTCGGAGGTCTAATTTGGACGGTCATCTGGTCAACCTGTTACTTTAAAGCGTCAAGTATCGTCGGATTGTATGAAAAGAGTGACAGTGAAAGAACATTCACTCCATTCTTTGATGGGGATGTGCTCATCGGGTATTGGCCGTTGGTCGTGTTCCTGATCGGCTTGGAACTTCTCCTGCTGCTTAGAAAATGGAAAGCGGGGGTCTGGACCAGGAAGCTTGCGATCGTGAATGCAGTTTATCAGTTCATTCCTGTTCTAGCTTTTATGTTTGTTTTCAGGAACGTGGAGGTGCTGAATACAGGTTTCATAGATAGGGTACAGGAACTATTCGACGCCTCTTTCAATTTTCAGTGGCTCTACCTGACCATATCGGTTGGGTTATTGGTCACCGCGGTGATCAACAGCTATGATGGGTTTAAAAAAGCCTATAAATAGAAAAAAGGTTCTGATCAAGAGATCAGAACCTTTTTCACTTGGTTTTTAATGTAGATTAACATTGTTGACGAAATCCTCAGTAAGGGAACTTTTACCGTTTGTTGAATGACTTTGCTATGTCCCTTTGTTCAAGGACGCTCCAACACTGCAGCAAGCAACCCATGTACAACCTCATGATCACGCACATCATGCAAACGATACTCCTCACCGGGGAGCGTATACCACTCATCAGCCCCTACATACGTGATGTTAAGCGTAAGCATTCCTTCATCATTACAAGTCGTCACCAGCTCAAGCTCACCGCTGATCACACCTACCTCAGAAGTCATGACTCCGTGAGTGGCAGTAAAAACAGTTGATTTCTTTTCCATATGTATTCCTCCTTTCTTGTAAGCATAGGGACGGTTCTTCTGCTTCGCAATGACCAAAAAGGAAGCACGGGAACCGTCCCCGTGCTTCCCACCCGTGCTTCCAAGAATCAGTAAATGCAGCTGTTCAGCATGCCTTGAAGGGCGGTTTTTTCTGAAGATTGCAGGCTTAATCCCCATTTGTATTTCGTGCTGATCCACCACTTTGAGTAACCGCATGCTGCGCCGGAGCGAGGTGGCTGCCATGTGGATGGATCCTGGTCGCCTTTGGAGCGGTTGGAACTGGCGCTGACGGCGATCAGCTGCGGGCCGCTCAGGTCGTTGGCGAAGTCTTCGCGTTTTTGTGTGGTCCAGCTGCTGGCACCGGAGCGCCAAGCTTCAGCAAGGGGGACAACGTGGTCGATATCCAGGTCGGATGGATCGGTGAACGTGACTCCGTCATAGTAACTGTACCAATCGCCGGAGGTCACGGGGCAGCTGCCGCTGTAGCTATCGGCGTCACGCTGCAAGACGAGCTGGCGGGTGTCGCAGCCGTTCCCCTGGCCGATCCAGTGGGGGAACTTATCCCGGGAGTAGCCGGTCATCGAGCCTTCGGATTTCACTTTCAGGGCGTTCAACTGAGATTGGGCCGTGGACTTGGACGGTGTACCAGGCGGGAATGCTAGTGCCGATGGCAGGAATAAAGCGAACGAGAGAAGTAGGGCAACAACAAACAACATCGATTTCTTCAACATGGGAATGCCTCCTGTATGTAATTTTTTTATATCAACATGTCATTCCTGAGAGAATGAGATGTTAATAGTAAAACAATGGGGCAAGGCAGTGAGAAAAGATTGATTAAGAGGACAGGGCATTGGTTTTAGTTCGCTTCTACTTGTCATGATAGGGGATGGAATAACCTTCTAACAAGTTAAAATTTTGTAAATCATAGCGTTTTACATATGTTGAATCGTTGTTCCTATCCCTTTGGAATCATATAGTCGCCAAGGGGAAGCAAAATAATGGGTCGTTGCACCTAGATGATAAAGTGACCGTATATTATTTAATTTGCTCTTCAAAAACGACCAATTTTTGGTAACATCATTATTAGGCAAAAGATTAAGAGAGTGGAGGACTTCTCATGATACTCATCCAGAAGGCAAACCCTACTCACGTAAAAGGATCAAAAAAGTCTGTTCCGAAGGTTATTGGGCAACGTACCAGGATATCTATACGAACGAATATATTGAAAAAGTGATTGAAAAGTTTTATTACCAAGAACGCATTCTGAAGGAAGTGATCACATCGGACAGGCATTGGGGAGGTTATTTTGTCGCGGTTGAAAACGATGAAGTCGTTGGCGCTGGTGGAGGCGGGATGATCGCAGAGACCGATGGAGAACTTTTTGTTTTATATATGGATCCTAATCGACGCAACGAAGGAATCGGAACTCGATTGTTAGATGCAATCACTCAGCAACAGAAAGAAGAATTCCACGCAAGAAAACAATGGGTGTCCGTACAAAAAGGGAACCAGAAGGGGATTCCATTTTACGAAGCAAAAGGGTTTGTGTATGAATACGAGCAACCTGTTTATGAAAATCAGGAGGGGGATTATCGATCATTAAGGTATTCCCGTTTCATATAAGTGAGGCATTGAGGAAGTTCTGCTGCTTTCACTTCACCAAAAAAGGAAGCACGAGAACCGTCCCCGTGCTTCTTTTTGTTTACAGTACCTTTCTTCCGTGTAAAGGAATAGTAATACAGTAGAAAGGAGTTTGTTATATGAATTTCATTTCAACAAGGAAAATCATCTTATTTTCTTTCCTTGCTGCCATTCTTATGACAGGGTGCTCCACGGAAGATGCAGCAACGGAACCACAAAGCCAGACGGGTCAAGAGGAGAAAGGTAATCCTTCCGACCAAATTTCAGATAAAAACCAGCCGGACGATGAAGGAAGTAGAACGGAAGAGCAGGCAGGACAAAAGGATGAATCTTCCAGTGGCAATCAGACAACAGAAGGAGACAAAAACTCCCAAGAGGAGAATCCAAAAGAGGAAGATCATGCTGAGAATGGTTCAGAAACAGACCATACGTTAACGAAGGAACAAGCCGCAAAAATTCTACAGGACTACAAGAATACGTTTATGGTAGATACCAGTTCAGAGGGCACAGTAGAAAAATATCAAACCAAGGAAGAACTTTTATCCCATTATCAATCGATTATGTCGGAAGAACTTGCCCAGGGCTATGTTGATGATTTTTTCAAAATGGAAAATGGCAAGTTGAAGATGGTTGCAACGGAACCACCTGTTTGGCTTAATCCTGACCAAGAGTACAAAGTAAATGAACAAGATCATACCACTTACCATGTTATCCAGAGTAAAAGCAGTCAGCTTAGAGGGGACAGAGAGTACACATTTGAACTGGAATATGAGAAAGACCACTGGATGGTAGCGGATGTGTCGAGTGAAAAATCCGGCAAGCTGACAAAAAAACAAGCCGAACAGCTCGTAAAACAGCATCTTGGTGACGAGATCAGTGAAAGCATGAGTGTAGAGTATGACCATATGGAACAAAATCAATTTGTCATTCATGTATATGAACAGATAGATAAGGGGGGAGAATCTCACATTGCCACTTACGGATGGTACGAGGTGAATCCTGAAACGGAAGAGGTTACTTCTTTATTTGATGATGGACAGGAAGATTCCGCCCAGATAAAGGAGAAAGCCCAAAAAGTGTTGGATGCCATTTTGAATGATGATATGAGCACTTTGGCAAGTTTTGTACATCCGGATAAAGGACTTCTCATTTCTCCTTACGTCAATATCAATGGAGAGGACGTTGTTTTTCAAAAACAAGATATCGACAATCTCTATGAAAATGAAAAAATCTATACGTGGGGATACCAGGACGGCAGTGGGAAGCCGATGAAATCTACTCCCCAGGAATACTTCCAACGTTATCAGGAGTTTTCAGAGGTGGATCAGGTCATTGTAGACGACCTGAAACAGCGTGGAAACGTAAAAATGAACATCAAGGAGTATTTCCCGAATTCCCATGTAGTTGAATTTTATAAAAAAGGAACGAAAGAAAATGCCAATATGGACTGGTCCAGTCTTTATATCGTCTTCCATAAAAACAATGAAGGAGAATGGAAGGCAGTTGCACTAGTCAGCGGGCAATGGACCATTTAGTACAGAGCGTTTATTTTACCTGGTGTATAGAGGATAGTTGTTACGCTCTTTATGGAATCAAGCAATAAAGAAGGCCATGCCTGCCGCTACTTTACATTTGCATGAGTCCTGTTTCTGGCCAGGCAACGTTAACCATGCCGATTAATAAATATGATATAAAGAGTATCCAAGACCGTAAGCGGGATCCATCCGTTTTGCGGTCTTTTTCTTTAGAATAGTAACAGTACTTCTTATTGCTCGTGATACTTATCAATCTGCCGAATCTCTGATGAGGGGGGCGATCACCTAATAAGAGTTAAGGGAAAGTGGTATTTTACTTTATGTAAAAATGATCACATGCATATGGACAATAGTGTGTAGGTCACTGGAAAAAAGATAAGTCAGGTATGATAGAATTAAATATCGGTCATTGTTTGACTTTTCTAAAACTTAGAAGAGGGCAATCTGCCCTTCTGAATCGATTTCACTATCACGCATAATACCCAACGGAGGAGGAAGCAAAATGTCTGCACACGAAGGTTTTATCGAAGTAACCGGCGGGAAGGTCTGGTACCGGATACATAATAAAGAATCCCAAAACATCCCCGTCATCATTTTGCACGGAGGTCCTGGTTCATCTCATTATTCCATGCAGGGACTGGGCATCTTGGCGGAGGATCGTCCTGTCATCTTTTATGATCAGTTAGGCTGTGGGAAGTCGGATCGTCCAGATGACCAATCATTATGGACGATTGACCGTTTTGTAGAAGAGTTGAGACAGGTAAAGGATGGCCTGAATTTGGAGGAGTTTCATATTCTCGGACATTCCTGGGGGACTACATTAGCGGCAGCATACTACCTTGCGAAGCCGGAAGGGATAAAGAGCATCATTTTCTCCAGCCCCTGTTTAAGTGCTCCATTATGGGCGGAGGATCAGGAGGAAAACCGTAAGCTTCTGCCTATGGCCGTTCAGGAAGCATTAAAAAGGAACGAAGAAAAAGGAACAACCGATTCTGAAGAGTATAAAAAAGCAACGGAGGTTTTTAACAAACACTTCGTATGCAGGCTTGATCCTTATCCGGAGTTCCTTAAAAAGGGAAGAGAGTTCAGAGGACCTGAAGTCTACAATATTATGTGGGGGCCGTCTGAATTCCATGTGACCGGCAACCTGAAACATTTTGACTGCACCGGACAGCTGAAAGATTTCAATGTACCGACACTCTATACTTGCGGACGATTTGATGAGGCAACGCCGAAGTCAACCGAGTACTACAGCTCGTTAACTCCAGACGGAACATTCCATGTATTTGAACAAAGTGCGCATATGCCTTATATAGAAGAGCATGACGAATATGTACAAGTGATCGGTGAGTTTTTGAAGAGTGTGGATTAACGGGAAGCTACTTGCCTCTCACGCCCTATCACTCTTAGAAGGGTAAAGAAGTATTGGAAAGGTAAGTAAACGGGGAGACAGATAAAATGTCTGACTCCCTCAATTTTGACTCCTTGGTCGGTCGTGCATGGTGCATAGAAGCAGGTGCAACTTCTAAATCAAATTCCTTGCCATCATAAATAGCACCGTTTGTCCAGCATCTTTCACTGCTTTTTATCCTCAGAGAGTTCACCCCTTAAAAGTAAACAACTCCTCAGAACGCACTCCTATTTCTTTTGATTTATCTTCTGATTTCACGTTTTGTTGAACGGGCATGTCGCTGTCAATCAAGCACTTCTTTAAGGTGGAGCTGATGGAATTCATGCTTAGAATCAATATGGAGAAAAGAATTAATGGAACGACAACGAGCAAGGGATTGGTGAATACTTGCTGGATGTTCATGCTGATGGTCGCAGCCCATTCGTTCGTTTCTGAGAAATAAACGGGGTTGCTAGGTTCATAGGGACCTATGGCAAATTCAGCTACCTTCATACCGCCAAGGGCCATTAAGATGATTCCGAGTTGAATGAGCAGGGAAAGGGCCTGTGATACCTGCTCGGAAAATAACACGATCGAGTGGCGCAGGAATTGGGGCAGGAGGTGTTTTCTCACAAGGTGGAACCGGCTAGCGCCCATCGTTTTAGAGACATCGACAAATTCCTGCTTCATAAAGAGCTTCATTTCTTCCCCGAGATAGATTCCGAGAGAAGGGATTGTAATGGCTGCGATTCCCGCCAGCTGGATGAAAAAGTAGCGGCCGGATGGGAGCGCATCCCCCTGGAAAGCCCCCTCCAATGGTGCCAGCAGTCCAAATACGACAATGGCAAGGGGAAGGTATTGAAAAGCCTCTCCCAATCCTTTTAATGTCTGTGTAAATGAACCGGGCAGAAACGTATAAAGGATGGCGAACCCAAATCCAAAGATCATCCTGAGGGCTGCTATGAAAAGGGCAGCGAAAATCGTGAACTTAGCACCGGCGATCAGGAGGAGCAAAAAGTTCCTTCCCAATCTGTCACTGCCGAGCAGAGGCATTTCTTCAGGCGTAAAAGGCGGAGCGGCAATGACCTTATTGTTTTCATCCGTTAAATAGTTGGTGGTTGCATCATAACCAGGGTACAGGACTGGAACAAGGAAACTCGCCACAAGAAGACCCATGATGATCAACACAGGGACAGCCATTCGTCTCACGATTGAATTAGACATTGTATTCTCCCCCTTTCAGCCATTTTTTCAATAACCAGGAACCGATTGTAAACACGATGTAAAATGGAACGAAAATCAGAAGCATCCCAAAGAAAAAGGCAGGCGATGACGAGGTTGCTGTTCGGAGCAGGACCGTCATGAAGCCTTTAATGTTAAATAAAATCTCAATGACAAGCAGATTGGAAAGCATGAGCAGGAAAATCGGCTTCAAATGCAGGAAGAAGTGAATCCACACATTCCGGAACACATGAAACCAGAGGGTATAAGCCTTTTTGAATCCTTTTGAAAATGAAAATTCTACATAAGGCTTGCTTTCTTCTTCCTTGAGTTGAAATAAAAACTGCTTCACTAGAAACACTACTGGCAGAAACGACAGACAAATGACTGGAAGCATGTAGATTCGTTCTTCACCCGTCGTATAGATGTCGAATAAGAGAAAGTCTGTTTTTTTGAACAGCCAGATGATGAACAGCTGGAATAACACGACGAGGAATACATCCGGGATTCCGTCGAGGATGTTGACCACTTTTTCTGAAGCCCGGTAAAGCTTCCTTGGCATGAGCATCATCAAGTAACTTACGACAACCGAAATCAGGATGGCGGCCAAAAACGAGATGAACAAAATGGTGAATGAATACGGATAGGTAGTGAGAAAAATGTCGAACATGTGGTATTGTTTATCATCTGCTCCCCACAGGACAATGATGGAAGAGGGGGAAGCGAGTTCAAGAATCGTCTGCCATAACCTTAACGCGTAAGCTCCGACATTGATGACGAGTTCTGTATCGTAATCCAATAAAGCGCTGATACCGCTGAGTAAAAACAACCCGATTAAAACAATCACAAAGTGAAAGGGCGTACGTAATACTTTATTCATCGAAGTCTCCCTTCCTTATTCTCGAAAAATTACAATTTTTACTATATAAATGGTACAATAAAGAAATTCAATAGTAAACACTATTCAGAAAATATTGTCGAAGGTGATCAGAAAATGTATCGTAATCTTTTTGTTTTTATACTATTCCTTTCATCCTGCCTGTTTCTCTCCGCCTGCAGGGTAGTCTTTGATCCATTCGCCCAAAACGCGGAGCAAAAGGAAATCCAAAAAGAACACCGTCAAAAAGCGGACGTGCAGGAGCAGGAGGAAGTCGTGCAGGAAGAGCCTGAAGAACCTGCGTTCAAGATTGATGCAACTCTAACATTGGATGGGGAGAATATGGTGTTATCAGGGGAAACGGACCTTCCCCCTGATACATATTTAAAGATTAATTTAATTCCATATAAGGGAAATGCAACAGCGGAAGAAATTAAGGAAAAAACCGCCGGGACTCTGAATGAAGTGCCTGCGAACACGGTGGGGATTGGAACTTCGGTTGAAGAAAACGGATCGATCAGGGAGAAGACATACTACAGACCGGATTTATCGACCCGGTACCGATTTGAATTGACCTTTGAGCCAGAAGGACAAGAGGAAAAGATCAAGCAGCAATTGATCGAACAAGCGGGCAGTCTGGATGAGCTGGCCGGACTCCAGGTGATAAAGGAAGCCGATCCCGATGCCTCCATGGTACACGGGGATGACCCGGTAAAGGGATACATCCAAACCGTCAACATCATGAAAGCAGATGAAGAAAATGGGGACGGCGTGACATTGGAGTTTGAATGAGGGAAGCATGGGGACGGTTCTGATGCTTCCTTTCCTTTTGAGAGAAAAGGAGCCAGAGAACCGTCCCCATGCCCTCACACATCAGGCCGCACCCACAACTTCGAAAAGTCCACATACCCAAAATGCTTGAATTCAATATTCATAATGTCAGTCGAAAAAGGGATGTAGCGTTTCTCGTAGTAGAGTGGGATCATAATGGATTCCTTCATAAGCCTATTCTCCAAGCTCATATTTATAGCGGTCCAGTCCTCGAATGGCGTATGCCGATATTCCTCAAGCAGCCTCTTCCACTTACCTTCCTTTTCAAAAAGGGCATATAAAGGAGAATAGCCGTTCTTCAAAAAGTGATAAAACGAGAAGTTCTGGTTGGATTCGAAGATTTCCCCGTGAACGAACAGGTCCACATGGAACGTTTTCGGATGCTTCGTCAAGGTGTCGGCAAAGGAAAACCACTGGAGGTCCACCGGGATTCCTTCTTTTTCGAAGATGTCGACGAGCCACTCGGTTGTTTTCACTGTATGGTTGGCACCCCGGATCACGATCGGCTCTTTAAACAAGGGACGTTCTGCCCTCGGGACGGTCATGGCTTGATCCTGGCCGATCAGGATGCTCTTACCGTTCGGTGTCAGGCGGGGGTCAACCTCACGAAGGGTATGGCGGTTCTTCGCAATCACCCAGTGCAGATAATCCCGGACGTCTTTCCTCTGAATCTGGGAATCTCGTCCCGGGACGGCATTCATGACGACAATCCCGAAGCCCGAATCACTTTCGACTTCTACGGAAGAGTACTGGTTCTCCCCGATGTGAGAATGATAGATTCCCTTAAAGTCTTTCGGCACTTGCACGAATTCGACGGCATCGAGGAGGGGCCTCTCCTGGAAGTGTTCTTTAAAGGCAGTGAGGGACGTCTTGGAATCACTGTTTTCTTCAAGTGAGAAGCATCCTGTCCCGAAGGTCCGTCCCTTGGATTCCTTGTACATGCTCGCACATATCATGCTGAGCATGGGGAGGATGTAGCTGCAGCCCCCGGGGTGATGGATGTCGATGATGAGCGGTGCCTTCACTTCGATTCTTTCAACGGGTGTCCATAGTTCCTGGTAGTGGGTACATGTCCGGAGTTGTTCGAGACAATGGGCGGCATCTTTGGCCGTCAGGATGGAGCCGTCGTGGAACCGGATATCCTTTTTGATATAAAGTCGCAGTTTGGCAGGGGAAGCATCCCAGCTGTGTGCGAGTTCCGGGAGGATGGTCCCATCTTCCGTGATGGAGACGAGGCGATTGAATACGTTTGCCACCAGGTGGGCGCTGAGGACATCGGCTGCCTCCAATGGATGGATGGAGAAAAACGGATATCGCTTCGGCACGATCAGTTTATCCTTGGACTCTTTCACAAACCCGAGTTTTCCGTGGAATTTCGTCATCAGTCTCATCTTACTGTCCGTTGACCAGTTGTACATGAGATACTTGCTGCTCTCTTCAATCGGTTCCTCTTCCATGAGCCTCACGACTTCTTCTTCGAACTCTTCTTCCACATCTTTCTTCCATAGGAGTGTCGATACATTTCCCCGTCCCCGGCCAGGTGTAAAAGCGATCCAGCCTTCTTCATTCCATTTTTTCAAATAGCGGGTCGTCTGTTTATGACTCAATTGAAGAGTTTCAGAGATTTCCTCCACGCGGATGCTGCCGGAGGGATAGTATCGCCAAAGGGTGAGTAATTTGTTCTCCATGTAGTTTTACCTCCTAAAAGGGGACATCAATTTGAAAAATGTCTATTTTTATAATCTTCCGTCTAGTTTACTATACAGTAAATAGAGGAGGGGGAACAACATGAAGTGGAAGGAATTACCTCGAAACATAAAAGTACGGATGATCACGTCATTTTTTAACCGTGCCGTATCATCCGCCGTCATGCCGTTCATGGCGCTGTTCTTTGCGCAGGAACTGAATAAAATCTGGGCAGGGATCTTCCTGATCGTCACTGTGGTGATCGGATTTTTCATCAATTTGGTCGGGGGATATATATCAGACCGCTTTCCCCGGAAGAAGGTGCTCCTGACAACGTCCTGGCTGAACGCCTTGTTCTTTTTCATCATGACCGTCAGTCTTTTTCCCGAAGATAATCTGATCCTGCTCTTCGCAGGTGCATATATCGGGTTCATCATCACAAGCAGCCTGGGCCGGCCGGCAATGCATGCCATTATTATCGATTCCACGACGCCGGAGAACCGGAAAGCCGTCTACGCCCTTGATTACTGGCTCGTCAATCTGTCCATGGCGATCGGTGCGGCTCTCGGGGGATTGTTGTATCTGAACCATCAAACCGAACTGTTCATGATGCTGACCTTCACGTCGACGACGATCCCTGTTGCTTATGGGATCTGGCTACAGGACAATTTCACAGATCAGCTTCAGAAAAAACACGAGAATGTGTTCATCGATCTCGTCAACAATTACCGGATTGCCTTCAGGGATTCGGCATTTGTGAAAGTGGTGGCAGGGTCCACCTTCATCTTCGCAGCAGAATTCTCCCTCAACAGCTATATCGGGATCCGTCTTGCAGAAACATTCAAAGCTGTGAACATCGGGAATTTTGAAATCGTCGGCGTCAGGATGCTCAGTATCTTGAACATTGAGAACATGATGCTCGTCGTATGCCTTACGTTCATCATCAACCGCTATACCGACCGCCTGAATAAGAAGAATGCTCTCTTGATCGGGCTCATCCTGTACGGTATCGGCTATGTGACGGTCACATCTGCCAACACATGGTATATCTTGATCGCCTTCAACCTGATTGCAACAATGGGAGAACTGATCTATTCCCCGATCCGCAATGCAGAACAGGCCAACATGATCCCAAGCGACAAGCGGGGCTCCTACTCCGCCTTCTCCAACCTGTCCTTCAGCGGAGCGGACCTTGTTGCCAGGTCTACCATCATTATCGGTGCCTTTCTGATGCCGACGATGATGAGCGTTTACATCGGCTTTATCGTTATGCTCGGTACCGTTCTTGTTTATACAGGATTGTTTGGCGGGAGCTGGGTGAAGGCGAAGATGTTAAATGATGGTGGAGTTGGTGCGAGTGGAGGGAAGTAAGGGGGAAGGTTGGCTTCCCAAAAAAAGTGATGTCCAGCTGTCCTTAATCCCTACTATACATAAAGGAGAGAGCGATTCATGATCTACCGTAGAAAAATGTACCGTGTTTCCCCACGGATTTTAGAAGATTTCAACCTGCATTTTAATAAAACCTTATTACCGACCCAGTTGAAATATGGATCCAGATTAGTTGGACGTTGGATGACCAATGAGACCAATGGGGAAGTGGACGTATTTGCCATATGGGAATACGACAGCTATGAAGAGTATGAAAGAATAGAAGCTTCTGTTAGAAGCGATGAAGCACACATGAAACGAGTGCAGGATTGGTACGGGAAATGGGGTGGAAGAGAAAACCTGAAGGAACATTTTTATAAAATCGATCAGGATTTTATCAACAATACTGTTACGGATTGCTGACCCTATAACGGAAAACGACTGTAATACAGGCTTTGATAGAAAATGTGCGCCATATTTAAAATAGGATGACAGATGTTCCATTAAGGAATGTCTGTTTTTTTATATCGGCACCTTTCGAAATGAAAACGTAAATAAATACATTTATTTTATAAACTTATAACTATATTTTGTATAAGTTTACTTTACATTTTGGGGATATTCATTTATTGTGTAGATAGAGAAAAAAGGAAGGTGCTGTAATTGAAGGAAGACTTCGGGGATTCGATCGTGAATAAAGTATATGAACACAGAGTGTTAAGGAGAATGTCACAAAAGGATTTGGCTGATGCGGTTGGGGTTTCCAAGCAAACCATCTTTGTAATGGAAAAGAACAATTATTCTCCTTCACTGGTGCTGGCCTATCGAATAGCCACCTTTTTTGAAGTAGATATCAGTGACATATTTTCTTATGTCAGAAAGGATGAGAACAATGATTGATGTACTGAATGACTGGATGTTACAAAGCTCGGATCACTTCAATGTGATGGTAGGGGTAACGATGGTTCTATATGTTGGATCTTTGGTCGTCCTCTACTATGTAACCAGAAAATTCGGTAAACCCGACGAAAGAACAAATGCCGTTTATCTCAAAATCATTTCTTGTATGTTTACGGCGCAACTCGTAGTAAATGGCATTTTTATTTCATGGGTTGATCGGGATATCGAGTACTTCCGCCAGATTTTTATCCTATTTCAAGGGATCGTTTTTTTAGTCGGCGCCATTTATTCGATTATGCAATATCGGAAAGATTTTAAATAATGTCTATAGTGGATGCTGAAACGTTAATGGTGCCTGACCTCTGAAACGTACGATCGTTCAGGGGTGGGCACCTTTTTATTTTTTTATCCGAACAGACGTCTGATAACGCTCCTTAATTTCTTCCATGGACAAAAAAGTCAGATTGGCACCGATCCCATCAGGGTCTTCGATTTTCATTAGATTGATATACTTTACCATCTTACCGGCAACTAATTTGATTCTGTATCGCTTAGAAGGATCTGGTCTATCGATCACAACGGGTTCAATCTTCCCTTCTTCATCCACGGTGACGTTTTTTTCAAAAACGTTTTCTGTTTGGGGATCTACCATATAGGATTGTATTTTCCCTAAGGGGTGATGGTCTGAATATGGTTGGATCGATAGGGATAGAGGCGTCTCTGGTGGAAGGCTGGTTTCCGTTCTGATAATGATCTTAGCGCGCTTTATATAGACGTGAGCGTCCATCGTAAATGGGGATTGAGCTATTTCAGCCGGGGCAAAAAGAATGACCCGGCATCCAGCCAAACCTAAACACATGGTGCATATGAAGGGTAGAGTAAAACGTTTCAAAGGTCTCACCGCCTTGTTGAATCTTCCTTTCTATTTTAACATGGGATTTCTTGTATTTTCCTTTTTTTACAATTAAATCTATGATATCTTCCAGTAGAGTACCTTGTGAAACAGATAAAGGGGAGAGGGAGAATGAACATCGTATCATTGAAGGAATTATCGAAAGACAGGATCATCAATTTTTTCCATCGGCATTGGGGAAGTCCGGAGATGGTGATTTCGAGTGGTGTGTATGATTGCGCTGCGTTAGACGGCTTTGCCGTCCTCAGTGGTGAAGATGTAATCGCAGGATTGATTACATATGTGGTCGAAGGTGGAGTATGCGAGATTATTTCACTTGATAGTTTGGAAGAAAAAAAGGGAATCGGCACAGCCCTGATGAAAGAAGTAGAGAAGGTGGCCACCGAGAACCGGTGTAAACGCATTACCCTGATTACGACGAATGATAATTTGCCGGCTTTGAAATTTTATCAAAAGCGGGGTTTCATGATTTCGCATATCCACCGGTTTGCCGTGGAGAAAGCAAGGCGGATAAAGCCTGACATCCCGTTGATCGGACATGACGGAATTCCAATCAGGGATGAGATCGAACTGGAGAAGGGTGTGGATTGACTGGTGGAAAAACAAAACTTGCCTAAATGGGCTGTGGAATCAATAGAGATTGCATCCCCAAGCCCGGAATGGATGGACGCGGGAAGAACTGAAGTGAATGAACTTTCACATCGGCTAATTCCCTTTGGTGTCAAGGAAGTAGAACATATTGGGAGCACGTCGATTCGTAACCTTCCAGGGAAACCAATCCTTGATTTGATGGCCATGATCCCAACTTTTGACCACTTGGATGAGATTGCCGGTAAGCTTGCGGAGGATCAATGGCATTACGTACCGATCGAACTCGATAACCGGCCGTGGAGGAGGTTCTTTATCAAGGTGGAAAATGATAAACGTGTCGCCCATCTACACCTCATGCTGGAGGGTGAACCGAGGTGGGAACAACAACGGTCATTCCGGGATCGGTTGAACAGAAACCCTTCTTTGAAGGAAGAATATGCCGAGCTGAAAAAGCATCTGGCGAACCAATTTCCTGACGACCGGGAAGCTTATTCGAAAGGGAAAGCAGACTTTATTCAAAGGGTATTGGACAGTTCGGAAACGGGGGAGAGCAAATGAAGAGACGACTGCTGCTGATGATCGTAGCCACGCCATTTTTATTGATGGCCTGCAGTGGGGCGGGGAAGCAGAGTGGAAGTGCTGAGCAGGTGAAGCTTGAGGAAGATAACCGAAGCTCAGAAGAAGTTGAAACAGATGAGCCGGTTGATTCCGTGGATATGGCAGACGTCATGACAGAGGACCAATCGAATAACACAGAAGATCCCCTCTCTACATACTCTTCAGAGAAAATCGAATATGCCCGAGTCTGGTTACAAGTCATCGGGAATAAAGGCGTTGAAGTACTGAACGTCCGGCATATTTCAGCCGGGGAAAAGCTGAATCCTTATGAAGATACAAGCATCGGTTATCCAGAAGATGTCATTGTATTAAGCGGCAAAGCCATGGCTGATGGCGTTGTCACATACAGTGGTAATGGGGATGGCACGATTCATGTGTACGATATTCCATCCCACTGGCCGACGAGTGAACAAATCGAGGAATCGATGGAGGACTATACGAAGGGGATAGTAGAAGGTGCGGAGAAGATTTCGGTTGAGACGGGTAAGGAGCAGGAGATTGTTGAGTTGATGGGAAAGATGGATATCGAAAGGTAATGGATGCTCCGCAGGACCTGTCTATGAGTTCTCCCAAGAAAATTCGACACGGCGGCACGATTATTAGAATTCCCGCATGAATCATCTGAATCCCGCACGATTTTCCTGAGAGGCGCATGATTATTCCATAATCCGCACGTAAATTCAATATCCCGCATGAATCATATTTTATCCTATCTAAGGGTAGGAGATGGAAGGATTATTCGCTTGGAAAAGGCTATTTTGAAGGGGAATTGTATAAAAAATGCCCCATTGGAAGTACATGAATAGAAAGAGAAACTCATAATCTGGTAGTCAGTACGAAGTGATCGGAGTTACTCATCCCTCAGACATCTAATCTTGACAATTATTGAATCTTTAGTAAAATTGTCTTACAAATTATATTCACATAGAGTCTTGTTGGAAAGAGGGAGAAGATGTGGAAAATTCGAAGAGTGTAGATATAAAATCCCTGAGCAGGAAAACATTGTCCAACCAGGTTATTGATGAAATCATTGGACTGCTGACAAGCGGGCAACTGAAACCTGGGGACAGAATACCATCTGAAATGGAATTAATGGAGATTTGTGGTGTGAGCAGACCAGTGATTAGAGAAGCAATGACATCATTGGAGGTTCTGGGGATCGTGAATAGGAAGACTAGAAATGGTACATTCTTTGCAGACAAAGTAGGTTCTAAACCGTTTTCAATGATGTTAGCGCTTTCATCTACGGACTTAGTTTCGATTATTGAGACGAGGGTAGCATTAGAGTTGGGGTTAATTACGTTAGCAGCCGAAAAAATCACGGATGAAGATCTGGCGAAGCTAAAAGGTCTGTTAGATGAAATGAAGGCTCTGCCTACGGAGGATTCATCAGAAGTGGATAAAGAATTCCATAAAGCCATTGCCCTTGCCGCGAAGATCCCTCTTTTTGAATCCATCATTGATCCGTTGCAAAGTTTTCACCATAAGGTGCTGGAGCAGATTCCGTTGGAGGATCGTAATTTGGCTCAAACGATTGAGTATCATGTAGATATTTATAATGCCCTTGAGAAACGTGATCCAATTGAAGCGTATACAGCCATGTATCGTCACCTGGATTTCGTCAGAAAGAAAGCAATGAAGAGGTTTAATACTGAAGAATCCTAAATTATATTCCTATATTGATAACGAAACCGCGAAGGACTGTCCGAATAAAGAATTTATCTTTATTCGGTTTTTTTTTTTGCCTGAATAACGATTCGTAATTAATTTTAAATATTCTAAATTTTTTATTGACTCATATTTTTATTTGTCTTACAATTAAAAATATAAAATGTAAGCGTATTCTTATACTGCTGAAATTACCACAAGAGGGGGGATTCCCGATGATGAATATATCGGTGACGACGACGAAATTTGATTTAACGGATCAGGAGTTAAGACAGATGTGCCAATTAGGGGTAGATTGTGTTGACTTTGGTACCGGGTCTTCGTTTCCAGGTGTGAAGGAACAAGGATTTCCTGATCTGGATGAACTGTTAAAGATGAAGCGCAAAATTCGCTCATTCGGATTAGATATTAACCGTGTGACATTACCCGACCTTTCCAAGAGATTCATGGATCAGGAAGAAGGCAGTGAAGTGGAGGTGGAAAACTCTGTGCAAGCTGTAAAAGTCTTTGGGGAAGCGGGCATCAAGATCGTACGGCAGAGATTTGCCGGAGATACCTTCAATTACATGACAAAAAGCTATCAGGCAAGACAAAGGGGCGGAGCAATTGCACGTGGGGAAAGTCTCGGTTTCAACAAAGAACCCTATGAAACTCCTACTCTTGAAGAACATGAACAATGGTGGTTACGATTCCGAGAGGCCTATTCAAAACTTGTTCCGGTTTGTGAAGAGTATGATGTGAATCTGGGGATGCATCCTTCTGACTCTCCCAATCATGATACACCGTTCGGTGGTTTGGGTTATCGCCGGGTCATGGACGAATTCCCAAGTAAAAATGTGGGTTACATCTATTGTGTAGGAACGAGGGCGGAAGAAGGCGGAAGTCCATTAGTGCTTAATGAACTCAACCATTATGGCAGAAAGGATCGTATATTCCTGGTTCATTTCCGGAATGTAAGGGGCAGCTTGCCGACAGCAGGAGCCTTTGAAGAAGCTTTGTTGGACGATGGGGATATGAACATGTTCAAGATTCTCCTTGAGCTTCGAAAGGTTGGCTATAATGGTTGTCTAAATCCTGATCATGTACCAATGATGGAGGGAGATCGACCGGATCTCGATGGAAACTGGGCCCATTCAAATATCGGCTGGAGTTACGGCAGTGTCGGATTTGCTTATTCAATCGGATACATCAAGGCGATGCTTGCGGCACTGGTTGAGTTCGAAGGGTAGAAAAACAGGGAAGGTGGGAGTTTATGATTAGACTCAATAAGGATCTATTTGCGAGCGCTTTCTTGATACTCATTTCAGTTGTCATGTACGCTGCATCGAACAGTATTAAGAAGCTGACTGTTTCTAAAATTGGTGCGGACTTTGCTCCAAAGCTGGTTGCAATCGCCATTTTCATTCTTAGTATCTTCTATTTGATTAACTCTGTTAAACAATTGAAAGGATCAACTGCTGAAAAGGCTATAGAAATGGACACGGGAGCAAAGAAGGATCAAGAAGGAAAGAAGAAGGTAAGTCCTTTGTCCGTCATAGGCACTATGGGTTTATTGGGATTATATATTACCTTACTGCCAATCATCGGCTTTCTTATTACGACGGTCGTTTATCTCTTTGCACAAATGTATTTGCTGGCTGATAAGAAGGAAAGAAAAATCCCGTTGTTTCTTGTTACATCGGTGATCACTTCCGTTTTTGTTTATTTTATTTTTAAATCAGTTTTCTTCTTAATGCTGCCGGCAGGAATTTTAGGATAGGGGGGTTCGTATGTTTGAGATGTTTCTAGAAGGGTTTGCCTCTGTTTTAACAATTGAGACGATTGCTTACATTCTTGGAGGTGTGGCTCTGGGACTTATTTTCGGTTCAATTCCCGGTTTAACGGCTACAATGGCCATCGCGATTACGCTGCCGATTACGTTTGGCATGGAACCTATATCCGCCATGTCTTTGCTGATGGGACTTTACATAGGAGGAGTATCCGGTGGGTTAGTCCCGGCAATCCTGTTGAACCTCCCAGGGACACCATCTTCCATTGCCACCACATTCGATGGGTATCCAATGGCGCAAAAGGGGCAGGCAGGACCTGCTTTCGGTTATGCGATTCTCTTTTCTTTTCTTGGAGGTTTATTGAGTATTATCGTTCTGATGTTACTTGCGCCTCCACTAGCCAAATTGGCTCTTGAATTCGGTCCTTTCGAATATTTCGCCATCACGATTTTTGCTTTAACGATGATATCCAGCTTATCAGGCGGATCATTGATTAAAGGACTTTTAAGCGGGTTGTTGGGAATAGCGCTTGCAATGGTGGGTTCAGCTCCGATTGATGCATTCCCGCGATTTACGTTTGGATTTAAGGATTTAAATGCAGGATTTCAACTTCTGCCTGTGTTGATTGGATTATTTGCTGTATCCGAAATCATTAAGTCATCCGAGGCAAAGTTGAAAAAGGGTCAATCCGTCAAATATAAACTAAAAGGCTTTGGGTTTTCAGTCAAGGATTTCTTCAAACAAGGATGGAACGGATTGAGGTCCTCTTTAATAGGGATCGGAATTGGGATCCTGCCTGGTATAGGCGGGGGTACGGCGAATATTATCGCTTACGTGACGGCAAAGAACCAATCTAAAAAGCCGGAAGAATTCGGAAAAGGAATCCCTGATGGTGTTGTGGCTTCCGAATCGGCTAATAATGCCGCAGTCGGTGGGGCCCTTGTCCCACTCATTTCATTGGGAATTCCCGGTGATACGGTGACAGCTTTGCTTCTTGGCGGATTAATTCTTCATGGACTGAGCCCAGGTCCACTGCTCATAGAAAACAATGGTGATGTTGTGTATGGCATATTTGCTGCATTAATTATTGCGAACTTCTTCATGATCGCTTTGCTGTTCTGGGGAATGAGAGTATTTACCAAAGTGTTGAGCATTCCACAATATATCCTTCTTCCCATTATTCTCGTACTCTGTGTCGTTGGAGCGATCGGGGTGAATAACCGCTTATTTGATGCAGGAGCTTTATTATTCTTTGGAATCCTCGGTTATGCCATGCTGAAGTTAGATTTTCCGATTACTCCGGTCATTCTGGGCTTTATACTAGGGCCGCTTGCAGAAACGAACCTGAGAAGAGGACTTATGTATTCCAAGGGGGATTTCACACCGTTTTTAACACAGCCTATTGCTGCTGTGTTCCTCTCATTAGCGTTGTTGTCTGTACTATTTAAGATTAGAAGCAATTACAAGAAAAAGCGGGATCATGATTCTAATCATACAATTAGTTTGTAAAGGAATGTCGAACAGTGTTTTTAATAGGAAGAATCCTATTGAAATAATAAATCAGGGGGGTAAAGTATGAAGAAATCATTTAAAGGTATTTTGTTTGCAGTAACTATGCTGGTGTTTGCCACAATGATGGCGGGATGCTCTGACAAGAGTTCGGGGAGTAATGGGGCTGAGGAAAGTGATTACCCATCTAAACCGATAACGGTTGTAGTGCCTGCCGGGGCCGGTGGAGATACGGACGCAAATGCAAGATTACTAGGGAAGTATCTTGAAAAAGAACTGGGACAGCCGATTGTCATTTCGAACGTAACGGGAGCAGGCGGTACAGTTGGAGCCAATGAAGTACTTGATGCAGATGCTGATGGTCATACTGTTCTTTTCTTCCATAACTCCTTACTGTTAAACAGAATTCTTGGCCTCACTGAAGACAGCTATGATTCGTTTAAATTGGCGGGAATTCCAATATTAGACCAGGGAAATACATTCATGGTGAGTGGGGATTCTAAGTTTAAAGATCTAAAGGACATGGTTGAATATGCCCGTGCCCATCCTGGAGAAGTTTCCATTGCGACTGAAGTCGGCGGATTTACACATTTACAACTATTAGCTTTGCAAAAAGACCAGAACATCGAGTTGAATATCGTCGATGTTGGAGGTGCCTCTGAGAAAGTAACAGCATTATTAGGAGGACACGTAGATATCGTTCCTACTTCATTAGGTCTTGTCAAAGACTATGTAGAATCTGGAGACATGCGGTCATTGGGCATTATGGCAAACGATAGGGTGGATCTTATGCCGGATGTTCCGACATTTGTCGAGCAAGGGGTCAATAGTGAATTCGAAAAGTTTTTCTTCTATGGCTTTAACCCGGATACACCTGATAAATTTGTAGATGAATTTTCTAAGGCTGTAGAGAAAGTAGTTAATAACGAAGAGTATGTCAAGGAAGCAGAGAAATTCCTTGTAACACCTACTTACCTGAATCAGCAAGAAGCATTTGATTATATCAAAAAGACCGAGGAAAAATATATTGAGTTAAATAAAGATTAACGAAAGAAGTCGGGGCAGATGCTCCATCTAAGGTAAGAGCATCTGCTAACGTATAGAGGAAGTAATTGAAGAGATCGAATAATTAAAGTTGACACATAATTATTATTGTCTTACAATTTATTTTATTGTAAGACAAATAAACAATTTATAGTGTCTATCTGGGAAGGGAATGAGTGGTTTGAAAAAGAAAAGGAAAGTACCAACAGGAATTTTAGGATTCCCGACTGCCCCCTATAATGAAAACGGTGACATTGACGAGAGAGCATTAGCCAAGAATATTGAGTTTCTGATCAAAGGAGGACTTTCATCCATCTTCATTGCATGTGGGTCTGGTGAATTTCATGCATTGAATAAGGCAGAATATCAATCGATGGTAGAAGTAGCAGTGTCTGTTGCCAATGGAAGGGTTCCGGTCTACTCAGGAGTCGGTGGCAGCATTGCAGATGCCGTTGATCTGGTAAGGTTGTCAGAAAATTTGGGTGTAGACGGGTATTTGATCCTGCCTCCTTATCTCATTGAAGGAGAACAGGAAGGATTATATAACTATTACAAGACCATTATTCAAAAGAGCAGTCTGCCTGCCATTCTTTATCAAAGAGATAATGCCATTTTACAATTGGCCACATTAAGGAGATTAATAGAAGAGTTACCACAAATTGTTGGTGTTAAAGATGGATGTGGAAACATGGAATTGAATCTTGAACTGACACAAACCCTCGGGGATAAGGTTGAATGGTTAAATGGGATGCCATTTGCGGAAATTACCATGCCGGCCTACCACTCGATAGGATTCAACTCTTATTCTTCCGCCATGTCGAACTACATTCCACATGTCTCAAGACTTTACTACGATGCATTAAAGGAAGGAAATGAGGAGCTGGTTAAAGAGATTTATGTAAATGTCCTCCTTCCAATCAACCAAATCAGAAAAGCCCGGAAAGGTTATGCCGTTTCCTTAATCAAGGCGGGAATGGAAATTATCGGGATGCCAGTTGCCAATACAGTCCGTCCGCCATGTGTTCCTGTTGAGAAAGAACACTATGAGCAATTGAAAACAATCATTGAAAAGACATTGGTAAACTATCCCGTTCAGCATGTTGAGTCGAAGGAACTAATCTAGTTTTCTATTAGAAAATGTTTTAGAAAGTGGCTGAAATCAGATTCAGCCATCATAAACCTTAACGAATAACAAGGAGGAGAAATATGACTGTCGAAACTAAACATAATACGTATCTAAATTTTATCAATGGTGAGTGGACGGAATCTGCCAGTGGGAATGTTCAAGCAACCCTAAATCCTGCAGATCGCGATGACCTTGTAGGGTATGTGCAAATGTCAACCAAAGAGGAGGCTGACAATGCAGTTGTCGTTGCAAAAGAAGCACAAAAAACGTGGAGGAAGTTAGCCGGAAGTGAAAGAGGAGTGTTTTTATACAAAGCCGCTGACATACTTGAAAGAAGGACGAATGAAATTGCAGAATGCATGACAAGGGAAATGGGAAAAACTCTCCCAGAAGCGAAAGGAGAAACATCTCGGGGTGTGGCCATCCTTCGTTACTATGCAGGTGAAGGGATGCGTAAAGTGGGGGACGTCATACCATCCACTGATAGTAAAGCCTTGATGTTTACAAGCAGAGTGCCACTCGGAGTCTTAGGTGTAATCACTCCATGGAACTTCCCTGTAGCGATTCCGATATGGAAAATGGCTCCCGCTCTTATCTATGGAAATACGGTGGTACTAAAGCCTGCACAAGAAGCCGCGGTTACTGCAGCGAAAATCATTGAGTGCTTTGAAGAGGCAGGGTTTCCAAAAGGTGTCGTGAATTTTGTCACTGGTTCTGGCTCAGTCATCGGCCAGGCACTTACGGATCATCCTGATGTGAACGGGATCACGTTCACTGGTTCCGATTCTGTTGGGAAGAGCATCGGGCTTTCAGCCTTGGCACGGGGAGCTAAATATCAATTGGAAATGGGTGGTAAGAACCCGGTTATCGTTGCAGCTGATGCCGATTTAGATCTTGCCGTGGAGGCAACTATCAGTGGTGCGTTTCGATCTACAGGTCAAAAATGTACAGCAACCAGCCGTGTCATTGTGGAGGCAAAAGTCTATGAAGATTTTAAAGAAAGATTAGTGGCTAAAACAAAGGACATTACCATAGGAAATGGATTAAAAGATGGCGTTTGGCTGGGGCCATGTGCAAGCGAAGGTCAGATGAAAACCGTCCTATCTTATATCGAAAAAGGAAAACAAGAAGGAGCAAGACTGCTAACGGGAGGGAAACAACTGACTGGTGATGGATATGAAAAAGGGTACTTTGTAGAACCGACTATATTCGATAACGCGACTTCAAGTATGACGATTGCGCAAGAAGAGATTTTTGGTCCCGTCATCGCTTTGATACAAGTCAATACTCTGGAAGACGGACTGGCGATTGCGAATGATGTCCAATACGGACTAAGTGCTTCCATCTTTACAAGTAATATTTCAAGCATGCTTTCATTCATTGATGAGATGGAAGCGGGTCTGGTGCGCATCAATGCAGAAAGCGCAGGAGTTGAACTTCAAGCTCCATTTGGTGGCATGAAGCAATCAAGTTCACATTCCAGGGAACAAGGTGAAGCAGCTAAAGAGTTCTTTACCTCTATTAAGACAGTATTTGTTAAGTAGCCTATTGTCCATCTAGATGGATTCAAATCAGGCGGAGGATAATATGAATGTGATTCTTTCAATCAGGGGTGAGGACAATCGAACAGCAACTAGCCGAACAGCAGATAGCGGGGGAAAAGCCAATTCATACACCGGTCATCACGGATATGAACGTCATTCCGGTTGCCGGTCATGACAGTATGTTATTCAATCTCAGCGGGGCGCATGGCCCCTATTTTACCCGGAATGTCATTATTCTAAAAGATAATTCAGGTCATACAGGTGTTGGAGAGGTTCCGGGAGGGGAACGCATTCGCAAAACACTGGAGGATGCAAGATCCTTTGTCATTGGGCAGTCGATTGGCAGGTATCATACCATTCTCAATTCTGTGAGGAAGCAGTTTGGAGACCGTGATGCTGGTGGGAGAGGTCTTCAAACATTTGATTTAAGGGTGACCATTCACGCAGTGACAGCATTAGAAGCAGCTCTCCTAGACCTCTTAGGGAAACATCTTGATGTACCTGTAGCTGCATTACTTGGTGAAGGGCAGCAACGCAAAGAAGTGGAAATGCTGGGGTATTTGTTTTATGTAGGTGACCGGGCAAAAACAGATCTTCCTTATGTAAGTGATTTGAACCATGAACAGGATTGGTTCCGGTTGCGCCACGAAGAGGCGGTGACACCCGAAGCTATTGTCCAATTGGCTGAAGCAGCACATAAGCGGTATGGATTTAACGATTTTAAATTAAAGGGCGGCGTGTTGCGGGGGGAGGAAGAAATAGAAGCGGTGACGGCTCTTGCCGAACGCTTCCCTGATGCCAGGGTGACGCTTGATCCGAATGGTGCCTGGTCATTGAAGGAAGCGATTCGTTTATGCCGCGATCAGCATCATGTTCTTGCATACGCAGAAGATCCATGCGGAGCGGAAAATGGCTATTCTGCAAGAGAAATCATGGCTGAGTTCAGGCGGTCAACAGGTCTTAAGACCGCAACCAATATGATTGCCACGGACTGGCGGCAGATGGGGCATTCCATCCAATCAAACTCGGTGGATATCCCCCTTGCTGATCCCCATTTCTGGACGATGCAGGGCTCAGTCCGGGTGGCCCAAATGTGTCATGATTGGGGCCTGACATGGGGATCTCACTCGAACAATCACTTTGATATTTCGCTGGCTATGTTTTGCCATGTTGCTGCAGCTGCGCCAGGTACGATTACCGCGATCGATACACACTGGATTTGGCAGGATGGCCAGCGGTTGACGAAGGAGCCATTTACCATTCATGACGGTAAGGTGAAAGTACCTGATAAACCAGGCTTGGGAATTGAAGTGGATATGGAACAAATTGAAAAGGCTCATGCCCTTTATCAAAAAGAGGGGCTGGGTAGCCGGGATGATTCAGTTGCCATGCAGTACGTAATCCCCGGATGGACGTTCAATCATAAACAGCCATGTTTGGTTAGATAACGCGCAAAGGAGACGTTTCATATGTCTTTAAACGAAATACCGCTTTATATTCAGATAAACCCACAGGATAACGTAGCGATTATTGTAAATTCCAAAGGTCTCTCACAGGGGACCATTTTCCCTTGTGGACTTGAACTAGAGGAGTATGTTCCACAAGGTCACAAGGTAACGCTGACTAATCTTGCAATCGGTGATGCCATTGTCCGATACGGTGAAGTGATTGGCCATGCAGCCGCCCCGGTTAAAAGGGGGCGCTGGCTGAAAGAGTCCCTCGTAAAGCTTCCAACACCTCCGGAATTAGATGAGCTTCCCATCGCTACGAAAATCCCCGACAGGCTTCCGCCTCTTGAAGGGTATACCTTTGAAGGATATCGAAATGCTGATGGAAGTGCCGGAATAAAAAATATTCTCGGCATTACGACAAGTGTACAATGTGTCGCCGGTGTTCTGGATTACGCTGTAAGGGAAATCAAGAAAGAGATCCTTCCAAACTATCCTAATGTTCATGATGTTGTAGCCATCAATCATACATATGGGTGTGGAGTTGCGATAAACGCCCCTGAAGCAGAGATCCCGATTCGGACCATCCAAAATATCGCGATGCATCCTAATTTTGGAGGAGAGCTGCTTGTTGTAGGGTTAGGATGTGAAAAGCTTGCTCCGAGCAGGCTTGTTCCATCCGGTGATCATGGATCCATTGTCTCTTTGCAAGACGAGAATGGATTTACCAATATGATTAAAACCATCAAGGAAATGGCAGAGGAACGTCTCACTTCATTGAATCGCCGTCAACGGGAAACGTGCCCTCTCTCTGATTTGGTTGTTGGGCTGCAGTGTGGCGGAAGCGATGCCTTCTCTGGGGTGACTGCGAATCCAGCTGTTGGATTTGCAGCGGACTTATTGGTTCGGGGCGGTGCGACGGTCTTATTTTCTGAAGTAACAGAAGTCCGGGATGCTGTTCATTTACTGACACCCAGGGCGGTAAACGAGCAAGTTGGCAAAGATCTTATTAAAGAAATGAAATGGTACGACGATTACTTGATGAAAGGGGATGCGGACCGTAGTGCCAATCCATCGCCAGGGAATAAAAAAGGAGGCTTATCAAATGTTGTAGAAAAATCGCTGGGTTCCATTGCGAAATCTGGAAGAAGTCCGATCTCTGGAGTATTATCACCTGGTGAAAAAGCAGCACAAAAAGGGTTGCTTTTTGCGGCTACCCCAGCGAGTGACTTTGTATGTGGAACGCTTCAACTGGCATCGGGAATGCATATGCAGGTTTTTACAACCGGTAGAGGGACCCCTTACGGATTGGCTATGGCTCCAGTGATCAAGGTTTCAACGAGAAATACGTTGATGGAACAATGGCATGATCTGATTGACGTAAATGCCGGTGAAATAGCAACGGGTAAGGCAACCATCGAGGATGTTGGCTGGTCTATCTTCCATTATATTATAGACGTGGCAAGCGGTAGGACGCAGACGTGGGCAGAGAAGTGGAGACTGCATAATGATCTGGCTTTATTCAACCCTGCTCCAATTACATGAACCAATCCATTCAAAGGCATACCTTTCAATCGGGTTGCCTTTCTCTTGTTTTTAAAAAGACTGTTTACGAAAGGATTGGAAGCACATGAATAGAAAGAGAAACTGGTAATCTGCCAGGATAGCTGTCCTGTGGTTTCAAGAAAGGAATCCTTTTAATAAGGGATTCTTTTTATTTTGTACCTGAATCATAAAGTGTCATTATCATGCAACCAAATTGTTGCTTATCCTTGACAGGCAACCACAAAGTTGCCTATAATCATTATATGACTTGGGACAAAGACACTATATTCAAAGCACTTGGCGACTCGACACGGAGGCTTATATTAGATGAGCTTTCCGACCGCAACGAGCTGACGTTGTATGAACTTACGGCACGCCTCGTAATGAAACACAACCTTTCCATTTCGCGACAGGCGATCACCAAACATCTCAATTTATTGGAAGATGCAGGACTCGTCCTTTCCGAACGGAAGGGAAAGTATCGAGTACTTACGTTTAACAAAGAACCACTTAACCACTTATTGAAAGGATGGACAGACTAATCTTTCATAAAAGGGCAGAAGAAAACCTGCCATCGCAATGATTAAAGGAGGCAACATAGGATGAAAATTATTATTACCAGCATCTTCGTTCAAGATCAAGACAAAGCATTAGCGTTTTACACAAACACCTTGGATTTTGTGAAAAAGCATGACGTTCCCACAGGAGCACACAGATGGATCACGCTCGTTTCAGCTGATGAACAGGAAGGGACCGAGCTGTTACTCGAACCAAACGAGCACCCTGCTGCCAAGGAATATCAAAAGAAATTATTCGCAGACGGGATCCCTGTCACCATGTTTGGGGTTTCGGACATTCATAATGAGCATAAGCGATTAGTGGAAAAAGGGGTCACGTTTACGATGGAGCCTACCGCCATGGGTGACATCACTATCGCTGTCTTCGACGATACATGCGGAAACCTTATTCAAATGATCGAGCAGAAGTGATCTGCATTTCATGGCCTTTTCTCTGTTGCAGGGGGAAGGCTATTTTTTATCAAAACGGGAGAGGGATTTGAAAAGATAGCGGTTTATTCTAAGGGATATTGGGGATTCTTCTTAGTAGTACCGTAAGAGGAGTGGACGTATGGAATTAGATGGCAGAAAATTAAAAGACAGGGCCAAGGCCGCAATGGGTAAGTTAAAAGACAATATGAAGGGGACGTACTATTCCATCGCTGATATCCCCTCATCATCCGTACAAGAGCTCGCGGATTTCGTTCAGCAGCATCCCGACACACAGGAAATCAAGAAGGATCTCCTCGGGCACACGTTTACCTTCTTCAGACTGAACATGGAAACCTATCATTTCTACTTAGAAACCAAGGCCGAACGTATTTTACAATTGGATGGTTCATTAAATGGGAAGAGATTTGTTTCCTACCGATCCTACCGGGATTCGGATGATTTACTTTCACCAGTTAAATTGAGATGAGAATAGGAAGATGGGCTTTCTGGTTGAGGGAGGCCTGTTTTTTTTGTTTAATGAGAGAAGTGAGGCGCTTTTCTTAGAAGAGCAGAATGGTTGAACAAGTGCAGTTGCACATATGATATATTTAAAAGTATGAATACGATCTCGAATGTTCAAAAAAGAAGATTGACTCCAGACTTAGCACGAGGATTTATGTTGTTGTTTATTGCATTGGCACATGCAAATCAATTTATCTTTTCAACTGACCGGGGAGTGACGTTAACCGATCAGTTCACTGTTTTTATTAGGCAGGTTTTCATTGATGGACGCGCTTTCCCTTTGTTTGCCATCCTTTTTGGATACGGGCTCCATCAAGTGTATAAAGGGCAAGAACGAAAGGGGAGCAGTTGGAAAGATACCAAAAAAATCTTCAGGCGGAGAGGAGCTTTGATGTTAGTGATAGGCTTTTTCCACGCCACTCTTTTTTTTGCAGATATTATTGGGGTGTATGGATTTATTGCTCTCCTTTTTGCAAGTTTATTTCTTCGATTGTCCAATAGAAAAAGCATTATTTTAATTATTTTTTTCTTGTATTGGTTGGCCTGCTGGCTCCGTACATGCCCCGGGGCTTTGATGCATTAAATATGGAAGTCACGAATTCCGCCACGATTGAAGACCCTATGGAGGCATCGATTACCCGAATGTTTGAATGGATGTTCTACACACCGGTTCTGAGTTATCAAGTAATCCCAGGCGTGCTCATGGGTATTCTGGTTGCTCGATTTCAAGTAATCGATCATCCTAAAAGATATCAGAAGACACTCCTTACGGTTGGTATAGGCGGACTATTCCTATCGACGGTCGGCGGTATCCCGATGGCCCTCATGTCATCATTGTTTTGGCCAAGCTACAGTGATGTATTAGAAGCAACGGCAAAATCACTCCATACCATCACTGGTTATGCTGGTGGAGTAGGATGGACCGCACTGATTGGACTCTTAGCCATTAAAGTGGAAGGGAAAAGATATCCCTTTACAAAGGCCATTGTTGCACTTGGACAACGTTCACTTAGTTTTTATCTATTTCAGTCTGTTCTGTTTGTTTTCATATTAGCTCCATATGCTGGAGGTCTTGGTGGACACATTAATCAGTTATGGAGTGATTTCATTGCGGTGTTTGTTTGGTTTGTTTCCGTAATGGTTGCTCATTATATGCATCAAAATTCCATAAGGGGCCCTTTTGAGACTTTTTTAAGGAAGAAGTCAGCCATTAAATAGCTTTAAATGGGGAAACGTAGATAGCATGCTGGTAATTATAAATCTCTCACAAAAATCATTCGGAACTGCCGGATGATTTTTGAGGTTTCAAGAACCTTTGACGGCTAAAAATAGGAAGCACTAGAACCGTCCCCTTGCTTCCCGTCATCCGTATCATTTGTATAGGCAAAAAATGTTGAGAAACTGCGCAAATGAGGGAATGTAAAAAATACAATGGGGGCGGTTGAATGGAAAGAGAGCCTCTAAGAAAGGAACACCTACAATGCTTCTATTAAAAAAAGGCTTGGTTAGAGGAGGCATCCCGTTTATATTCGTGTCCATCATTTCGTTGCTGTGGAATCTATTCCAAGGATCATCAGCTTTAACGAACAATTTCTTTTTTAATGGTCTGATCGCTTTTTTCCTGGGGTTGGCAAGTGTCATATATGAAATTGGAAAATGGGGCTTTTTACAACAAATTCTGGTTCATTATTTGGTCATGCTGGTGACGGTTTTTCCAACGTTACTTCTGAGCGGGATGTATCCCCTTGATTCCTTTAGGGATGTAGTAAGTGTATATTTCCTTTTTAATAAGACTGGGATTATCTTATTTTTGGCTACATATGTTCTTTTTAAAGTGAGGAATAGAGCATATATGAAGGCCCAGGATCAATAGGATCTAACTATTATTGGTGCCTAACTCACCGGTAAACCTTACATTTACAGGGGCAGGTATCGATTTTCTACTACCGGCATATGTTTTTACGGAATGAAGCTTCTACCCTTTTTATTGGGGGTATGAGGCTTTTTATTTTGTTTCAGGTGAATATATACACGGTCCATGTTCACATTCGTATTAATTCTCCAACTTCACACATAATAAGTAAAAATGATCAATGTAGAGGGGTTTTTATGAAGTTGAACAGTGGCGATGACAACAATGGATTCAGCTCCACGAATAATGTCAATCGTGAGTGGGTTGACAATCTTTCCAGTTCAAATGACTTTGTTCATTACCATACATCATTAATAGACGGAGAGCCATTTTGGATTTCCTATTATCGCACGCTCATTTCTTCTGACATCCTGCATAAAGATGTTCTTCCCTATTTGCAAAATCAGATTTCCTTAGAAGAGTTAATGAGCATCATCCCTATTCAGGAAATCATATTTACTAGTGATACAGATAAGATTGTTCAAAACATGATGAATGGATATATGGCGATTCAAATTCACTCTCATGATCAAGACTGTTTATTGGTGAATATTGCAAACAGTAAGTTTCGCGATATCGGTATACCGACGTCAGAAGCTTCTGCGATAGGTCCTCAGGTTGGATTTATTGAGGAATTAGATACGAATATTAATCTTATCCGTAAAAGGCTGCCTATATCAGAGCTCATTGTCAAAGAAATGAATGTCGGAAAGTTATCAAAAACAAGAGTGGCTGTATTATATGTGGAAGGGATTGCGGATCAGGAAAATATAAACACCGTCATTCAAAGGATCAAAGAGATTCAATATGATCAGATTCAGGATAGTTCCTATATCTCATCCATGATTGAGGACAATTCAAATTCCCTGTTTCCACAGTCCATTTCAACGGAACGGTCAGACCGGGTGTCGGCTGGATTAACCGAAGGGAAAATTATCATTGCCGTTGACGGTTCACCTAACCTGGTCATCCTGCCAGTCACATTCATGGAATCCTTTATTGCAATGGAGGATTACAGCTATACTTGGATCATCAGCAATTTCTTTCGGATCATGCGATTTGTTGCGGTTTTCATCTCATTTTTAATTACACCAATGTACGTGGCCATCATGACCTATCATTACGAATTGATCCCAGCTCGTTTACTGGAGCCCCTTGTAGGTTCAAGAGCAACTGTCCCCTTTCCTCCATTTCTCGAAGCTCTGTTTTTAGAGCTCATGATTGAAATGGTAAAGGAGGCAGGAATTCGTTTACCACTGAAAATCGGGCAATCACTTGGCGTTGTGGGTGGGATTGTCATTGGGCAAGCAGTTGTAGAAGCAGGCTTAACCAGTAACGTATTGTTAATTATAGTAGGACTGGGAACATTAGCATCGTACACATCTCCAGTTTATAAACTTAGCAATACCGTCCGTTTTATAAAGTTCCCAGTTATATTTCTTGCTGCATGGCTCGGCTTATTAGGTGTTTTTGTATGTGTGATATTTACAGCCATCCATTTATTAAGGCTGACATCACTTGGACGACCTTATTTAAGCCAGTACCCTTTACGGATCACTTCATTTCAAGACTTGTGGATAAGACTCCCTTTTTCTATGCAAAAATACAATCCCAAAACCCTAAGGCCTCAAAAACAGACAAAATGTGTAGACAATAAGAAAAATCCTGAACCATTAAATGATTTTTATGAATAATGTTTAGGGGGATTACGTTTGAAAGTAGATATAAGACACCAGGTTTCTCCTTATTTAGTCTTCTTTATCATTTACAATTCCCAAGTAGGTGTTGGAATTTTAAGTTTCCAAAGAAGGATTGCAGAGAAAGCAGGATATGATGCATGGATTAGTGTCTTAGTAGCAGGTTGCCTGGTCCAGGCTTTCATTTGGGTGATGTATAAACTGCTGGAGAAAGCTGATGGGGATATTATTGATGTACATATAGATGCTTTCGGAAAGATTCTTGGGAAATTCGTAAGTTTTTTTATCATCATTTATTACGGGTTAGCAAGCATTTCCGTCATGCTTGAATATATCGAGATTGTTCACGTTTGGATGTTTCCTGTGTTACCATCCTGGGTCATTTCCTCCTTGACTCTTATATTAGTTTATTATTGTATTTCAGGAGGATTCCGCGTTGTTGTCGGCTTGTCTTTTTTGTCATTTCTTTTTCCACAAGTAATCATAATGGTATTGTATTTCTTCCCATTAAAAATTGCCGAATTTTCAAACCTGCTCCCAATCATGAATCACTCATTAGTGGACATGTTGGACTCCGTTAAGAGCTCGATGTACACGATTGCTGGTACAGAAGTGTTATTGATGGTCTACCCATTTATTAGAAATCCTGATAAGTCCAAAAAATTTGCTCATTTGGGTGTACTCTTCACTACAGTACTATATACCGTTTCAAGTATTGTTTCTTTCACATTTTATAGTGAAAGTCAGTTAAAAACGACCATTTGGCCAGAGCTTTCGATTACAAAGATCATTAAGTTCTCTTATTTAGAGCGATTTGAATACTTGTATATCTCTATGTACTTCATTATCGTTACTGCTTTGATTTCACTGTTGTTATGGTGCTCAAGCAGAGGGTTAAAGAGAATTTTCAATATGAAGCAGAAATATGCATTACTGATCTTAAGTTTAGGGAGTGTTTTGATTAGTCAATTGGGAAACGGCCAGGCCAGGGAGATACTTAATACATCAGTGACCCAAATGAATGTATACATTTTTTACATATATATTCCGCTTCTCCTACTGTATTTTACTTTGTTCAAAAGGGGGAAACCTAATGGTTAAGCATGCCTCTTGGTTGTTCTTCATTTTACTATTATCGGGCTGTTCCTTACTTCCTACCAAAATTGTAAATGAGATCGGGATGATACAAGGCGTCGGCTATGATTTGGCCGAGGACGGAGGGGTAATTGGAACAATTGTATATCCAATTATTAACAAAAATAAACCTTCCAAAAATGAAGTCAAATCGGCGTTCGGGCAAGCCAGCAAAGAAATACGTACGAATTTAAATCAAGAATCACAGCTTCGCCTAGTAAGTGGACAACTCAGATTTGCTCTTTATGGGAAATCTCTGGCGGAAAAGGGTATAAATGATTTTGTTGATACTTTAAACCGTGACGCATCAATCGGTAGTGTTGTTCAATTGGCCATTGTTGATGGTAACGCGAATGAAATATTAAATGTAAATAAATACAAAGACGAGAATATCTCCATTTACCTGCAAGAATTGTTGGACCAGAACATGGAATCCGGGCAGATTCCGCACACCGATTTACATACTTTTTTGTTTCAATTATTTCAAGTAGGCCAGGATCCATATTTACCAACTATAAAAATTGTAAATGGCAGTATTAAAATCTCTGGAATTGCCCTGTTTAAATATGATAAATATATTACGTCATTATCAATGGAAGATAGTTATATATTTAAGACATTACTGAATAAAGATAGAGATGGATTCCAATCATTTAAATTTGAGAATGGGGATAAGGTGGTTTTGCAAACTCTATCTTCAAATCCAGAATATAAGGTCAACATTGTACATGGACAACCGGAGTTCACCATCAATCTAAAGACAAGACTACAAGAATTTTCCTCATCAAAGAGAAAACGGCAGTCTTTTAATAAAAAGGTATATCAAAAGAAGGTAGAAAAACAATTAGAAAAAAAGGCTATGGACCTCATTACGCAACTTAAGGAAATGCAGGTTGATCCATTAGGTTTAGGGGCTAAATACAAGGAACATGATCGCTCATTCAATAAAGAAAAATGGGAAAAGTATTATCCAAACGTAAAAGTTTCTGTTGCGGCAAAAGTCGAAATTCAACAAACAGGAACGATTGATTAATTATATTTAAACAAGATGAAACGCAAGCGTCCTAGTGCTTTTTTGTGAACAATAAAGAATATTCGACACGGCGGCATGATGATCGAATATCTCGCACGATTTATCTGAAATCCGCACGATTACTTGGTGGCTCGCACGATTATTTCAAAACCCGCATGATTATCCTGAGACTCGCATGATTCGTGGACACATCCCTTCTCCAAGGCAGGATGATGGAGGCTGGGACAGTTAAAACAGGCAAAAGTGTAGAAAACCCGTCCCATCTTTTAAAAAAGGGACGGGTTTTCTGAAGTATTATGAATAAACCCGCATCGGCAGCGTGGTCAAAGACTGCCCTGTAGCTGAAGCGGTCAAATTCTCTTCCAACTCGAACCCGTCTACAGGCTCGATCCGTGAAAATTTTTTCACAAAGACCTTGAGGGCAATCTTCATTTCTAATCGGGCAAGCGGGGCACCGAGGCAGAAATGAGGGCCATTTCCAAACGTTGGATGCTTAGAAGAAAAGAGATAGAATATTGGGTTCAGCTTAACATCATACTATAAACAAAACCTTTAAACGGAGGGATAATGTTGTGGAGAAAAAAATGTTAAGTATACTCATTTCCTTATGTCTGATTTGCTTCCCATTCTTATTCAGAGGTTCTATGATGAAGCAGAACTTAATTGTTTTCTTTTCAAAAGGCGTTGTGTCTACTCTAATTGATACATATGTTGTGTCAGAGAAACGTGTTGCCTATCCAATTCGCCCCTTTCCAGGAGTGTTTAAGACCAACATTGTTTTTGATATGTTGTTTTTTCCATTGTTGAGTGTAGTCTGGGTCAAACAAACGTATAATGACGGTTTATGGAAGATCCTTTTGAAAAGTTTGACCTGGAGTGTTCCCATGAGCATAACTCAATGGTTTCTTGTGAAATACACAAAGTTAATCCAATGGATAAAGTGGTCGCCATTTCATACCTTTGGTTTTGTAAGTTTCACATTATTTATCATCAGAGGGCTTGTATCTGTAGTGAAAAGATTGGATCAAGCTAAGAGTATTTAATATGAAACGTCAACTAAAGGTTTGATCATATGAAAAAGACTCAAAAACTAGAAGTGGTGCTATGGAGCATAGCATTTCCAGGCTTTGGACAGTTGCTGAATGGTCATGTCATGAAAGGATTCTTATTTATATTATTAGAATTTATCATTAATAGCATGAGTACATTTAATCTGTCTATCATGTATAGCTTTCTTGGCAGAATTTCGGAAGCTGGAGAAGTGATTCATTATCAATGGATCATGTTTTATCCATGTGTTTACATGTATGCGATGTATGATGCCTACAAATTTTCAGATGGAGAGAATCCTCCGTTATCGTTTATTCCATTTGCCTTCGCTGCCTACTTTGTCACGATTGGAATTATGTATTCCCCCCAACCATTCCTCTCCGTTTACTTTGGTCCGATTTGGTTGCCAATGCTTGCGCTAATACCGGGACTGGTGGCAGGGTTTATCATTCGGGCAATTATGTTGAGGTTTTCACCATAGATGATTTTAGAACGTATCATAAGCTGTAAGCTATCCCACCGCTGACTTAATAAAGATATTTGAACCACAATCTTACTGATCTCTCCTGCAATAGATAGGTAATCTCCAGATTCACTTGTGTACAAAGTCAAAAGACCCGTCGACTTCGACGGGTCTTTTAGCTTTAACCTAAGCCAATGGTTGCGCCTTTTATAATGCGAATGATGCATTATGAAAAGACTTTCACCGGTAAATTGGTCAAAGACTGCCCTGTAGCTGAAGCGGTCAAATTCTCTTCCAACTCGAACCCGTCTACAGGCTCGATCCGTGAAAATTTTTTCACAAAGGCCTCGAGGGCAATCTTCATTTCTAATCGGGCAAGCGGGGCTCCGAGGCAGAAATGAGGGCCGTTTCCAAACGTTAGATGCTTCTTATTGTTGGAACGGTGGATATCGATGGTGAAGGGATCCTCAAACACCGCTTCATCCATATTGCAGGCACTCATCCAGGCGATGACGACATCTCCTTTTTTCAGCTTGACCCCTAATAGATCATTGTCCTGCTTTACAGTACGGTCTCTTCGTGACATATGAAAGCGGTAGCGGAGCATTTCTTCGACTGTGTTCGGAACTAAATCGAGATTGATTCGCAGTTGTTCATAGATGGACGTATCATCATAGAGTAATGAATAGAACGTATTGGAGATGGCATGACTGGTCGTCTCGACACCTGCACCGAGGAGAAGCATGGTCATTTGGACAATTTCCTCATCTGTAAACTTCTCGCCATCTACTTCCGCCTGGATCAGGTCGGAAATAATATCGTCGGAAAGGTTCGATCGTTTCTGAACCACGATCGGATATAGATATTGAAAATATTCTTTGGCGGCTTGTTGTTTTTGCTCTGTAATATCATTCAGTCTGTCTTTGTCGAAAGGTTGGAACAGGATATCGACCCATCTCTTGAACTGATCTCTGTCTTGGATCGGTACTCCGAATAAATCGGCTATGACGATACTCGGCAGAGGGGAAGCCAGTGCTTCCACTATATTAACCGTGGCGTTTTCAGGAATTTCTTCTACAAGTTCTTTGGCAATCTGCTGAATGCGGGGCTCCCAGTTTTTCAGACTGCGGGGAGTGAAGGCAGCTGCGAGCAGTGATCGGCTCTTTCGATGCGCGGGAGGATCAACCAGTGTTAGATTTGTAAGAGAAGAGGGTTTCGGTTGTTTGTTCTCAGCTCCTACATAAATCGTGGTTCTGTGCCCCTCACTTGAAAAGTATTCATAATTGCTTAATACCTGTTTCACATGTGCATGGGTAAACACATTCCATGTATCTGTCTTTTCATGATAGTAAACAGGATGCTTGTGCAGCATTTCCTTATACCATTCAATTGGAAAAAATTCATCTGCACGTGACTGGAAGTTTGTAATTTCGTTCATCGGAATGACTTCTTTATTCATCGTAATTTTTTTCCTCCTTCAAAATGGTCATGGGGGAACGATCCCTTTATCCAAACTACTCTAATTAAAGTAGTTTGGAAAGAGCAGAAAGTATTAATACTTTTATCCAGGAGATCGGACTTCCTGAAAATGAACGTATAAGGAACGGCCCAGGTTTGCTAAAATAAGGGGAGAAATTCTTGAAGGAGCATACCAATGTCTATTCAAATCTTTATTTTAAGCAAACTGATGAAGGAAAATAATTATCCATATAAATTGAAAAAACAACTGTCAGAGCCTTTGCCACTGGATAAATGGGGGGGATTGACAGAGAGTAAACTGTACTACCATTTTGATTCATTAGCCCGACAAGGCTTCATTCACACCGTCGAAATTATTAAAGAAGAACATCGACCTGACAAGCAGGTGTTTGGGATCACCGCCAAAGGCCGGGAAGAATTACCTAAAAAGATCTACAAGCTATTCGACCAGGCGGATGAAATCCGTGAAATGGTGGTGGGGTTGACCAATATCCATTATGTCGATCGGGAAAAAGTAGTGGAGATACTGGAAAAGAAAGTACAACGTTCCAAGGAGCGCTGGGAATCCATCAAGGATTTTCAAGACGTGATACAAATCGATCAAGGGAACGAGAAGCTTGTAACCTTTTTAGGTGATTATTTTACAACGAAAGTCGAGCAATCCACGTATTGGCTGGAACAGTTGATTGAACAGCTTCGGGGAGGAGAAATTTAAGAAGGGTTGGAAGTGGTGGTGCTTTGAAGAAAGGGAACGTCCATGGTGGAGGTTCCCCATAACAAACCGTTAAGAAGATACAGTACTCGTAAACGTCATGTAAGAAATGACTACCCATAGTATAGAAAATGAAAGGCCGATTATATTAAAAATGATCCCTGCGATTGCGAGACTTTTCCCCTCCCGGTTATCCCGGTTGACTTCTTTCAGCCCAATCATCCCCAGTATGAAACCGACAACCCCCAGAACAAAGCCAACAAAAGGAATAATAACAATGATAATGGATAGGATACCTAAAATAAACGAGGCAACCGCTTTACCATTTAAACCTTTCCGCTCTGACCCATTTTCACGATTCATTCGTAATTCCCCCTTTTGACATACTATATGACTTAACCCTCCTAAAACGTCCCTTTCAATAGTAAGAATAGGGACGGACCTCATAAATGAGCCCATTTCCCTTCTAACGAAGTCATATTTCCTTCAAGCCACGCCTTTTTTCAGTTTGTCGAAAACATCCCTTTGACTAACCTTTACAAAAGGAATACACTATAATAGTTCCATTATGAACAGTTCATTAAATTAACAATTAGAAGTGAGGGCATATCGATGGAAAGTCAGCGGATTACTCCTGCATTGCAATTATTGCGTTCATTTTCAAGAGTGAATAAGACCATGATGCGGTTCGTCCAAAAAACAGCTGCAGACAATGGATTATCTGTCCCACAATTTACGATTTTAGTGACGATTGCCCCTGAGAAAGAAATGACTCAAAAATCGATCGGAGAGAAGACGTTTCTGCCGAAAAGTACGTTGAGTCAAGCCGTCGATGGGCTTGTGCAGGCTGGGTTCCTACACCGGCAGCAAGTGGAGGATAATCGCAGGGAAATGCTCCTCTCTCTCAGTCGTCAAGGAGAGACGATGTTAAAAGGGATTCACAGGCAGGAAGGCAGCATTCACCAGCTTACGGCAGGGGCTCTCGAGACACTGTCAGAAGAAGAGTTTGCCGGACTGTTACAGGCACATCAGCAGATTGCCGACTTCTTTGATGAGAAAGCGGCAGAACAGGAGGAGGATGCTAAATGATCAAGCTCTTGAAACACTTATCCGCGTATAAATGGATGATTGTGGGCATTTTCGCGTTAATCTTTATTCAATCCATGTCGACTTTGTATTTACCTACATTGATGTCAGACATTATTGACAAGGGTGTCGTCGTCGGGGATATCCCTTATATATGGAAGATTGGAGGATTTATGCTGGTCGTTTCCGCTCTTGGTGCGGTTGCCTCGGTGATTGCCAGTTACTATTCGTCTAAAGCAGCGATCGGTTTAGGACGGGATGTCCGCCGGAAGCTTTTCTATCATATTGAGAAATTTTCCCTTCAGGAATTCGATGAAGTGGGCACTGCTTCTCTGATTACGAGAACGACAAACGATATTACACAAGTGCAACAGGTCGTGATCATGCTCCTCCGGATGATTATCAGTGCACCGATCATGTTGGTCGGCGGGATCATCATGGCTGTGTGGATGGATGCGAAATTATCCCTCGTCATTATCCTGACTATGCCGGTGTTGGTTGGTTCGATTCTTCTGATTCTGTATAAAGGCATTCCGTTATTTCAAACCGTCCAGAAGAAGCTGGATCAATTGAATCTTGTGCTCCGGGAGAATTTAACCGGTATTCGGGTCATCCGTGCCTTCAACCGTGAACCGGAAGAGAAGGAGCGCCTAAAGCATACGAACCAGGAACTGACCGATGTGTCGATTAAAGTGAATAAAATTATGGCGTTTATGATGCCGGTCATGATGCTTGTCATGAACATGACCGTCGTCGCCGTCATCTGGTTCGGCGGCATCCGGATTGATAACGGGGGTATGCAGATCGGGGACTTAATGGCTTTCATTCAATATGTCATGCAAATCATGTTTGCTCTAGTGATGGCTTCCATGATGTTCGTCATGGTACCCCGTGCCGATGTATCGGCGAAACGGATCAACAAGGTACTCGACATGAAACCGTCTTTTGAAGATAAAGGCACTGAAAGAGCGGATGTTCAGCAAGGGACGCTGGAATTTGACTCTGTCACTTTTCACTACCCTGGTGCTGAAGAGCCTGCTCTGTCTAATATCAGTTTCACCGCGAATCCTGGTGAAACGACAGCGATCATTGGCGGAACCGGTTCAGGGAAAACGACTCTCATTAACCTGATCCCACGATTTTATGAGGTGGCCAGTGGAACGATTCGGGTCAATGGCGTGGATATAAGAGACGCTTCACAGGAGGAAATCAGGTCCAAGCTCGGACTTGTCCCGCAGAAAGCGACTCTCTTTACGGGAACGATTGCGGAGAATATCCGCTTTGGAAAAGAAGACGCAAGTGATGAAGAGGTGGAACAGGCAGCCCGTACCGCCCAGGCAGAAGAATTCGTCAGCAAAATGGATGGGGGCTTCCAGGCAGAAATCGAGCAAGGCGGATCTAATCTCTCAGGAGGTCAGAAACAGCGCTTGTCCATTGCAAGAGCCCTGGTTCGGAACCCCGATATATACCTATTTGACGATAGCTTCTCAGCACTCGATTACAAAACGGATGCAAAGCTTCGTGCCGCATTAAAAAATAAAACAAAAGAGGCGACGATGCTTATCGTGGCCCAACGAGTCAGCACAGTTGTCGATGCCGACAGAATTATCGTGTTGGAAAAGGGAGAAGTAGCCGGGATCGGTACCCACCGGGAGCTGCTTGAAACCAATGAAGTGTATCAGGAAATTGTCGCATCACAGCTTTCAGAGGAGGAATCGGCATGAGTAAGCAACGAAAACCTCAGCGTGGCGACGGCGGTCAGGCAGGATTTGGACCAGGCGGCGGAAACATGATGATGATGGGGCAGAAGCCCAAGAATTTCAAGGTGACCTTGAAACGGTTACTCGGCTATTTAAAGCCACGCAGAACCCAATTGATCGCTGTTTTTGTCGCGGCGATCTTAAGTACCGTCTTTGCGATCGTCGGTCCTAAAATCATGGGGAACGCGATTACCGAATTATTCGAAGGCGCTTATGCCAAGTTCAAAGGAGTACCCGGTGCCGGGATTGACTTTGAAAAAATCGGTGGGATCTTGTTGATGCTTGCCGGGTTATACGTCTTCAGCAGTGTGTTCAATTTTATCCAACAGTACATTATGTCAAGCGTTGCCCAATTGACCGCTTATGACCTGAGGGAAGATGTGAATCAAAAGATTGAGAAGCTTCCACTCAAGTATTACGACGGGCGCCCGAACGGGGAAACCCTCAGTCGGATGACCAATGATATCGACACGATCAGCAGTACACTTCAGCAAAGTCTGACTCAGTTCATCACCTCGATCGTCACCATTGTGGGGATCGTTGTCATGATGCTGTCGATCAGTCCTTTATTGACGCTCATTTCAGTCGTAAGCTTACCGGTTTCCATGTTTGCCATCCGGCCGATCTTGAAACGGTCTCAAAAACATTTTGCGGATCAACAGCGCACGCTCGGTCAACTGAATGGACATATTGAAGAGATGTTCACCGGTCACCAAGTCGTGAAAGCATTCGGTCATGAAAAGAAGGCAGGCGTCGAGTTCGATTCGGTGAATGATGAACTGTATGAAGCGGGAAGTAAAGCGCAGTTCATTTCAGGGATCATCATGCCGATCATGATGTTCATCGGAAACATCAGTTATGTGCTGATCAGCGTGGTCGGCGGGATTCTCGTCACGAATCGCGCGATTTCAATCGGGGATATCCAAGCCTTTATCACCTATACTCGCCAGTTCACCCAGCCAATCACTCAAACGGCAAACATCGCAAACATTATCCAATCAACGGTGGCAGCAGCGGAACGGGTATTTGAACTGTTGGACGAAGAAGAAGAAACGAAAGAAAAAACGTCTGAACACTTAACCCGTCCAAAAGGCGCTGTAACATTTGAGCATGTAGACTTTGGGTATGGAGAACATTTACTAATCAACGACATGAACATCGACGTTCAGCCCGGGCAGACCGTCGCCATCGTTGGACCGACAGGAGCGGGAAAAACGACTCTTATCAATCTACTGATGCGATTCTATGAGCTCAATGACGGGAAAATCAACATAGATGGCGTGGATACGAGGTCCGTCCCTCGAAGCGAACTGAGAAAAAGCTTTGGAATGGTGTTACAGGACACGTGGCTGTTTAAGGGGACCATCAGGGAAAATATCGCTTACGGGAAGACGGGTGCAACGGAAGAAGAAATCATGGAGGCGTCGGTTATGGCCCATGCCGATCACTTCATCCGCACATTACCTGACGGCTATGAAACCGTCCTAAACGAAGAAGCATCCAACATCTCACAAGGGCAAAAGCAACTCATGACCATTGCCCGGGCGATTCTGGCTGACCCTCCGATCATGATTCTGGATGAAGCGACTTCAAGTGTGGACACCCGTACAGAGCTCCTCATCCAACAAGCGATGAACCGCTTAATGGAAGGACGAACAAGCTTCGTCATCGCTCACCGGCTGTCGACCATTAAAGACGCAGATCTGATTCTGGTCATGGACCAGGGCTCCGTCATCGAACAAGGCTCGCATGCAGAACTGCTCAGACAGAACGGTTTTTATGCGGATCTATATAATAGTCAATTTAGCGATGTAGCCGGATAGGTATAATCTCGCAGCTATAGTGGGAATCGAGTACGAAACCATAACGGTTTTGTACTCGATTTTTTTGGGGGGAAGCAGGGGGACGGTTCTCCTGCTTCCCGCTTAAGTATGCCCGAAACCTGGGGATACGCACCGTTTTATGTGTGTGCCTCCAAATAAAGAAAATTCGACAGGGCGGCATGATTATGGAATATATCGCATGATTATTCTCAAACTCGCACGATTATTCTGAAAGCCGCATGATTATCTCAAATCCCGCACGAAAAGGATCATTCTCGCATGAATCCTGGTCATAGTCCTTATTGGGGGTATGCATTGATGGGGGAAACTCTTGGAAATGGCCAGTAGCCAGGAAAAAAAACGGTTTTTCTGCACAAATAAACACACTTCGGCAAACGGTTAAGAGCTTTTCAGTAAAAGAAGCTGTGATTTTCGTCGGAATTAGCGGGGACCTTACGCTTCCAACATATATCCAGGAAGCACGAGAACCGTCCCCGCGCTCCCTCGTCCCCGCGCTCCCTGCGCCCCACACAATCATTTTTGTCGAACGTTGGGGATGAATGGAAAGGATTTCCGGTCGGGATGTCGAAGAGTTAAAGTAGATGCTTTTTTCCTAAAGGAGATCATGTATGTTAGAGACTGTCCATCATTTAATTTTGCATGTGGTATTTATCCTATTTATGGTTTTGCTTTTTCAAATGTTTACAAATGACTCGGACAATGGTTCAAAAGGGTTCACCCTTAAGTTCCTGATCATGAATCTTGCTGTTTTGGTCTTTACCATGATGTTTCCCGTCGTTTACTCAAGCGGATATGTGTACGATTTCAAAGTGATTCCGATGATCCTTGCCTTTATTTATGGAGGGAAGAGAGTGGGATTCAGTACGTTCCTCACCATGCTGGTGATCGGTGTGTTTACAAGCCACGTATGGATCTTTTTGGTCGTGAATTATGCGATTTACAGTGTGCTCCTGGTCCCTATATCCAAATGGTATAAAAGAGGGACGTGGAGATACAAAATCGTCCTGATATCGGTTTTTTATTTGTTTATCCCGATTACTAGAACTTGTTTTTTACTCCAACGCAATGAAATAGAGCAGCTCCTGTTAATGGTAAGCTCCACCTTAATCATATGGATCACGCTGATTCTGACCATTTATCTGATTGAAAATCGATTGGAACAACTCAGGGTCAAAAAAGAGCTTATGAAAGCAGAAAAATTTAATGTAGTCAGCCAATTGGCGGCCTCAGTCGCCCATGAAATCCGCAATCCCATGACGACTGTAAGAGGGTTCATGCAGCTCTTGCAGAGAGAAACGTTAACAGAGGAACAAAAGAGCTTTATCAACATATCCATACAGGAATTGGATCATGCCCAAGACGTCATCAATCAATACCTTTCCCTTGCAAAGCCCCAGACGGAAGAATACGAGGTATTCAGTTTGACCGACACCATAAATGAATCCGTCGATGTGATGTCCACGTATGCTGTGATGAGCAGCATACAAATCAATAGTCATATTGAAAACGATCTGATGGTTCAAGGGATCAAGATTGAGTTGAAGCAAGTACTCCTCAACCTTCTGAAAAATGCGATTGAGGCGATAAAAGAAAATGGGGAAATCACGGTGGCAGCCCATGTACATAAAGACGGCCGGATTATGGTCGTCATTCAGGATAATGGCGCCGGCATGCCTCCGGATCAACTTAAGGTATTGGGCAGACCCTATTATTCGACAAAGGAAAAAGGGACCGGTCTTGGGCTCACGGTCTGCTATCAAATTATCAAACGAATGAAGGGTGAAATACAGGTGGAAAGCGAGCAGGGTGTGGGGACGACGTTTAGGATTTTTTTGTGAGACATGGGCATTTCCATATAATCTGATAGATTTCCATCACAGCGCGGAGTATGGGGAGCGGCCTGACTTCAGTTTCTCAGCAAGTCGATGAAGTGAAAGTGTGTACTAAAAGAAAATAGTACCGCTGCGGGGAATCAGTTATTAAGCCTGAATATCAAGTGCCCCCAGTAGCAGCAGGTTGTATATTGAACAAATCAGCACTGAAAAGCATAAAAGAATTAAAAAGACATCCAAGTGGTAAGAGGATGTCTTTTTTACATACAGACGAAAAAACTTGAGGTGCACATGATCTTATAGGAGTAGCTCACATTCTTGGTTCTCCCCAAGTTCTTTCATCTGTCTTTTCCGCTGTTAAGTGATAAGATAGATGGGGGATTTTCATGTGCACATGTAAATAGATAGAACATGCACACCGTTCATTTCGTCATTTTCATAGAAGAAAGGGTTAAGATAAAGTGAATCGTGAAACAAAACAAAAGTCTGTTGTTTTTGTATTATTAATTGCAACGTTCCTCACTGCTATCGAAGGAACGATCGTCAGTACAGCGATGCCGAAGATTGTAGAAGATTTGGGTGGAAGTGAGCTGTATACCTGGGTCATCTCAGTTTATCTGCTGGCTATTGTCATCAGTACGCCTGTCTTTGGGAAACTGGCTGATTTATATGGAAGAAAGATTATGTTTACCATTGGAGTTAGTATTTTTTTAGCGGGTTCCATGCTCTCGGGATTATCACAATCAATGGAACAGCTGATTCTGTTCCGTTTGATACAGGGAATGGGGGCAGGGGCGTTGACCACATTGCCTTTTACCATTATCGGCGATGTTTTTACATTTGAGCTGCGGGCCAAAATGCAGGGCTGGATGAGCAGTGTGTGGGGGATAGCCGGAATAGCCGGTCCCCTTGCAGGCGGTTTTATTGTGGATACCATTTCATGGCATTGGATTTTCTTTATGAATCTTCCTTTTGGGATTATTTCGCTCTTCCTGTTATGGACGTCGTTAAAGGAAAATGTAGAAAAGAAGAAACACAGAATAGACTACGGCGGTATTTTTACTTTTGCCGTCAGTATCACAGCGTTTCTGTATGCCTTAACATTAGTAAAGGAACAAAATCAGGTGACTGGAGGAATTCTCTCTTTGCTGATTCTTTCGGTGATGGGGATCGGTCTATTTATCTGGATTGAATCCAAGGCGGAAGAGCCTATGCTTCCCCTTTCGTTATTCAAGAATCGCTTTATCACCATTTCGACGATTGCCGGTTTTCTACTTGGCTTCATTCTGGTTGCCGTTACGTTTTACATCCCTTTATGGGTACAAGGTGTCACCGGTTTAAATGCAACCCTGTCCGGAGTGACGATGCTTCCGATGTCGATTACCTGGCCGTTTGCTGCGGTCCTGTCAGGGAGATTGTTAGCCAAAACGTCCATTGGAAGAATCACCATTATGGGAATTTCCGTCATTACAGCGGGATGCCTGGGATTAGTCTTATTTAATGATCATACGACTGTTCCTTGGATGATGGTTGTCACCGCGATTATTGGCTTTGGTTTCGGTTTGTCCCTGACAGCCTTCACAGTGGCGGTTCAATCATCTGTGGAATGGAAGGTTCGGGGAGCGGCAATGGGTACGTTCAATTTAATGCGAAACTTGGGCCAGTCCATCGGGATTGCCGTTTCTGGCCTGTGGCTGAGTGATCAGTTAAGAGGCTACGTATTGGAGACAAGCTTACACACAGTCTTTTTAATCCTCGTGATATTAGCCGTATGTGCCATCGTGACAGCAGGAATGTTACTTGGTGAAAAAGGGAAACAACTCTCATTGAATTAGGAAGCAAAAACAAGTGTAATGTGCAGGCTTAAGAGCCTGCACATTATTTTTTTATAGTGTTTGGTTTCAAAATCGTTACTACTTTATAAAGTCCCCCATATATTAGGAATAAAAAGCAAACAGGGGTAGATAGTATTGGACACACACACCAACAGATTCAGATGGGTTATCTTTGCTTCCGTATTGTTTACTTACTTAATCATATCGAGTCAGCGGACGGCTCCGGGGTTGATTACGGACAAATTGATGGCTGATTTTAGTGTGAAGGCTTCTACGATCGGATTGGTGGCGAGTATTCAGTTTCTTGTATACACGGGCTTACAAATTCCTATGGGTATTTTGGTTGATCGTTATGGACCGAATCTTTTTCTTATTTTCGGTGCGGCACTTACTGGGATAGGGACGATCCTTTATAGCTTGGGCACACATGCGTTTATCCTGTTTTTCGCCCGAATTTTAACGGGAATCGGGGATGCGACCATCTGGGTAAGTATGGTGTTAATACTGAGTCTGTGGTTTGGTAAGGGGGAATTTCCACGATTAATTGGTTTCGCCGGGATGACAGGAAGCCTGGGCTTCCTGTTGGCGACCGTTCCATTCTCTGCAGTGATTGTCTCGTTTGGATGGAGGGAATCATTTTTATCAGCGGGGATTCTTTTATGTGTATGGAGTTTTTTCCTTTTTTGGGTACTTGTCAAGAAGCCAAACCAGCCTTTCCTTGTGAAAGGTACAGTACAACATGAAAAAGTACCAGTGTTACTGAGAAGAATATTCTTAAGTAGACAGGCATGGGCATTATTCCTGTGCCACTTTGGGATTGTAGGAGGATATATAGGGTTTATCGGTTCATGGGCGGTTCCCTATGCAATGGATGGATATGGAATGACACGTATAGAAGCAAGCCGGCTCATTATGATCAGTCTACTTGGAGCCCTGGTTGGAGCCCCTCTTATCGGCTGGGTTTCAAGCTATTTAGGAAAAATTAAACGTCCGTATGTTGTTTTTCATCTTACGGTTTTACTGTGTTGGACTGCCTTTCTTTTATTTAAGGGGCATCCACCCCTTTTCCTGGTGATAATCCTATTTTTTGTCATAGGCTTTGGGTTCGGAGCAAATTCATTGACCTTTGCCGCTGTTCGTAAATCGTTCCCTGTAACGGAATCCGGCACTGTTTCAGGGTTTGCGAATACAGGAGGGTTTCTCAGTGCTGTATTGCTGCCCGGTATTTTTGGCTTTATATTGGAAAGTGTTCAATCTACATCAGGCAGTGTCAGTGATGGATACTTCTACGGTTTCTTTACCCCGGTGATGTTCTCGATGGTGGGCTTGATGGGTGTGATGTTGTTGAACGAATAGCCGGGAGTAGTAAGGAAACGGAGTTAGGACATGGGAAACTCTTATCCGATTTTTATTTTTCATTGAAGTTATGAGAATATTTGAAATTAACAGTTGACAATCATTTTGTTGAAGTTTATAGTGTGTTTATTGATCAAAAACTTAATATCTTTCGATTTTTTCTTATCCAGAGAGGTGGAGGGACTGGCCCTTTGATACCTCGGCAGCGGACTTTTCATAAGTACTGTGCCAATTCCAGTAGCGTAATGCTAGCAGATAAGAGGAGAAGGCCCTTTAAGGTATGTATTAACCCCTCTTCTTATATGTAGAAGAGGGGTTTTATTTGTTTGACTGGTAAGACTAAAACTACTAAAAAAGGTTGGGATTAAACATGACAAAGACGTTGGTAGCAGCACCATTTAGAGCAGATCACGTAGGAAGCTTATTACGACCTGATAGAATTCATCAGGCAAGAAAGGAGTTTCAGGAAGGAGCGCTTTCTCCCCGGGAACTGCATGACATTGAAACTCAGGAGATTAAAAGAATTGTAGACAAGCAAATTGAAGTGGGACTGCAGGCTGTTACAGATGGTGAATTCCGCCGCAGATTCTGGCATACCGATTTCCTCGAACACTTAAACGGTGTAGAAGGGTATGTTCCGGAGAATGGTTTCCAGTTTAAAGGCGAGGAAACAGAAAGATACGATGTGCGTATTAACGGAAAACTTTCCTTTAACCCCGATCATCCTCATGTAAAGGATTTTATCGAGTTTAAAGAGATTGTTGCCGAACGTGCGATTCCCAAACAGACCATTCCGAGCCCGAATCAATTATTTAACGCCGGAATCCGCAACCTCGACATTTATCCGGATATCCATGACTTTGCAACTGATGTGATTCAAACCTACCGCGAGGCTGTTCAAGCATTTTATGATGCAGGCTGCCGCTATTTGCAATTTGATGATGTGTATATTGCCGGTCTGAATGCACCTGAAATTCCTTTCAATGACAGCGGTTATTCCCGTCAGGAACTGATTGACCTAGCTTTACACGTGGTGAACAGTGTATTGGAAGATAAACCGGAAGATTTAATTGTGACGACCCACCTCTGCCGGGGAAACTACCGTTCAAAATGGGCTTTTGAAGGCAGCTACGCTAAAATTGCCCCAACCCTATTTGCCGAAGAACGAGTGAACGGATTTTTCCTGGAATACGATGATGAACGCTCGGGAGATTTTAAACCTTTGGATTACATACCAGATGGAGGTCCCCGGGTAGTGCTTGGGGTGTTCACTTCGAAGCACGGTACATTGGAAGAGAAAGAAAACATTAAAGCACGTGTAGAAGAAGCAACTCAATATGTACCTCTGGAGCAACTATGTATCAGCCCCCAATGTGGATTTGCCTCGACTCATCATGGGAATATTTTAACCGAGGAAGAGCAATGGGCGAAGCTGAAATATATTGTGGATGTATCAAAAGAAATTTGGGGATAAGATGGACAAACAGCCTTTGGTTGATCGTTTCATGACGCACCAAAGGAGTTATAAAAGGAAGAGCGGGAAGAATTCTATTTAACGTGGGCTCTCATACAGCAAGGAGAGGCTGGGACAAAAGGATTTCAGATAAAGAAAAATCCGAACGAGTGATTTGATGAAAATCTAACTCGTTCGGATTTTAAATTTTTAGTACTAAAAATTAATCCATGTATTAAGCAGGTTCTAGCTGTTGATTGGAGTGCAAGACGAAGACTCCTGCGGGAAAAGCGGAATAGGCTCGCCTTCCGCCCGAGGAAAGCGAAGTTTTGAATGGAATCGGGCAGCGGTGTAACACGTGATCTTATTGTTCCTCTTTAGAATGTATAGATTTAGTTATGTCCCAGCCTCTTTGTTTGCTGAATTCCATTATTCATGGTTTAGGCTAGTCCAGTTACCGATATTCCTTATTACTTTGTACTCAGGCTCCCAAACCGCATCCACCACTGCTTTTTCTATATTCGTTATTTCAGTTCTGGCTACGCCTTCTTCGATTGCTGCCTTCGCTACCTCAACCGCTACCCCGATAGATACCGCATGTAATTTCTCAATGGATGGGAGCAGTGATGCCCCTGGTGTGCTGCTGTCACACATTTTGGCTACTGCATTAGCGGCAGCTGTGAACATCCCCTTGGAAATGATTTCAGCTTTTGTCACAATGGCGCCAAGTCCCAGTCCGGGGAATACAAATGCGTTATTGGACTGTCCGATTTCATACGAGATACCATTGTATTCTACATTGGCAAATGGGCTCCCCGTGGCAATTAACGCTTTACCGGCTGTCCATTTGATCAGGTTTTCAGGTACTGCTTCAGCCAAAGCTGTCGGGTTGGACATTGGCATGATGATGGGGCGCTCAACGTGCTTAGTCATTTCTTTCACTATATCCTCAGTGAAGGCGCCTGCCTGACCGGAAGTACCAATAAGGATGGTGGGCTTCACTTTCTCGATCACTTCTTTTAATGAAATGATTCCATCCTTGTTTCGATTCCAGCCTTTCACTTCTTCCGCCTTCCGTACATACGGCTTCTGGAATGTAAAGACATCCTGCGTTTCATCTGTCAGTAATCCACGGTAATCAATCGCCCAGAAACGCTCACATGCTTCTTCTCTTGTCAGCCCCTCAAGAACCATTGCATCTGCCATTTGGTCAGCATTGCCGATCCCGGCTGCTCCTGGTCCGAAGACTATAATCCGCTGGTCCTTCACAGAGGATCCCGTTACTTTCATCGCAGACATGACGGCAGCAAGGGTAACAGCTCCTGTTCCTTGGATGTCATCATTGAAGGTGAGAATTCTTTCTCCGTATTTCTCCATGATCATACGCGCATTCACATTGCCAAGGTCTTCCCAATGAAGAAGAACTTCCGGATAGAATTTACGTGCGGTATGAATGAATAAGTCGATAAATTCGTCATAACGATCACCGCGCACACGGCCGAATTTGTTTCCGATATAGATGGGATCTGCAACCAATTCCTGATTGTTCGTACCAACGTCCAGAACCACCGGCAGCACACGGCTTGGATCAATGCCGGCTGCCGCTGTGTAGACAGCAAGCTTTCCTATCGCAATATTAATTCCCCCCACTCCCTGGTCTCCGATACCCAGTATGCTTTCAGAATCGGTTACAACGATTAAATCAATGTCATTCTTAGCATGTCCGAGGTTATGAAAGGCTTTTTCAATGCCTTCGGGTTCTTCGATAGAAAGATATAAGCCACCAGGCCTGCGGTAGCTGTGAGAGTAGGATTTGATTGCTTCTCCAACGGTAGGTGTATAAATGATCGGGAGCATTTCAGCCAGGTGTTCCTTTAATAACCGGTAAAACAGAACCACATTCCGGTTATACAAATCATAAAGGAGACCGTTTTTAAATAAATTCGTGGTACGCATCGAATATTGCTCATAGACTCTCTTCACTTGTTCGTCAAGGGTGAGGACTTGAGAAGGAAGCAGTCCGTCGAGTCCAAGATCATCCCTTTCCTCTTTTGTAAAAGCTGTTCCTTTATTCAAAAAAGGATTGGAGAGAATCTCTTTTCCTTTCAATGTTGTAATGATGATATTCTCTGGTATGTTCATTCATCTGCCTTCTTTCTATTCATTAGCCTATCTAATCACTTTCTTCTTATGTATGAATGGTTTTAATGTCTACCTAATTCTTCTTGGTTATGTACTATATAAGTGAATTCCTTGTCCATGATATTCCTATCTAAACCGTTTTCATAGCTTTTGAAAGTTTTGTTAATCGTTTTGTAAATTAAAAAAGGGGAGGGGGACTACGATCGATGAGGAAAAAGAGAAGTTCTCCTTGGCTTGACGTACGAAGGGGCAGTCGGCAATGGTATTCGGGGAGTTCAGTGGGGAATCGTCCTGGAAGTAGGATCCAGTCAAATGGCTAAAATAAGTAAGGAAGGAGGACTGCGGTACTTTTTTTATAAAAATATAGAAGGCGGATGGTGGAAGAATCTTTCCACCACCCGCCTTCTGGGGACTAATCCTTATTTTGAGACAGAGGTTCATTCTCTGTAGAATACTAGCTTGGTATCGGATGCACAGAATAATCACTGACGACCGATTCAGAACGGATCAGTCTTTCTTGCAGAGCAGCTCTGTTTATTTCTGCACCTATCCCGTTTCCGGATGGTACCTGAATGTAGCCATCCTCCATGACGATATCTTCTGTAATGATGTCTTCTTTCCAGTAGTGGGAAGAAGGGGCGGTGTCACCGGGAATGGTAAAGTTAGAGAGTGTTGTCATGTGAAGGTTATGGGACCTCCCGATACCTGTTTCAAGCATGCCGCCGCACCATACGGGGATGTTGTGGTCTTTGCATAAGTCATGAATTCGAATGGATTCCTGTAGTCCACCTACGCGGCCCATTTTAATATTGATGATTTTACAACTGCCCAGTTCGATGGCCTTTCGGGCGTCTTCATAGCTGTGGATGCTTTCATCAAGGCAGATCGGGGTGGACATTTCTCCCTGTAGAACACTGTGATCAATGATGTCATCATGGGCGAGGGGCTGCTCGATCATGAGTAGATTATATTGATCTAGTTGCTTCAAGTGCTCTATGTTTTCAAGTGAATAAGCTGAATTGGCATCGGCCATTAAATGGATGTCGGGGAATGCTTCCCTGACTTTCCTGATATACTCTATGTCTGCACCGGGGGCGATTTTTATTTTGATCTTTTGAAAGCCTTCATGCACGTATTGAGAGACTTTAGAGACAAGTTCTTCAGGGGAATTCTGTATTCCAATGCTTTTTCCAACTGCCACCTTTTTCTGCAGTCCCCCGAGGACTTCACATAAGGGTTTATGGTTCTTCTTACTAAAGACGTCCCAAATGGCCGTTTCAATGGAAGCTTTAGCGATTTGATGCCTCCGTACGAATGAAAGCATGTGGTGGACTTCCTTGGGATGGCTGATCTCCTTCTTAATCAATTTTGGAATGAGGAAGTCCTTTAAAATGTATAACGCCGTTTGGGTCGTTTCTTCATTATAGTATGGCTCGTCACTTGTGACGGTTTCTCCCCAACCGGATAAACCACATTCATCAACTACCTCTACCAGACAAACCTCTTTTGTCTGCATGGTTCCGAAACTTGTGGTGAAGGGAGATTTCAGAGAAACGTTAATTCTGTGAAGAATGACTTCTTTAATGAAAACAGGCTTCATTTTTACCCATCCTTCCTGGAATGGAGTTTTACAATTTCAGTCAAAATCTCGATGCCATTAAACAAGGAATCTTTTTCAAATTCCATATCGGGATGGTGGAGTCCCGGTTGCAGATCACAGCCAAGCCCAACCATAGTGGCTTTAAGTTGAGGTTTTTTTATCGTGTAGAAATGGAAGTCATCGCCGCCTGGAGTCACGAGTGGCGGATCTACTTTCTCTTCTCCTAATACATTCACGATTGCCCTGTGTGCATATTCCTGTGCTTCTTCACTCACTTCTGCCGCAGCTATCCCGTAATCCTTGGTCACTTCAATAGGGACACTATATAATTCACTGGTAGTATGAAGGATTTCGATCACTCTCTCGTGCAATTCTTTCATGAGCTCATTGGTTTGGGAACGGAGGTCAAGTCCAATTGAGGCACTGCCTGGAATAATGTTAAGGTTCTTTCCTCCAGCTTGAAATTTAGTTACTTTGATGGAATGGGCGATGCTTGGATTTAAATGAATGGTATTTAAGGCATTAAGGATATGATTCCCAATTTCAATGGCATTGTGAGTCAGGTGAGGGCGGGCTCCATGAGCATCATCCCCTTTTATGTCAAATGCTAATGAGCCTGTCGCCCCGTGGAGGATCGAGGGTGAGGCGAAGCCGTTCGCCGTCTCCTGAATAGGGCGCAGATGAATCCCATATAAGTAATCGATTTCATCCGCCGCTCCTTTTTCGACCATCTTCAGGGCACCTGCCCCGACTTCCTCTGCTGGTTGAAAGATAAAGCGGATGCCAATGTTGTCTTTTAGATTTTCATCCTCACGAATTTTCCACAGAACCCCAAGGACCATGGTCATATGGGCATCATGACCGCAGGAGTGATTTGCTTGCAGCTCACCGTCGACTTTTTGCCATAGGGCATCGATATCTGCCCGTATTCCAATTACAGGAACATCTCCACTGAAGTTTCCATAATCTCCAATGACTCCTGTGCAATCTTCGAACGTTTGTACACGGCAGCCGGCTTTTTTTAGCCTGTCTTGGATATAGGTGGTGGTGTTCGTTTCTTCCCAGCTTATTTCAGGGTTGGCATGGAGGTACTCAAAGGTATCTTGGATCTTTTCTTTAAAGGGTGCGTTCATCATACGTTCTCCTCTCACTTTATATAATAGGTGTTGGCTGGATTGACAAAGTCCATTTTTCCCGTTTTCTGAGCGATGTGTAAAAGCAAAGCATTTAACACTGAAAACGTGATGGGGCCTTTTTCGAGTATTGATTTCTTTGCAGAATGAATGGTAAGAACGTAATCACCATATTCAGCAATGGGGGAAAGCTTGGAGTCTGTGATAATGACAATCGTGTTCCCGTTTTCTTTAGCCTCCTTTGCAAGTCGGATCCCTTCTAAGGCATATCGGTAATAGGAAAAGATGATGATCGTCTGATCTTTTCCTTTACCCGTAAACCCAATATCCGTTTCCGGTCGATAAAGGGAAGTATGATCAAGTAAATGATGCAGCAGGAAATAGAACCAGTGCGCATAGGAAAAGGAGTGGTAATACCCGACTATAGTGGTGGACTTGGATTGAACGAGGCAATCAACGATTTGTTTGGCCACTTGCCAATCAATGTTGAGGGATGCCTGATGGATGTTATCCTCATCGGATTGCATGATTCGTTCGAAAGAATTCACTTGTTCATGACCGTGTTCCCTTTTGGGAGGTTTTAAAGATAATAGGCTCTGTTGAACATCCTTTTGTAATTCCCCGTAGCCTGCATATCCGATTGCTTTGCAAAAGCGGATGACCATGGTCTCACTGACATCAATGATTTCTGCCGTTTTTTTCGCAGGATGGGTTGCAAAGAGAACCGGGTTTGTGCGTAAGGATTCCGCCACCTTTTTAAGCCCTTTTGTTAAGTGATGATAGTTTTTCTGAGTGTTTTCTAAATAGGCCATAATCAAATCTCCAGTGAAATAAAGTTTATAATTTATTGTTGTTAAATTAAATTGTATGATTTATTATGGTGTTAGTCAACAGAATATTCAGAAGATTAAGGATAGGAGGCGGAAATCGATGGAAGTTCAAACTGTCACGTCAAAAGAAAAGAAACGGAAGTGGGGGATCCCCGATGCTTATGTCATCTTGTTTGGGATACTCGTATTTATTGCAATCATGACTTATATCATCCCCGCCGGAGAGTTCTCCAGAGAAGAAGTGGACGGTATTACGATGGTGGTTCCGGATAGCTATCAACATGTAGAGTCATCTCCTGCCACCTTGATGGATGTATTCTTGGCCATACAAGAAGGCATGATTAGCTCTGCACCCCTGATTTTCTTAGTATTGATCATTGGAGGGGCATTCGCAGTCATTGAATCAACCGGAGCGATTGATGCACTCATCCTCAAAACGATTGAAAAGACAAGGAATAAAGAATTACTATTGATTGCGGGTGTCAGCATCCTGTTCTCTATTTTTGGAGCGCTGGGTATCATAGTGAATGCTGTCATTGCATTCATACCCATTGGAATCATCCTTGCCCGTTCCATGAAGCTTGATGCTATCGTCGGGGTTTCCATCATTTATTTAGGGGCTTATGCAGGCTTCAACACTGCCTTCCTTGATCCCCTGACTACAGGAACGGCTCAGCAAATCGCACAGCTTCCATTGTTTTCTGGAATCGGCTACCGAATTGTTATTTATCTCGCTATTTTAATTTCTACCGTTACGTATGTGGCCTGGTATGCTAAGAAAATTAAGCATGATCCTTCAAAAAGCGTGTTAGGGAAGACGCCATTTCCAAAGGTTGATCAAAAGGAAGAAGTCTCGGAGAAGCAGGAAGTAACGGGACTCCACAAGCTTGTTCTTGCCTGGTTGGTTGTTGGAATTGGTATTTATGTCTTCGGTGTGTTTCAGTATAAATGGTCATTGAATGAAATGGCCGCCATCTTCTTGATTATCGCTGCAGGTACAGCCATCATTGCCAAAATGAGTCCGAATAAACTTGTTTCCGAATTCTTCGAGGGTGCAAAAGGCTTAGTTTACGGAGCGTTGATTATCGGAATGGCCCGTTCCATCGTCGTGATCCTGGAAGATGGCAGGATTCTTGATACCGTCGTCGAAGGGATGGCCACCATGATGACTCCTTTCACCAGTGTGATCGGGGCATTGGTTATGTTCGTAGCCAATTTAATCTTCAATATCCTTGTTTCGTCGGGCAGTGGACAAGCTGTAATCGTCATGCCCATTATGACACCTCTTGCAGACTTAATGGAAATTCCCCGGCAAGTGGCGGTTCAAGCCTATAAAATGGGCGATGGGTTTACCAATACGATCACACCGACATCAGGAATACTCATGGCAAACCTGGCGATAGCAGGGATATCCTGGACGAAATGGATACGGTTTATGTTGCCTTTATTGTTCATATGGATTGTGTTGGGTTCTATCTTTTTAACGATTGGAGTCATGATGAATTGGGGACCGTTTTAAGACTATAGACAACAAAATGAATGAAGACGTAGGAATGCTTTTCCACAAATCATGGGGGAGAAGCATTCCTGCGTCTTTTTTGTTTAAATATTTTAAAAAATTCAAAAAACCTATTGTAAAACGCTTTCATTTTTCTTATAATTGAAAACAATTAATAACTAAACCGATTTAGTAAACCGTTTTACTCGCTTGAAGTCAATAAGTACGAAGGTATAGTCAAAAATTTTTCCTTTATTACTAAACCGATTTAGTAAAAAGGATTTGGAGTAGAGTGTATGAAAAAAATTACGATTTCAGATGTGGCCCAACAGGCAGAGGTCTCCAAAAGCACAGTCTCACAGTATTTGAATAAGCGCTATGATTATATGGCCCCGAAGACAAAGGAGCGGATCAAGGAGGCAATTGAAGAATTAGGCTATCACCCTAATATTGTTGCCAGAAGTTTAAAGCAGAAATCGACTTCTACCATTGGGGTGATCGTCGCCAATATTCTGCACACCTTTTCGACCCAAACGATTCGTGCTGTGGAAGACATCTGCAATGAACAAGGCTTCCACATCATTGTCTGTAATGCAGACGATAACCCTGAGAAGGAAAGAAAATACATCGAAATGCTGAGAGCCAAACAAGTGGACGGTCTGATCATATTCCCCACAGGCGGGAATGTTGATCTTTACAACAGAATGGTCAGTGAAAACTATCCCCTGGTGTTTGTCGATCGGATTGTGGAAAATCTGAAAACGTCATCCATCATGCTTGATAATGAAAGCGCTGTAAAAATCGCAGTTGATCATTTTGTAGAAAAAGGGTATGGACGAATCGGCATCATGACGACATCTTTACAAAGACATGTAACACCACGGGTGGAACGGATTAATGGCTTTAGGAAAACGTTAAAAGACAACGGGATTCCGGTCCGGGAAGAGCATATCAAATCGTTAGAACTTGAATGGATACAGGATGGTCTTCATGACATGCTTTCATCTGATGAACCGCCCGAGGCTTTAATTGCCGGGAATGACTTAACGTTAATCGAGATCTTAAGGTACATAAAGTCAAATGGTATAAACATGCCGACCGATTTAGCTCTGATCGGGATTGATGATGTATCATTTGCCAGCTTGTTCACACCGGAGTTGACAACGATCGCTCAGCCGACATACGAAATGGGAAAACAGGCTGCCGAATTATTACTGAATAAGATTAAAGACCCGGACTTTATCGAAGAGAAGCAAATTTATCGATTTCAGCCGGAACTAATGATTCGGCAATCATGCTGAAAACAATCACGAAAGAGGGGGTTGGCACTATGAAAGAGGTCATTACCATTGGTGACGCCATGATTACAATGAATCCGACATCAAAAGGACCGATGCGGTTTGTTCATTCATTTGAACGAAATGTAGGGGGAGCGGAATTGAACGTCGCCATCGGCTGTGCAAGGCTGGGGCTGGATACGGGGTGGATCAGCCGATTGGGGAACGATGAATTTGGCCGCTACATCCAGCACTTTGTAAGGGGAGAAGGGATCGATACTTCCCAGCTGAAGCTGGTGGAAGGATATCCGACCTCGGTCAATTTCAAAGAAGTACTGGAAGATGGAGCGGGCAGGACGTTCTACTACAGGCTGAATTCCCCTACGCTGACGCTGACGCCTGATAGTCTGGAAGAGTCCTATATTGCCCATTCGAAAGTGTTACATATAACAGGTGTTTTTCCAGCAATCGATGAAAAGAATGTTGACGTCATTAAGCATGCCATCACATTGGCGAAGCGGAATGGAGTCCTCGTCTCCTTCGATCCGAATATCCGTTTGAAATTGTGGAGCAAACAGAGGGCGAAAGAAGTTTTATCAGAATTCCTTCCTTTTGTAGATATTTTACTGACGGGCGTAGAGGAGGCTGAACTACTGTTTGATACTAGAGACGAGAAGGAAATCATTGAAAAGTCGAAGCTCTTCGGCATTTCCTACATTGCTTTGAAAAAAGGAGCTGAAGGTTCTGTTGGATACCACAAGGGTGAATTCATCCATTCAGATCCTGTCCCCCCCAGAAAAGTGGTGGACACTGTAGGAGCGGGTGACGGCTTCGATGCAGGCTTTCTATATGGTGTTCTGCAGGGATGGCCGTTGGAGAAGATCCTGAGGTTTGCCAATACAATCGGCTCTATGGTGGTCAGTGTTTCAGGGGATAATGAAGGTCTCCCTTATCTTGAGGATGTACGTATTCAACTTGGGGAGAAAGAGTTTATCGACCGCTGATGAAAGGGGAGCTTGATGGATGATGAAGAAGCTGATTGAAACGGTCCTTCATGAGAATTCACTCGTGCTGCATGCGATTGATATAGAAGAAACAGAGGATCTTGTGAAGAAGATCAACGGTGCAAGACGCATCTTTCTTTATGGAGAGGGACGTTCGGGGTTAATGGGGAAGGCATTTGCCATGAGACTCATGCACTGTGGATACAATGTGTACGTCATTGGTGAGACGGTTACACCGAGTATCGGGAAAGGTGACCTCCTGATCGGGATCAGTGCATCGGGTACGTCGACTTCCCTTGCCACTCATTTCACTAAGGCGAAAGAAACAGATGCTTATACCTTTTTAATGACCGCTTCTGCACAACATAGGTTATGGACGGATGGAACACTGGTGATACCGGCTGCTACGAAACACCGAAGAGAGGAAGAGCCTGCCACCATCCAACCCCTTGGAAGCCAATTCGACCAAAGCGCGCATCTGCTGATGGATGCCATCATCCTTGCCCTTTTAGAAGGGAAGAATCGTCATCATGATCTGTTAAAAAGGCATGCGAATATGGAATAGCAAGTGATATTTTATTCTACAAAATGGTGGTGAGGATAATGGGAGAAGTAAACGTATCACATGAGGAACTGAAGGAATTGGCAGGAGCTAAACTTGTTGGCGCCGGGCTTTCTTTACAACAGGCAGAAACAGTTGCCGATGTCCTGGTACATGCAGATCTCAGGGGCGTCCGTTCCCATGGTGTACTAAGGACGGAACACTATGTCAGAAGGCTGGATGAGGGTGGATTGAATAAGAAGCCTGCCTTCTCCTTTGAACAGACCGGCCCTTGTTCAGGTATCTATAACGGGGATGACGGTCTCGGTCATGTAGTAGCAAAGAACGCGATGGAAGAAGCTATTAAACTGGCAAAGCAGAACGGAATCGCCATGATCACGGTCACAAACAGCAGCCATTGTGGGGCACTATCCTATTTTGTCCAACAGGCAGCACAGCAAGGACTGATTGGCGTAGCCATGACGCATACAGATAAGATCGTGGTGCCCTTTGGCGGGGCAGAGCCCTTTCTGGGGACGAATCCCATCGCATATGGATTCCCTGCAAAACACCATAAACCGGTCATTTTAGATATGGCTACAAGTAACGTTGCTCTCGGGAAAATCCTTTATGCAAGGGAAGCGGGGACAGCCATCCCAGACGGATGGGGAGTCGATGAAGACGGAAGCTCTACCACAGACCCCCATAAAGTAAACGCTTTAACCCCTTTTGCAGGACCAAAAGGGTACGGATTAGGAATGGTGGTCGATATCTTCTCAGGATTATTAGCCGGAGCAGCCTTTGGACCACATATTTCGAAAATGTATGGTGATTACAACAAATATAGGAAACTGGGTCACTATGTTTGTGCCATCAATCCCTCCTTTTTTACGAATGAAGAAGATTTCCTGAATGGAATGGACGGGATGATTGAGGAAATTCACCAGGTCAAACCGGCAGAGGGATTCAAGCAGGTATTCGTGCCGGGAGAGCCTGAACAGTTAATGGAAGAAAAGTACCTGGAAGAAGGAGTTCCGATTCCGGACACCGTTTACCACTACTTACAGTCAGAACAATGAACCATATATTCTTGAAAGGAGTGATTTAAGAGAGGGGAATTTCCAGGGGAAGAAATAACTCTTTTACGTGTAAGTTTCACGGCGGAAATCAAATACAAGGGGGAAACGATAATGAAAAAACTTAAATGGATGGCCATGTTTACGGCAATCATTTTACTACTTTCAGCTTGCGGGTCTGAATCATCTTCAGGAAGCGGCGGAGAGAAGAAGATTAAATGGAAATTTGGACATTTGGCGGATGAAAATCATATTTGGCATAAAACAGCTTTGGAGTTTGCAGATTTAGTGAAAGAAAAGACTGACGGCCAGATTGAAATCACTGTTTATCCAAGTAATCAATTAGGCGGGGAAACAGATACGATCAATAGCATCAAGGCAGGAACGGCCGACTTGGTCATTTCAGGGGAAACGATGGCGAACTGGTCTCCGAAGGCTGCATTAATGGCGGTTCCATACGCATTCAGAGATGCGGATCACTTACAAAAAGTGGTGGAAGGGGACATCGGTAAGGAGATTGAAGAAGAGATCAAAGAAAAGGTAGGCTTAACGCCACTGTATTACCATACTCGTGCACCTCGGAACTTAACATCCAATAAACCGATCAGCACTCCTGAGGATCTTAAAGGATTCAGCATGCGTGTTCCGAATGTTCCGCTATTCCTGGATGCATGGAAAGCGGCGGGAGCCAAGCCACAAGTCATGGACTTTAATGAAGTATTTACAGGATTGCAGCAAAATGTAATCGACGGCCAGGAAAATCCCGTCGACCTTATTCACAGCGGTGGATTGTATGAAGTGCAAAAATATGTAAATGAAACCGAACATGTGTATTCGTGGATTTATATCCTGGTTGGAAACAAGCAATTCGAAGCTTTAAGTGATGAAAATAAAAAAGCTGTTAAAGAGGCTGCCAAGGAAGCGCAAGCATTCGGCGAAGATCTCTTTGACAAAGAAATCAAAGAGTATGAAAAGAAGCTGAAGGATGAAGGCATGAAATTCAACGAAGTCGATCAGGATGCCTTCCGAGAAGCGATGAAACCGGCCATCAAAGAGAGCTTAACGGACGAACAGTACAAATTATATGAAGAAATATTAGCAGTGGAATAAACCATGAGAGGCATATGTGAAACGTTCGATGTGAAGCATATGCCTTCTTTTAAGAAAGGAGTGGGGATGAGTGAAAGGGACAAATATCCTTACGAGGACGCTGGAAGCCGCCACGATCTTATCGTTTCTTGGTGTGATTGTCGTGGTGCTGATCCAAATCCTTTCCCGTTACTTGCCATACACAGCCGTTTGGACAGAAGAATTGACCAGGTTCCTGTTTATCTATTCGATTTCATTTGGGGCACCACTTGCCTTGAAAAATAAAGAATTCATCAGTGTCGATATCTTAACGGGGTTATTGCCTCAAAAGGTACAAGAATATTACGAAGCCTTCATTTACTTAGTCGTTGTCGTTCTTTCCTTCGTCATTGCCTATCACGGGTATACATTCATTGAAGTCGGGAAAGGACAGACATCCGCAACGATGGCAGTGGATATGTCGGTCATCCATGCAAGCATCGCGATTTCTTTCGTTTTTATCGCGATTTATGCACTCTTTCACGTTATCAACGTATTCATCAGTCCGAAGGAAAGGAGTGAAAGCTGATGTTAGCAGTCATTCTATTTATTTCATTTTTAATCTTAATTTTTATCAGTGTTCCCATCGCTTTCAGCTTGGGGATCTCCTCAATCATTTATCTGCTTATGGCTGACATTCCTCTTTCCATCGTCCCTCAGAAAATGTTTGCAGGTCTGAATTCTTTCGTATTGTTATGTATACCTGGATTTATCCTTGCAGGTAACTTAATGAATGCAGGGGGAATCACGGAGAGAATTATCGGCTTCACCAATAATTTCGTCGGTCATATCAGAGGAGGGCTTGGCTTAGCAAATGTAGGGTCTTCCATGGGATTTGCCGGCATTTCGGGTACAGCCCTGGCGGATACGGCAAGTATCGGGGCCGTGATGATTCCGGCGATGAAAAAAGAGGGCTATGATGCCGACTTCTCTGCAGCCGTCACATCGTCATCTTCTACAGTGGGACCAATTATCCCGCCATCTCTCCCTATGATCATTGTAGGGACACTTGCAAGCGTGTCAATCGGAGATCTCTTCTTGGCGGGTGCCGTTCCAGGGGTCCTTCTGGGGCTCAGTTTAATGGCGGTCACATATGTTATATCCGTGAAACGGAAATACCCTAAAGGAAAACGGCAGCCCATCCGTGTCATCGCTAAATCGTTCACGGGTGCTTTCTGGGCCTTGCTCATGACACTGGTCATTTTATTCGGAATCCTTGGCGGATACTTCACCCCGACAGAAGCATCGATTGTAGCCGTTGTGTATGCATTGGTAGTCGGAATGTTCGTCTATAAAGAGCTCAAGTTGAAAGATCTCCCTAAAATTCTGCTCGATTCCATGGTCAGCACGGCGTCCATTATGTTTCTCGTCGGATTTGCCAATCTGTTCGGCTGGATCCTTGTAAGTGAGCAGATTCCGATTCTAGTAGCGGATGGAATTCTCGGAGTTTCAGAGAATCCAATTGTCGTCATTCTATTAATTAACTTACTGCTGCTTTTTGTCGGAACGTTCATGGAAACGATCGCAGCGCTAGTCATTTTATTCCCTGTATTATTACCGGTCGCTTCGAGTGTTGGAATGGACCCGGTTCATTTCGGGGTTATGATGGTGCTGAATCTGGTCATCGGACTATCAACGCCGCCCGTTGGTGTGTGCCTATTCGTTGCCTCCAGTATCGGAAAAGTATCTATCGGGAAAACGTCCAAGGCACTTCTGCCATTCTTAGGGGCAAGTCTCGTCGTACTGTTGCTGGTCGCCTTCGTTCCTCAAATCACTCTGTTCTTACCAAGTTTATTTAAGTAGAGGAATCAGTCTTTACATGAAAGGGAGTTGCTAATCGATGAAAGCTGTTCAAGTCACCGGACCACATCAGCTGAACATTGTGGAAAGAGATAAGCCGGTCATCACAGGGAAAGAGGATGTACTGATCAAAGTGAAAATGGTCGGAATATGCGGATCGGATATTCACATTTATCACGGAACCAATCCCCTTGCCACGCTGCCGAGAGTCATCGGTCATGAAGTCACAGGAGAAGTGGACGCTGTCGGGGAAGGCGTAGTTGGGATTTCGGTAGGAGATAAAGTCGTCATAGAGCCTATTCAACCATGTGGACATTGCTATGCGTGCCGGTCAGGAAGAGGCAATGTATGCAGCAATTTGGAAGTGTACGGTGTCCACCGCGACGGGGGTATGCAGGAATATATGGTGATGCCGCAAAAGCTGGTCCACAAAGTGAACGATGAGCTGGACTGGAAAGAGTCCGTCCTGGTCGAACCGTTCACGATCGGAGCACAGGCCAACTGGCGGGGGGATGTCCGCTCAGGTGATACTGTCTTTATTATGGGGGCAGGACCAATCGGACTTTGTTGCCTGAAAGTCGCTAAAACGAAAGGTGCCACTGTGATCATCAGTGATTTAAATGAGAACCGGCTTGGATTTGCAAAGGAATGGGGGGCGGATTATACGATTGACGCCTCCCGGACGAATGTATTAGAAGAAGTCATGGAGATCACAAAGCAGGAAGGTGCAAATGTCGTTATCGATGCGGTATGCCTGCCACAAACGTTTGAACAGTCAATTGAAGTGGCATCAGCAGCGGGCCGGGTGGTTGTCCTCGGGTTTGATGAAAGACCGTCACAAATCACCCAGCTCCCCATTACTAAAAAGGAAGTCACGATCACAGGCTCCAGACTGCAAACGAATCAATTTCCGGGGGTCATTGAAATGTTTAATGACAAGACACTGGACACCGACGGAATGGTCACTCATGTATTTCCACTGGAACAGATCCATGAAGCGATTCAGTTAATAGAGACTTCTCCCCAGGAAGTCAGGAAAGTGGTCATTTCATTCGAATAATCGTAAAAAAAGACTTCAAATGAAGGAGGGGAAGTTACGTTATCTTACGTAACAAACGATGATTAAAAAAATCGATATATTAAACCGAATGCTAGAGTCTGGAGTAGTAGCCGTTGTACGTGCAGAAAATAAAAGCGATGCAGAAAGAATATCGAGTGCTTGTATACAAGGGGGAATCAGTGCCATTGAAGTAACCTTTACAGTCCCCGGGGCGGAAGAGGTTATTCGTTCTCTGAAAGGTACGTTTAGACCGGAAGAGCTTATCCTTGGAGCAGGAAGTGTCCTTGATAGTGAAACGGCAAGAATCGCCATATTGGCTGGAGCTGAATATATTGTCAGTCCTTGCTTTGACACTGAAACGGCGAAACTTTGTAATCGATATGGAATTCCATATATGCCGGGATGTATGACCATTACCGAGATGAAAACGGCGATGGAATGTGGTGTGGATGTTGTCAAGTTGTTTCCAGGGAATACGTACGCACCTTCCATCATCAAATCGATTAAAGGACCGCTTCCGCAAGTCTCTGTAATGCCTACGGGCGGGGTGAACCTGCAAAATGCAGCGGAGTGGATCCATAGTGGGGCAGTCGCCATCGGAATCGGAAGTGACCTCACAAAGCCTGCGTCTCTTGGAAACTATGATGAGGTGACAAAGCTTTCAAAACAATATTGTGAGATTGTGAGAGAAGCAAGAGGGACGAAACTTTATACATAGGAAAAGGGGGTTCAATCCATGAAAATGACATTCAGATGGTATGGAGAAGGAAATGACAGCATTTCTCTTGAGCACATCAAGCAAATACCCGGAGTTGAAGGAATCGTCTGGGCACTGCATGATGTTCCCGCAGGAGAGGAATGGCCTGAGGAAAAAATTGAAGAAGTAAAAAACGGCGCTGAACGAAATGGACTGAATATCGATGTGGTAGAAAGTGTGAACGTCCATGAAGATATTAAACTCGGGTTGCCTTCACGTGACACATACATTGAAAACTATAAAAGAACGATCATAAAACTGGCTGCTGCCGGTGTTAAAGTGATCTGCTATAATTTCATGCCCGTCTTTGACTGGACAAGAACCGAATTATTCAAGGAAATGGAAGACGGGTCGACTGCTTTATTTTTCGAAAAAGCCAAAGTGGAGGATATGGATCCATTCGAATTGGCAGATAAGATTTCAACGAATTCTTCCTTCACCATGCCCGGGTGGGAACCCGAAAGGCTGTCGAAGCTGAAGGAATTGTTTGAAGCGTATCAAAACGTAACGGAAGAAGATCTCTTCGGCAACCTAGAATACTTCTTGAAAGAGATCATCCCGGTTGCTGAAGAGAATGACATTAAAATGGGCATCCATCCTGACGATCCCCCTTTCTCCATATTTGGATTGCCAAGGATCATCACCAATAGGGAAAACATTAGACGAGTCCTTTCACTTGTCGATAGCCCTTCCAATGGAGTGACACTGTGCAGTGGATCCCTTGGGGCCAATCCGGATAATCGGGTGGCAGAAATGGTCAGGGAGTTCTCCGATCGAATCCCCTTTGCCCATATCCGAAACGTAAAGGTATACGAGAATGGTGATTTCATTGAGACCTCCCACCGATCAAATGATGGCTCTGTCGATATTCTGGAAATCATGAAAGCCTACCATGAAAAAGGATTTACCGGCTATGCAAGACCTGATCATGGAAGACATATCTGGGGAGAAGAATGCAGACCGGGCTATGGACTTTATGACCGGGGAATGGGAATTATGTACCTATGGGGAATATGGGATACATTAGAACGTGCCGGGAGGGATGCCTAATGCTTCCACTGCATGATAACCTGAAGGGGAAAGTGGCTGTCGTAACTGGAGGAAGCGGGGTTCTTTGCAGCTCGATGGCGAAGGAACTGGCGAGACAAGGTGTGAAGGTGGCCATCCTGAACCGAACGGCGGAAAAAGGAGAAGAGGTTGCCAAGGAAATCAGAGAGACAGGCGGCGAAGCGATCTCGGTCGCCTGTGATGTCCTTAATGTGGAAAATGTAAAGCAAGCAGAAAAAGAGATCAGGGAACAATTGGGGATTTGTGACATCCTTATCAATGGTGCAGGGGGAAATCATCCCCGAGGCACTACGTCTACCGAAACATTAAACATTGAAGATCTGGAAAAAGAGGATGTGACGTCCTTCTTTGACTTATCTCAAGAAGGATTCGGATTTGTCTTTGATTTAAATATTCTTGGTACACTCATCCCCACTCAGGTATTTGCCAAGAACATGATGAATCGTAAAGGTGCAGTCGTCATTAATATGTCATCCATGAGTTCACCTTCCCCGATGACGAAGGTGCCTGCCTATAGTGCAGCGAAAGCAGCAATCGACAACTTTACCAAATGGCTTGCTGTTCACATGGCCGACTCAGGTATAAGAATCAACGCCATTGCTCCAGGATTCTTTCTGACGGAGCAAAATAAGGCGTTATTAACACATAAAGATGGCAGCTTGACAGAGAGATCAAACAAAATCATTACCCACACCCCTATGCGCAGATTCGGTAAACCAGAAGACCTATTGGGTACACTGCTATGGCTCGTGGATGAGGAAACAGCCGGATTTGTAACGGGTATTACCGTTCCTGTGGATGGCGGGTTTATGTCTTATTCCGGGGTTTAATGAATGGGTAAATTGATATGATTTTCAATATGGTGAAACGAGGGTGTCCGGGTATTCCGGCACTCTTTTTTAGTTGGGCCATTCTCCCGATTCCAAAATGCTCAAATAGGAAGCAGCAGAACCGTCCCCGTGCTTCCCTTGCATCCATGTAGTACTATCACCTCTCTGATTTGAATTAGTATAAGAATAAAGCATGCGATTTATGCGAAGTATACCTTTAGAAGAAAAGGTTTGATCCGCATTTCCTTATATTGGTTTTTATTCAAAAATTTATTTGGATGCTCTCCTTGGAAAATCCGCATACTTAGTTATTAGTAAAGTGAAATTAGAAGGGTGATTGGGTTGAAGGAACAATGTGAGAAGGTAAGTAATTGGTGCGTGGTCAGTATGGCGTCCATCCCATTGGTAATGACGTTGGGGAACTCCATGCTGATTCCTGTACTGCCGATTTTTGAAAAAGAGGTGGGGATCACTTCTTTCCAGACCAGCATGATTATTACAAGTTATTCGATTGCGTCGATCTTTCTGATTCCGGTGGCTGGTTATTTGTCGGATCGCTTCGGTAGGAAGGTGGTCATCCTCCCAAGCTTACTCATTGCGTTAATCGGCGGTCTTGTCGCAGGCTATGCTTCATGGAAGATGGAGGATCCTTTTACTTGGATCATTATAGGGCGTGTCCTTCAGGGGATTGGTGCTGCAGGTGCGGCTCCGATCATTTTACCATTGGTGGGTGATTTGTATAAAGATGATGATGAAAAGACGAGTACCTGTCTTGGATTGATTGAAACGTCCAACACATTTGGTAAGGTGTTAAGTCCCATATTAGGAGCACTGTTTGCTGCTTATTTATGGTATCTTCCGTTTTTCTCTATATCTGTATTTAGTTTAATTTCCATTGTCCTGGTCCTCTTTTTCATTAAAGTTCCGAAGAAGAAGGAAGATCCGGTTGCACTCTCAGAATTTATCAAGAGTACGAAGAAGATCTTTAAGCAGGAGGGGAAATGGATTTTTACTGTATTTCTTGTGGGGATCTACATTATGCTCGTTTTGTTTGCGGTCTTGTTTTTCTTATCTGATTCATTGGAGAAAACGCATGGTCTGTATGGAGTGAAAAAAGGATTTGTTCTCGCTATTCCGTTATTGGCTCTGTGCATCGCTTCTTTTATTACCGGCAGGAAGATAAAAGGGGAGTTAAAAGTCATGAAGGTGATCATGACAGTCAGTTTGATCCTGATGAGCGTCAGTGTCTCTTTGATAGGATTTGTTGATCAGCGATTGGTTCTTCTCTTGACTGTTACCAGTTTCCTTGGTCTTTCCATCGGTGCCCTGCTCCCTACAATGGATGCATTGATAACCGAAAACATTGAAAAAGAGGAGAGGGGAACGATCTCTTCCTTCTACAGTTCGTCCCGTTTTATCGGAGTCGCTGCCGGCCCGCCGTTGATGGCCGTAGTGATGAAGTCGCTGTTGAATGCAAGTCTCATCGGAGCGGGAATCCTTGGTATATTGATGTTTTTGCTCGTCCTGTTTTTTATCCAATCTGAAAAATCATCCACTTCTACGACAGATGGAGGAATAAAATGATGAAACATTTGGACAGCGATTTCTCTGATACACATCTCCCTTTCTATAGCGTCAACAGTGGGACAGGGGTGGAAGTAAGTGAAGATCTGTACTATTGGACCAATCAAATCGTAAACGTCTGCTTCTACGGGATCCCTGGAAGCAAGGAATGGGTCTTGATTGATTGTGGGATGCCCCACTCCAAGAATAAGATAATGGAAGCAGCTGAAGAACGGTTCGGTCATTCGGGTAAACCCCGGGCGATTGTGTTGACCCATGGCCATTTTGACCATGTCGGTTCCCTGGAGCCGCTAATAGAGGAATGGGACGTTCCCGTTTATGCCCATGAATTGGAAATTCCTTATCTGAATGGTGAGCGGGATTATCCGAAGGGGGATCCAACGGTGGATGGTGGATTGGTGAGCGAGTTGTCCCCAATCTATCCACATCACGGAATTGATGTCTCTGAAAGGCTTGAACCACTTCCGGCAAATGAGGAAGTGCCGTTTATGACTGGGTGGAAATGGGTCCATACACCTGGCCATACAACAGGGCATATATCCCTTTATCGGAAGTCGGATGGTGCGTTGATCGCAGGGGACGCCTTTGTCACAGTGAAGCAGGAATCACTATACAGAGTTGTACTTCAAAAGAAAGAAATCAGCGGACCTCCGAAGTATTTTACGATGGATTGGAAAGCGGCTAAACATTCAGTCGCCACTTTGATTCAGCTCAATCCCCAGGTAGCTGTTACCGGGCATGGAGAGGCGATGGCTGGAAAAGAGCTCCAAGAAGCGTTAAGCCAACTGCTTGAACGTTTTGAAGAGATTGCTTTACCGGCTAACAGAAACCAGCAATAACGGTATTAGTTGAATAATATGATTTCGACAGGGGAACTTAAACATATATAAACCTTTTTCCCTCTTCACCAGAAGAGGGTTTTTACCGATAGAAAGGGCTGATTTAAATGGATTTAGACTGGATTTGGAAAGCTGTTCTCATCGTATTGGCAGGTACGTTATTGTTACGGGTCGCCGGGAGAAAGTCCATATCCCAGATGACGTTAGCGCAGACGGTCATCATGATCGGAATCGGATCATTACTCATTCAACCGGTAGCTGGAAAGAATATTTGGACCACGATTGGCGTGGGTCTGATTCTCGTTCTTACCCTCATGGTCATGGAATATCTGCAGGTGAAATCCGATCGTGTCGAGCAGTTTATTACAGGGAAATCAAAAATCCTGATGGAAAATGGCGTCCTGGATGAAAAAAACTTTAAAAAGTTACGCATGACCGTCGATCAACTTGAAATGAAACTAAGGCAACAGGGAGTCAGTAAATTATCAGATGTGAAATGGGCGACCCTTGAACCGAATGGACAAGTCGGAGTGGAACTAATGCCGGGTGCAAAGCCTGTAACGAAGAAGGATTTCGAACAGCTTCAGGCACAGGTACAAAGACTGATCAATATGCTCGGAGTCCCACCCACTACAACTAGACCCGTCAGTCCGGAAATGGGAGGGGAAGACATATTTAAAGAGGTCAAGGAGAATGGTTCCCTCACTCCTCCCCCAAAACATCTTCAGTAGTACAGCATAAGGAGGAAACGTATGAAAGCAGTCACCTATCAAGGAAAGAATTCCGTAGCCGTCAAAAAAGTAAAAGATCCGGGGATTCAAGATTCACAAGACGTCATTGTGAACATAACCTCAACGGCCATCTGTGGATCCGATTTGCATCTTTATCAGGGGAATTTCCCCCTCCCGATCGGATATGTCATCGGACATGAGCCAATGGGAATCGTGGAGGAAGTCGGCAAGGATGTAACGAAAGTGAAAAAAGGTGACCGCGTCATCATCCCTTTCACTGTGGCGTGCGGGACTTGTCAGTATTGTCATAACCATTTGGAGAGCCAATGTGATCATTCCAATCCCCATTACGACTCAGGAGGATTGTTCGGTTATTCGGAGAAGTTCGGTAATTATCCCGGTGGACAAGCGGAATATCTACGGGTTCCGTACGGGAACTATACCCCCTTTTTAGTACCGGAGAATTGTGAATTGGAGGATGAAGAGCTTCTCTTATTATCGGATGTCCTTCCTACAGCCTACTGGAGTGTCGAACATGCAGGGGTGAAAAAAGGGGATACGGTCATTGTACTCGGATGTGGGCCTGTCGGCTTGATGGCACAGCAGTTTGCCTGGAAAAAAGGTGCCGAGAGAGTCATCGCAGTTGATTATTTCGATTACCGCTTGCGTCACTCAAAGAAAATGAACCATACGGAAACCTTTGACTTCACCCAATACGATGATATGGGGGAAACGTTGAAAGAGTTGACCAAGGGTGGAGCTGATGTAGTCATTGATTGCGTCGGGATGGACGGGAAGAAATCACCCCTTGAATATATGGAACAGAAACTGAAGCTGCAGGGAGGTACGATCGGTCCGATCCAGATTGCTACCAAAGCCGTGCGGAAGTGTGGAACCGTTCAATTGACCGGGGTCTACGGCGGTCTTTACAATATGTTCCCACTCGGGGCATTCTTTGCCCGGAACATTACATTGAAAATGGGACAGGCACCCGCAAGAGCCTATATGGAACCCCTTTATGATCAAATTGTCAAAGGGGAAATCGACTCCACATCCATCATCACCCATACATTGAAACTTGAGGAAGCGGAAAAAGGGTATCAGCTTTTTAATCAAAAAGAAGACGACTGCATTAAAGTGATTTTGAAGCCATAACGGTAAGAAGGAGGGATGAATGTCCCTTCTTCTTTTTGTTCACGGGACACATGACGTTTACATAAAGTGGAAGGGTGTTGTGGAAAAGAGATCGTAAGAGGAGATGAAGAGACTGTGTTTTATCATATTAAAGAGCTACAATATGAGGCGAAACCCTGCCGGCCAAATCCGGCATATGCAAAGCAGTTACAAGAAATTTTAGGTGGACAATATGGGGAGATTTCGGTGATGATGCAATACTTATTCCAGGGATTCAACGGGCGTGCTGACAAGAAGTTCCGTGATTTGTGCCTGGACATCGGGACGGAGGAAATCGCCCATGTAGAATTACTGGCTACCCTCATTGCCCGCCTGCTTGACGGAGCACCCGTATCTGAACAGGAAGCGATGTATAAGAGTAATCCGGTACTCGCCGCTGCAATGGGTGGAATGAATCCCCAGCATGTGATTGTAAGCGGTTTGGGGGCCATGCCAGTGGACAGTGTCGGAAACCGGTGGACAGCATCTTATATCGGTGCGAGTGGGAATCTCCTGGCAGATTTCCGAGCCAACTTAACGGCAGAATCCATGGGTCGTTTGCAGGCAGTGAGGCTGTATGAGCTGAGTGATGACCCGGGTGTCCGTGACACACTTTCCTTCCTGATCGCCCGTGACACAGCACACCAGAATCAATGGGCAGCAGCGATCGCGGAACTTGAAGAGCGCGAAGGGGATATTGTCGTACCGACGACGTTCCCGCGGGAACTTGAGAAACAGGCTGTTTCTTACGACCTGTATAACCTGTCCAGAGGGGAAGCGAGTGCAGAGGGACGATGGGCGAGCGGACCGAGTATGGACGGAAAAGCAAATTTCGAGTATGTCAGTGAACCTGGCCCATTTGGATCAAAGCCTAAACTATCCCCGGCCCCTAAATATGTACATGACACCGTGCCGATGCCCCCAATGATGAAATAACAAAAAAAGATTCTCAATATACTGGAATGTCACAGCAGCCTGAGAATCTTTCCATCTTTCAACGTTTACTCACAATGTTCGTTTTTGTTTTTGTGAAGGGGTGGAGGGATCAGCCATCCCTTTTCTTTATTTAATTTAAGTACTTTAGCTCCCATTTGGGCTTTTTGCATATGAAATTGACCAAACATCATGGCCACATCTTCACGGATGCTTTGTCCCATGATCATACTGCAAGCGACTAAGCCTGAAGCAATATTAACGGACAAAGCTGCTGCTATAGAAGGGTCAGGCATACGTGCACCTGTCGGGATGTCATCCAGGCAGGCATGTGGCGGCTCTGGAGGAGTTGGAGGTAATCCAATCCCATTTTCCTTCAACAGTTTCTCTACTTGTTTAATTTCTTCTTGCCCGCCTTCTATACTGTCTTTAAGTAATTTTTTTAAATCATCATCACCGGCATGATTGAGCTGCATCTGATATCCTGCAACCGTGGCTTTAGCCGTTAACAGATAGTTCCATGCTCCAAATACTTCCCCGTAATGCAACGGTTCTTCTTGCGGATTTCCACTTAAAATACCCATAATCATCCTCCTGAATGTCATTTTGGTGTGCCACCTTTCAAAACGATTGTACGAGCACAATGAATAATTTCCCCATTTGATCAAGAAAGTATGTATTCGATTGTAAAAATTCATGTTTAGTTAGTATAATTTTGATTTGGAGAATGAAAACTAAGCTCAAGTCTGGCAAGACTTCAGAAGATCTCATAACCTAGTAGGTATGGGTTCTTTTTTTAAATGGGGAAGGGATGGAAACATGCCTGTGTAATAGGCATGTTTCAGTGTATTCAACTGCCCTGTCAGTTGATGACATCGTTATAAGGGTCCACCGCGAGAGTTCCGTCCTTCTGGATTTCTCCATAGAAAACATCAGAGACTTCAGGGATGCCAAGGGAGGTTAACTGTGCCTTCACCCAGTGTTCATCCAAGTTTAGCTCCCGTAAATTCTTCATCACTAACTTTCCATCTTCAATCAACGGGGTGGGGATAGCAATCTGGCTGCTTGGACTGAGAGGATAAGTCTGTTTATCCCCTTTTGTAAGTGGTTGATGCTTCTCTTTTTTCATAACAGAGAGAGTACCATCTGTTTCAAATATGGCGTAGTCCACTTCCGTAAGGGAAAAGACATTTTTCTTTCTTAACAGGACGTTCAGAGCATCAAGATCCAGTCGTACTTTGCGCAGCTCGGCATCCATGATTTCCCCTTTTCGAATCACAACCCTGGGGATCCCCTCGACGGCCTTTCTGAATCCTTTCGATTTAAGATCAATAAACCCCATTACCACTGTGAAAATGGTCCATCCCCCTAATGCAAGCACTCCGTTCCGGACACTGATTGTTGAATCGATGGCAAGTGATGCTCCCAAGGTCCCGAGTGCAATCGCTGATACAAAGTTAAAGAAGGTCATTTGGGAAATTTCTTTCCTTCCCATGAAGCGGGTAAGGGACAGCAAAAGGATAAAGGAAAGAATGAGTCTGATAGAAAGCTCGAGAATCGTCAATGGATACACCTCCAATTTATCTCCATCATTTTTGACGGTACTTTAATAGGATGCACAATATCATGCCATATATTTTACATAGGACATGTGAGAGCCGGTGGTCCTATTCATTTACGGGCATGAGGGAAGTTTTCTCTGCATAACAATAGAAAGATATTGTCAAAACAGGAGGGAGTACCTTGCATCAAAACTATAAGGTGTATTATCCATATGTCAGCCCATTTGACCCTTGCCCACCGATCACGAAAAAGGTGTATTCCACGCCGCCTAACCTCTATATGGGGTTCCAGCCTGCAAACCTGGAGCAATTTTCACCACAAGAAGCCTTACGGAAAGGGACGCTTTGGAAGGCATTCTATGATCCATACTACAGCCCTTATGAACTGAATAAGGATGGTGACTCATAATGAAGCAGCTTCCCGCTCATTATTATGAAGTCATGGAAGAACTTCAGGCAGTCGATTTCGTCATTGTCGACCTTACCTTGTATCTGGACACTCATCCCGAAGATTATGATGCCATCAAACAGTACAACGAATTTGTGCAGATGAGAAAAAAGATCAAAAAGAAATTCGAAAAGGAATTCGGTCCCTTAACCGGGTTTGGGTACAGCTATTCCAACTATCCGTGGGACTGGAAAGATGCCCCTTGGCCATGGCAAGTCTAATTCGGAATAAAGGAGAGGATAGACGATATGTGGGTATATGAGAAAAAACTTCAATATCCAGTAAGGGTCAGTACATGTAATCCAAAGCTTGCTAAGTTTCTGATCGAACAGTATGGCGGAGCTGATGGAGAGCTTGCTGCAGCCTTGAGATATTTGAACCAGCGTTACACGATTCCCGATAAGGTAATAGGCTTACTGACGGACATTGGCACAGAAGAATTCGCTCATTTAGAAATGATTGCAACGATGGTATATAAGCTCGTCAAGGATGCAACACCTCAGCAAATGAAAGACGCAGGTCTCGATGCGAACTATGTGAATCACGACAATGCGATTTTTTATCAAAATGCTGCAGGTGTTCCCTTTACCGCTTCCTATATCCAGGCAAAGGGTGACCCGATTGCAGACCTTTATGAAGACATTGCTGCAGAAGAAAAAGCAAGAGCCACTTATCAGTGGATCATCAATATGAGCGATGACCCCGACCTGAATGATGGACTGCGCTTTTTACGTGAACGGGAAATCATTCACTCCCAACGCTTCCGGGAAGCAGTGGAAATATTGAAAGATGAGAGAGATAGGAAAGTTATTTTTTAATGCTTATTAGTGACTTAGTTCGAAATAAAGGGCTGCCGCACCCTGTGGCGGTTTCACGTTTTGAAGGGGATGGAGAAAATAAACGAAGGGGAAGCCAACATGGCTTCCCCTTCGTTGTTTATCAAGAAGAATTTGAATGAACCTCGCAAAGTTAATCCGTCATATACTCATTCACCAATTCATAACATCTATCCTTCGTGGACTTATATAAAGAAATATACCATGCCACATTTTCAAACGTCCCGCCTTCATATTTCAGTCTTTCTTTCTCGGCTTTTTCTTCTTTCTGTTCAATCCATTTTAATTGTTCCGCCTTTAACTCCTTCATAACGTCTTTAGACAGCTCTTTTTTCAGAAGGGCATAAATCTCATTCAGTGCATCGTCATACTTTTCGTAAGACACCCCGTAGTAGCTTTTCATGGCGTTTGTGACGCCTTTATCCGAATCCTTCTTTTCAGGCATGGCATCGAGTTCTTTTTGGATGTTGTCCAGTTTTTCCACAAATTCTGTTTTTCTTCCTTCTATCTTCGTTACGGATTGATCTTGTCCGGGACTTTCCTTCCTGCTGTCTTGAGTTGCGGTTTCCACAGATTCAGTCGTCTGATCTGCTTTCACATGACTGTCAGACGCGGCTGTGCTTTCCGGTTTATTTTCGGAATCAGACTGGTTAGAAGCAGTATTATCCGTTGAACCGCTACAAGCAGACAATGTGATGAATAGAACAGCTAATAAGGCTGCCGCCATCATTTTTTTCCTTTTCTTCATTCTTACAGCTCCAATCCTTTTTGAAAATGCATTACTTGGGTTATTTTAACATAACAGAAATATCCTTTTGATATAAAAAGTTAATTTGTCCCTATATATTTCTGAATGATCTGTTGGTAAAATAAGGTTTATTCAAATTGCTCAATAAGCGAAAGTTTTATCAGGATCCATTTTTTATATCTCAGCCAAGGGATTCACTCCACACTCGTCATACGGTTTAACCATTCACAGAGCGTGCTGCAGGTCAGTACTGTTTCTTGAAACATGAAACTAAAGGGGGATTCTTCATGATAAATTACGATGGCCGAATATTTGTATCCATTGAAAATACGACGAATGGAGAAGTTTCATCCAAAACCTATTTTGAATATAAGCAAGAGGGGAATATCCTTTCAGCAACATATAGTGGCGGAGAAATTATGAAAGGAACGCTGATTGGCATCGTGAAAGAAGATGGCAGCTTAACGTTTAGATACAACCATGTAAACGTTCAACATGCTATAAGGGGAGGTCAATGTACATCCATCCCTGAAATTCTTTCGGATGGCAGAATAAGGCTGCATGAGAGATGGAAATGGCTGGACCTTGAACAAAGCGAAGGAGAATCCATTGTTGAGGAAGTAATCTAATTCGTAGGAGCAAGGGGACGGTTCTTATGCTCCGGGAATGTGCCTTCTTTTCACAGAAACCTGAATTTCACTCGGAAAATAGTAAGCTACTGAGAACGTAAACTATCACGAGGATTTCTATTTCTTATTTTCCATTGGTGAAATCAGGATCGCTTCTAATTTTTTGACATCACTAATAACTGAGCCATGGGTTCACGGCTCAATGGAGGTCTTGCCATGAATGATATCAAAACGGACTATCTATTTAAAACGATCGAACCGATCACCAAAGGCTGGTCGGGTGATAAGAAATATTCGATTAAAACGGACACCGGGGAAAGACTGCTGCTCCGTACAGCGGAGCGTTCCGAATATGAAAGTAAAAAAAGAGAGTTTGAAGCGATGAAGCGGTTGGCCGAAACGGGCATACCGATGTCTGTGCCCCTGGAATTCGGGACGAGTGACGATGGTAAAAGTGTTTATACGCTCTTTACATGGTGTGAGGGGGAAGATGCTGCAGAGATGCTGCCTAAGTTGACGGATACTGAACAATATGAGCTCGGGGTGAAGTCGGGACGCTATCTCAGGGAAATTCACTCCATTCCTGCACATCCCCATGAAGAGAAGTGGGAAGCGAAGTTTAATCGTAAAGTAGATAAGAAAATCAATCAGTATCACGAATGTCCCCTAAAGATAGAGGGGGGTGAATCCATTCTTACATACATAGAGGCAAACAGACATCTCCTGAAGGGGAGGCCACAGACCTTCCATCATGGGGATTATCATGTGGGGAATATGGTCATTTCAAATGCTGGAGATTTATCCGTCATCGATTTCAACCGGCACGACTTTGGTGATCCGTGGGAAGAGTTCAACCGCATCGCCTTCAGTGCTTCGGTGAGCCCCCATTTTGCCACGGGACAGCTGAACGGCTACTTCAACGGACGACCGCCTGAAGAGTTCTTCAAGCTCATGACCTTTTACATCAGCAGCAATATGCTGTCGTCCATTCCATGGGCGATAATGTTTGGGGAAGAGGAAATAGCCTTCATGACGGATCAGGCGAAGGAAGTGCTGGGCTGGTTTGACGGGATGAAAAATCCGGTGCCGACGTGGTATTTGGAAGACTTTTATATCCAATACATCGATCAGATTCCGTACAAGTTAAAGTCACCTTTCGACTTCACTTTTATCAATGAATATGGGAAGGTCTTCAAGGTATATGACGATCAGGACTCGGGCAATATTGGCTTCGGGGTAAAGAGTGGCGACGGGAACATTTTCATTAAATTTGCCGGTGCCCCGACAGCAAGGTATGCCGGAAAACCTGAAGAGGCGGTCGCAGAGTTGAAGGCCAGTGTTGAAGTCTATGAAAATCTGGCGCATCCCCATTTAGTGAAATTGATTCGCGGGGAGGAAGTCGGCGGTGGGTTTGCCGCCATTTTTGAATGGACAGACGGGAAGTGCATGGGGAAGATGTATCCCCTTTCAAGGGAGACATTTCTGCAGATGCCGGATCACTCAAGAATGAAGGTCTTCCGTGACATCCTTGACTTTCATATCCATGTGATAGAAAAAGGGTATGTAGCCATCGACTTCTATGACGGCAGTATTCTGTATGATTTTTCAAACGAGAAGACGTTGATCTGCGACATCGATCTGTATTCGAGACGCCCTTTTATCAATACAATGGGCAGGATGTGGGGCTCGTCACGCTTCATGTCACCGGAGGAATTCCAGCAAGGTTCCGAAATCGATGAAATCACAAATGTGTACGTGATGGGAGCAACGGCTTTTGCACTGTTTGGCGGAGAGAAGGACCGCTCCTTCGGTAAATGGCGATTGAGCGAGGGATTGTACGAGGTGGCATTGCGAGCGGTCAGTGATGACAGGGAGAATCGACAGCAGTCTCTGGGGGAGTTGAAGGAAGAGTGGGACACCGCACAAGAACCCTGAGACCTGTCTCTAAGGCAGAAAAAGATGTGTTGATCTTTCATGATGAATCAACACATCTTTTTCTGCATGTCTGTGGGATGTTCACGATTATCCTTTCCATACTATTAACCTCTTCTGTGATTCAACAGAGGTATGCTGAATCCAACCGTGGTCCCTTCGTGTTTATTACTTCTGATGAAGAGCGACCCATCATGGTGTTCAATGATTTGTTTGCAGATGGCGAGTCCAAGTCCGACGCCCTCTGTGTTCTCATTGGCTTTATAGAACAGGGTGGAGACATGTCGGAGGTGCTCTTCTTCAATTCCTTCTCCCTCGTCTTCTACTTCGACGGTCAGGTCATTTTCTCCCTTCAAATATCGAACGGTGATGGTGCTGTTTGTACCGGAATACTTGATGGCGTTCTCGATCAGATTAAGAAGCACCTGCCGGATCCGATTCTGATCAGCCACCAGTTCCAGGGGTTCATCATGGATCAGGATGATTTCCTGTTCTTTTTGCTTGCGCTTTTTATCAAGCTGTAATATGACTTCTTTCACAAGCTGATCAAAATAAAACGGAGACGGGTTGATTTCAAACGTACCATTCTGATAGCGGGAGAAATCAAGGAGTTCCTCCACCATGTCGATCAGTCTGTCGGTTTCTTTCGTGATGATGGAAAGTCCTGTTTTGGTTTCTTCCACATTCCGGGGATCCCCTGTCAGTAAAGTTTCACTCCAGCCCTTGATGGAGGTGAGGGGGGTCCTGAGTTCATGGGAAACGGACGAGATGAACTCATTTTTCATTCTTTCCGTCCTTAGGAGTTCTTTCCCCATATTATTAAATGTCTGACTCAGGGTATGGAATTCATCTTTATATTGTCCATCCACCCTCGCTTCCAGGTCACCTTCTGCCATACGATTCGAGACAGTCGTCAATTCAATGACGGGTTCCGTGATCATCCGGGAAAAAAAGGTACTGACGACAAAAACAATCCCGAGGATCCCGATTCCGATCGCAGAAAGAGTGATCAAGATCGTACGGAAGTTATCATCCAAGCCTTCGACCGATGTGATAAAGCGCAGGATGCCGATGGTTTGATCACCGGATTCCAATGGGACCGAAACGGCGAGAATGCGTTCCCCTGTTTTTTTGTTTGTGCCGAACCAGGTGCCTTTCCCTTTTGAAAAGGCATCCTTTACGTCAGGGGTGTCCTGCTTTTCTCCTGGAATGAATCCGTTGGAAGACGACAGCACCCTCCCGTTTCCGCTCAATATTTGCGTCTCGGCCTGATCAATGGAGAAATTGCTCTGAAGTTCCTGCAGATTTTCCCGTAAATTGTACGAGGATAAATGACTATAGCGCTTCGCGAATGAGGCAGAGTTCTCTGCATGATTTTGCAGGATTTCAGCCGTCCCGTTGTAATAATAATGATAAATGCCTGAAGCGACGATACCCAGGAACAAAAGGATCGTCATCGTGATCAGCGTCAGATTCTGCATGAGTATACGCCGTCTAATTCCCATTGTGCTTTCCTTCTCCGGATTCATCCCAGCGGTATCCATAACCCCACACTGTCAACAAATAACGGGGAGCGGAGGGATCTTCTTCGATTTTCCTCCGGATCCGCCTGATGTTCACATCGACGATTTTCGGATCACCCATATAATTGATCCCCCAAACCCGGTCCAGCAGATCATGACGGCTGATGGCCTTCCCGCTTGCTTTCAGGATGGTGCTGATCAGATCATATTCCACCGGGGACAGTTCGATATCTTTCCCCTTCACCGTCAGGAGGCGCCTGCTTTCATCAAGGAAAACAGGCGGGGCCTTCACTTCCGGCTGGGAAGGACGGATCCTCCTCAACAATGCTTCAATCCGGGCGATTAATTCATTCGGACTGAAGGGCTTCGACATGTAATCATCCGCCCCGTTCATCAAACCATGTACTTTGTCCATCTCCTGTACCTTCGCGGTCAACATGATGATGCCGATGGATCGGTTCCATTCCCGGATTTTTTTGCATGCATCAAATCCGTTCATTCCCGGCAGCATCACATCGAGAAGAACGATATCGACAGGGCTCTCCTGCTGCTTCAACTGCTCGATGCCAGACTCTGCATTGTCTGCCTGCAGCACACTGTATCCATACCGTTTCAAATTGATTTCAATGAAGCCCCTGATGGACTCTTCATCTTCAATGATCATGATTCGCTTCAATCTTAACACCTGCATTTCATATTGATAAAAGTAAGGCTCTTTCCGGTACCTTATTCAGAAGACAATAAATGAACATACTTCTTGAATTCAGACGCCGGTGATTTCGTCAAGTAAACGTATTGGTTACTTTCCATCAGGACATTCCATCCTTCGAGGGAATCCTTTTTGTCTTTATCCGCAACAAACACATTAAAAAGGAGGGAACCGTCGTCCTTCGAAAGGAATTTAACATATCTCCGTCCGTCGGAGGTCACAATTTTGACAGAGGGCCATTCTTCCGGCAGCACCAGTTCATACTGATACGGATCGTTCTGATAGGAACGAAGGGTGAATTGCGGTTTGCCGTCATCTGATAATTGATAGTATTCATGAATGAACGGCATGTCCACATATGGTTTGTCCTGGTTCGCCTCGATCAGGAGGGGGAATTCCAAAATGCCGTCCCCATTTTTGTCTTCACTGTTTGCGGAAGTGGCCCGGAATAATTTATCTTTGAATTCCTTTGGAACGAGTTCTGTAAGCTTCCTGTTTTTCACCCCGACGATGAAAGAAGTCGAGGAATGGGCACCGACAGTGGAATCAAATATCGCCCCTTTGACGGACGGGGTGACGTAGCCGGATGCCGAGTTATAGTAAGGATAAACATAAGGATCGAGCTTCAGTTCATCCACCTTCTCAGGTTTTCCTTTTGGAAAAGAGTAAAGGGTGACGATATGCTCTTGATTCGGTACCAAAGAAGATAGCAGCAGCTCTTCATGACCATCTTCATCATAATCTTCAGAAAAGAAGGCGCTGTACTGGGATTCGAAAAGCTTGGTCGGCTTTTTGCCTTCAACATCATAAATGACGAGGGCAGAGTCAGACGCTTCTGCCGCATAGGAAAAACCGATCAGGAGCTCTTTCGTGCCGTCCCCGTTCAGATCAGATGCTTCGACCTTCATCAATTCCCTTCCGATATTGTCGATCCCAGCCACCTTCGTCCATTTGCCTTCTTTATTCTCCAGGACAATCCCTTCCATTTGAGAAGTTTCCTCGGGGAGACGGTAAAAGACGATCAACTCTTTTTCCCCATCTTCATCCAGATCCGTTTTCATGATTCTGTCTGAGGTTTTGTCATCGTTTGGCGAGAGCCACTCCGCCTGTGGAGGGACAAAGCCTTGGATGGCCTGCTTCAACTCCTGCTGCTCGACAGGAAGTGCCGGCGGCTTCATTAAGGAAGAGTTGGATTGAAATAAGGAACAGCCACTGGTGACCAGCAGAACTCCGCTCAAAAGAACGATCATTTTTTTCATCTATTTTTCACATCCTACCAAATGCTTTCAATAGTATAGTGTAAATTCATTCGACAAAAGTAACAAGAAAGTAACAAATTTCGCAGCGTCATTGTAACCGCCTAGTCACCCTTTCTCTCCTGTATTCTCTTACGATGAAAATAGAACAAAACAGCCGGAGGAAAGGTGAAAACATGCGGAGCAAAAGAAGATTAAAGAAAAGTGTACGGATGACATTAGCGCTGATGTCGGCCCTCTTCATCCTAGTATCGACCATTTGGGTGATGGATATAGGCGAAGCGAAAAGTAATGATGGGCAGGAAAGCGTAGAAAAGATAATCGCAAAGGAAACGGGAGAACAGCCACCTGTCGCAAAGCCTACTGAGGATGTGAAAGAGAGGAACGAGGATACTCCTGATCAAGTGGAAGAGACAGATGAACATATCGATTCAGTACCGGTTGATGGACAGGCACCATCCACAGTCGATCCACCTGTGGAAGAGGAATCATCAGAGACTGATCAAGATCAGGAAGAACCAAGTGTTCAAGAGGAACATTCGGTTTACCTCACATTTGATGACGGACCCAATGAAAATACCGAAGCCATCTTAAATATCCTGGAACAATACGATGCCAAGGCGACATTTTTTATGCTGGAACCGAATATGAGGAAATTCAGAGACGCTGTAAAGGATATGGCGGCAGAAGGCCATGCAGTCGGCATGCACGGTGTGACCCACAATGCGGGGATATTCTATCAATCTAGTCAAACGGTCGTCGGTGAAATGAAACAGGGACAAAAGACCCTGGAAACCATCACCGGCATACACAGTCATTTGATCAGAGTCCCTTATGGATCGGTGCCGAATATGACACCTGCATACCTGGAAGCCGTTGCCGATGCAGGATTTAACATGTGGGACTGGAACATCGACAGCGAAGATTGGAGGCTGAACAGCCATGAGTACGTTCCTAATGTTCTGGAACAAATCCATTCTTTTCCCTATAAGCATTCACCGAAAATCATTCTGCTTCATGAAAAAGATGTGACTCTCGAGTATTTGGAGGAGCTTCTTATCGATCTGACGGAAAAGGGGTACGACATGAAATCGATTACCGGACAAATGGATACTGTGACATTTTAATGAAAGAGGAGTGGCGAACAATGAATGAAAAATGGAAAGTGGGCATCACGCTCCTGATTGGATTGACCGTCTTATCTGGAGGCCTTCTGTTCTTTGTTTTTTCAAAGGTGGGGGCTTTTTTCGATGAGACATATGAACCGATTCACGTACCTGATGAACAGGACGACAATAAAGAATCTGCCCCTGACGATACGATTCACATCCTGCTGATGGGAGTCGATGAACGTCCACATGATAAAGGACGGCCGGACGTCATGATGGTGGTCGAAATCGATCCAACGTCTGATAAAACTAAGGTAGTCAGTCTCCCCAGGGATACCAAAGTAACCATCCCTGGCCGCGATGAAAGCACCAAATTGAACCATACCTACACGTATGGAGGGACCACCCTCACCGTCCAGACCGTTCAACAACTCCTGGACATTCAAATCGATTACTACGCAAAAGTAAATATGAACGGGTTTGAAGAAGTCATCAAAGAAATCGGCGAACTGACCATTGACAATAAACTGGCATTCACCTTTGATGGATACCACTTTGCAAAGGGAGAACTGACACTTTCTCCGGATGAAGCACTCGCCTATGTCAGAATGAGAAAGCAGGACCCGATGGGGGACGAGGGACGGAATAAACGTCAGCAGAAAGTGATCAAGGCCGCTGCTGATAAGCTCCTGGAACAGAACAATTATGGGAAAATCCTTGAATTGCTCGATACCGTATCTCCATACCTAGAATGGAACATCCAAGAAAAAGACTTGAAAGAGCTATACAACCATTATTCACACGCCATGAAACAGATGGAATCCTCGGAACTTCCCGGCGAAGGAAGACTCGGTCAGGATGAATTGTGGTACTTCATCCCCCAAGATCCAGAAAAGGTATTAGGAAAATAAATGGTTAACTTTCATTATGAGGACAACAAGGAAAAGTATTCTCCGTCCTAATAAGTTCCATTTATTAAGTGCTAAGCAATCTATCTTTTTTACAAAGATGAGGGACGGACCTTTAAAGGTCCGTCCCCCTACTATATGTTGAATAGAACCCTGTGCGTTGATAAAACGCACAGGGTTCTTTCTGTTTTCCTGAAAACTTCCCATCCTGTACACATATTGTTAATAGTTTCGTAACATTTTCCTTCTAAGATGAAATCAACAGCAAAGCTCAGCAGTTCAGAATTAATAGAGGAGGAAATAACATGCTAGAACACAACAATCAAAATGAAGAAATGAATCATACGGAAACAAACGATACAGAAGTCAGTCAAAAAGAAGAGATGCAGAGGACTCCCAAACCGAAGAAACGGTTTAAGGGAAAGGGATTCCTGAACACTGTAGGTGCGGGGATCATCGGTTCAGTCCTGACGCTGACAGTATTGCCTCAAACCGACTACTTTCAGAACTTGGCTCAGCCAAGTATTGAGCAGTCGGCGGCTGATAATGGTCAGGCAGACACTTCAGCTAATTCAGGAATCACTCCTACAACGGTGTCAACGGAAAGTGGAGATGTAGCGAACATTGTGGAGGATGCATCTGAGTCCATCGTTGGAATCGTCAATTACCAGAAGCAGAATGGCATGGGTGCCTCTCAGGATGCTCCTGCAGGGACAGGTTCAGGGGTTCTCTTCAAGAAAGAAGGAGACAGTGCTTATATCATCACCAATAACCATGTGATCGAAGGGGCTTCCAAGATCGAGGTGTCTCTCTTCGATGGTGAAAAGACTGAAGGGGAGTTGATCGGAGCGGACCCGCTGACAGATCTTGCCGTAGTGAAGATCGATGGTAAATATGCAGACAACCTGTTGGAAGTCGGTGATTCCAGTGCACTGCGCGCTGGTGAACAGGTGATTGCGATCGGGAATCCCCTCGGACTCGATTTATCAAGAACGGTGACACAAGGAATTGTCAGTGCCGTGGACCGCACCATTCCAGTGCAGACATCTGAAGGTGAATCTGAATTGAATGTCATCCAAACAGATGCTGCCATCAACCCGGGGAACAGCGGAGGCGCACTCTTGAACTCAAAGGGTGAGCTGATCGGAATCAACAGTGCGAAAATTTCGAACTCTGGTGTAGAGGGGCTTGGGTTTGCAATCCCAAGTAAGGATTTCATGCCAATCGTCAGTGAAATCATCAAAACAGGTAAAGTGGAGCGCCCGTATATCGGAATCGGTATGACGAATCTCTCAGATGTACCGCGCCATTACCTGCCGAATCTCCCTGAGTCAGTGGAAGCAGGGGTCATCGTTGCCAATATTGATGGAACATCAGCGGCAGCGAAAGCCGGGATCAAAGAAGGCGATGTCATTACCAAGATGAATGGCCAGTCTGTAGCGAGTGTGGCCGAATTGAGAAGACAGCTATACGGTGACTTGAAAGTAGGAGATAAGATTGACCTTACCATTTTCCGAGACGGTAAAGAAATGACGGTCAGTCTGACACTTACCAGTAATGCCATGATGAATGGATAAGTTGAGGGAAGGATGGGTGCCAGGCACAAGGTGAGTGAAAGGTGCCAGGCACAAAGAGGGTGAAAGGTGCCAGGTACCAAGAGAGTGAAAGGTGCCAGGCACAAAGAGAGTGAAAAGTGCCAGGTACAAAGAGGGTGAAAGGTGCCAGGCACAAAGAGAGTGAAAGGTGCCAGGCACAAAGAGGGTGAAAAGTGCCAGGCACAAAGAGAGTGAAAGGTGCCAGGCACCAAGAGAGTGAAAAGTGCCAGGCACAAAAAGGGTGAAAGGTGCCAGGCACAAAGTGAGTGAAAGGTGCCAGGCACCAAGAGAGTGAAAAGTGCCAGGCACCAAGAGAGTGAAAAGTGCCAGGCACAAAGAGGGTGAAAAGTGCCAGGCACAAAAAGGGTGAAAGGTGCCAGGCACCAAGAGAGTGAAAGGTGCCAGGCACAAAAAGGGTGAAAGGTGCCAGGCACAAATCGACCAACCTGTACCTGGCACCCAAAACAATAAGCATACAAATAAATGAATATAAAGGAGTACGGGTAAGTGGATAAAAAGAAGCGTTCGATCACGTTATGGAGTGTTATCGGAGGGGTTGTTCTCATCGGCTCGCTGCTCGCGGTGTTTGGTTTTTCCAAGGAGGAAGTAGTGGCGAAGGTAGGCAGTGAGTCCATCAGTAAAGAGGACTTGTATACGACGCTCGTGGATCAGTATGGGGATGGCGCCCTGGATACGTTGATTGCGGAGAAGATTGTGCAGCTTGAAAGTGATAAGAAAGATCTCACGGTGAAGGACAGTGAGATTGATAAAGAGCTGGAGAACATTAAAGGTTCATATGAGAATGAAGAAGCCTTCAATGAGGCGTTAGCGTCAAGCGGATCAAGTCTTGACAGTGTCAAAGCGAATATTAAATCTTACTTGTTAACGGAGAAATTGCTGAAGGGTAGAGTTTCGATTACGGATGATCAGATAAAGGAATACTTTGAAGCGAATAAGGATACGTTTGCCCAACAAGAACAGGTAGAGGCTAGTCATATTCTTGTAGAAGATGAAAAGACCGCAGAGGAAGTGAAGGCGAAGCTTGATGACGGAGGGGATTTCGCCGAGCTTGCGAAGGAATATTCTACTGATACGTCTAATGCGGAGTCAGGCGGGGAGCTTGGGTATTTTGGAAAAGGAGAAATGGTGACGGAGTTTGATGATCAGGCATTTGCCATGAAGAAAGGCGAAATCAGTGATCCGGTGAAAACGGAATTTGGCTACCATATCATCAAGGTGACGGACAAGAAAGAAGCGAAAGAGGCGGTTCTTGCCGATCATAAAGATGAAATCAAAGATATTCTGTTTGATCAGGCTCTGCAAACGGAGTATGGAACGTGGCTTGAGGAAAAGAAAGAGGATTACAAGATCGAAAATGTATTGAAAGATTCATAAACCGGTCATTGTTTGTTCATGATTTGGTCATATTTTCTGGAAATACTGACAGTGCAGCCACTGGACAAGGTGACTGTCACATGAAAAAGGAGGAAAAAGAATGAATAAGAAACGAACGCTAACGTATGTACTGACAGGTGCCCTAACAGTCGGGATTCTCGGGGCCATTCCAGCCTTTGCCGCTGAAGAGGATGCAGGGAAGACAAATGATTCGGCGGTTGCAAGCGAAAAGTCGGAGCCGGTATTTGGCGGCCATCACGCCGGGCAAGGAAAGCTCCATTTGAATGAGGAGCAGGTGAAGGAAAAGGCTAAAGAACTTGGCATCGACACGACCGATAAGGATGCACGGGAACTTGCCAAAGAAATCATGGGTGCCGAACTTGAAAAAAGAGCGAAGTCATTAGGTATTGACACTGAAGGAAAAGATCACCGTGCCCTAATGGAGGAAATCCGTCAGGTGGAACTGAACAAGAAAGCGAAGGAACTGGGGATTTCAACTGAAGGAAAAGAGCAGGAGGAATTGGCACAGGAAGTGAGAGAAACCCTGGTGAAACAGGAAGCGAAAGAACTTGGAATCGAAACCGATGGCAAGGATCTGAAAGCAATTGCTGATGAAGTAAGAGAAGCCGCACTTTTGAAACAGGCAAAGGATCTTGGCATCGAGACAGAAGGAAAAGATCGTCATGAGGTAAGGCAGGAAGTATTCGAGGCGTCCATCCTGAAAGCCGCGAAAGAACTGGGTGTTGAAACGGAAGGTAAAACGTCGAAGGAACTGATGGAAGAAATCATGACTGATCATGCTGATGAAGCGAAGAAATTGGATTTCTTCCCTTTCAATAAGGAAGAAGGCTCCTTTTTCCGTATGGGTGGTAAAGGTCATCACGGTCCGGGCCATGGGAAAGAACCTGAAGCCACAGAGCAAAATAACCAAGGAACCGAATCTCAAAGTGAATCATTATAAGAATGGAAATCCCCGCCAAGGTGCGGGGGTTTTTCATTAGGATAGAATGAAACGGTAAAAACGTCTATAATTTACATAAGGAGAAATTGGGAAAGGAGTGATGTTGATGAACGTGCTGGTCGTTGAAGACAATAAAAGTGTGACAAGCATGCTTGAAATGTTTTTTTCAAAAGAAGACATTCATGGGGAGTTTGTCCACGACGGTGCTGAAGGGTACAGGCGATATAAGGAAGGGGAGTGGGATCTCGTCATTCTGGACTGGATGCTTCCCGGAATGGACGGCGTCACCATTTGCAGGAAAATCAGGGAAGAAGGGTCTCAAGTACCGGTCATCATGCTGACGGCGAAGGATAGTGAGTCCGATCAGGTGCTCGGTCTCGAACTCGGTGCCGATGATTATGTGACCAAGCCCTTCTCGCCTCTTGCCCTGATGGCGAGAATCCGGGCTGTCTCCCGGCGGTATCAAGGGGACAAACCCAGTACACCAGGAACTCAGGATGTTTCCACGACTGATTTCCGGATCAGTAAGGAAACCCGTGAAGTCTTTCTGAAAGGAGTTCCCCTTACCAATCTGACACCAAAGGAATTCGAATTGCTGTATTATCTTTCACAGAATCCCCGGCAAGTGTTCTCGAGGGAGCAGCTTCTTGAACGCGTTTGGGGGTATGATTTCTATGGGGATGAGCGGACGGTGGATGTCCATATCAAGCGGCTGCGCAACAAGATCGGGAGCAAGGACAAGCCGTATCTGCATACGGTCTGGGGAGTAGGGTATAAATTCGATGAGACGGCGGCCGGGGATGAAATTTAGGTATCTTTATCAGCTGTTACTCAGCCACACAAGTGTCCTCATCATCGCCTTCATGATCCTCGGCATCCTGTTTTCCCATTATGTCGAAAATCTTGTGTATGAAAACAAGGTCACAGAACTGAGAACATATGGGGAGAAAATATTATCGGACCTTGAAAGACCAAGCCCAAGAAGGCCTCTCTATCTTGAAGAATACAGCAACTTGCTTCATGCGCGGAACATCGACGTGATCACGTTCAACCGTCAAGGGGAAGTTTCATTCTCCAGAGGTGGAGTTTATCCGCGGATCGAGCTCTCGAAAGAAGAGTGGCAAAAAATCGAAAGCGGTGAAACCGTCCCCCTCAAAAAAGATTTCGGCCGCTTTAATCAGGCCGTGTCCCTTGTGATCATGCCCCGGATCGTCAATGATCAGCTGACGGGGGGATTAATCTTGATTTCCCCCATCAGCGGTTCGAGGGAAATGCTGAGTGAGATTAATCACTATCTTCTCTATATCGCACTCCTGGCCCTCGCGATTTCACTATTGGTCAGCTGGTTCCTGTCGAAGCTTCACGTGAAGCGGATTCAGAGGATCAGGGACGCCACTTCCCGGGTGTCGTCGGGTCACTATGACGTTCACGTCCCAAGCTCCAACTTCGATGAAATCGGTGACCTTGCCGAAGACTTTAATGAAATGGTGACGAAACTTCAGGCTTCGAAAGAGGAAATCGATACATTGGAAAACCGGAGAAGGCAGTTCATGGCGGATGTTTCCCACGAACTGAGAACACCACTGACAACGATTCGCGGTGTCATCGAGGGAATTCGAAACGACATGATCCCCGAAGAACAGAAAGAAAAAAGCTTCGGTCTCGTCAGCCAGGAAACGAAGAGGCTTATCCGACTGGTGAATGAGAACCTGGATTATGAAAAAATTCGATCCAACCAGGTGATCCTCACGAAAGTGACCCTGCCTCTCCTCGATATGTTCGAGGTCATCAAGGAACAACTTGATTTTCAAGCTGAAGAAAAAGGAAATGAAATCAGTATTCTTGCAGATTCGGACGTTTTGATACACGCCGACTACGACCGTCTCATCCAAATATTGATCAACATTACGAAAAACAGCATTCAATTCACCACCGGGGGAACGATCACGTTAAGGGGATCCACTTCCGGGAAGGAAACCGTCATCGAAATCGAAGACACCGGAATCGGCATGGACCCGGAGGAAATCAAATCGATTTGGCGCAGGTTCTACAAAGCGGACCTGTCCCGGACCAACAACCCATATGGTGAATTCGGCATTGGGCTCTCCATTGTGAAGCAATTGGTGCTCATGCATGAAGGGACGATCGATGTGTTCAGTGAGAAGGGTGAGGGGACGAGGTTTGTGATCCGGCTGCCACTGTAGTCATATATGGATTGCTCATGAGAGTGAATAACTAATGAAAAAAGCGCATGGACTCTAAAATCCATGCGCTTTTTCATCGATGATTTAGTTCATCTCTTCAAGGAATGCTTTTTTAAAGATATCCAGAAGATATTCAAGTGTGATGGGATCACTATAAGTGATCGCTTTCGTATCTAATTCTATGACTCTATTGTTTTTAACCGCAGGGATATTCTTCCACGTCTGTGTTTCCAGGAATGAACCGTCCCCGTCCTGGTTTTTACTAAGGACGATATAATCCCCCGCGAACTCAGGAAGGACTTCGGTGCTCAGAGCATAGTAGCCTGGTCCTAATGCATTTTCTTTCACTTTTTCAGGCATATTGAGTTTCATGGTCTGATAGAGTAATTCCGTGCCACGGGCCCAGTTGTTCCCGAATACATAAGCGGACTTCGTATCATATTCAAAGACCGATATGGTGGCGTCTTCACCAATCTTTTCTTTAATCTCTTGCCCTGCTTCTTCGGCACGGGCGGTGAAATCATCCACCCATTCATTTGCTTCCTTCTCTTTATTGAGAAGCTTGCCGATTTCAATCTGTTGTTCCAGGTAATCCAAGTTCCCCCATGTATAAGCAACCGTAGGAGCGATTTCACTCATCTTATCGATGTTTTTCGCTTGTGACCCCACAATGATGAGATCAGGTTCCAGCTCAACGATTTTCTCGATATTGTCTTCGGACACGACTTCAATGCCTTTCAACTTTTCTTGAAAAAGGGGATTCTTATTTGTCCATTCATCGACTCCGACTATTTTACCTTCCAAGGCAAGGACATTTGGTGCGTTTGAAAGGGCCACGATACGCGTTGGATTGGCGGGAACCTCAACAGGTCCAGTTTCAGATTCATATGTAATCGTTTCAGGTGCGTCGTCTTTACCTTTGCCTTCTTTTTGTTCTGTCTTTGAAGACTCGGTGCTGCCACAGGCTTGAAGGATGAAAACTGCCATAAGCAGGAGAGGGATCAGTACTTTTTTCAATTTGGTTTCCTTCTTTCTAATTAATATTGATAATCATTCTCACCATAGTAACAATATACTAAGAATGATAATCATTGTCAATAAGATTTGAGCAGGGGATAACTTACTTTATTGCAACCCTCCCGAAGTCGGAATAGACTTCCGTTGCCGAAATGTATCAAGTGAGATATTTGGATATTTTTCTAATTTTCGCACTAAAATGGGCATTAAAGTTGGGACTTTTTAATGGTGATATACAATTGGTCAAATTCCGTTATAATAATGAAAGAAGATTGATTTTTTAATATTGAAAAAAGTTGAAAGTGGGGATGCAATACCGATGCATCATTCTGAGTTATTGACCGGTCTACTGATTAATCTCCTTGTCATTTTAATTGTCATTTTGCTGTTGAACTTTCAATTTCTATCCAGGAATAAAGTACATAAAATTCACATGAAACCTCTTTCGATTTACTTGATCAGTTCGTTTCTTATGATTCTAAGTCTGGGTTTGTCCGTCCAGTTGGAAGATGGATTCCTCTATGACTTGCGGTTTATCCCTTTTCTACTGGGGGGGATTTATGGAGGGAAACGGGTACTGCCGTGGCTTGCAGTCACAATGATTGCCATCCGCGTCCCTATGTGGGGACCGGGGGTGGTCGTTACGGTGATCATGGCAGTCTTTTTCACCGCAGTGATCCTGTATCTTCGCCCCAAAATGAAGAATAAAGCATTGAGAGTGAGGGTCTATTCGTATACGGCTTTGTCGTTCGGTTATTCGGTTCTTTCCTTATGGATTCCGGCGTTGATCGTTGGATTCGGTCAGCCGATCTCGTTCCCGATCTATACAGCGGTTCTGACAGGATCCACGTTTTTTGTCTGTTATTTATGTGAGATTATTCGAACAATCAATATCTTTCAATTGAAGTCGATCAAATACGAGAAAATGCAGGTGGTCAGTCACCTTGCTGCCAGCATGAGTCACGAAGTCCGAAATCCTCTGACAACGGTGAAAGGCTTCCTGCAGTTGATCAATGAAGATCCATCCAACATCACGACCAATAAAGAATTATCCCAGGTCGCCGTCAGTGAAATCGACCGTGCCACAGAGGTCATCAACCAGTATTTAAACTTTGCAAGACCCCATCCGGAGCTGGAGGAGGAAGTGGGGGTCCGGGATGAAATCAATCGCTCAAAGGAAATCATCATGCCCCTTGCCGTCAAAAAAGGCATCACTCTGAGAGCGAATATCCTTCACCACGATTCAATCAAGGGTGATCCCAACAAGCTGCAGCAAATTCTCATCAATGTGATGAAAAATGGCTTGGAGGCGATGGAAACGGGTGGGACGCTCCGCCTCTTCAGCTATCATGAAGAAGAAAAGGTATTCATCGTCATTAACGATACAGGAATGGGCATGACGAAAGAACAACTCATGAGACTCGGAGAACCGTACTTTTCCATGAAAGGAAAAAACGGAACCGGCCTCGGCATGATGACCGTGTTCCAGCTCGTCGAAGGCATGAAAGGCACCATCAATGTCCTAAGCAAACCGAACAAAGGCACCTCCGTCATTCTCTCCTTCCCCATCTATAAAGGAAAGGGCGAAGGCACAACATCATCCACCCCTTCCCAAACAACAGAGGTCCGTCCCTCACTGCATTAAGCACGAGGGACGGACCTTATTTTGAGAAGTTTTAGGTTCTTTGATTTCTGAAGAAAATTCGACACCCCGGCATGATTATGTAGAAAAGTGGCATGATTTACGGAATTCAAGCACGATTATTCTTTACCCCGCATGAAAAACGTTCATCTCGCATGATTTTTTCCAATTCCGCATGATTACTGTACAAACCGGCTGAATGACCAACTTTATTACGGAAGAAAATGATGGTTGTTGATTTGCGATTGGGAGTATTATCCACCTCGAAGAGACTCTTTATTCTATACAACACCTCATTTTTTATTAAACGTGAATACAGGAACATTGCTGAAGAAATTCATTCCGAAACTTCATTTATGAACCACTTTCCAAATAAATATGCTCCTTATTTCATTTCACAGGTGTCCTCTGAGACTGCATCCTCGCAGAGGGCTCGTTTCTTCTGTAAAATGAAAGCAAAAACAAATAGAAAGAAGTGAAGCTATTGATCAAATACAAAAGTCTTCATCATGTTAGCCTGACCGTGACCAATCTTGAAAAAGCACAGGAGTTTTACGGGAAGACCTTATGTTTAAAGGAAATCCCCCGACCGGACTTTGGTTTTCCAGGTGCCTGGTATGAGATAGAAGGACAGCAGCTCCATTTGATTGTCGACCCTTCCTCCCAGACGATTCGGACGGACAAGCATTTATCCAGCAGGGAGGGTCACTTCGCCCTTCGCGTAGAGAACTACCATGATACTCTCAGGTGGTTAAAGGAAAAAGGGGTGGAAGTCCTGGAGAAACCTCAATCCAAAAGTGGATTTGCCCAGATTTTCTGTGCAGATCCGGATGGGAATTTAGTAGAGTTGAATGTGGAGCAAAAAGATTTGTAAGATAAAAGAAACCAGCAGGAAGATGCCCCTGTTGGTTTTTTTATGATATGATTACAAAATATGGATAAAAAAATGTAAGAGGTGTCGAATTGAAAGGGGTTTCTACTTATTCAGAAACAGAAAGGTTAATCATCAGACCGTTAACCATCAGTGACTATCAAAACTGGCTTACTGCATTTGAACAAAGACTAGCATCTCAAACGAGGCATGATGAAGGCAGAATGGATATGAGTGAATGCACGGAGGAATGGTTCACCAACTTAGTGGTGAAACACCAAAAATTAGCAGAGACGGACGTGGCCCACGTATTTGCAGTGTTTCGGAAAGAAGATCAAACCCACTTAGGAATGATTGATTTTTCCACGCTGGCTCGGGACGATTTTCAGTGGGGGAGGCTGGGATATACGATACATAATCAGCATTGGAAAAAGGGTTATGGAAAAGAGGCAGTGAAAGAAGCCTTAAACATGGCTTTCACGAAATTGAACTTCCATCGGATCGAAGCTCATATCAACCTCGACAATATCCCCTCTATGAAACTGGCAGAAAGCGTCGGGATGGAATTCGAATGCGTGAGGAAGGGGTTTATTTTTGAGAACGGAGAATGGACGGATCACCTGATCTATTCTCTTCACTCTACGCAAAGGAGGAACTCGTCCCAAGAGATGATAAAGACCTCCTCTAATGCATAGTAGATTGCTCTAGAGAAAATGAAGTACCTGGACATGCAGATACCATGAATGGCGTGTAAATTTGTCCATAAAACGTTTTATTTTCACAATCGGATTTATGGTGATGGGTGCCTTTCTTTCACATATCGGGATGTTCTTTCACATTATTGCCTCGGCATTAAACTCTTTGCATCGGGTGAAATCATGTCGACCATTGATATGGGGAAGGGGAATAAAACGGGGAGTGCGTTCTTAATCCTTGTCACTTCTGCTGTTATATACGTTGTTGGGAATTAACCAAGCATAATTTGAACACGCCAGAAAGGATGACACATGATGCTTGAAACGGTCTTCGGAATCTTTATTGTTCTTTTTATATTGGGGCTTTGTTTTATGATCATCGTTTGGAGTGTGCGATCTTTATATAAGAGTACAAAAAGATTAAGAGAAAATAGGGATTTAGAGTTACGAAAAGAGATAGAAATGTTAAAACAGCGGGTGGAATTACTTGAGAGTGAGGCCCGGAAGTCGAGTGTTGCCACGTCAAGAAATCTGTAAGAAAGGAGTGTTCCCCTGGTGATCTGGTTATTCGTTTTAGGTATGACATATCCAGATTTAACGGAGCACACCATGAAGATAGATGAAGCGAATAAAAATACCAATGTGCACAAAAACGCAGGCGTTTCGTAAAAAAATGGTCAGAGGCTATACGCCCTGACCACTTCTCATTACCCTGCTGTTGTTTGGGATGTTGTCTTGCCGGCAGCATGTGGCTTGAACGCAGTGGCAAGGATCACAACTATGCCCCCGACTCCGATCCAAACAAGCGTAGACACGGAAGAACTCCACGTCAATCCCTTCCCGAAGAAGAACAATTCACGCAAACCTTCCACCATGAATTTCATTGGCAGCCAGGAATAGAACCAATCTCGGTAAAATGATGACATCATTTCAGGAGCCATGGCAAGTAGCGGGGCCCCGAAGAATAGCATTAAGACAAAAAGGGGCATGCCCTTAATGCCGATCAGAGATAGAATCGCTGAGATCATCAGGAAAAAGCTGAAGGACGTAATGCTCAGGAACAAGGCTGTATCGGTCACATCAGGAATATGAAACCCGATCAGTCCATCGGCTAAAAAGGTCAGGCTAAACCCTACGATAAGGGCAACAACCGCCCCGATCAGGATCTGGATGCACTTCGCAGCAAGCTTTTCTTTCCGGCCGGCAACGTTCATTTTGCTGACAGCCAGATAGATGATCGCTGCACTTGCCATACTCGCCATCCAGAGTGGCTGGAATAAGGAAACAGGTGCATTTCCGTTTGCACTGTTCGTTCCGATTTCATTGACGTTCATCACGTTTTTCGTAATGGGGGTGATCAGTCCTGAAACCTGTTGTGGCGTCAAGGTGGCTCCCTGCTTCTCAAATCCTTCAAGCAACTGCCCGCGGATTGTAGTGTTCATGTTATCAATGACTCCATTTAAGATCTGTCCGGCAGCAGTCGACGCCATCGTATTCATCCCTTGGTTAATAAAGATGTCCACTTCTGCAGAAGCCGGGGCCGGTGTTCGTAATGAAGCCTGCTTCGCACTGAAATCTTCCGGAATGACGAGTGCTGCATAATATTCTTGATGGTCTAACCCTTTTTGAACAGCTGATGTGCTTGAAACGGGGACCCATTTCACGGCAGGTTCTTCATCACCCGACTTCGATTGCACCTTCTCAATGAGCGTTTCTCCCATATTCATCATTGATTGATCCGGCATTTGAAATCCTTCGTCTTCATTCACAATTGCAATCGGCAGATTTTTCGGCTGAGGCTGAACCGATGGGAACAGGGTCAGGGAAAAAATAAAGATGATGGCTAGTGCTATAAGGGGGGATGCAAGTACCAGTTTGTTTTTAAAAATGGACATGTGTAGACCTCCTCCCTATTTAAAAGTGAGTAATCACTCACAATTCATATTACCTGCTTTTTTTAGAAAGTCAATAAAAAAGTGAGTGATCACTTATTTATTCCGCTTGTTCATCACTAGTAAAAGGGTAATTGACAGAATTTTCTAATCTGATATATTGGTAATTGTTAGCAGTGAGCATTATTGGGGGTACAGTATGAAGAAAATCAAACAATCCGGCCTTGAAGCCGTTCTAATTATAATCGGAATCTTACTCGTCAGTGCTACATCAGGCCTGTTCAAAAACCAGGCATTTTCCCTTATTACATATACAGAGGAATTGGTTGCTTTATGCAAAGAAATAGTCGAACCCCATAAGCTGGTTTACACAAACCCCATCTCGGATATAGAACGGCCGTTATTCCCGATCATATTGAAAGCCTTCTTGAGCAGTGCAAGAATTTTCTTCTTATCACTGGGGTTGGCACTCTCGAGTTCGCTCCTTCTGATGATCCTCTATTTTTCAGTAGGCAAAACAATGCGCAAATGTATTCAGGGAGTCTCTTTTTATCTCGCTTCGCTGCCTGATATTTTTATCATCGGGATCCTCCAGGTGGTTGTCATCTGGTTTTTCAAGCAGACAGGCATTCTACTGGTCGATGTCGCTTCCTTGGGGAAAAATCAGGTCATCCTGTTCCCTGCAATCACGCTCTCGATCCTTCCAACGTTCTTTTTCCTGGGATCGATGGTGTCTTTTTTGCAAGAAGAGGAGGGACTGCCTTATGTGGAGCTTGCGAAAGGGAAGGGGCTCGGCAAATTCCGGGTCATGTTCATCCATATGATGAGAAATGTGCTGGTCAGCCTAACTTATCACGGCAAGCAAATCATCTGGATGATGTTATCAAATCTATTAATCTTGGAATATCTATTCAATGTGTTCGGAGTCACCTCGTTTTTATTTTCCTATAACACGCCTGCTATTTTTGCGATTACTTCGATCATGCTATTCGTTCCGTTATATTTTCTACTAAAAGTCATGCAGTTTGTGATTTCGAGAAAAATAGGCAGGGAGATGAGTCTATGAGAACCTGGAACCGGCACCATTTCACCATTAGCATCAGTTTACTTTTCATCGTCGTTCTGCTCGGTTGGAGTATGGTCTTCTATTTGACGGATTGGGAAATCCCAAATACGTATATCCTCTATGATGACGAGGCCAATATCATCGGGGATGCGCCGTTCCCTCCTTCAGCAGACTTTCCATTCGGGACGGACCGGGAGGGGGATGACCTATTTTACAAAGTACTGGAGGGAGCACAGTATACCATCGGCGCAGCGATTTTGATTTCCCTCCTCAGTTTCATGCTTTCCTTTGTCATTGGGGTGGCAGGAGGGTTCACGAAATCGAGGGCAAAGAAGTGGACACAATCAATCTTTACGTCCTTTTATTTCATCCCCCAATCAATCATCGCCTTCAATATGTTATACCCCTTACTATGGGAACCTTTACAGGGGTTTGAAACAAGTTTCACAGAACGAGTCGTCTGGCAGTCGATCACCCTGGCCGTGATCACGGCCCCGACAACGGCGATTCTCTTATCCAATGAAACCCGGCAGATTCTCGACAAAGAGTTCGTCACCTGCGCACAGGTGCTCGGTGGAAGTAAGGTCTTCCTGTTCCGGAAGCATGTTCTTCCACACTTGAAGCCGAGGCTCTTTATCATTTTTCCAAAAATCATGATCCAGGTGCTTCTCATCATTGCCCACCTCGGATTCTTTGACCTATATTTCGGTGGCACCGATGTGTGTTACGGCCCAATGTGCCCGCCACCACAACCCTTCGTCCAGGAATGGGCGAGCATCATGTCCATGAGCTACGTCGAATTGACCAATGCCTGGTGGATCTTTATGATCCCGATGATTTTCTTCGCTTCAACGATCCTGTCATTGACGGGCATTGCGAGGGGACTGGAGGGATTGTTGGAAGAAGATGAGGTGAAGAGTGTTTCGGACAAAAATGGCATGGCTGAACGGAGAGAAAATGGTCCGTTGGTGGAGAGTGATTTTTATTTTGTCGATCGGGGAGCTGATGAAACGTACTGACCACAGCATGGTTTAATGAGCAATTTCGTTCATGGAAGTCTGCTGAGAGCAGACTTCTTCTTTATGATAGTCCTCAAAATAAAGAAATTCCGACAATCCGGCATGAATCGTTGGTATCCCGCATGATTAATCTGTATCTCGCACGATAACGATAAATCCCGCACGATTTCCGTCAAATCTGCATGAAAATAGTAAATCCCGCATGATTATCTCACTGATCCAGAGAAAATCCTAAATAGATAGAGTCCTTCAAGCGTTCTTCTTTCCGCAGCTTCCAAGTCTGTCTGGGAGCATGATGAAATTAGACGCGAAATTCGAAATAATGCCTTTCCCTTTGTCATGCACCCCCACAACCTTTCATATTCATAGAAAAGGAAAGGAGCTGCTTCCATGATCATCTCAATCATTTTCTACCTTATGAACAAATACCGAAAACAAACGGTCCAGGTCCTGACCTTGGAAAGCTTTCTTCAAGCTTCGGCTCTCCATGAAGAGGTGGGGAAGAAGAAGGGTATGGAGGTGATGGTGACGGAGGTGAATAGTGATTAACAATAATCTCCTAAACAACCCATTCCACCTTTCTGGTATATTTATAGTACAATGAAGGAGAGAAACACGGTGAGGGTAGGGGAGATGGATCATGACTTTGAAAAAGATGAAGAGTATTCTGTTCATGGTACTCGGGTTCATAGCCTTAGTGTTCGGAATTGCCGGCACGGTTCTGCCCGTTCTGCCAGGTGGGCCGTTTTACTTATTATCGGCTTACTGCTTTGCGAAGAGCTCCAAGCGCATGGAAGCCTGGTTCAAGAATACTTACATTTATAAAAAATACGTGGTCGCCTTCCTCGAAAAAAAGGGAATGACCCTGAAAGAAAAAATCAGGATCAACGTGACGGCTGATTTCTTTATTCTGCTTTCTGTTCTGTACGTGGATATCCTCCTTGTCAGGATCATCTTAATCGGACTCGCTTTGTTTAAGCATTATTATTTTATAAAGAAGATCAAAACGATTCATCCGGAGTCGTATCAGGTGGAAAAGAGCCAGTGATCTGTGGGGATTACGTATCAAGGAGTTCCTGGATACAATGATGAAAAGATATCTATTAAAAAGAGATTTCAGAGGGTTCAAAAAGGGTTCTCATTTCTATTTGGTTGTTGAATCTGAGTATATCGGCATGAAGGAGTATGTATTACGAACGCAAGATTTATCCAAGAGAATGATTATCTCTGAAAAGGAAATGGAGAACCATTTTATTCGTGTGAAATAAAAGACCCGTCTTCAAGGAGACGAGTCTTTTTTTAGTGATAAGTTCAAGAAGATTCGACTTAACTGGCAGGAATCCGGTTGTATCACTGTTATAAAATGCAATGACCACATCGTAGACTTCATGAAAGGGTTGAAAGGGACCGCTTCCCTTTCAACCCTTTTATTTAATCTATGCTGATCTCATTGATTTCCATATAACCCGCAGGACTGATGGTGAAATCCTTCACGCCTTTTCGGACGGCTGCCATGTTTTCGATCACTCGAACCGGAATGTAGACGGCGTCTTCCATTTCAATCTCCTGGGATTTCGCGTAAAGCTCGATCCTTTTTTCCTGATCCTTTTCAGAGCGCGCCTCTTCAATCAACTGATCGACTTCATCATTGCTATAGAAAAAAGTATTTCCAGCTGGTCCATGGGAACTGCTGTGGAATAGATTGTATTGATTATAGTCTGCATCTCCTGTGGCATTTCTCCAGCTGATGATGAACATTTCTGAATTGCCGCTTGTGGCTTGTTCTACAAAGGTTCCGTATTCCTGGATCTGAATGTCCAGTTCGATGCCAATTCCTTTGAGCTGGGATTGCATGACTTCTGCCAGACCGATTCTTTCTTTACTATCCATAGTGAGGAGGGTGGTCTCGAATCCATCTGGATAGCCTGCTTCAGCCAGGAGTTTCTTGGCTTCATTTACATTATACTCATATGCTTTCATTTCGGGATGGTAGCCGAAGACTTTCGACCCTAATAAGGAGTTCGCTTTTTTCCCGATGTTGTTAAAGACACCTTTCATGATGGAATCCATTTCGATGGCATGGGATATGGCTTTCCGGACACGGACATCATTGAACAGCTCCTTTTGTACGTTGAACCCGACGTATTCGGTTCCAAAGCCTTCACTGCGGTAGACGTCAACGTTACTGGAGGTCTTTACGGAGGCCATCATATTGACAGATAAGGGTTCAGCGATATGGGCTTCACCAGTTTCCAACATGGAAATTCGAGTTGTCTCCTCGGGTACCACCTTGAAGACGACTTCCCTTACTTTGGGTTGATCTCCCCAATAGGATTCATTTTTGTGAAATACGATTTCTTTTCCTGTTTCCCAGGATTCAAATACGAAAGGACCTGTCCCAACCGGCTCCTGGATAATGTCCTTCCCATATTTGTCGATGGTCTTTGGACTGATGATTCCTCCTTCATGACTTGCCAGGATGGATAATAGAGGAGAAAAAGGCTCAGATAAAAGAAGTTGGACGGTATGATCATCGATGATTTTGACTTCCTTGACCATTTTGAATACAACCGCTCGAGGGGAAGCCACCTTCGGGTCGGTTAATCGGTCAAACGTTTTTTTCACAGCTTCTGCGTTAAACGGTGTTCCATCATGAAATGTGACATCTTCTCTTAGCTTGAACTCCCACGTAGTGTCGTCAAGCTGCTCCCACTCCTTTGCCAGAAGTGGCTTGATTTTGGCGTTTTTATCTCTGCCGACAAGGCCCTCATAAATTTTTCCGTGGGTCACACTGGCCGCATTGATCGTGGACATAAAATGGTGATCGAGATTCTCCACATCGGATTGGCGGACAATGACCAGTCGATCATTTTTCTTGGATGCATGTCCATCGGCTTGATCATCCGAATTCGCCCCCATATTGGTTGAACATCCGCTTATTGTCAACAACACCCCCAGAACGACCATCACCAGTAACCTTACCTTGATACTCGTACCTTTCATCTTCATCTATACATCCTCCCTCCGTATTGAGTTAATTATAAGAATTTTCAGATATATAAAATTAAGATATCTTTACTGATTTTTTTGTTTTGTTGACCTTTTTGTTTTGGGAGGATGTTTTGATAACGAAGGATGGGATTCTTCCGTGGTTCTTAGGAGAGGTGACACTTTACTTGGAAGTGAGGGCTTATGAGGAAAGGGACCAGTTCCTATGCTTTCAATGCAAGCACAATAACCGGTCCCTTGCTTTCTAATCAATTTTTTTGTCGAGCATTTCTTTAAGTTCTTTGAGCTCTTCCGTCGTCAGGTTTTCGTCTTCGATGAATTGGACGAGAAGGGATTTGGTGATACCTCCGTATATACGGTCGATGAAGGAGCGGGTTTCAGCCCGTTGGCACTCGTGCACGGAATAGAGTGGTGTGAACGTGTAAACGCGCTTGTCTTTGTCTACTGAGATGACTTGTTTTTTGGTTAGGCGGTCAAGCAGGGTACGGATCGTTTTCGGTTTCCAATCTTCATCCTCCTGGATGGCCGTGCAGACCTCGTTCGCCGTCATGGGCGACTTGTTCCAGAGGACTTTCATCACTTCCCATTCCGCTTCGGTGATGCTGGGCATTTCTTTTGACATGTTAATTTCCCTCCTCAGCAGATAGCACCCATTCGGACGCTTTATTTCAATACAATCCTATATTTGTTTAATATCGACATGGTGATTTCGGCGGCTTGACTACCACCGGCTTGGTCTGTATTTGTGGCAAAAAACCAGGTGTCGTCTTTGGTTTCAACGAATCCAATGAACCATCCATTCACCGTTTCCCCGTTGACGATGCCGGTTCCGGTCTTACCATACAGCCTCGCATCCCCTTTTTCTTCCAGGGCGAGGGCGGATTTCACCGTTTCGACGTTAACAGGGTCAAAATGCTGTTCATTCGTGTAGAAGCTGCGCAGCAATTCAACCTGTTCCATAGGCGAGATCTTTAGGGATGACTCAAGCCAATAATCACCGACCCCACCTGAAAGATCCTTGTTTCCGTAATCAAGCCTATCCAGGTATGCAGACAGCTTGTCTTCTCCGGTTGTCCTGTCGAGGGCTTGGAAGTACCAGTTGACGGAATGCTCTATGGCTGTATCGAGTGTCTGATCTCGGTTCCACTCTTTATATTCATTTGGTTCGCCATTCCACTTAATGATGGAATCGCCAGGCGTAATTGAATTCACTTCAAGGCCGATCAAGGCGCTGTAGATCTTATAAGTTGAGTCAGGGGACACTCTCAGCCTGCTCTTCTCTTCATTGTAGATGTGATAACGGTCGTCCTTCAAGCTGTAAAGGACGGCGCTTCCTTTTACGTCATTGAAATAGGTATTCAAGCTCTCGTCAATGATCGGCTGATCCTTACTATCATAATAATCCTCGTCTCCCAATGCAAGGGTGAAGAAGGGAAGCTGCATAAGAACAAATAGCGTTGTCGCGACAAAGATTGCGATGCTTTTCATAAGTCTGAGACGTGAGTCCCTACGGAATGATGCAATATGACTGATCCTTTTCTTGATCTGTTTTTTCGAACCTGACAGCTGATTCGTCAATGTAGTGAACCTCGGCTGCTGCTGTTGCTCAAAAAAGGAAAGGATGGTGTGGCCATACTCCTTATATGAGACAGGGTCGAGGTAATGAAGGACGGCATCGTCACAAGCCAGTTCTCGGTCCACCCGCATCTCCCTGAAGGCTAACCAGATGAATGGATTGAACCAGTATACGATTTGGTAGAAAAGGAAGAGGTAATTGACTTTCGTATGATGGCTTTTCTCGTGCTGGAGTTCATGAAGGATGACATATTTTAGCTCGCTCAAAGGTGTATTCTGTTCGCTTCCTTTTGGAAGCAGGATGGTCGTCCTGAAGAAACCGAAAGTCAGCGGCGATTGAACCTGTGATGACTCCAATAAAGCGATTTTCTTCGTAATCCCGAGATCTTGCTTGCATTTTTCGAATAAGGAAAGGATATCTGTACTCCTTATTCTCCTGGCTGTCCCGGCAAGACGGTTCAACTGTAGATGAGAGCTGAGAAAGAAGACAGCGAGCGCGATAATGCCCGCTACCCAGATTAGCAGGAAAACCTTATTGAGATTCGAATAATCGAACTGATTCACCGACGTGCCGAAATCCTGCATCCATTGGCCGTTAAACCCGGAATTCCCTTGGGACGTTCCGACAGGCGTTATGGCGTGGGAGTTTCCTGACGCTACGTCCATCTGTTTTCCAAATGAAATCAACCCCTTTGGAAAAATTGGAAGGGTCAGGGCAGCGATAAGTAGCAACCACAGATGATAGCGCCAGGCGGCCGACAGTCGGAATCGCCGAACAAGAAAGATCACGGCAATGGTGATGGTCGAGAATCCGAATGTTAGTAACATTTGTGGCAAAATCATTAACTTACCCTCCTTTGTGAAGCAACCTCGTCAGTCTGTAATCCCATTATACAATGTGATGGAAAAAAAGAAATTGACATGTTTTGATTACAATTGTAGTATATGACTACACGTGTAATCTGTCAATGAGCTCAAAACAGATTACATCAAAAATAATAAGTGAGGGATTAGGATGACATTTACAAAAATGAAGAAGGTTTTAGGGACGTTGGCATTGGGAGCGTTGCTTCTTGTGGGTTGTTCAAGTACCGAGAGTGTGGCAGAGCCAAAAAAAGAGAAGGAAACACATATTGGTTTTAAGGCGCTTGAGAAGGAATATGATGCAAGACTTGGGGTATATGCACTCGATACGGGAAGCGATCAATCTGTTTCCTATCGTGGCGATGAACGTTTCATCTACGCATCTACCCACAAGGCCCTGGCTGTAGGAGCACTACTTAAGAAGAAATCGATTGAGAACCTTGGCGAAAAGATCAAATATACGGAGGATGACTTGGTCAACTATAACCCCATCACGGAGAAGCATGTTGATACAGGGATGACTTTAAGGGAGTTGAGTGATGCCTCTATCCGTTACAGTGACAATACTGCAGGGAACCTTATCCTTGAAGCCATCGGTGGCCCTGAAGGATTTAAGGAAGTCCTTCGTGAAATCGGTGACGATGTGACGGAACCTGAGAGAATCGAGCCGGATCTGAACCATGTAGAGCCTGGAGAAACCAGAGATACAAGCACGCCGAAAGCACTCGCTGAAAGCCTTCAGGCATTCTCACTTGGTAGTGCTATCCCTGCAGAGAAGCAAAATCTTCTGAATAACTGGTTGAAACAAAATACGACAGGCGATGCCCTGATCCGTGCTGGTGTACCTAAAGGATGGACAGTCGGGGACAAAACCGGCGCAGGATCTTATGGCACTCGCAATGACATCGCCGTCATCTGGCCGCCTGATGGTGACCCCATCATCCTTGCCGTCCTTTCCAGTCGCGAAAAAACGAACGCTAAGTATGACGATGAACTGATTGCCAAAGCGACAGAAGAAGCGATGAAACAGCTGGAAAAGAAATAAAGCATGGTTTCTCAACATTTAATGCACCAGGAGAAACTGTTCTAATTCCTGATCATAAAGGTTGGAGCCATTCAAAAAAATGACACACCAATAGAATATACAGAACCGCCTTTATCAAAAGAGTATAGAGGCGGTTTTATTTGTTTATAGGTTAATGATGAAGCAGCCCAAACAACAAAACAATAATGGAGCAAGAGGCTCTTTGAAAGAACGGATAAGGTATTAACAACTTGAATTGTCATGATATAGTCAATAAGAAAAGATAGAATGGGGAAGAATTTATAAAAATTTAAGACTTTTCTTATCTCCTGGTTAGATGTAGGTACTAGTATTTATTAATAGAACGCAAACAACGACTTTTTGAAGGTGAATTTTATGTCGATACGCAAACGACTCTTTCTCTCTAATGTGGCGATGGTACTCATGCCACTCGTCATGTTTATTCTTTATTTTATTCTACTTAATGTACTGTTCAGCGATCATATGAAGTTTCTCAGCAACGAGTATCACCGCGGGTGGGAAAAACAACCGGCGGGACAGGAGAGTCCACTGTTTAACCAGCTCAAAAAAACAGCTTCCTTGGAATCAGAGAAATTTTCAAATCAGACATTCCTTGATTCGATATCGAACGAACTGAAGGAAGAACACGCAGGCGTCATTATTCGCAAAGAAGATAAGCTCTTGTATACATCAAATCGTGTAAAGGACCTGACTTATGACGAGCTTCCTGTATTCGGTCAAGAAGGTTATTTCCCTGTGGCTCGGCTCGAACATCAGCAATATGAGGTAAGGCAGCATGATTTTTTCTTTAAGGACGGCTCGGAAGGATCAATTTTTCTCTTAAATGAAGGGGTGCCATTTATTCAAAATGCGAGAACGTTCTTCCCTGTGATTGCTTTCGGAATAGTGATTATATTGGTATTGACCAACGCGACGCTCACCTATTTCATGTCGCGAAGAATTCTAAAGCCGGTCAATCAGCTGTCGGCAGCTGCTTCGAAAATTAGAGAAGGTGAACTTGATTTCAAGATGGAACCTGCAAGTAAGGATGAATTAGGAAAGCTCGTAAAAACCTTTGATGAGATGAGAGGGAAGTTAAAGGAAGCGTCAGAAATCAGGGAACAATATGAAAAGAATCGCAGGGAACTGATCGCGAATATATCACATGATTTAAAAACACCGATCACCTCCATTCGAGGCTATGTAGAAGGGATTAAGGACGGGGTCGCAAATACGGAAGATAAGCTTGATCGATACCTGGATACGATTCACGGGAAGGCGGAACACATGAATCGTTTGATTGATGAGTTGTTCCTTTATTCTAAGTTGGATGTCCAAAGCCTTCCTTTCGATTTTGAAGAGATCGAATGGAAAGCTTTTCTGGAGGATTATTTGGAGGAGCTGAGACTCGAATTAAGGGAAGAGAATGTTCAAATTTCCATGCAAACGGTGGAAGGTTTCAGTCCGACTGTTAGGGTTGATCCAGATAAAATGATTCGCGTGATGGACAATATTATTTATAATAGTGTGAAGTATGTGGATAAAGATCGGTGTCACATTCGCATTTCTCTGGAAGAGAAGGAGGAAATGGTTGAAGTGAAGATTGGGGATAACGGACCGGGCGTTCCTGCAAACGAGCTTTCAAGCATATTTAACCGTTTTTATCGAAGCGATCCTTCCCGGAATTCAAATTCGGTGGGAAGTGGTCTTGGTCTCGCCATTGCCGCCCAAATTATAAAAGCGCATAGGGGGAAGATTTGGGCAGAAAGTTCTTCCGGAAACGGATTATGCATTCATTTTACACTGCCACTATTCGATGAAGAAGGGGATAGACGATGAGCCGAATCTTGATTATAGAAGATGAACGCAGCATTGCAGAGCTGGAGAGGGATTATTTAGAAATAGAAGGATTTGAAGTGGAAATGACTTCAGACGGAAACACCGGGCTTGAAGCGGCGCTGAACCACCGTCATCAGTTAATCTTGCTTGACTTGATGCTTCCCCATATTAACGGCTTCGAGCTCTGTAAGCAAATACGGAAGAAAACGGATATTCCCATTTTAATCGTTACGGCGAAAACGGAGGATATCGATAAGGTCCGTGGTCTTGGTCTTGGGGCGGATGATTATATCGTCAAGCCATTTAGCCCGAGTGAGCTGGTGGCAAGAGTCAAAGCGCATCTGGCAAGATATGAGCGATTGATTGGAAGGAATGCAAGTACCGATGATATTCAAGTTCGGGGACTTCACCTTACTAAATCCTCCCGGCAAGTGTTTATGAATGGAAAAGAGGTTTTATTGACGGCACGGGAATTTGATTTATTGACCTTTTTGGCGAGTCATCCTAACCAGGTATTCAGTAAGGAGCACCTGTTTGAACGCATTTGGGGTATGGACTCGATGGGAGACACGGCGACCGTCACGGTCCATGTGAGAAAAATACGCGAAAAAATAGAATCAAATACGGCTAGCCCCCAATATATCGAAACAGTTTGGGGGGCGGGCTACCGCTTTAAAGGATAATGAAAACCCATTCAGGTTTCTTTCTAAAGAAACCTGAATGGGTTTTTTTCGGAACATGTATATCCCCAGTTTAGAAATATTTAATCATTTCTTTAGTGGGAGTTTATATATGCCGGCTACACTTAAACGTGTAAGAGGTCAGTGAAAAGGAGGTGATGAAAGATGAAACTTACACTCAAATCTAAAAGGTGGCTTCTCATCATTCATATATTATTCGCGGCTATTATGCTTGGAAATATGGTCGCTTTTCTTATTTTTAGTATGACGGCTGCCTTGGCCGGGGATAAAGACATTGTTCAGGCATGCTATCAGGCGATGCATATCCTTTCAAAAACGTCTGTCAAAGCATCTACCATCGCTACAACCGTGACAGGGATTCTTCTTTCCCTTTGGACGAAGTGGGGATTGGTCCGATATTATTGGATTCTCGCCAAGGAAGGGCTGACAGCGCTTGTGATCGGTTTAAATTTATGGGGCATGTATGCCTGGACTTTGGAGGCGTTGAGTTTATACAAATCAGGAGGAAGCAGAGAAGACATCTTTGACGTACAGATTGGCCTATGGGCAGGAATCCTGATTCAAATCGTTTCACTTGTTCTTATGTATATCATTTCAGTATTTAAACCATGGGGCAAACGAGTTAAGGTGACCTCATAAAAAAATGAAAGGAGTTGATTCTAATGTATCATTGGGGATATTTCCCTCCATTCGGAATGGTTTTCTTCTTATTAGTCATCGGTTTCGTTCTTTCAAATATCGTTATTTGGCGACGCCGCAGTGGGATGTGCTCCAGATACTCACATCACGCCCTGGGAATACTCGACAAACGATTGGCTGCAGGAGAAATTGACCTGGATGAATATGAGAAAATGAAGGAAATCTTACAGAAATGACTTCTTGGAAGCTATTGACGGAACAGTTCATTATGCTAAATTCGGGTCCAAACTGATTCAATTCACGAACGATTATGGAACCTTTTTGAAGGATTTTTATTCATAGACACGAATAAAGAATATATCCCGAATAAAAAAGGAGCGTGTTACTATGAGTAATGAATTCCTTAATAAGGAAAAAGTAGCGGATTTTCTTAAGGCTAACAGAGAGGATTTTAAACAAAAACTCTTATCTGAAGCTGTCAACGTTGGTAGCAAAATCAATGATATTCTAGAAAAAGGAAACATCGATCTATTAAAGAATGCAGAACTATTAGCTCACTATATCGTTGAAAACAGAGAAGAAGAGCTGATTGAATTTGCAAAAGTAGAGGGGGTTGCATGGGCGCAACATTCTCTCACACTTGCATTCAAACTGGAATGGGTACATGCAATTAGAAGAACGTTATGGCATTTCCTGTATCAATATGAAAATAAGAATGAGGATCATGAATCTCCCAGAAAGAAATTCTTTGACTTGGAAAAAAGTATAAATGACAGGGTGGATCAGTTTCTGAATAATTTCTTTATCAGTTATTCTGATTACAAGGATGACCAAATATTGTCTCAGAAAAAGCTGGTGGAAAATCTATCCGTACCTATCATTCCGATTAATAGCTCGATTGCGGTATTGCCTTTAATTGGAATGATCGATACCCACCGTGTGAATACACTGGAAGAAAAAGTGTTGATGGGGATCAGCTCTATGAAAATTCAAACCCTTATTATTGATTTATCGGGTATTGCCGAAATGGAATTGGATGTCATTTTTCAATTTGAGAAGATCTTAAACGGAATTAATATGATGGGATGCAAAGCTGTTCTTACAGGGCTGCGGGTAGAGCTTGTCAGAAAAATAGTTGATTCAGGAGTGGCATTTGACGGTCAAATAGAGACAAAGGGGACATTACAGCAAACACTCAAAGAACATCTGGTGTTGGAATCAGGAGTGCAAATTTAATTTATAGAGGCCAAAAGCTGAAGATCAATCACCTGATCTCCAGCTTTTTTTTGGTCAATTCAAACAAGCCTATCCGACATCTTATCCAGCTCCAGCGGCAAGAATGCATACTCTCCGTCTTTCAAAATCTCCCGTTTTACTACGGGAACAGGTTGTTTGAAGAGTGGCCCGTCCACTACTGTGGTATGGAACTCACCACCCTCTCCGCAAGGGTCGATCCCGCGTGCTTCAAGCTCCTTTATGTAATCATGGGTTAATGTTCTGCCTAAATCCTCTGAGCGCATACCCAAAGATAAATTAACCGTTACAACGATGGATGCAAATCCCAGATTGATGAACTCTTCGACAGCTTCACGATGGTTCATTCCCCATAAAGGCATCCCAAGCTTCATGCCAGCATTCTTTGCCATTTTTTCATGCCAGCAGCCGTGTTCGGGCATATCAAGGTCTCCCGTTACTAACACTTCTGCTCCTTGTTTCTTTGCTTTTTCTAATAGGGTCATAAAGACTTTTTCATAATCTGTCCAACTGGCCGCTGCTGTGAATACAGGCAAACCGATCGAATCCGCTTGTGCGCGGATTAACTCCGGTGGCATCCCGTGTGACCTTGAACGCTTGCCTTCTTCCTCCAACATTACAATCAGGCCGATCGCATCTCCGTCTTTTGATGCTTTGTAGAGGGCTAAAACACTATCTTTTCCTCCGCTAAACGAAGTGATGAATGAATGCCCCCGAGCACCATGTTTCCATTCCATTGATTCTGTCATTTTTTCCCTCCTGAATGATTTTTACTATTTTCATTATATCTAGTATTCTATCACGATAGGGCTTTGTAGATAAGGTTATACCATCCTGTAATAGTAGATGGCTTAGTCCAAAAAAGAGAATAAATGTCGTCTATGCCCGCTACTATGGTGGTTTTATTTTCTATGAATCAGAACCTCATTAATTGCCAGTAATATCACCACTAATCCACTGGACACGAAAAAGCTTATCCAGGTCGATTGGATCGAATTATAGTTTAGGAGGGATATCAACCCAATCCCTAAACCAATCAACGAACAATACGGGACGAGCAACGGAACCGATTCTTTATAAAAAATGACCACCAACATGGTAGGTATGATTGCTGCATACACCTGGGCAAAAAAGAAGATGAGCTCCATCAGACTCGGTGACAAGATCGAGCTGATGAGAAACAGTAAAAGAGATAGTACGCCGGACACCAGGCAGGTTTTTTTTATTTGCAGGTCTTCACTCCAATCGAACCGATGATTCATCATATTACGGATGAACATGATCGATGTGGCATGGAGTTCCGCTCCCACCGTTGAGGCAATGGCACTGAAGCAGCATCCGATAAATAAGAGAAGAAGGAACAGTGAGTCTATTTTCTCTACAAGCTGACTCAAGATCGAGTAAATGTTTTCAAACCCCTGCCCGTAAACGGCGATCAGAACAATGGCGGTGAAGGCGAGGGGGATGGTCGCCCATATGAGTCCCGCCATCATAAAGGAGGTCCGGACCTTGGATTTTTCAATGATATAGATGCGCTGCCAGCTCGCCCGGTCGATCAATACTTGTCCAAATCCAATCAGCAATGCTGTAAGGATGAACAAGGTGATTTCGTTATGTTTAAGAAATAATAAATAGGGATGATAAAGGAGTAATCCATCGTAAACAGGAAAAATACCTTTTTGAATAAAAAAATAAACGGGAATCAGGATGACGGCAGCAAATATAAATGAAATATGAATTCCCTCAAAGCGTTGGATTTGCTTCATGCCCCCTAAAGACAAGAGAAAGCAGTACAGAAAGAAAAAGAGTAATCCTACATAGATCGGTGTTTTCAGAAGGAAATGAAAGAGAACACCTGCCCCGAGTGCTTGTATAAGCAGAGAATCCAGGCTTGTCAGGAGCAGGATCCACATGACGAACCAGTATGACCGTCCCCGGAGTCGCGCCTTCAAAACATCCCCAATCGTCATGGAGTCTGGAAAACGTTCCCTGATATAGGGGGTGATCCATCCGAATAGAAAGAGTGCGATGGCTCCCATCATGGCATATCCGATTCCACCGAGAAGTCCATATTTCACAAGGGTTTCAGGGGAAGACAAAATCGTGTTGCCTGTCACCCATCTGGCGAGGAGGGTGACGACTCCATAAGCCACTCCAAATGAGATGGTTCCTTGTATATACTCACGATATGTCCGTGGCTTCATTGCTTATCCCTTCTCTCTTATCCGGTATTCTCTTGGAGTGCATCCCGTTTGCTTCTTGAATAATGAACTGAAATAATGCTGGCTGCTGAATCCGCACTCCTCCGATATAGAGGAAATGGACTTTTCTGTCTCCTGCCGGAGTAATCGCTGAGCGGCCTGGACCCTGAAATTATTCAGGTATTCAGAGAAGCTGATGCCCATTTCTTCGTGGAACTTTCTGCTCAAGTACGTACCGTTGATATGGATCTGGTTCGCAAGGGATGAGAGGGAAAGCTTTTCGTTGTATTGTTCATGGATGATCGTTAATGCATCCTGGACGATATGGGACTGGATGGATGCATATTTATATTGGTCCAGAACGTGAAATAGTTCTTCTTCAATAATCGGTTTTGTCAAATAATCCTTAGCCCCGAGACGAAGGGAGGCTTGGGCATAATCGAATGATTGAAAGGCCGTCACCATGATGATGTCAATCTGTTCATCCTTCTTCATTTCCATCCCAAGTTCGATCCCGGATTTACCAGGAAGCTGGATGTCGAGTAATGAAAGGCGGACCGGGAATTCGGTGAGGACTTTTATGGCCTGTGATGCGTCCGCTGCTGTATGAATGGTCCAGTAGGGATATTTCTCATGGATCATATATTCGAGCTGCTCCAGTTCAAGGGGCTCATCGTCAACGAGTAATAGATGCATTCCCTTTCCTCCTTCATGACATATTATTATGCTCTCTTTTTGTACGTGGCCAGAAGACCTGGACGCTTGTTCCTTTGGCTTCTTCATTCAGCTGAATGAGGATGTCTTCTTCAGGAAAGAGCATTTGCAATCGTTTCTTTATATTGAGTAATCCAATTCCCCGGTCACTCTTATGATGATTCAACCGGTCAGAATCTGTTGCCGTGCTGTTCCATACCTCTAAGTACACCCTGCTTATTTGCTCATGGAGGAGAATGATCAGTTTACCTTGACCGGGATTTCTTTCAAGGCCATGTTTAAAGGCATTCTCAACGAGTGTTTGCAGGAGATAAGGGGGTACGAGGTATGTTTTGCAGCTTTCTTCTACGTTCCAGACGACATCCAATCGGTCTCTGAATCTGAGTCTTTGGATGTCGAGATAATATTGAGTGTATTCAATTTCCTCTTCAATTGTGATGAGGGGATCTGTCTGTTTATATTTAAACTTGAAGTATTTCGATAACACTTCGATGGCGGAAATTAGTTCCTGTTTCCGATTCAACCGTGCCAGGCTCAGAATGATATTCAGTGTATTGAAAAAGAAATGGGGCTGGATCTGTTGGTTCAATTGATTGTATTTCGCTTCCTGCAGTTCCTGCTTCAAAAGCAATTCATTCTTTTCCTTCTCCAGCTGATCCAATCGTTTTTCAAACAGAAAGAGAAATAATAAGCTAAAAGCCCCAATGATTGGGGCTAATACGGACAGCATAATATAAAAAGAAAAGGATTCCTGTGTAATCATATGAAGAACTCCTATAGGAATGAGTCATACTTTCTATTTTATAAGAAAATGTCGATTCTGAACATATGTTCAGACATAATGGCACCTTGTAAAATGTTCCCCATGCCCCGTCATAGTAGGAAGTTCTTGTTTACACAAATCCGTTGCCAGGGGGCATCTGGTATGAAACTTACACCCAGGCGGTGGATTAAGTGGGGAAGGAACGTCACCCTTTAACAGAATTCTTTCCTTCTTCTTTGAAAAATCGGGTACCGGAATCGCAGAAAGTAAGGCCTTGGTATAGGGATGAGTAGGATGTTCAAACAGTTCCTGTTTCGTCCCAATTTCGACTACTTTACCGAGATACATGACGATGACCCGATCTGATATATGTCGGACGACACTTAAATCGTGAGAAATGAAAAGGTACGTTAATTTCAATTCCTTCTGAAGCTTCTTGAGCAGGTTCAGAATTTGTGCCTGTATGGAAACGTCCAGTGCGGATACAGCTTCATCACAAATGATCACTTTCGGATTGACGGCGAGAGCCCGTGCGATTCCGATCCGTTGTCTCTGACCCCCACTGAATTCGTGGGGGAGACGGTCCAGAGATGTAATAGGAAGCCCCACATATCCCAGTAATTCCTTCATCCGTTCCTCTTGCCTGGAAGGGGGAAGGACCTTTTGGATGGACATGGCTTCTTTCAGAATCTTTCTGACGGTTTGTCTGGGGTTCAAGGAGGCAAACGGATCCTGGAAGATCACTTGAATGTCGCCCCTCAACTTCCTTAATTCCTTCTTTGACAGACTGTTTAACTCTATACCATTGTATTGAATGCTTCCTTCTGTCGGTTTATCGAGCTGTAGGATGGCACGTCCGGTTGTCGATTTACCGCAGCCTGATTCTCCTACGATACTGAGGGTTTCCCCTTCGTAGAGGGTGAAGTGGATGTCATCCACGGCTTTTACCACTTGTTTCGGTTGGAATAAGGATTCCCTTTTGACAGGGAAATACTGCTTCAGTCCTTTCACTTCAAGAATCGGCTTTTTCTCGGTCATTACTGCGGTCATGTCATTTGCACCTCTTTCTCGGCGTTATATAAGAAGCATCTGATTTGGCTTCCGTCCTCTAATGAATGAAGTTGTGGTTCTTCCTCATGGCATTGCTCAGTCGCCAGGGGACAGCGGGGGGAAAAGCGGCACCCCTTGGGCATATCATATGGGGATGGGACATTGCCCGGCATCGTTTGAAGTTCTTCCTGGTCTTCATACAACTTCGGTAATGAGGAGAGAAGACCATTCGTATAAGGATGTTTTGGGTGTGAGAATAATGCTTCCGTCGAACTATACTCCACTACCTGTCCCGCATACATGACCGCCACTTTATCACATAATTCGGCCACCACTCCCAAGTCATGGGTAATGAAGATAATGCCCATATTCAATCGCTTCTGAAGGTCTTTCATCAGCTCAAGGATCTGGGCCTGAATCGTTACATCCAGAGCAGTCGTCGGTTCGTCGGCGATCAGGACCTCAGGGTTACAGGCAAGGGCCATGGCAATCATGACACGCTGTCTCATACCACCGCTCAGCTGAAAGGGTTCTTGTTTCGCCCTTTGCCGGGGCGAGGGGATGCCGACTAATTCGAGCATCTCGACGGATTTCTCCCAAGCCTCTTTCCTCCCAAGCTTCTGATGGACACGTATGGCTTCGGCAATCTGTTCCCCAACGGGAATGACAGGGTTCAAAGACGTCATCGGCTCTTGAAAGATCATGGAAATCTGGTTGCCACGAACCTTCCTCAGTTCGGAGTCGGACATTTGAAGGATATCCTTTCCTTTCAGTTCAACTGTCCCGTCCACAATTTTTCCGGGAGGGGAGGGGACAAGGCGCAGGATTGACAGGGAGGTCATACTCTTTCCGCAGCCTGATTCGCCAACGATCCCAAGGGTTTCCCCTTGATGAAGGACAAAGTCGATGCCATCCACGGCTTTCGTCACTCCTTTTTTCGAAGTGAAATGGGTTTTTAAGTTTTTTACTTCCAGGACCACATTTTTACTCATGTTTACCACTCCTAATTAAGTTCGATTCGCTTGTTAAAGAATCGGTATAAAACATCCACGAATAAATTGACAATCACAAACACCAAAGATGCGACCAGGACCCCGCCTTGGACCATGGGAAGGTCACGGGTGCGGATCGAGTCCACAATCATTCGGCCAAGCCCATTGATGGCAAACACGGATTCGATTAAGACCGTCCCCCCGAGCAGTGCCCCAAACTGAAGACCGACCACCGTGATGACGGGGATCAATGCATTACGGAGTGCATGCTTATAGATGATGGCAAAGCCTTTTAACCCTTTTGCCTGAGCGGTTCGGATATAATCCTGCCTCACGACTTCCAGCATACTGGATCGCGTCATTCTGGCTACGATGGCTGCTCCTCCGACTCCGAGGGTGAAGGCCGGTAAGATGATGTGCAGCATGCTGTCCCACCCGGCTACCGGTAAAAGGTGAAGCTTGACCGAGAATAGATAGATGGATAACAGACCGAGAAAAAAGCTTGGTAAGGAAATCCCTAATAGTGCAACAACCATGACAGAAATATCTGTAGCCGAGTATGGCCGGATGGCGGAAATAATCCCTGCGGTCATCCCAAGGACCACTGTAATGAGAATGCTGTAGAAGGCAAGCTCAATGGTGATGGGCAAGCGCGTCATGATTTCCTGGATGACAGGCTGCTGGCTCTTTAAGGATTCTCCCATGTCACCTTGAAACACATTCATGATGTATTCTCCGTATTGAACATAGAGGGGACGGTTCAGACCGAGCTCCGTGCGTAATTGGTTTATCGCTTCTTTCGATGCTCCTTCTCCTGCCAGTATGACGGCTGGATCTCCGGGAACCATTTGCATGATGAGAAAAACAACCAGGGTCACACCGAAGATGACGGGGATGATTTCTATTAATCTTCTGAAAATGTACAGTATCATTTCGTATTCCTCCTTAATTATGATTTCAGTCTCGGATCAAGAGCATCCCGAAGCCCGTCCCCAAACAGGTTAAAGCCAAGTACGAGTATGGAAATGGCTAGCCCAGGGAAGAGGGCGATGTAAGGGGCTGTGAATAAAAAGTCTCTTCCACTGGAAAGCATCGTCCCCCATTCAGGCGAGGGAGGCTGTGCTCCTAATCCCAGGAAGGATAATCCTGCTGCTGAAAGGATGGCTGTAGCAAGTCGCAATGATCCTTGAATGATAATGGGAGATAAAATGTTCGGCAGGATGTGCCGGAAGATGATGATGAAATCATTGGCGCCGAGGGACCGGATGGCATCGATATACTCGAGCTTCTTCGTTTCGAGCGTGGATCCCCGTACGACTCTTGCAAATAAAGGAATGGAGAACACCCCGACGGCTATCATGACATTTAAAAGGCTCGGCCCCAGGGCAGAGATGATGGCAAGGGCCAATAGAATCCCAGGGAAAGCAAGCATGACATCCAGGATCCGGCTGATGAGGGTATCGATCCAACCTCCATAGAATCCGGAAATCAATCCCATGATGATGCCAAAGAATGCCCCGAATCCTACAGCTGCAAATCCAACTCCCATGGATAGGCGTGAGCCGTAGAGGATCCTTGCAAGAATATCCCTTCCTTTATCATCCGTTCCCATCCAATGGTCAGTCCCTGGTGGCTCGAGTTTATTGTCCAGTTGAATGGCATATGGATCATGGACGGAAAGGAAAGGAGCAAACAGAGCAATAAGAATATAGAAGAGTATGATCCCACCTCCAACGACAGCTGCCTTATTTTTCGAAAAGGTTTCCCAAAAAGGCTTGATCCTTTTTTCATAAAGGCCGGGTTTTGAATCAAGTATAGGTGATTGAAGTTCTTCCACTTTAATTTCGGTCGACATGGCTTTTCCTCCTTAATGAAATGGTGTGTGTAATTCAAAGATAGAGGATGAGGGTTGGAAAGGGAAGGTGATAAGATTGAATTGTCAAAATAGTTAAAAAGTTGGTAAAGATATTGAAAATCCTTTTCCTTATTCTTTTCTATAATGCAGATAGGCACCAACAATACGGAAAAGGGAGAGTGGAGGAATTGAAAGAAAAGAAGAAGTATCTTAGGGGGATCGCAGGACTATTGATTGTTATGATCATGCTCATCACCCAGGCATGTTCCACCAGTAATGTAGAAAGTGGAACGGCAAGTAAGCAAGGTGGAGGAACGGAAGGCGGGGTACTGAAAGTCGTCCGATTATCCGATGCCACCAATTTGGATCCTCATTTCATCACGGATATCCCATCAGCCAACGTTCTCTATCAAAAGGTATATGAAACCCTCGTGGCATTTGATAAGGATATGAACATTGTTCCGTCACTTGCGAAAAGCTGGGAGCAACCGGATGATTCAACGTGGGAATTCACATTGAATGAAGGAATCACATTCCATGACGGTTCTGCATTGAATGCGGAAGCGGTCAAAGTTACGTTCGATCGCTTATTGGATCCAAACACCGGGTCCCCACAAAAGGATAAGCTCGGTATGATCAAAGAAATCAATGTACTTGATGAAAATAAAGTGCAGTTTAAGCTTGATGCACCGTACGCTCCTTTATTATCGATCCTTGCAAGTAATGAAGGAAGCATCATGAGCCCGATAGCCATAAAGGAAAATCCTGATAGTCTGGCTAAGCACCCGGTCGGAACCGGTCCATTTGTCTTTGAATCCTGGAAGTCCGGCCAGTCTATTACCCTGTCAAAAAATGAAGGGTACTGGGGAGAAGAGCCTAAGATCGATGGAATTGAGTTTCAGGTCGTACCAGAAGATGCAACACGCTTAGCGATGATTGAAACCGGCGAAGCTCATATCAGTGATCAAGTCCCGGTGACGGAAATTGAGCGTATCGAAAGCTCTGACACATTGAATCTGTATCGAACAGAAGGCCTGGCCGTTGAATACGTCGGATTCAATACCCAGAAAAAGCCTTTCGACAATGTGAAAGTGAGACAAGCGATTTCCATGGCGGTTGAGCGAGAAGCCATCATCAAAGGCGTGTATAACGGTGTGGGTACATTGGCGAACGCTGCCATGAGTCCGAAAGTATTCGGACACAGCGACAACGTGAAACCATATGAGTATGATCCGAATGCCGCTAAGGAGCTATTGAAAGAAGCCGGATTTGAAAAAGGTCTTGAGTTGACGCTGATCACGAGTGACCGTAAAGAACGGATCAATATGGCGGAAGTCATTCAGTCCCAGCTGAAGGGGATCGGGATCAAAGTGAACATTCAGGTACTTGAGTATGGTGCATATATTGAAGCCGTCGACACCGGAGAACATGATATGTTCATCGGCGGATGGGGAAATGCAACAGGTGATGGAGACTACAATCAATATAACCTGTTCCATTCTTCTTCCCACGGGTCTCCAGGAAACCACTTCTATTATACAAACGAAAAAGTGGATGAGCTTATCGAGCAGGCAAGAAGAGAAGTAAGTCCGGAAGTAAGAAAAGATCTGTATGAAGAAGCCATGAACATTGAAATGGAAGAAGCGGTCTACATCCCGATCCGGAACTACGAGCATTTAGCAGTCTACAACAATGAAGTGAAAGATTTCTGGTTAAGTGCCGTCAACTACTTGATGGTGAATAATGCAACGATTGAATAGGGTCAGTCGGAGGGTAATCGCCGCCATCCGGTAATCCCACTACACACTAAAACTTGGAGGTTGAATTGATGAAATCGAAATGGATGAAAAATGTGAAAATGGAAACAGGATTTGAGAAAGAAAATGAAGTCGTAATCAAAACGCTGACGGAGAGTGCCCATGTCAAAATAGAAAATGGAAAGATTACGGCCATCACGCACGACGAGTCACAAATCGAAGCTGGAATCGAAGTCGTGGATGCACAAGGGAAGCTGCTTCTCCCCTCATTCCGTGAAATGCATATCCACATAGATAAAACCTATTACAGCGGACCATGGAAGGCATGCCGCCCAATCACAAAAGGAATTTTCACAAGAATTGAAGAGGAACAGGAACTGCTTCCAAAGCAATTGCCATACGCCCAGGACCGGGCGGAAAAGATGATCGAGCTTCTGCTTCAAAACGGCCACACCCACATCCGTACCCACTGCAATATCGAGCCGACTTCCGGTTTGAGGCATCTCGAAGTCACGGTCAACGCCTTAGAAAAGTATAAACAGCACCTTACCTATGACATTGTGGCGTTTCCTCAGCACGGGCTGTTGCGCAGCAACTCTGTGGAACTGATGCGGGAAGCCATGAAAAATGGTGCGACCCTTGTCGGCGGAGTCGATCCGGCAACAGTGGACCGTCATATTGATCGATCCCTCTATACGACCTTTGACATCGCAACGGAGCATAACGCCGGTGTTGATCTGCATCTTCATGATCCGGATACACTTGGAGCATTTACGTTTGAACGCATAGCTGATTTTACAAAAGAGGCGAACTTGAAAGGACGTGTCACGTTGAGCCACGCCATAGCCCTTGGTGACCTTGAGGGACAGGCTCTTACGGACATAATGGCCATTCTAAAAGATCAAGAGATGGATATTACGACCACGATTCCGATTAATCGTCCAACCATTCCTGTTCCGGTCCTGGATCAATACGGTCTTCAGGTGTCCGTGGGCCATGACAGCCTGACCGATCACTGGTCCCCATTTGGTACCGGGAATACGATCGAGAAGCTGAACATTCTTGCTGAACGGTTTCGATTGATTGATGAGTACTCTATCAACCGTACCTGGAAATACGCTTCCGGGGGGATCACTCCATTGAATGACGAAGGGAACCAGGTCTGGCCGCAAGTAGGAGACCGAGCAGACTTTGTCCTGGTGAATGCAAGCTGCACAGCCGAAGCAGTGGCAAGAAGAGCAGCGATTGATTCGGTTTATAAAAGTGGGGAGAAAATCAAACTTACTCAATCAGACTCAGTATTGATCAATAAATGATAGAGGGGAGACATTTCGATGATTTGGATGAAAAATGTGAAGCTTGAAGTCGGGAATACGGAACACGATGGAATGACGGAAACCAAAACGGCATTATTTCATCTCGGGATCAAAGAAGGGAAGATTGTTCAACGGCTGTCTCATACACAATCCATCCCTGATTCTGCTGAAGTGATTTATGATGTGAAAGGCCACCTGGCCATCCCGACCTTTCAAGAAATGCATAACCATTTGGACAAAACGTATTTGACGCTAGGATGGAAAGCAACGAAGCCGGTTAACAATCTGAAAGAAAGACTGCAATTTGAAGCAGAGGAGCTGAATGAACTCGCCCCGACGACCAAACAAAGGGCGATGAGGATGATAGACGAAATTCTTTCAAACGGGTCCACCCATATTCGTACCCATGTAAACATCGATCCGTACATCGGATTAAAGAACCTCGAAGGTGTCATCGAGGCATTGGAAGAATACAAGCATGCGGTCACGGCAGATATCATTGCCTTCCCGCAGCATGGATTATTAAGGGAAACTGTCCCGACATTGATGAAAGAGGCCATGAGAAGCGGTGCAACCATGGTAGGAGGACTGGACCCTGCCGGAATCGATCGCTCTATCGAAACATCACTCTATGAAACCATGAACATCGCAACGGAATTCAATGCAGATGTCGACATCCATCTCCATGACAGCGGCCATGTGGGAACCTACACGATCGAAAAGTGGATGGATATGGTGGAAGAATCCAATTGGCAGAACCGGACCGCCATCAGCCATGCCTTCTGTATCGGTGATGTTCCCGAAGTGAAACAGGCAGAATTGGCAGATCGATTAAGAGAAAACGGAGTGGCGATTATGTCCACCATTCCACTGACCAAGTCACTCCCACCTATCAGACTACTGGATGATCATGGTGTAAAGGTCCATCTTGGTTGTGATGGATTCTATGATTCTTGGAGCCCGTTGGGACACGGGGACGTGCTTGAGAAAGTGTATAAATACGGACAGGTGACTCGAAAAAGCGATGAAGTATCCTTGCGTGAAAGTCTGAAATGGATCACTGGAGGAAAAACGGCATTGACGAAAACGGGTGAATATAAGTGGCCGAAGGTGGAAGATGAGGCAAGCTTCATTTTCGTTGATGCCGTGTCCTCAGCCGAGGTAGTGGCCAGAAGACCGAAGCGTGTGGCCGTAATGAACAAAGGGAAAGTCGTCTATGGGTCTCTCTGGAGCACTCAAGAGCTGGTGAAATGAACGGAAGATTAACTGGAAAGCCCGTGTATCTATACATGGGCCTCCTTTTTTGTGTGATCTGCTGGGGGAGCAACTTCATCTTCGGAGCGATTCTAGTACACTACTTCAAGGCGATGGAAATCGCTTTTTTACGTCTTGTTTTTATTATCCTGTTTCTGTTGATAGGGTTTTATAAACCCATTAAACTCGCAGGTTCGGTAAAAACGGTGATCGTCCCGCTCCTTTTCATCGGCTTTATTGGTGTGACCTTGAATCATTGGAGCTTCTATGCAAGTTTGACCCAAGCCTCACCCGTAACAGCTGCCTTGATTCTGGCTACTGCACCCATTTGTACATCCCTTATTAATTCCCTTGTGTTCAAGGAACAAAAAAGCCCACTTTTCTGGATGTGGAGCCTGCTCAGTCTCGTTGGTGTATTTCTGGTCATCATGAAAAAAGGAACCATCATATTCGGTCCGGGAGAGGGCTATATCTTCCTTACAATGCTGACGTTTTCTGTGTACATGGTACTTGTGGAACGATATGCCAAACCCCTCTCTTCTATTCTATTGACCTTTTATTCAACTTTGGTGGGATTGATCTTGCTGACGACCTTTCTGCCATTCTCTGAAGTGTCTTTTCTTGGGGCGGTTCCATTCAGTATTTGGCTGCTGCTTTTCTTCACCGCCATCATCATGCACGGTGTATGCCCGCTGATTTGGAATCATTGTATTTCACACGTCGGTTCAACCAATACATCACTCCTATTGAATGTAGAACCGTTTGTAGCGATGGTAGTCGGATATATTGTGTTGAATGAGTCAGTGAGCGGTATGCAACTGGTTGGCGCCATGACGATATTATTAAGCGTGACGATGGCTCTGCATTCGAATCGGAGAACCCCCATGAATATCGACGGAAAAGATATGGAAAAAGAAATAGCCGAGCGATTAATCTGAGCCGGCTCAGTTCATAATCGCCGGCCATCCACACCCGCGGGTCGAACCCAACTCTGGAGCATGGTAGAATCGCTTGTTTTCTAAAGGATCCAGGGGACCTGTCCCCTGGATCCACTCATGAACCAACCGCTACCTGATTCCGCCCGTTCCGTTTAGCCGTATATAATTGTTCGTCTGCTAACTGAATCATCTCACCGATCGTGAGAAAGCTGAGGGGCTGGCTGCAGCAGAATCCGATACTCACCGTTAAGTAAATGGATGTGCCGTCATCTAGCTGTAAGCTCTCGTGCCGGAATGCTTCAAGTAACTGATTGGCCGTTTCAAGTGCCTGTTGTTCCTCAGCATTTTCTAAGAACACGATAAATTCTTCCCCGCCAAATCGTCCGACGATCCCTTTGTCATGGAAGACCTTCTTGATAAGGTCAGCGGCAAAGATGATCGCCTCGTCTCCGACTAAGTGGCCGTATTGATCATTGATTTTTTTAAAGTGGTCGATGTCGATCAATAACAGAGAGGCAGGTTCGGTTTCTGTAAACACTTCGTTTGCTTTCTCCAGAAAGTATTTCCGGTTAAACAGTTTCGTTAAGTGATCTTTCATGGCAGACTTTTTGAGGGTCTGGATCTTCTCTTTCTGATCGATTAAGGAAGTGAACTGCTCGATGAAAGCAGGGAGGAAGCTTTCCATGACCGTAAGATCGACTTCTTCCTGCGTGCTCCAGATGACGAAATGTCCAGTGTGTGATCCGCATGTAATGGGTACCGTGAACGTAGAACCGTCCAGAATATCTCCGTTCCCATTTTTGAGCGAAACATATTGCTTTATGTAGAAATCCTCCAGTTCTGCCGGCACGTTTACTTTTGACAGTACCTTCCCTTCCTTTGTGAGATAGAACCCCTTTTCAAAGTGGGACACATCCATTAAACAATGCAGCCCTTCCTCTGATAATCTTTCCAGACCCTCCACGGCAGACATCTGTTTAACGGCGTTTTGCAAAAGGGTTTGGACGTAGTACTTCTTCGTCTCGCGTTCTTTTTCTTTCCTCATCCGCTTGATCTGATCAGCGAGACCGAGGGAAAGAACCAGTACCTCGACGACGGCTCCGACCTTTGGTGCGAACAGCGACAGGTCCGTTAACGGAACGAGCTGATAGGCGGACAATAGGTTAAGAAGAACCCCGATAAAGAGCAGTGACCAGGCTGTAAGATAGAATCTGGCTTCTCTTGTCTTCAGCCTGACTGTCAAGGCGATGGCGATTAGAAACAATACGAATACCGTTGCCAAAACGGTACTGATCATGGTCATAGTACCGATGCTGACAAAGAAAGGGAGTACTAGGCAAAGGGCACAGACCTTATTGAAAATGGTGACAACCTTATGTAGAACCGGTGCATATTCTTTCAGATGAAGAAAATGTTTTGCAAACAAAAGGGCGAACAGTGATGTCCATATGATGAAAAAAGAATTGGATCTCAATGCCCACCACGGGAAGTCCCCCCATACAAACTGAAAGGCAAATCCATCCCAGATCGCCTGCATCATCGTAAATCCCGAAACAAACAATATGTAATAAAGATAACTTTTTTCCTTAAGAGATAGGAATAGGAAGGTGTTATATAGAATCATGGCAAGCATGATCCCGTAAAAAACGCCAAAGAACGATTGATTCATATAGTTGGCTTCCGAGAAGGCAATGGGATCCCAGAGCGACACGGGAGCCTGGAAGAAACTATCTGTTTCGATTTTTAAAAAATAGGTAGTGGATACGTTCGGTTTAAGATTCAGTGTCAAGACAAGGTTACGATGTTTATAGTCTCTCTTGTCAAAGGGATAGCGGTAACCCACTGTATCTTCTTTCAAGAGCCGATCATGTTCGAGGGAAAACAATGTGACCGAGCTTAGATGAGGTTTCTTGATTTCCAGGAGAAGATCCCGCTGCCGGCGTGTATCATTTTCAAGATTCACTTTCAGCCAGTAGACGGTATCTGATATGTCCCCGGAAGGATTCGATTTGGACAAAGGGACAAATTCGCCGCCCTTATTCAGGATCTGTTGATCGGATAGGTGATCCTGATCCAAATAGATTTCGAGTTGGTTAGTGAGATCCAATTCTTTGAGGGAATCCGGAATAGTGACCGACGCGTAAGCAGAAACGCCAGGTACGAATATGACAGAGAAAGCAAAGGTTATGAAAAGCAGGACCACGAATTTTTTCATAAAAAAGGCTCCTAAATTTACTTAATACTGTATGATTATAGCATAGACTCGTTATGATAAAATTGGAAAAAGGAGAAAAATAATGAAATCTGAAACCTTTAATACCCTTTACCCTGCACTTAAGACAGGGGACCTCATCCTTTTCAGCGGACAATATCAAATTAGTAAAATGGTGGAATCCTTGGAGCATAGTATGTGGTCTCACGTCGGAATGGTTTTTCGGCCGGATCCTAAAGGAGAAGTCTTCTTTTGGGAGTCCACTGCCTTAACAAATTTGGAAGACGAGTTCATGCATGACCACTTGACCGGTCCGAAAATCGTGAAACTTCTTGATCGACTTCAAACCTATGGTCAGGATGTTGTCCCATATAAGCCGCCAGCCTATGCCTGGAGAACTCTGACTCTTGATCGCCCCCTGGACCAACAGAAATTGGTCCGTTACATGAAAGAAGTCCATGGAATTCCCAACCCGACAGAATGGAACATGATTGAAGAGGTAATCGAAGGAAGGTTCTTCTCCATCCCTTCAAAGAGAAAAGACTATACGTGCAGTAAGTTGATTGGTGAAACGTATCAGGAACTCGGTATCGCGTCTTCCTCTATACCTCTGAATGGATTGATGCCGTCGGATTTTTCTTCGAAAGGAAAGCTGAAACTCTTGGAATGCGAATGGGGGGAAGAGGTGTTGATTGAGGTTGAGGTACCAGGTGTGACTCATACATAATAGAAATGAGAGGGGAGAGGACACCAACAGAAAAGATTCTGAGGAGTCTTTTTTTTGTTGAAGAATGTAATATATATATTTCATAATGACACATATATGTTACGATGAATGTTAGAGGGGTTGGATGTATATGGAAAACAAAGTAAAGGTTTCCCGTGTTGAAAAAAATTTAACCCAGCAACTGCTGGCAAATAAGGTGGGGGTCACCAGGCAGACGATTAGCCTAATCGAGAAAGGGGCATACAATCCATCCTTGAACTTATGTCTGGAAATTTGTTATGTCGTCGGAAAGACACTGGATGAAGTGTTTTGGATTGAAAAGGGGGAGGAGTAAGTTGAAGAAAATTACAGATGAACGACTCAAACTACAAAACTTAAAGAATATTAGAGTGTTGTTCCTGTTTCAAAGCGCAGGCATTATCGGGATCCTTGCCTATGACTTTATAACATCGGGGCTGGGATGACGGATAATCCTCTATGGTTCCTTTTTATTATGACAACTATTGTTTCAGCGTATCTGTCAATGAGCATCAGTACAGACTATGAAGCGGAGAAGGTCGATCCAAAAAAAGGTCTGGTGATTTCAATTGCAGTCGTGATCACTTTGGCGGTAGTGTTCGGGGGAGTCACCTCTTTACCGGAAACCACGGAAATAACAGATGGGTTAATAGTTGGTTTGGTCGTTCTAATCAGCGGGCTTGTGCCTGTCTTATATATCTATTCACTCAGGAAAAAGCGGAATGGGGAATAAGCAGAGGTCCGTTGAGGGACGGACCTTTGTTTAAGGGGTTGTTTTAATTTCCATTATCTAGTAAAGTGTATCTGTATTTAATTGCACCTTGTTTTTCCCTTAATATTTTTTTGAGTAACTAACTTGTTTTGCAATATAGTTGAGCTGCCTACTGGGAAGGGGGATCGATCATGTCATCCAGTCAATTATTAAAAGGGATTCTTGAAGGATGTCTGCTTTCCATCATTGCAAATGGCGAAGTGTATGGGTATGAAATGATGGAGAAACTTGAGGCCAATGGATTCAAAATGGTCAAAGAAGGAAGCATTTATCCTTTGCTCCTTCGTATGAAAAAAGATGGCCTTGTGATAGCCCGACAGAAAGAAATGCCTTCTGGGGGACCAAAACGGAAATATTATTATATCACTCCAAAAGGGGAAGGAGAGTTGGAAGACTTTAAACAAAGGTGGAGAGAAGTCTCTTTAAGCGTAAATCAACTACTGGAGGAGGAGTAAGGATGCAGTTATCTCATAAGAGCGAAGAGTTTTTAGGAAATCTGCGAATCTATCTGATTTCTAGCGGGAAAAACGAAAACGAAGTCGATGAGATCGTTGGAGAATTAGAAGACCATTTAGTCGAAGCAGAAAAGCATGGGAAGAGTGTAGAGGAGGTAACGGGTTTAACGCCAAAACAATACATGGACCAAATTTCTGCCGAGATGCCAATGGATTATAGAAATATCTTCAAGTATATCGTAATGGTATTACTTGGTGCCCTTTCTTTTATTGTTTTGAAGGATGCGTTAAGCCGGGATTTGGAGTACTCCTTATTTGTATTGATTGGATACCCAATTGTCATAATCGGATTTTTATTTTGCACGGCGACCGTCTTTAAATATGTTTCAAGTCATCAGGTTACTAAAAGGAAAGAATGGACGTTATTCTTGATTCTTGGAGGGGGGCCGGTCGCAATGTTAACGGGGTTGTTATTTCTTAGCCAAACCATAGTGGGACCGACAATAGAGCTAGAGGGAATAGGAAGACTTTTTGCTTTGGTTCTAGCGATCGTTGTCATCATTAGCGTGTCTTACTGGTCTAAAACCTGGATTATGATCGTATTGGCAGTCCTTCTCAATGTACCGGAAATGCTTATTCAAAATAGCTCCTTGACTGAAGAAACAAAACTCATCATGAGTGCCATTTCTCTTCCTGTACTTATAGGTGGGTACTTTGTCTTTCTTATAATAAAGGAGAAGCATTCACCGCCAATTAATAATTAGGTCAATCAGGACGGTACAACATGTACCGTCCTTATTGAATGGTGGTAAAAAAATTCGACAATCCGGCACGATTATGGATGAAACTGGCATGATTACTTCAAATCCAGCATGATTATCCTGAAACTGGCATGATTATTCGAAAACCCGCTTGATTGTCGTTCCAACCCGCACGATTACCAGGCGAGGTCATGTTCACTCTATGATTGGACCTCAAATTTGGCTTCCTCACCACTTAAAATTTCCGATTACAGTCAAAACAGGCAATCTTAGGTGTTTTTCCATCGATATAAGTTGTATGCCCCACACCATATCTCAAATCACCCACCGATATTCTCAAAATTATTCATCAACCGTTTTTATTACAGTCATCGTTAGTATAATCCCCGTTTCATTAGGACAATCTAAAGAGGAATTTTAAGGTTATTTCTTAACTATTTTTACTATTCCTATTCGATAATGGAGGCTTCCGCATGGTAGATAATCACAAAGCTAACTTAACTGCTTCAGAAATCGCTTCTCTATGGACAGCGTACATGAATAATAGCATGTCCTGTTGTTTTCTAATTCATTTTCTAAAAACGGTTGAAGATCAGAGAATCCATGCAGTAGTTGAAAGGGCTTTTTCCATCGCGGACAATGACCTCTCCACACTTAGAGAAATTTTTGAAAAAGAAGATTTGCCTGCACCCACTGGATTTTCTGAACAAGATGTAAATGTATCAGCACCCCGTTTATATTCAGATTCATTCATTCTCTTTTACATACACCAGATGGCTAAAGTTGGCATGCTCGGATACAGTGGGATGATATCCATGAGTGCAAGGAAAGATATTCGGACATATTTCAGAAATGGTCTTATAGCGGTTTCCGATTTATATGATCAAAGTATTGAACTGCTTTTAGAGATGGGATTATATACTCGTTCTCCGTATATTTCCTACCCGCAAGAAACGGATTTTGTGGACAGTAAAAAGTACTTAAGTGGTTTTAATCTATTTAGTAAACAGAGACCAGTGAATGCGATTGAAATTTCACATCTGCACATGAATATTCAAACCAACTTAATTGGATTAAAATTAGCTCTAAGTTTTGCTCAAATCTCACCAAGAAAAGAAATTCAAAAATATATGCTTAGAGGAAAAGAAATTTCAGAGAAGCACGTCAAGATTTTTTCTTCTGCATTATCAGAAAACAATGTTCAAGTGCCGATGTCTTCCGATATTGCCCTCACTGATTCAACGGTCTCCCCATTCTCAGATAAACTTATTATGTTTCATTTTACTTTGTTAGGTACGGCAGGGATCGGAAATTATGCAACAGCTGCCGCGGCAAGTCAAAGAAGTGATCTCGTCATCAATTATGAACGGCTTTCCTTAGAAATAGCTCAATATGCCAAAGATGGCGCGACAATCATGATAGATAATAATTGGCTTGAGCAGCCCCCAGGAATACTGGATAAAGAAACACTCGTTAAAAAGAAGCAGGAAGGAACTAACTGATTACCAATAGCCTCTCTTTTCTGAGTGAGGCACACATCCGGGAACTAAAAGAAAAGATTGTCTGATCTGGAATGTTTTGTAATAATGGTAGCGGGCAACGTTCTGTCGTAAAGGAATGGCTAAACCGCACCAACATCATTCCCGATTCATGACCGAAACCACTCCGCCTGTCGAGAATTCTCGCCAGGTTTTTTTGTTTTAAATGGATTAAATTGTAAAAAACCAAACTTTCTTCATTTAAGATACGTCCAATAAATAGAGATACATATAAAGCAGGTGAGTGTTTAAAAATGGAACAACGGACGAAATCCGAGAAAGACCGACTACTTGAGGAAGCCATGACAGAGTATGGAAATGATGTCTATTATGTTGTCTATTCCTATGTAAAGGAACATAGCCTGGCCGAGGATCTGACACAGGAGATCTTTATCAAGTTTTATCAAAAGATGGATACCTTTCGTGAGGATTCCAGTCTCAAAACATGGATCATCTCCGTCGCCATTAACCATTGCAAGGATTATTTAAGACGGTGGGATACGAGGATGGTCAGTATCTCCAGTAAGATCAATGATCTGGTCAAAGGGAAAATGGGGGCACCGGAACAGACTGTGATCAAAAATGAGCAGAATTCGGAGCTGATCCAAAGTGTCTTGTCCCTTCCCGTTAAATATCGGGAGGTTATCTTCTTATATTATTTTGAGGAAATGAAGTTATCCGAGATCGGTGCGAGCCTCGATATCAACACGAATACGGTGAAGACCCGACTGACAAGAGGCAAGGCATTACTCGGTTCCACGATTAAACGGAATGAGGTGTATAAGAATGGATGAACTGAAATCTTTACGTGGATTGATGAAAGATGAAACGTTCAAAGGCCGGGGTTTTACCAATAAGATGAGAGAGAACATCTTGAACGAAATCCATTCAAAGCAGCCCAAATCGTTTAGTTTTAATAAAAAACCGATTCTTGCACCTATCCTGTCTATGCTATTTTTCGCCGCCTGTCTTTCAATCTTTGTTTACTTCGGCGGAACACAGCTGGGCATCTTTGGGAACAATGCGAGCGCTCCGTTATATGAAGCAAACGACCGTCCGGAATTCCTGGGAAAAGAGTTCAAGTTTCCCACAAAAGTTCCTTTCAAAGTGGAAAATGTAAGCACGAAAACGGCAGATGGTCCCTATGGAAACGTACAAATCGTCACTCTCATGGGAAAAGAAAAACAGACGATCACGATGTCTTTTCAACTTCTTGAGCAAGGAACTGACCTGAACTTATCACAAGAATCTGTGAAAGTCGGTTCTTCTAAAGGGAGTTATACTGAATCAGAGGGTCCCTTAAAGGTAAGTGTGCTGACATGGATCGAAGGCAGAGCCATATATGAATTGAAATACATGCCGGCACGTTCCGGCGTCACTCTTTCCAAAGACGACATGATCAAAGTAGCGGAGTCCTTCCGTTAATGAAAAGGATGATGGCTTTCTGCGCCATCATCCTTTTCCAGTTAGTTCCCGTAAACAACATTCACGATTTTTCCGCTTTTGTCATAGGTGACCTTTTTCCACTGACTTCCGCCATTTGAGCTTTTATATAAGACAATCGTATAACTGCCCGAAGTACTCCGGGAGACCTCTTTCCAAGTGACGCCCCCTTGACCTCCGCCGTCCTCGATGACTTTCGTTCCATCATTTTTCGCCATCAATATAAACACCCCCCCTTTTGTTAGAGAATACCATTAATACATGCTAATCATACTATAAATCTACTCATTTAGAGTTTTGGCATATGCACAGTAATAGGGGAAAATGGCCTAGAAAGAATTCGATATCTCAAAGATCCTTTCAGGATATTAATATTTTAATAAAAGGATTGTTTAACAAACATTTTTTTGAAATAATTGGTATTGCAGAAAGTCTTGGTGGAGAGAACATGTGCGAAGGGTTCAATATAAATTCTGGCCGGTTTGCATAATACAAGATCATGATTAAGTGTTGCCATTAGGTAGACAGCATGATGATTTCAAGGGGTTCAGTCCTCCTGGGAGAAAAGGTGGGTAGAAGCGGCCATCAGAAGGCGATTCCCTTTTTGGATGAGGGACCTATGAGTTCCAAGTGTGGTGGGATGATGAACATGATCGGGAGGGGAACGTGATCTCCCAGGGCATGACATGGAGAATGGGAATCGTATGACTTCTGCAGAAAGGAAGTGGTGGATGATATGAGCAAAGAGAAACGTTCAAAACCAGGGAAATGGAGCGCGAAATATGGGAATTTAGTTGTTGGTTTCAGCTGCTTGATAAGTACCATTTCAAGTTGGGGAGAGAATTGGATCCTCACCGTTCTTTTAGGATTAGGCGCATTCATTTGTGGAACGATCGGTATTTTTGACCTTAAGCACAATATGAATGATTAGCTAAGAATAAACTGTATTGCCCGTCTAAACTAGATTTTTCGACAATCGGCTCATAAAATAAAATCGCGGATCATAAATCAAAAACGTGGCTCATAAGTGGTAGAATCCGGGTCATAACTTTGAAAAGTAGCTCATATGTCTTGAAATCTGGCTCATATCTAATGGGATAGGTACCGATCAGTAAAGCGGTAGACCTAGCTAATGCCCATTTCAATCAGAATCTAGTGAAATAGCTGGTTTCTGCACAAAATCCAGCTGGAAATTAGCGAAACAGAATACTTTTTGAAAAATATCATACGTTTCAACTAAACTACTTATTTACATAAATTATAAAAGGGAGATGAAACAACATGATTAGAAATAAAAAAGCACTCATCGCTTCAGCAGTGATTCTGGTGGTATGTATGTCATTGTATTTCCCTTTTCCTAATAATGAAATGATTTACGCGCGCTCAACGTTCATGACCTTTCCTATTACTGATCAAAATGGGAACAATGTGCTTGCGATCATTGGTGCCTTTCTGTTTGTTTTTGCTATCCTTTTTCTTGTGATTGGAATTTCCAAATACCACATCCGAACAGTAATCGTCGTGTTAATTGCCTATGCGCTATTACCACAGGGGCTTATAGCATTGTATCAGGAAACAATGGCGGATGGAATTGCTGCCATTTCGTACGATGGAAAAGGAACGTGTGATTTTGAACGGGAAGGTGAAGATGAATTAACAGGGGAATGCAACCTGCCTATAGTCAATCATAGCAGGGAAGCGGTGACATTTGAGCTCGAATTCCTGGATACCTTTTTCCCGGGAGATGGGACACGATACACTTCCCTCATGAATGTGAATGGCCCCTACAAGATCACGATTGAACCCAATCAAAAAAAATCCTTCAGGCTGAAAGAGTGGCTCGATGTATCAGATATTCCTCATCATATTGATAGTGGAGGCTTTATGGATGTTCACTTTAAGATTATGGATGGGGAGAGGGAACGGGTTTTGTGATGGGCAATGACTATAAAAAGCTGATGATTATAATTTATAGCATTCCATTTATCGTACTAACAACTAGATTATATTACGGTCATTTCCATAAATATCGAATCTGATTTTATTCCATATACAAAGAAGGATGTGCATGAACATGTTTAAAAAAAGCATCCAGCTGCCGCTGATCTATTTTCTCGTATCGACATTCTATCAATTCATAAAAAATGGGGAAATCAGATGGATGGAAAATGTAGCAGTCTTCTTTTTTATTTTCTTATTTGTCTGGTTTTCAAATTGGGCGGATGTACCCTATAAATGGAGAAAGGATCACACGAAATAGACATCATCGGGAGGGAGGATTGGCTGTTCTTTGGGCAAAAATAAGAAATCCGGACATTCTACCTTAAACGATTCCCTTTTGGAAATCAGAAGAGGCGGTATGAACCGCCCTTTCCGCCATTAGTCACGCATGGCTCCTGCTTCCCGGGAAGTCATGGCCCCTTGTCCTGCGGCTACATCTTTTTGAATTTGTTTTTTTACCTGTTGTGGGTCTGTCCCTGTTGTTATGGCTTTCGTATTATTCTGATTAGACTTTTTCATAAACATATCACCTCCATGTTTGTTTTAGGCTCTTAGTATGAGCCGTTCATGTGAGGGCTATGTTGACAGGATAAAATCCTCCCTTGTCCAAAAAAAGGAAGAGAGATATAATGAAGAAGAATTTTAAACAAAAAAGGAGGGAATATCATGCATACGTTCACTGTAGACATCAAAAAATATCAACTTTTAATGATGTCTATTATTGGAATTTCAGCCGTCCTCGGGATACGTCTGTCCTTTTTTAGCTGATCTTTCATAATGGTGAACGAACGTTTGATTTCCTAATATAGCGAGAGCCATGGGGAATGATTCCCTGTGGCTTTTTTTAATCCAGCTACGGTGGCCAGATGCTCGAGGTCATAAGATGAACATGGCAAAGAGGCTAAGAACTCTTTTCTGTCCGGTTCATCTTATGCAAGCCGCCTGCGCTTTTTAATGAGAGGACGAAATAAAATGATGAAAACAAAGAACAATATCTATCTGCTATATCTTTATCTCTTTTTTGCCCAACTGTTTTTCGATCGGGCGTTATGGGTCATCTATCTTGGCGACAAAGGGATGACATTAGGTGAAATCGGTTTGTTGGAGGCTCTTCTTCATTTGGCTATCGTCTTGTTCGAGGTACCGACGGGTATGATTGCCGATTTGTACGGGAGGAAGGTCAGTCTCGTAATCGGGAATGTGTTCAGTCTGCTTTACGGACTGTTCATGCTGATGAGCGGTACGTTTTCCATGTTCACCCTCGCCTTTTTATCTATGGGGCTCATGGTTACCCTCCATTCAGGAGCCGAGCAGGCATTTGCCTTTGACACGTTGAAAAATGATAAACGGGAAAAGGATTATACCCGGGTCATCGGGAGCATGACGGCAATATCCCTGCTTTCTTTGAGTTTGGCGAAATTCCTCGGCGGTTTCATGGCTGAAGTGAGCTGGGAGTGGGTGTATGGGGCCACGATTTTCACCCATGTTCTCGCGGTGATCCCGCTGCTCTTCATGAAAGAACCGGAACGGGAGAAGACAGAGGATATAGGTGGGCGATGGTATCATCAGTGGGTCCATCAATTCCGGTTAGGGGTCAATGTGTGGAGGAATAATCCGGTAATTCACGCGCCGGTTGTCCTATTCATTCTTGCGGGAGCTGTGATGGTGATCATGGTGTTCTACGGACAGGAGTACTTCGTGGAACTGGGCTATTCATCCATCGTCGTGGGGGCCGTGTTCACGCTTGAAGGGCTCCTCGGAGTCGTAATGGCAAAGGTTGCGTATAAAGTGGAGGAACGATTCAAATTCTTCAACATCCTGTATTACGGCTTAGGTCTTTTTCTTGTCTTTTTTGTCCTGTTCATCTTTGCAACGGACTGGGCAATCCTGCTGTCGTTTCTAATTCTTGCGCAACTGTTGAGCCTGTTTGAACCGATCTTCAGCTCGTTCGTGCAAAACTTTTTGAAAAGCAATATCAGATCGACTTTCCTTTCCTTGATTGGTTTGATGGAAAGCTTCGTGATCATGATCAGCTTCCCGGTGTTCGGGTATGCGATTGAACGGATAGGATTTACCGACGGATTTGCCTGGCTGCTTGTGATCTTCTCTGTGTTGGCAGGTGGGTATTTGGTTGGTCAGCGGGTTATGCAAGAGAAACGGTAAGAAGGAGCTTCCCACTTTTAGGTGGGGAGCTTTTTTATCCTTGTAATAGGAAAATTATGTTAAAATATATTTATGAAGAACATTCGGAAGGGGGATTGTAGAATGAAGGGTGAAAAAGTGAAAAAGACGTTTAAGGTGATAGGGATGAAAGGAGAAGGAGCTTTCACTGATTTTATGACAGAAGTACCGAAGCTTGCCAAACTATTTTTGGAGCGGTTACACGAAGTTGAAATCATACCGGGCACTGAAATCGCCTTATATGAACCAAAGAAGGATACGGACCATTTGGAGGGGACCTTCTTTGTCGGAACAATCGTGGGTGAATCTCTATCACATATTCCTGACGGTGTGGAGTTTATCGAGGTGGAGGAAGAGTATGTTACGGCGAAAGGGCAACATATTGGGGAGCTTCATAAAAATTTATTAATATGGATGGATGAGCAGGGATATAAACGGAAATTGGAAGCTTACATTGTGGAGACCTATCATCCTCAGGAAAATGGTGAGGAAGAAGTGATGGTTCACCTGCCGATTCAACCTTAGAATTCATTTTAGAAATGCCTCATATTTCGCAATCCTTATCTATCCCCATTCAATTGTTCACAAAATGTTCACTTATGTAGCCCATCCCTGAATCGCTATACTAGCAAAGTGTATAAAAGAAGGGATGATGAAAATGCCGGCTACAAAGAAAGAAAATCTTTATTTTGGAATGATGATGTGCATGGGAATGGTGGTGATGATGACCTTTTATAATCTGTTGATCAATGGATTGATTGGTACCGTGACACTGAAAGGGATCCTTCTTCAACTTCTCTTGGGGTTTATGGCTGCGCTCCTTCTCGAGGTATTCATCGTAGGTCCGTTGGCGCATAAAATAGTGTTTTCTTTACCGTTCGATAAATCCAAGAGTTTGTATGTCATCTTCTTCACTTCCCTGTTTATGGTGGTGGGGATGGTCAGCCTGATGTCTCTATTTGGATTGGGGACGACCTACTTCTTTCACGGTTTTGGAGAGAAAACCATCCTGGAAAGCTATGTATCGATCGTTTCTAAAAATATCATTTTCGCACTTCCTCTTCAGCTCGTCATCATGGGGCCGATCGTACGGTTCGTGTTTGGGAGAGTGGTGAAAAGGCAGGGAATGAGTGCTTGATTCCTTGTATGGAAAAAGGCAGTCAGAGGTTTCGTTTAAACGCTGACTGCTAAAAACGGAGGAATTCACATGAAAACAAATCTATTAAACATTCTGGAAGTGATTAAGCTTGGAGAAAAGCTGAAATCAGAAATGAGGCACAGCTGGCTATCGAACGGGAGGCAGGAAAGTGTCGCAGAGCATACATGGAGAGTCTCCTTGATGGCCATGTTGGTGGAACACTATTTAACTGAGGAAGTGGACTCCGCAAAATTATTGAAGATGATCATCATCCATGATCTCGTTGAGGCAGAAGCAGGGGACATCCCGGCATTCGATACGATGAACGACGAGTCAGCAAGGGAACAAAAGTCAGTCAATGAGAGAAAATCCATCGAGAAAATCAGGGGTATGCTAGGGCATGCATTAGGAAACGAACTGTACAATCTATGGTTGGAGTTTGAAGGGAAACAGACATACGAAGCGAAAGTCGCCAATGCCTTAGATAAATTGGAAGCACAAATTCGGCATAACGAAGCAGATGTATCCACATGGCTTGAGGTCGAACACAAGATGAGCTTTATGATGGATAAGCATGTTGGATTTGATGAAACACTGCAGATTTTTAAGGATATTATTGAAGAGGAAGCAGAGAAAAAGCTGAACGAGGCTGGGGTTGATACGAAGAAACTGAGAGATCATCGTCCATCTCCCATTGTTACATAGAAAAGACCCATTTTTATGGAGTTTGAATAAAATAGTACGCAAGTTGATCAAAGGAGATTTCATTTTTATGAATGAAAAATCCAAGGAGAGAAATAGATGAAAATAGGTTTGGTTTTATTTATAGTCGGTTTAGTGATTTTTATGCTGGGAATCTATTTATCTGCTTTTATCGGGAGCATAGGCACTGTATTAGGTGTCGGTGGCGGAATGATGCTCGGGGTCAGTAGTTATTTTATAGGGAAGAATCAGGTGAAATCGAAATAAGGACGGAGGTGTTGAACAAGTTGTGTAGAGAATCAGGTGGGGGATGATATCGCTGAGTGAAGAATGAATTTTATTACTCCAACATAAGTAGATTTGAGAAGGGGAGGGATTTAGTTGAAAAAGTACTTAACTATTGGTTCATTTCTTTTCTTTTTAATCAGTTTAATAATATACATTTTGTCTTTTTTAGGCTACGACACTTTCTTACTGCCCGCGGTCATCATCTCAGTCATTGGTTTTATTACAGCCTTGTTTGGGGAAAAATCGATCTACAGGAAGATTGGTCTGTTTGGAAATGGCGTCATTTTAGTGGTTGTACTACTCATCCCCTTTATTGTGACGACTTTTTTTTGGAATAGTCCTTAATGGGATATATTTATAGTAGAGGCTGGGACAAAACTAAATCTATACATTCTAAAGACGAACAATAAGATCACGTGTTACACCGCTGCCCGATTCCGTGCAAGACTTCGCTTTCCTCGGGCGGAAGGCGAGTCTCCTCGTCGCTGACGCTCCTGCGGGGTCTCACCTATTCCGCTTTTCCCGCAGGAGTCTTCGTCTTGCACTCCAATCAACAGCTAGAACCTGCTTAATACATGGATTAAGCGTTAGCACCAAAAAAATAAAATCCGAACGAGTTAGATTTTTATTAAATCAATCGTTCGGATTTTTCTTTATCTGAAACCCTTTTGTCCCACCCTCTTTATTTTATAGAAAAAAGAAAAACAGAAAAAGTTGTAACCTTTTCATGCACTCATTCGATTAATCATTGAACACAAAAAGGAGGGAGAAGATTGGTTGATGAAGAAGAACTTGAGGTCACCATATCGAGGCTCTATCAGGAGCACTATATGGACGTATACAAATTCCTGGTCTGTTTCTCAGGAAATCGGAACGACGCAGAGGATTTAACACAAGAAGTCTTTATCCGCGTACTCAACCATTTATCCCGCTATAATCATCAATCATCCATTAAAACGTGGATTCTCTCCATTGCCAAACACGTCGCCATTGATCATTATCGTAAGAGGAAATTTGTGACCATCTTCAAAGAAGGCTTCTTCAAAAGGATGATTTCTACTACTCAACAACCAATCGACCAGATGGAAGAAAGAGAAATGAAGAAATCAGTACATGATGCCATTGCAAGCCTGAAACCCGATTACCGATCCATCGTCATCCTCAGGGGGATCAATGAGTTCTCAGTAAAGGAAACTTCTGAAATCCTTCAGTGCAGTCAATCTAAGGTGAAGGTAAGTTACCACAGGGCTTTAAAAGAGCTGAAAAAGAAGCTGAACGTAGAGACGGAGGAGGTATTAAGACATGCAAGGTGAAAAGGAAATCATTCAGCTAATGAAAGAGACGTATCCATTAGAGCCAAGAAAGGATTTTGTTTCCACCACTCAGCATGTATTAGAAGAGTCTGCAAGAAGAAAGAGCAAAAGAAGGCAGTATAAAAATAGAGCTCTTACGTCAATTGTCATTACCCTTAGTGTCATCGTCGCTTCCTGGGTTCTATTTTTCGACGGAACCTCCACCATCAATCGAAATGTAGCATCGCTCTTACATGATGACGCCTTTTTTATCGGAGAGCAGGAACAACCTGCTGTATACGTATATCACTCACATAACAAAGAGTCATTTATCCCCGAATTATCCACAACTAAAGCTTCTGAAGCGTTCGATGATTCAACGAATATTACATTAGTGGGAAAACGGCTTCAGCAACAATTAAACAAAAAAGGTATAGACGTCATACATGAACAAAAAGATGTCGGGGAAATAGTGGACAAACGCAATTGGTCATTTAAGGATTCGTATAAAGTGTCGAGAGAACAATTCAAAGAAGTACTTAAAGACCATCAAACTATAGAAATAGCATTGGATATCCATCGGGATTCAAGGAAAAAGGCTGAAACGACTCTTAAAGTAGAAAATAATGAGTATGCAAGAACAATATTCATTGTATCAAGATCCAGCAGCAACTTTGAGGAGAATCTGAAATTTGCGAAGCTTATAAGTGAACAAATGGAAGAGAAAGTACCGGGGGTATCCAGAGGAGTCGTAGTGAAATCAAAAGAAAACACTGAAGAACAGAATACCTACAATCAGGATTTGCTGGATCAATCAGTATTATTAAATATAGGTGGATTGGAAAATACTCTTGAAGAAGAGTATCGGACAATAAACGTCCTTGCTGATGTCATAGAGGAAATAATGAAGGATTAAACACAAAAACAGCCACCCGCAACAATGGCGGATGGCTGATTCTATCTTACGCTACTTCCGTCTCTTCCTTCTCCCCAGTCCCTTTAGACTTAAAGCTGATAAAGAACAGGACGGCTAGAATTACAATGATTGAAACAAATACCATCATATTGGATTCGATCAGTTTGACAAGGTTTCCAAGCACGATGCCGACTAAACCGAAATCCGCATCTCCAAATGTGGTTCCCTGGAATCCAAGTGAGCTCAATACCGGCAGCAAGAGGGCAGGCAGGAAGCTGATCATGATCCCGTTCGCCATGGAGCCAATGACGGCACCGCGACGTCCCCCGGTTGCATTGCCGAACACTCCGGCAGCTGCCCCTGTGAAGAAGTGAGGGACGAGTCCGGGAACGATTACTTTCAATCCTAGTAAAGGCAAGAAAAGCATGCTGACAAGACCGGCAATAAAGCTGAATAAGAAACCGATGATGACGGCGTTTCCTGCGAAAGGGAAGATCGCCGGGCAATCAAGTGCCGGTTTAGCATTCGGGACGATTTTGTCCGCAATCCCTTTGAATGCCGGAACGATTTCACCAAGAAGCATACGCACCCCTGCTAAAATGATATACACACCAACGGCAAATGTGATCCCCTGCATAAAGGCAAACACAAGGAAGTTTTGTCCGCCGCTCAATTCTCCTTCGACGAAAGCGGGACCTGCTGCGCCTGCTACGACGAAGAACAGGATGACCATCGTCAGAGAAACGGAAACGGATGTATCGCGAAGGAAACCGAGTGATTTTGGCACTTTGATTTCTTCTGTCGATTTACTTCCTTTCCCAACGGCTTTTCCGACCATCGCTGAAACCAAATACCCGATCGATCCGAAGTGACCGACGGCAAAGTCGTCTGAGCCGGTGACTTTACGTGTGAAAGGCTGAAGCATGGCAGGGGACAGGACCATCAACGCACCAAGGATGATCGAACCGAGAACGATCAGCGGTACTCCGGTAAATCCGCTGGTCGTTAAGATGACCGCAATCATACAGGCCATGAACATCGTATGGTGACCAGTTAAAAAGATGTATTTAAAAGGACTGAATCGTGCAATGAGAATGTTGACCACCATACCGAACAGCATGATCATCGCGGTCTCCGTTCCAAAGCTTTCCTGTGCCAGGGCAACAATCGCTTCGTTGTTCGGAATCACCCCGTCGACTTCGAACGCATGATTGAACATGCTGCTGAATTGCCCAAGGGACTGGACGAGTACATTCGCACCCGCACCGAGGATGACGAAGCCCATGACCGTTTTAAGAGTCCCGGACACGACATCCCCTGAATTCTTACGTTGAATAAGGAGCCCGATTAAGGCGAATAACCCAACAAGGATTGCAGGTGTACCTAATATATCCTTCATTATGATATCAATCATTGAATCGCTCCTTTCTAATAAAAAGTGGACTAGATATTTTGTTCCAATGCTGCGCGCAGTTCGTTCTTATCCATTAAGTTCTTTAACTTCACAACATTCTTGCTCCCGTCTTCCAGGCTTTCGACGATATCTTCAGAACCCAGGAAAAGATCTGCCTGTTCTGTCTTGGCTGTTGTCAAATCCGTGTGGGAAACCTCTGCCTCTTTCCCCATCTCCTTCAGTGCTGCCTTTACGTTCATTTCCACGATCATGCTGCTTCCTAATCCATTTCCACATACAACTAATACTTTTTTCATTTTGTTTTCCTCCTTAAATTTATCCTTCAATGGTTTGATTGATTAATTTGATAACGGCTTGACGATCCTTTGCCGTGATTAACCGCTCCACGTTCCCTTCATTCGATAATAATTCTGTTAGCTGTGCAAGTGCCTTCAAGTGAGTTTGATTATCGATCGCCGCGAGCACGATGATGAGGTGGGCGCGATGCTTTTCTTTTTCGGAAAAATAAACGGGTTCCTCTAGTCGCAGGAAGCTCATCCCCAACTGTTCGACTCCTGTCTCTGGACGAGCGTGGGGGATAGCGATATTCGGTGCGATGACGATGTAAGGACCCAATTCCTTCACGTTTGTAATCATCGCCTCCACGTAATCCGGTCGGATCGATTGCTGTTCGACAAGGGGCTCACTCGCCACCTTGATGGCCTCCTCCCAATTCGTGACTCGGTCTTTCAGCTGGATCGTCTGTTCTGTCAGTAATTCATTAAGCATAGGCTTTCTGATCTCCTTTATCATGGGAGTAGTTTGTTCTAAAAGGTGGACCAGTTCTTTCTTCAATTCGTCTTCTTCATGGATGGTCGCATGACGTTTGATTACTTCCATCAAATGATCGGTCCGGTTCTGATCGGGGGGCTTCGAGTCGAAAAGATCGTTCATTCTCTGGATGACCCGCTCCTTTTCAAGATTCGTCAATATGGCGGGAACATGGATGACGGGAATGTCTTTTTCCTTAATGTAATTAGTGGAAAAAATGACGTCCGCCTTGTACTCTTTTCTTTGGTATTCCCTCATGGAGAGCGTCGTGATGACATTCAGCCCGGCAATCAGATTCTCGAGTTGAGTCTGGAGCATATTGGACGTCCCGATACCATTCTCACAAACGATCAGTGCTTTGAACTTCGTCTCTACTTTTTTCTTCTCTTTGGTCAGCCACCCTCCGAAGTGCAGGGTGATGTAGGCTGCTTCTTCATCAGGAACGGTTTTTCCAACATACAGCTCGAGATGCCTCATGACCCGCTTCGTCAGGTGAAAGATGTCCGGGTACGTCGTTTGAATGCTGTCAGACAGGTCATTCGCGATGGCGAGACCGTATTTGAGCCGGTAATAGGTCGGTTTAATATGGGAAATCAGGTTTTCCTCTAGTCCCTTTTTATCATCGAAAACGACACAGGAGTAAAGCTGGAAATCATGGATCATGTGTTGAACGACTTCTTTCAGCCCTGACAATTCTTGTTCTGTATAGCGGTTGAAGTTATCTTGTTGAACTTTTGACCCCAACAGGTTCATCGTTATAAAACAAACTTCATCATCGGGGAAGGCGACTTCAAGCTTATTGGAGATATGAAGCGCTGCCCTGTAGGCTTCTGTTTGCTTGAGGACCTCTTTTTCAGCTTCTGGAACCGTTATATACTTGTGCAGTTCTATTCGTTTCATGATCATCAGGATTTGCAGGGACAGGATTTCCACCATTTCATCTGTCAGGGTCAATCCTAATTCGTTTTCCGCTTCATAAAGAATCTCCCTTACCAGGCGTCTTTTCTCCGTTTCATGTGACCAGGTGGCAGCTTCCGGCTGGATCATCCTGTGAACCTCATTCCGGACATTTTGCCAATCCTGATGTGAGAAGATGGTGGCGAGGATCGTGGAAAGCATCGTTCTTCTTGCCTCTTCAGGACCACTCAACCGGTATCCCGAACCTTTCTTGTAATACAAGTGCAATCCCGCTTTATGAAATTCCTGCTTGATGTCTTTAATCACCTTCGCAATCGTCCCCCGGCTCATGCTGGTCAGCTCCATGAACCTCTGCATCGAGGCATCTTGTTCCTCTAACAGGATGACAGCTTTAATCAGAACATCCCGTTCCTGCTTCGATAATTGATATTGCCAATCTTCGAAACTTTGATCCTTATAAACCATTAACTTCGATTTCGAAACAGGAGGCAAAAACAGTCCCTTGCCATGCCGGCTTTCAATGGGTTCCAGTGCTTGAGTCCGCAACCAGTTGTTAATCTGATCCAGGTCGTAATAAATGGTTCGTTGAGACAGCTTCGTCCTTTCTGCCAAATCTTTCGTCGAAATCGGATCAGGTGAATGTTGAAAGATGGATAATAAGTGTGCACGCCTTTTATCCAGTACCATGAGGATCCTCCTCTAATCAATTTTGCATATTTATATTCTTGTTTAGTAGATGATCATCTTATGAGTCTAGTATAGGGGTATTTATTCAGTGATGAAAGGGGTTTCACTGTACAGAGTTTGTACGCGTTATTTTTGCAAAGTTAAACAGATGGGTAGAGAGGAAGATAGGGCCAACTTTAGCAAACCAAGGTTGGAATGAAAGGAAAAGAATAATGTCTGTCGTTTATATTCAATTACAGTTAATTGGGAAAAATTGAAACTTATTATCCTCGTTTACGTAGTTATACGTATATAGGACAGGAGTGATCAAAATGGAAATAAAGGTATCCAGAAATGGCGGAAACTTACGAATCAAGTGGCAGCTAAGTCAAATAGACATCCGATTATCGGAAATTAAGGAAGTGTCAATGGATGATACATATGGCGGTGAAGAAAAGCAGGAGATACGGATTGGATTTCCTTACGGGCACACAGACAGAGTGGTGATCAAGACCAGCATGGAAACGTATATTCTTTATACCAGTAATGGCGGTATGAAAGAGAAGGTTCTGTCGTTTGTGGAAGCGAGTTAGATGAGTTTCTGGATGTGGATCGCCATTTCTTTATCATTGGTTGGCGGTATCACCGCTGCTAATTCCAGTAAGAGAAAAACGGAAAGAAAATATGTGGTTGCTCTACTTTGTTTTATCGTTGCAGTAATCATCTTTTTCTTTTGGTGGTTTGACCGCTAATAAGCTATATGTTTTAAAAAAGGATTGAGGTCTTTACAGATATTTGAAATAATTGGAATTAACAAATGTTCATAGGGGGTGGCAAAGTGTTCTATTTTGAAGGTTGGCTGCCAATCATATTACTTTTTATCATTACAACATGCCTGATTGTCGTGATGGCCAGGTATACCCGTAACCACATAGTATTTAGTTTGTCTGCCGTGTTGGGGTGCCTCAGTCTCGGGATCATTTTGTCCAGTGTATTCATGGTCGGTGGTTGGGATGGTATGGCGATCGGCTTCTATGCGATTGCTGCGTTTCTTGGTCTTTCAATCGGAACCGCTATAAGTCCGTTCATTAAGAAAAAAGAAAGAGTGGATGGATGAAAAGCTAGTTTGGTCAGCCGATCCTGTTCGAGTAAGGTGAAATGATGACATAGGCATTGCTCCAAAAAAACCCGCGCCTAACAGGGAAGCGGGCTTTTTGGTGTTATCCCATAGAGCATAGGAATGATATCGCAAGAATTCAGGGCTTCTCCACGTCATCAAAAACAGCCTCAGCATGATCAAGCTCGATAACTCAAACAGGTGGGGCAGGGTATGCATCATTGATAACGGTAAAGGTATCTCTCAAAAATGATTTGCCCGTAACGGAGAACCATACTTCACCAACAAAGATCGGTCCTACCAACTGCTTAAAATTGATGAACGACTGCTGGTGACGCTGCTCTTGTCTATGAGTGATACCCCTCTTGAAAGATGAGAGGGGATTATTTATGGAAAGGGGGATTGTTAAATGGTTAGGGGTTTGAAATAATTGGAATTATAAGAAACTTGTGGAGGTTTCTGTTTCATTTTGCTCGCAATCTATAAGTTCAGCTATGAGTTCTTAAATTTAGGCTGGCGTAGAATCAGGAGGGGCCGTCTTATCCAAAAGATATGAGCCGATTTGGATCACTTATTTATGAGCAAGAATTTTTAATAAATGAGCATGATTTACATTTTATGAGCCAGGTTCCGACCATATTGAACCGTTTGTCGAATCGTGGATGTTAAACCCCGGAGACCTGTGACCAGGGACATCGCCAATTATATAGTGGGAGTGGTTTAGAAGAAAGGTGGACGTACATATGCCAAATGAAGAAAAATTAACAGGAGGGAATGTCTCTAACGTATACCGTTCAGGAGACACCGTCCGTCGGGAACTAAAGCCGGAAAGTGCCAAGATTCATAAGCTCTTGAACCATTTAGAAGTGAAAGGATTCAAGCATTCACCAGCATTTCTCGGAATCGACGAGAAAGGCAGGGAAATCTTATCGTTCATTGAAGGGGAAGCCGGGAATTATCCGTTAAAAGACTACATGTGGTCAGGTGAAGCGCTAAAGGAAATAGCGAAGATACTCCGCAAATACCATGATGCTGTGAGTGATTTTCCGATAGAAGCAGGCTGGCATCCAATCGATAACACCCCCCGGCCATATGAAGTACTGTGCCATAATGACTTTGCCATATACAACATTATTTTTAACGAAAAACGTCCTGTCGGAATCATAGATTTCGATGTAGCCGGTCCCGGACCAAGACGGTGGGACATCGCTTATACTCTTTACACCTGCGTTCCCTTGAGCCGTCTGCATCATTCTGAAACGGGGGAGGCCGTTCATTACGATCCATTACGGGATGCCGGCAGGATCAAACAGAGGGTGAAAGGGTTCTATGAATCGTACGGTTTGGATTTTGGAATTGACGATCTCCAAATGGTCCTCGGCCGATTGGAGGCAGTATGCCGTACCATCCATCGAAAAGCCGGGGAAGGAGATCCAGCTTTTCAAAAGATGATTGAGGAAGGGCACGTCGAACACTATCAGAAGGATATCACTTTTATCCGTGAAAATCTTGAGGATTGGATATAGGAGGCGTCGTAATTGGTAGGAAAAGAGATTAAAAACGCAGGAGAAGTAAAACTGGTGGGATTCAGAGTCGTTTGCCCTGGTGACAGGGACACAGAAGAAATCCCGAAAGCGGCAAAGCAGTTGAAGGAAAGAATGAGTGAAATTCGGAACGCATTGCCTCCTCGAAAGCAGATAGGCGCTTTTGTAGTGGAGGAGTCGTCCCCTGAAGAAGATGGCTATTGGATTGGACTACGGGTAAGTGAATACGAAGACATTCCAGAAGGCATGACAACCTTGACCATCCCACCTCATCGATATGCTACTATCCTTCATCAGGGACCGAATGAACATATCAGAAAAAGCTATGAAGAGCTGCATCGATGGATCAACGATAATGGCTATATCCGCTCCACTGCGTCGTGGAATCTCGAAATCTATCAAAAAGAAAACCAGCCTGAAAACCCTTCTGATGTGTGGGTGGAATTATACGATGCTATTTTATCGACATGAGGTGGAAGGGAGATGAAAAAAAGGGCATTTATGCTGACTTCCCTTTTATTAATAGGCTGTCAGGGCATCGAGTCTGACCTGACGGAAGAGCAGGCAAAAGCCATCGTGATGGAACACCACTCCGGCACGGTTGAAATTATCTCCGTGACGAAGGAACGGAATAAGTATATTGTTTCATGGGAAAAGGAAGACAATTGTGAGTGGGGAAAAGATACTGTGAATAAAAAAGGTGAAATTGAAAAAGAAGAGACTTCTATATGTTGAGGACGTTTCTTAAGCCACTTGCATATATTTGTATCATTTTTATGATAACCGCCTGTTCGAATGAAATGGGACATGAAAAGCAAGACATCGTTGTCAAGAAGCAGGTTGGAGATGAAAATAAATATGAAACATTTAACAAGATCACCGACACGAAACGGGTGGAAGAGGTTAGAAAAATCCTAAATGACGCCCATTGGAAAAATGCACAGGTAGATTTTATTCGTCCTGCCGATTATCAATTTATCTATGAATTTAAGAATCCCGATTTCGATGCAAAGGCAGTGTTGCACCGTGTGTGGATCAGTCCGAAGAAAGATGAACTGCAAATCATCCGGGGGGATTTTGACTACACACAGCTGCCAAAGGCAGAATCTGCACGTTTGTTTGAGATTTTGACCGGAGAGAGATTAGGAGAAGACTAGTTTTCTACAAAGAAAATTCGACAAACGTGCTTGATTCTTTTAAATCCCGCACGATTTTTCATATTCCCGCACGATTAATCTGAAACCCGCATGATTATTCCCAATCCGGCATGAAAGTAGTGGAAACCAGCATGATTCTGTTACGGGGACTATTTAGGGAGGGTAACAGGAATAGAAGATTGATCGATAGTGGCTTTTTTTACCGTTTTCAACTTAAAGAAAGGATCAAACATGAAAAAAGCTTAAGAAATCATTCAATCGATTGATTTATAGGTAAGACTAAAAGTGGAGGAAACCAAACGATGACCACATACATTTATATGATAAGGCACGGAGAGTCCCCTAAAGAAGGCAATGAACGAACACGGGGGTTAACGGAGAAAGGAATGGTCGATGCGGAGAGAATAACGGATCGTTTAAAAAAGGAAGGTATCCATGCAGTGGTATCAAGTCCATATCTCCGTTCGATTCTGACGGTTGAAGGAATAAGTCAACATATAGGACAGCAGGTCATAGTGGAGGAAAACCTGAAGGAGAGGGTCTTTTCTTCCGGACAAAATCGGGTATCCGATCAGGAATTAGGTCCGCTCCTTTTGAAGTCCTTCGAAGATCCGGACTTCGCGTTAGAAGGTGGGGAATCAAACGCCGAGTGTCAAAAGAGAGCGATCGCCGTATTGACTACCCTTTTGCATACATGTGAGGGAAACAAAATAGTGATCGGAACACATGGTGCCATCATGACAATGATGATGGGCTATTACGACAGCCGCTTTGGTTTACCTTTTTTACACAGTACGACCAAACCGGATATGTATAGGATGGAATTCAAAGGTTTGGAATTTGTGGGGGTGGAGCGGTTATGGAAGTGAGTACAGTTCCAATAAGGTGTACAGGAATCGCCGTCGTACTATTAAAGAAAGTGCAAAACCAATACAGAGTATTATTAGTGAAAAGAGCCGGGGTGGTCTTGAAAGATGTTTGGTGCTATATCGGCGGGGGCATCGAGAATGGGGAGAGGGCGTGGGAAGCTGCATACAGAGAGGTTGAAGAAGAGACAGGTATCTCGAAACTATCTTTATATTCTTCTAATGCCTTTGACAAGATTTACTCCATAGGTGAAAACTTCATTTATCTGGCACCCGTATTTGTTGGTTACGTCTCAGAGGATCAGGAAGTGACTTTAAACGAGGAGCACAGTGACTATAAATGGTTATCCTTTGAAGAAGCAATCGATACTGTCTCTTTACCTGGAAATGAGGAAGTTCTATCGTTCATTGAGAAGCATTTCGTAAAAAGGGAAGTTCCGGATTATTTGCGCGTCGAAAATTGAGGCGGTTTAATAGATATCTTTTTATACAGACAGGAAATACAAGTTTGAAAACAGAATGACTACTATACATACCTTAATAAAAAATGATGAACTTTAAAAGGAGACAGAAAAAATGGATGTTTTCATAAGCCAGTATGAGTGGATTCAACGAACAAGGGAGTTATTGTTTCGTTATTGTGAAACCATGTCCCAATCGGAATATGTAAAAGAACTTGAATCGTTTGGAGGAGATTCCATCCGTAATCTTCACGTTCACGTGGCCGATTGCTATCGCGTATGGTTGGGAAGTCGAGGACTTGGTCAATCCCTTCCTCCATTCACTCCAGAATCGGCTAACAACGTAAAAGAGATGCGTGACATTTTCAGAGCGACAGATGCCCTGGTTCATGAATTTCTACAGGAGTTTAAGGGGAAATGGGATCACACGATACACGTATCCTTTGGAGAAGACGAGAGTGCAGTGATCTCTGCGTTATGGCTGTTTACGCATACCGTCACACACGAATTTCACCATAAAGGACAAATCGTGAAAATTGGAAGACAGCTGGGGTATACCCCGCCAGATACGGATCTGATTGAGTCTTGATTGTTCAGGCGATATAAGGTATAGGGCATGCAGGATAAATATTCGTGATTTCATGGGACGTGCTTCTTTTTGACATCATCTAAACTCGACCCCCGGGGATCAGTCCCCGGTTTTTCATCCTATTCCAATGAATTTACTCCTTCTCTCCAACAAAACCGTATCGCGCCAGATCCCATCCATCTTCCCGATCTTTTCACGGTGACCGACGATTCGAAAACCATGTTTCTCATGAAGTTTGATACTTGCCCGGTTTTCAGGGAATATCCCCGATTGTAGGGTCCAATATCCTTCTTGTTCACTTGCTTCGATTAAGGCGCCGAGGAGTTGGCTTCCGATTCCCTGCCCAGCATGCCGTGTCGAAACATACACACTGACTTCGGCTACACCTCTGTATACACATCTGCTTGAGACAGGACTCATGGCAGCCCATCCTACTATAGAATCCTCAGAACGGACAACGATCCGTCCTGCTTCTATATGATTGGCATCCCACTCTTCCCAGGAAGGGACGTCTTTTTGAAAGGTCGCGTTCCCCGTTGCGATTCCCTCCCGATAGATGTCGGCTACTTGATTCCAGTCACTTTTTCTCATCTCATCTATATATCCCTTCTTCATCTCAACACCCCTTTTACTTAGAATAATACAGAAACGTCTTGCAATCTATATATAAGTGAAATATTATATAAGCATACATTAATATATGGAGGTGGCAAAGTGACGGTTGAACTAGACAAATCAGCAACCATTCTTAAGTTATTAGGGGATAAAACCCGATTAACCATGGTTAAGATACTAGATACGAACGATTGTTGTGTGTGTGAATTTGTAGAAATCTTCAAAGCAAGTCAGCCTGCTATTAGTCAGCACGTCCGTAAATTGAAGGATGTGGGGATCGTGAGGGAGAAACGCCGTGGTCAATGGATTATTTACTCCCTTAATCGTGAAAGTGAATACTTCCCGATGATCCAAAGCCTTCTTGACCACCTGCCGAATCAGGACTTCAAATTGAAGGAATTGGAGGAGCAGGGCTTACGCATTTCTTGTGAATAATAGGAGGTAAAATGGAATTATGACTATATTAGCATCTGTGATTTTTCTCATCACCCTCGTGTTCGTCATTTGGCAGCCTAAAGGACTTTCCATCGGCTGGTCCGCAATCGGCGGAGCCATTTTGGCGCTGATCGTAGGGGTTGTCGATTTCAGCGATGTGGTGGATGTGACAGGCATCGTCTGGAATGCGACATTAGCATTTATTGCGATTATCATTATTTCTCTCATTCTTGATGAAATCGGATTTTTTGAATGGGCTGCCTTGCATATGGCACGGGCGGCAAAAGGAAACGGAGTGAGGATGTTCGTCTACGTTTCCCTCTTAGGAGCGGTGGTAGCGGCTCTTTTCGCCAACGATGGAGCGGCACTGATCCTGACACCGATCGTCCTTGCGATGGTACGGAATTTGAATTTCAGTGAGAAGCTTGTGTTTCCGTTCATCATCGCCAGTGGATTCATCGCCGATACGACGTCACTGCCTTTAGTGGTCAGTAACCTGGTGAACATTGTGTCCGCTGACTTCTTCGGAATCGGGTTTGTGGAGTTTGCTTCCCGCATGATCGTACCGAACCTGTTTTCATTAGGAGCAAGTATTTTGGTTCTTTATCTCTTTTTCCGGAAGAGCATCCCGAAGAATTATGATGTTTCTCAGCTTAAGAAACCTGTGGATGCCATACAGGATATCAAAATGTTCCGCCTTTCCTGGGTGGTGCTTTCGATTCTGCTTGTCGGCTATTTCGCCAGTGAATTCATTGGCCTGCCGGTTTCCATCATTGCAGGAATCGTGGCTATCTTCTTCTTAGCCATGGCAAGAAGAAGTGCAGCCGTCAACACGAAATCAGTCATCAAAGGGGCTCCGTGGGCCATCGTGTTCTTCTCGATCGGAATGTACGTGGTCGTATATGGTCTCCGTAATGTAGGGCTGACGAATGTGCTTTCGGATGTCATCCAAATGACGGCGGATCAAGGATTATTTGCCGCCACTGTCGGAATGGGATTCATTGCGGCCATCCTTTCATCCATCATGAACAATATGCCGACGGTGATGATCGATGCCTTGGCGATCGCAGGGACGGATACAACAGGTGTCACCCGTGAAGCGTTGATCTATGCCAACGTCATCGGTTCGGATTTAGGACCGAAGATTACTCCGATCGGATCATTAGCCACATTATTATGGCTCCACGTTCTTTCATTAAAAGGAGTCAAAATCTCCTGGGGGACCTATTTTAAAACAGGTATCATTTTGACCATCCCAACCCTCTTCATCACACTGATCGGGCTATATATATGGTTATTAATCATCTAACAAACATTAAAGGAGAGATTGAATATGTCAAAGAAAAACATCTACTTCCTATGTACAGGTAATTCATGCCGAAGCCAAATGGCAGAAGGCTGGGCGAAAAAACATCTAGGTAACGAGTGGGACGTCTACAGTGCTGGAATCGAAGCACACGGATTAAATCCAAATGCAGTGAAAGCGATGAAAGAAGTCGACATCGACATCACCGATCAAACATCCGATATCATCGATCCTGAAATCCTGAATAACGCTGACTTAGTCGTCACACTATGCGGCGACGCAGCGGATAAATGTCCAATGACACCACCACATGTGAAACGTGTACATTGGGGATTCGATGACCCTGCAAAGGCGGAAGGAACGGAAGAAGAACAATGGGCATTCTTCCAGCGCGTTCGTGATGAAGTAGGGGAAAGAATCCATCGTTTTGCGGAAACCGGTGAATAAAAACTCAATAGCCAAGAGGGACGGTTTCTCTTGGTTTGATTAGGCAAATGAACCTTATTTGAAAGAACAGCTCCAGATCGGGGCGAATAATTGTTGTAAACCAAAAGCAAGGCAGCTGCGAAAAGAGCAGCTGCTTTTTTTCATCAGACAAAGTAGAAGATGAACCCGGATACGGTAGACATGGTGATCACCGATAGAACAAAGATCATGACCAACTGTTTTCTGAAAATCGATTTAAGGAGGATCACTTCAGGAAGACTGGCCCCAGCTGAACTGATCATCATCGCCATGACAGGTCCGAGAGCCATTCCTTTCATAATCAGAATCTGTGAAATGGGGATCATACTCGAAAGACGAATATATAAGGGTATCCCGACGACGGCGGCGACCGGTATGAGCCACCAATGCTCCCTCCCGAAGAAATCGGAGATCCACTCTGTCGGAACGAGTCCATGTATGACGGCACCTATGGCTGCACCGATGATGAGATAGGGATACACACTTCTCATCAAGTCAATGGTTTCCTTCCAAACTCCCTTCATGGAGAATTTTTTCTGATCTTCATTAAACCCGGTCATCATGACGTTCTTGACGTACTTTTCAAATCCAAATGTCTCCAACAGGAAGCCGATGCAAATAGAGAAGATGGTCGTCACTACGGTATATATGAAGGTTACTTTCCATCCGAGGACAACACCCATGATAGTCAGGATCGTGGGATCTAAAACGGGGGAAGCGAATAAGAAAATCATCACAATCCCAAAAGGCATTTTCTTTTTCAACATGTTCACCACAACCGGTATCGTCGAACATGAGCAAAATGGAGTGATAAACGCAAACACGATTGCAGCGGCCGCACCCCAAGCCTTGTTCTTCCCGGATATCATTTTCTCGATTTTTTCATAAGGGATGAATCCTTGCAATAAACTGATGGCAAATGAAATGACCACAAACAACACCGTTAATTCCAGGGCAATTTCCAGAAAACTTTTTACTGTTCCCCCCCACATATTGATCGTCCCCTTTCCTGATTAAACTGCCGGGCAGCAAGAGCTGCAGCATATTTGGTCTTCGATTTTCTTAGTGAAAATGGATGGTGCCGGTTTAGCGTGGTGCATGGAGATCCTTTCTTGCATGTAGCTTCTTTTTTCCTTTAAAATCATTTCTTCTTTATAAAAGTTAAACATTTTTATCTCCTCCATTAATCAAAATATATTGATTTATTAATCAGAAAAAATTGATATTACCTTTAAAAATTTAACAGGATGGCCTGAAGAGGCAGCATAATTCTGCTGAAAGCAGGTGGTTGATCTCTTCCTGGTTCAAACTGTAATAGCTCCAAGTCCCTTTTGTTTCTTTCTTCACAATGTTCGCATCCAGGAGGATCTTTAAATGATACGATAATTTTGATTGCTTCATATCCATTAATGGAGCCAGGTCACATACACACATTTCGCCTTTCATCGTCAATATGTTCATGATCTGAAGCCTTTTTTGATCGGCAATGGCTTTGAATTTCTGTTCGTATGTTTCAAAAACCTTTGTATTAGATACGTCTTGTAGTGGAATGTCGTTAGTCATCACTCAATCCTCGTTTCTCATCAATTTTTCTTGATGTAATCATTTTATATCCATTATTTTCATGTGTCAAGTAATAAATCAATTATATTTGATTTATTCATTTTATTCTATACGACGTAATGGAAGAGGTTTATAAAATCAATTTTTCTTGATTTATTGGTTGTTTTTCAGAAAAAAGGAACATATACTATGGTTGTAAATCAAATAAAATTGATTTATATAATTAATCAATTTTATTTGATTTAAAATGAAGGAAGGGGATGGAACATATGAATATCATTAAGATTTTACTAGGGGATAAGAAAAGCGATTCTCAAGAATGTTGCCAGATTGAAATAAAAGAAGCGGATGAAGAGAGAGGTTGTCCTTCGGAGGAAAGTGAAGAAATGAAATGCTGCTAGTTTAAAGGTGAGGATGTTGTCATCGATAAGGGAGGAATCCATTCCCTTATCGATTTTTTATTTTAATGACACGTGGAACTGTGCAGCCCTCAGGAATAAAGCTTGAGTAAGTGGTAGGATTTTGAAATAATTGGGGCGTCACTATTTTAAGAAGATGTTTTAACAAGGAGAGAGAAAGTGAGCAAAGTAGGAGTTTATAAGAGTGATATTACGCCCCCTTTAGGAACCGATTTTATCGGGTATCACAGACCCTGTGGGATTAGAAATATTGATGAACGCATTTATTCAACAGCTTTTGTGTTTGAGCACCACCATGATAAGTCGGTTTTTATTAGTATAGATAATATTGGAATGCTGATAGAAGATACGTCAGTGATTCGTAAGCGGATTGCCGCTAAATTGGATGTACCTTATGAAAAAATAACAGTTGTCTTCACTCATACGCATTCGGGTCCCGCCACCGTCAGTAGCAGTGAAAGAGTGAATGAGTATAAAACCGTCCTCATAGAAAACACGGTGGTGGCAGCCGTTAAAGCTCATGAGCGTATGCAGCCTTCTGAAGTTGGCTGGAATGTCACACTTGGAGATATTGGCGTGAACCGAAGAGAGGAAACAGCTGAAGGAAGAGTGAAAATGGGGACAAATAAGAAGGGTGTGGTGGATAAGCGAATCGGGATCCTGGCGATTCGTCATCAACAAGATCAAACACTCTCTGGAGCCATCGTATTCTGTACGGCTCACCCCAATGTCCTGAAGTCAGATAGTGATTGCCTGTCCGGGGATTATCCGGGAGAGACAAGAAGGATCCTTGAACCAGCATTGGGGTGTCCCGTTATCATTGTTCAAGGTGCGGCCGGTAATGTGAATGCCAGATACCGGGGTTCAAGGAATGCATTGAAAAATATGGCTTACGCCTTGAGTGCCAGTGTGTTAGGGATGATTCCTGCTATTTTATTCCAAGGGATTTTTAAGTTACAAACACCATCGACTATCATGCCGATAAAATTGATCAACATACCAGAACCAGAGGGGATTAAAAAAATGGCCAGGGCTGCAGAGGAACAATGGGGGGTGGGTACAAGCAAATGGCTGGCACATATGTTGGGGAAATTTGAACTGGATGAAAGACAAATTTCGATTGATTTAGAGATTCAATCCTTCCAGGTTAACGAAGGTTCTTTTTCCGGTATTCCGATGGAGCCTTTTTCAGAGGCAGCCCTTGAGATCCAGGATAGGTTACATTCTCCTCTTGCCTTTTTTGGCGGCTATACCAATGGCTATCTGGGCTATTTACCTACAAAGGAAGCTTATCCATATGGAGGGTATGAAGTGGAACTGAATCCAGTAGTGTATGGACCGGTAACAAGTCTTTGGATGCCGCCTGCAGAAGATACCTCACAAAAAGTCGTTCACAAAGTACTGGAACTGCACAATCATAAGGAGGTAGAAAAATGTTTCGAAACAAACCAAAGTGTTCGAGATGTGGGAAAGAAATAACCGGCAATGAGATCATCTACATCAAGATGAGATATCCTGAAAGGAAAGGAATGACAGAGATCAAAGCTTTCTTGAACAATGAAGGAAGATTCATATGTGAAGGATGTTTTGATGGGGAGAGATCTGCTACCATTTAATTGAAAGCCTCTTTTGAGGATGATTTTGCCTTTTTCCGCCCGGGATTTTCATCATCCTATATGAAAATCGGAAACTTTCAGCCTTGAGTGTATATCAGGAACCTTATCTGAGTTTCCGGTTTCTCGAGTCGAATATGAGCCGTTTGTCGGAAATTCCCGATTAGCTGCTAAACGAACATGATGGTCAAGAGGGAATTCTAATCACTGTGACCTCTCTCGGAGAAACCGCCCCATGTTGATTGTTTCTTCTTCATAAAGGAAAAGCTTATACCAACAGAGAAATAAATACATAGGAAACTACACAATATGGAGAAGGGAGTGACACAGTGATGAATCTATTATACGAAGTGATTCCCGAAGATAAGGCTGAACTCTGCCAGGATTTGTGCAATGAACTCATGGCCTTCCAAAAGTCGAAAGCATCCATCGCACCGGAACGGTTTGACAGTATGAATTTTGACACACGTATGCTGCCCTCGATCAGAAGTGCACTGCACAATTATCTTGTGGTGGTGAAGGACCCTTTAGAACATGACGAAATCGTCGCCTATGTGTATACCAGTATATCCCCCAAGGAAGCGTACTCGAATGATTTTGCCACGTTTTTCGATCTTTCAACTATTCAGAAAGAAGCCGTGGGTTGCTTATCGCAATTTTATATTAAAGAAGGTTATCGTCAATTCGGGGTCGGGACCAAGCTTTTTAGCATGTCCATGGAGTGGTTGAGAACTTATGAGGACGTGGAGGATTATTTTGTCTTTACATCAAATGGGAATCATGAGGCATTGGCCTTTTATCAGCGTAAAGGATTCACGGTCTCTCATGATATTTTGGACGGTTTTATCACGGTTTTACGAAGCAAGAGGAAGTAGACGACCCCTGGCAGTTAACTATATAGTGAAGGAAAGTAATATGGAGGAGGAGATGAAATGGACGTTTTTTCAACCTATTTAGCGGGTATCGATCACCCTGATCACCGCAGTCGAATGGAGGAAATCCTGTCGTGGGTGGCGGAGACATTCCCGCAAATGGAACCTGCGATCAAGTGGAATACCCCGATGTTTACGGATCACGGTACCTTTATAATCGGTCTCTCTACAGCCAAGCATCATGTGAGCGTTGCGCCTGAAGAAATCACTATGACCCACTTTGCCGATCGCATCAAAGAAGCAGGCTACAGTGCGACTAAAGGCTTGTTCCGCATTCCTTGGAAAGACCCGGTGAATTATGCATTACTTGAGGAAATAATTGCTTATAACATTCAGGAAAAAGCTGAAATCAACAGCTTTTGGCGGAAATAAAGGAGGCGGATTTGATGAAAGGGAAAACGAATCTGAAGGTGGATGAATACATAAGCAGGGCGAAAAAGTGGAAAGAAGAAACGGAAAGGCTGAGAAGCATCATCTTGGATTGTGATTTGACAGAAGAGTTTAAATGGATGCATCCTTGTTACACGTTTGAAAATAAAAACGTCGTCTTGATCCATGGATTTAAAGAGTACTGCGCGCTTTTATTTCACAAAGGGGCTTTGCTGAAGGATTCACATGGGATTCTTATTCAGCAAACGGAAAATGTACAGGCTGCGCGACAGATCCGATTCACCAGTTCTCAGGAAATCATCGAAATGAAACCGATCCTGAGGGACTATATACAGGAAGCCATTGAAGTGGAAAAAGCAGGTCTCGAAGTAGAGTTGAAAAAGACAGAAGAGTACAGCATCCCTGAAGAGCTTCAACAGAAATTCGATGAACTTCCTGAATTGAAAACGGCTTTTGAAGCACTGACGCCGGGTCGGCAGAGGGCATACATTCTGTATATTTCCAAAGCGAAACAATCGAAAACCCGGGAGTCAAGGGTTGAGAAATACGTACAGCATATTCTGGATGGTAAGGGATTGAATGATAACTAGATCTTTAAACAATCAGTGCATATCCAATGAGAAGAGCTTATTTTGAGAAAGGTTCTTGAGTAGGTGGGGGCTTTGACCTTTTGGTAGTGGGAAGCCATTATTCAAACATGAATCGAACGGAAAGGAGGTCATCCAATGAACAAGCCATTTCCAATCCTTGAAACCACCAGATTGATTTTGAGGGAAGTAACGGAAGAAGACGCTCCTGATATGTTGACCTATTTATCCAATAAACAGGTCGTGCAGCACATGGGTCTGTTGCCTTTTCAAACGGTTCAAGATGCGAGGGATGAAATCGGTTGGTATAAAGAAATCTGGGAAGAAGGTTCAGGTATACGATGGGGAATCACGTTAAAAGATGAGGGAAAGGTAATTGGAAGTTGCGGTTTTCTCAATAGACATACGAAGCATTTCCGTGCGGAAGTTGGATTCGAGTTAAGCCAGGAGCATTGGGGGAAAGGTATAGCCCGAGAGGCGTTGGCTGCTGTTGTGGCTCATGGGTTTACATCCTATGACCTGGAAAGGGTCGAGGCATTGATCGTACCTGAGAATCTCGCCTCGCAAAAGCTTGTAGAAAAGCTGGGCTTTATTAGGGAAGGACTGCTTAGGCATTATGAATACACATGCGGCCAGTTTGATGATTTGTTGATGTACTCTTTCTTAAAGGCAGAATATAAGGAACGGGATGATGCATAAGTCAGCGTCATCCCTTCTTTTTCATGTTTCCGTAAAACGGGCTCGAGCTTTCCACTGCAAGGAGCGATTGCAGCTGAGAGACAGTGAGAAAGTGATAGCCCTCTTTTTCAAGTGTCGTCAGTAATGCCGGTAATGCATCGGCTGTGGTGGAGTGGACATCGTGGAGGAGAATGATGGCTCCCGGAGCGATTTCCTGCTGCACTACGCGGTTGATGGCAGCCGCATTTTTGTTTTTCCAATCCAGTGAATCGACGGACCATAGTACAAGGGAGGAACCGTTATCGTGTGCGATCGTTTCAACCTCTTGATTGATTGCACCATAAGGCGGACGTAATACCGCAGGCGCCTGTCCCGTCGCGCTCATGATTTTTCGGCTCGAGGCTTGAACTTCCTCCATCATTTGTTCTTTACCGATTTTCGTCAAGTCTTTATGATGATCTGTGTGGTTGCCGATTTCATGTCCGGCTTTTGCAACGTCTTTCGCGACTGTTGGGTATTTCTCCGCTTGGCTTCCTAGCATGAAAAAGGTGGCTTGTACGTCATGAGCTTCTAATACCTTAAGGATCCTTGGTGTGACGTTAGGATCGGGGCCGTCATCAAAGGTGAGTGCCACATATTTTTCTCCTGGTTCAATCGACACTTCCGTTACTTCCAATCCATCTACTGTCTTTTCATTCAAGTAGGGAAGGATAGTCCGGATGGGGATTTCCACCTGGGTGGGGCCAGCTTCATCAATATCTTCAAAGTACAGGGTGAGTGCTTGCGAGTTTAAGGTCCAATTCCACGATGAAGGATCCATTAAAGCCTCCTGTACCTTGTCATTTGGATGCTGCTGGAGGCGATTCCGGATTACCTTGATGATATCGCCATTCGTCTCCAGGATGTCCGGCAGCTTTACGAACTTTTTTTCAGACACATCGATGGAAAACGTCTTTACATGTTCTTTTCCCCGGACATTATTGACCAACTGATACGAGTGAAAAATGATCGTACATGTATCATGCGTTGACTTCCTGCTGTCAGCCTGGATGATGAGATGAGCCCGATATCCTTCTCCCAGCTCCTTTTTGTTCTCCTCTACTGCTTTTAAAAAGGCATCCTTTTCGTTCTTAATCCATCCTTTGATGGGCTTTTGGAAACGTGAGTCCTCCATAACCGGCGATTGGATGGACATTGTATACGTTTCTGTATTATCCGTTTCCGTTTTAAAGTCAATGCTCACTGGGGACGAACCACCTGATTCAGGATCGACTCGGATCGCATCGACGAGCTGGGCCATTCCATAAAAGAAGGAACTCCCTATGATGATCAACACAACCCACCCCGGCCAGCGTACCCGCCTAAAGGGTATCTTTTTCAGCATGTGACATCCTCTTTTCTAGTAAAAAAGTCATCCTACATTCACACAACAATTCCAATTATTTCAAATTATTGCGAATAATTCAATGCTTCTAATTTATTTTTTCACTATATTGGAAAAGAGTGGATTTCTTGAAACTTACACCCCCTATCATTCGTCTAATAAGAAGAAGGGTGACGAGCGCCCATTTAAAAAAAGGCGGCGATCAATGTGAAAAAATATTCCTGGATCAGTTATGTATCAGCAGGAATCCCAATTGTACTGATCGGACTGTTGTTTGCGGTTTCAAAGATTACCAATGAATCAGTCGTTAAGTCGATTTTTTATACCCTTTCGATGGGGGCTCCTCTTTCCATTGTGCTGAGTATCATCGCTCTTACGAAACGGAATGAAAAAAACGGGATTGCCTTTGTTGGATTGTTATCGGCGATTCTATTAACGGGCGCCGTTCTATATGTATTGGCCCTCGGGTTTGGGATGGGGGAGACATGAGGGGGATGGGGATCAGGCAGGCGGATGCCTGGATCCCCTTCTTTATCTTGCACTTAGCTAAACAAGTTAGGAGAGGTTATGGAAACAAGTAAATGGAAGAAATTTGATTTGGATTTGATGTTCATTGTTTTTGTGTTTATGATTGTCAGCTGTGTTTCGATTTATAGTGCTCAGAAATTTTTACCCTACGAAGAGAATTTTGCCCTGAAGCAATCCGTTTGGTTTATTGGCGGGATGATCCTGACATCCATTGTGTACTATTTTGATTTTGAACAGCTGAGAAGGCTGTCCCCTTATTTGTTTGGCTTTGGTGTACTGTTGCTTGCGTTTTTAATGGTGGCTCCTTCAAGTATCGCGCCCATCATTAAAGGAACCAAAGCGTGGTTTTCGATTCCCGGATTCGGGTCCTTACAGCCTTCAGAATTCATGAAAGTGTTTTTGATCCTTTTTTTAGCCCATGTGATTCAGAGTCACAATGAAAAGCATGAAGAGAGGACACTATCTTCGGATTCGTTCTTACTTTTTAAAGTCGTCTCGTTCACCCTCATACCCCTTTTGCTCATATTAAAGCAGCCCGATGCAGGGACTGGGATGGTCATCGTCAGTATTATGATCGGTATGATCTTTATTTCGGGGATCAACCATTATATCCTGTTTCTATTTTCTTTTTTAGGGGTTTCGGGCATTGCCTCCCTAGTCTGGATCTTTATTTACAAGACAGATGTATTGTTAAAGATCCTAAGTCAGTATCAGCTGGATAGAATCTATTCGTGGCTGGACCCGTTTGGAAATGGACAGGGCATCGGTTATCAGCTGAGATTATCGATCCTCGCTTCCGGTTCGGGGAAGATGATGGGAAAAGGGTTCAATGACGGGGAAGTAGCCGTTCCCGAAGCTCATTCAGATTTTATATTCACGGTGATTGGAGAGGAATTCGGGTTTATCGGGTCCTCCGTCGTCCTTTGTTTATATTTCTTATTGATTTATAAAATCATTACGATCGTGTTGAGGAATAAAGGCCATTATGAGATTCTGATCGGTGCCGGGGTCATCTCGATGCTGACGTTTCATATTTTCGAAAATGTGGGAATGGTCATCGGATTGGTCCCCATAACCGGAATTCCCCTCCCGATGCTCAGTTACGGGGGAAGCTCGGTACTTGGCACGATTCTCGCCTTGAGCATCATCAACAATGTGTCAGCTACAACAAATGTGTATATGTTTGAGAGTAAAGAGTAAGGAGGGTCTGGGGTGAGGAAATGGTGGATTCTCTGGGTGCTGTGCATACCCATATTTCTTGTCTCATATGTCTATTCCATCTTCATTACAAGCAAGATTACCTATTTGCCGCAATCGGAATGTAAACCGATGTTCATCTTTACCCCTCAGGATATGGACTACTGTAGTGATATTTATCCGATCGATGTTTTCATCATCGCATTGAAGACTAATCCAATTACATATATTTGGTTATTAAGCGGGTTTTATTTGGTTGGGTTTTTTGTGTTTTTGATAGGCAGGAAAATAAGAAGTAATCAAAATTCGAAAGGGGAATAACGAATTGGCGACGTGGATGGTACATTTCAGAATAGCAGAAAATTTATTGAAGAGAGGTTTGCCCGCCTCTGAAAAAGAGTTTGTAGTGGGGAATATCGGTCCTGACTGCGGCCTGCCTGATAAGGTGACAGGGGAATTTTATCCTGATAAACAAGCAACCCACTTTAAACAAAATGGGAAAATAGCTCCTAACCTGTTTTTGGAACAGTACATACAGAAAGGACGACATGACTTCACCGATCCACGGTCCTCCTTTTATTTAGGTTATTACCTTCATCTGGTGACAGATGTGGAATGGAGCAGGCTTCATCATGAAAAAAAGAAAGAGCCGGTCTATCAAAACATCCTGGGAACGCCTGAATATACGAGAAAGATCAAGGCAGACTGGTATGGATCGGATTTTGTGTATTTACAAGAAAACCGGAATACTATCTTTCACCAGATCTTTCAACATATTAAGAGTTTCCCAGATTATTTGGACATTTTTCCAGATAATCAGATTTCCACACAAATTAAAAGGATTACTGATTTTTATAAAAGTGATGTTTATGCTTTCGTATTGGAACCGGATTATCAGTTTGATTACTTAACTCCCGATGAAGTAACTCTGTTTGTTGAGGAGACAACCGATAAGTTGGTGGATATCATGCAGTCCACTTTTCAAGGGGAGACTCTCTGGAACATGAATCGAAACAATCTTATTAGATAGGAGGGAACCTTATGAATCTACTTACACCAATCATAGTAACAAGTGCCGTTTTAGCATTGGCTTGGATTGCTGGCCATAACGAGAAGGTGAATGACCAGAGAAAGATACAATAGGGTTTAAAAAGGGGGAGCCATCATGAAGGAGGAACAAGCCAGAAAGCATATGCATTTAATTCTGGGTTATTCAGGACTCCTGCTCATAGGACTGGCAATCTTAAGGAATTTGTCCGTCGCCCGGGATCATGTTGGATACGGATTGACGATGTTTGGATATTTATTCCTTGTTTCGTATTTCAAATTTGCCGATGATAAGATTGGTGCCACGAGGAAGGAAAAAGCGTTTTATCGGATCGGATTTTTTGCCCTGCTGGCGATTGTGGCGTTGAATTCACATTAGTGGAAGTCATTTCATAGAGTTGAGGTGGACTATGGATTGCATGATGAAAATTATTTTCTTCATGCTGGGAGCACTCTTTTTATTTCGGAGGCACGAAAAGGGTGAAACGTATTGGCCACTTCACTTTTATTGTGATTTTAAGCGTTGTGTTACTAAGCTATTTTTATTGGTTTGACATACAGCTATAGCTCTATGGGGCGAGAATTACACTGAAGGAAAAGGAAGTGCAACACAATGAAAACCGACCGTCGTGGTAGAGTATGAACATCGTACTCCATGATATTTATCAATTCATCATTTACATAGTAGCATTCGTCATCATCTTTTATTTTATCGAAAAATTGGCCAGAAAAAAGTGGAACATTGGTAAACCAACAAGATCGGGGGCCCAGGGAGTCAATCAAATCCACACTTGGGGGAGACGCATCCTTTGGACGGTCTTCTTTGTTAGTGTCGTGTTTGCCCCTTCTGGAGGAATCAGTGTACTGCTCATCATGGTCATCTATGCCTTCGATACCTATATGCAGTGGAAATACGATAAAGCCGCCAAGGAATACATCATAACGTTTTTGGGTCTCCTTCTCTTTGGCCTTTTTATCACGATTGTGTATTCTTTTGTCCTGCTTTGGTGAACATCAAAGGGGAGGCATCACCTAATCACAGGGTGATGCCTCCCCTTATGCTAGCTGGATTGTGATGTGAGTGTTGATTCGGGAGCCTGTTCTGTACGCTTAATGAAGAAGGAAAGCACTAAGCTGACGGCTCCGATGATCATGATGGCAAAGTAGGTATCACTGATGCCCTGAATCGATGCTTCCATGATCATATGGGCTTTTGATTCTCCATTTGTGCCGCCCATCATGATGTCCTGCAGATGATCCTTTGTCCTGCTCGTCATAATCGTGACGAGGAGGGACGTCCCGATGGCGCCGGCTACTTGTCTCGCCGTATTCGAAATAGCGGTCCCATGGGAATGAAGGCTTGAGGGCAATTGGTTCAATCCAGCCGTTTGCAGTGGCATTAGAAAGAGAGCCATCCCGATACGGCGTCCTGCGTACATCAAGATCAGGTGCATATAACTCGTCGAATCCGTCAAATCGGTAAAGGTATAGGTGGTGATCATGATGATGGCGATACCGATGATGGTGAGCCATTTCGCACCGAAACGGTCGAACAATTTACCGACTGCGGGACTCAACAGCCCCATCAATAATGCACCGGGAAGCATAAGGAACCCCGCTTCTAATGCGGTGAACCCCCGGGCGTTTTGAAGATACAACGGGAGCAGGATCATGTCTGCATACATAACCATCGTAATGACGCAGTTAATGAGGGTAGTCAACGTAAACATATTGTATCGGAATGCTCTAAGGTCAAGAAATGGGCGTTCAGCAACCAGCTGTCTCCATGAAAACAGCCCAACGGCCACAATCCCGACAGACAGTGTGGCAATAACCTCGATGCTGCCCCAGCCTTCACTGCCCGCTTCACTGAACCCATAAAGCAAGGCTCCAAATCCAATAGTGGAAAGGATTAAACTGATCATATCCATCTTGCTATCAATCGTTTCCGACACATTCCTGAGAAAAATAAATCCGCAGACGATGATGATAAGGATAAACGGAATCATTCCATAAAACAACGTCTGCCATGGGAACACATCAAGGACATATCCTGTCAGTGTCGGGCCGATCGCCGGGGCGAAAATGATCGCAAGGCCGACGGTCCCCATGGCCGTCCCCCTTTTTTCAGGAGGATAGAGTTTAAGCACCACATTCATCAGGAGTGGCATGATAATTCCAGTGGACGCAGCCTGAATCAGCCGACCCGTCAGCAATAAAGGGAAATTGGGTGCAAGGGCAGAGACAACCGTACCCACAAGAAAGATCACCATGGCACTTAAGAATAACTGCCTGGTAGTATAGCGCTGCATCAGAAAACCAGTGACGGGAATCAGTACACCATTCACGAGCATATATCCCGTCGTCAGCCATTGCCCCGTAGAAGCATCAATGTTAAACACGTCCATAATAGTGGGAAGGGCAACCGTCATGGTGGTTTGATTAAATATAGTAAAGAAGGCACCCAGAATCATGATGGTCATGACGGGTCCTTTTTTTATTGAGCTTGTAACTGGTGTGGCATTCGTACTCAATACTCTACACTTCCTTTCGTGTATTTAATTTACAATGTGTAGTATACTAAACAAGACATAAATTAAATTATAGAAGTTATCTCAGGAGCTTTCAATGAACAGTACAGTTGTATGTGTTGATTAGTTTACACCCTGAAATCCCATGTTGATTAATTCGGGGATACTAAACAGAATCAGTGAAATCGTCAATTAGTCCCGAGAAAGTGTGGAATGACATGAGTAACAAAAAAAAGCAGACAGATCCCAGAATCCTCCGCACACGCCAGCTGCTGAAAGATGCATTTGTACAATTGCTGCAGGAGATGGATCTTGAGAAATTAACCGTCAATCGTCTGACCGAAACAGCCACCATCAATCGGGTGACGTTTTACCTTCATTATCAGGATATCTCGGATATGCTGGATAAGATGGCTGATGATATGATCCTTGAAATTTCAAGCGTCCTGGGAGATCCAGAAACGGATCAGAGTCCAAATCATGACGAAAATATAAGAATGCTTGAGAGATTTCTTGAGCATATCTCCATGAATGGGGAGTTTTATAAAACAGTCCTGGCGACGAGAAGAATCCCGATTTTCAAGGAGCGGATACTAACCTTTTTTACAAATTGGCTCGTGTCGAGGATCGAGAGCAGGGGAGAGGCGTCTTTTGTCCAAAAAGCCGGCATCCAGCAGGAAATCTTCATATGGTACGACGCCGCTGCGATCATAGGGACCATTGAAGCATGGCTGCGCAATGATATGCCCTATACACCCTCCTACTTGGCAAGACAATTTTACCTGATCCATACAAGAGGTTTCGGTCAACGATAACCACATTTCATGAAAGGAAGGAATCACTATGACCAAGCAAGAATTGGAATACAAGATGAACGAAGTGAAATTAGATTATATCCGAATTCAGGGGGACCTGGAGAAGCTCGAATCCTTCGGGAGAAATACGGAAATTCAACAAAGGAAACTAGACGAACTCGAACAAGAACTTTCAGATTTACATAAGCAGCTCGAAGCAATCGACCAACCTTCACCGCATGTTTGATGAATATTGAGGTGTAAAGCAAAATAGGTATATAGAAAGAACAATGGTACAAGTTTCAACTTGTGCTAAGCTCTTTGATTGGGGCTGATTTCTATGTATCGAAACCGGGACAGACAGGTCAATATCGTCATTATGGTGCTCTTTTGCATCCTGCTCTTTCATATCATCCGGATTATCCTTCATGTAAAGGTGTATTTCGTATACAGCATGGGGATGGGATATCTTTTATTTTTAGGTTTCATCACATTCCTTATCGTTTTCCTTTTACTAAAGAGGTGAATCTTTGGGTACTTTTCGTTCGTGGGAAAGTACTTTTTTTTTGTGAAGAAGCAAGGTGTCTCATCGTAGGAAAATTATGTTAAAATTGCATACAAGAATGTTTTTGGAGGTTCACTATGAAAAAAAGGAATCAATTGGCGTTACGTGTGTCGTTCCTCGTATTCATCGGATTTCCCATACTTTTTTTCTGTGTATCCCTATATACGGAACAATGGGGTTATCTAATGTGGAGTTTTCCACCTTCACTTTTTGCGGGACTTACGGGATTAATCTTTACACTCCATACGCGGAAGAGAGAGAAAAAGGGGGCGTAAACAAGATATGGACTTGTTTTTTATTTTTAACGTGTTCAGAAATATCATTTCAACTTTTTTTCTGGATGGGATATGGGTAGTCGGCTTTTTTTACTTGTTAAATAAGACGTTTGAAAGCGAACGTCTTAAAAGGGTGTCTATATATGCAATTGGCCTGATATCGATTTTGTTGTTCTTTTATTCTGTCATGGTGAGTATGTGAGTATGTGAGTATGTACATATCGACATTGGAGATTGAAAGACTTACACCTGATCAAATGGGCAATCTATTATTTTCTGATATGAAAGACAATCATGAACGTGGGGATTGTATCTTCGTGGTGGGAAGCAGCAAGGCTGTGGAGTACCGATTGCCAAAAGCCGTGGAGCTTTATAAACAGGGAAGAGCAGGGAAAATCTTGTTTTCCGGCGGAGTGAAGTGGCAGGGGAGTGAGTATACAGAAGCCCAGGAATTAAAGAGAGGAGCGATCGCATTAGGTGTTCCCGAAAAAGATATCTTAACTGAAGACCTTTCCTTACATACCCTGGAGAATGTACTGGCGTCCCTACTTGTTCTTGATAGGCATTTCCAATTACACAACATTCAGCGGCTGTTGGTCGTGACGACTTCCTATCATATGAGAAGACTGCACCTGACACTTAAAACGTATATGCCGGAATGGATATCATTCACCTTGTGTCCGGCAGATGATCACAATACTAGAGTAGATAACTGGTTTGAAAGTGAAATAGGGGTAAATCGGGTAAAAGGGGAATCGGCTAAACTGATTCGCTATGTAAAACAGGGTGCTTTGAAGGATGAAAATATTCTTATTGATAAAATAGAATGTGCGGAGGCAAAAAAATGACAAAAGAAAGAGTGTATCCGAAATTCTGGCTGTTTGCCATCTGCTTTACAAGCTTCTGGATCTTGTGTGGCTCCTTTATTCTAATCAAGGATGTCGTCAGCAAAGATCCATTTGATTGGCAGCCCCTCTATTTAATAGGAGGGATGGCCATTATGCTGTTGCAGTCATTTGATGAATATAAAAAGGCAAAAGGTCAAGGGGAGGGACTATCAGAAAAGTAAGTGAGAGAGAATCAAAAGGGGGGGAAGAAAATGGGCAGATGGGAATACGTACCCAATTGGTTTATTGTACTGGTCTTTGTAATAGCGGCTGGTTTTACCTTACTGAACTATTTGCTGACAAAGGGAAAAGTGGAGCATCAGCAAAGAAAATCCAATGGGACTGAAACAAAAGCTTATTACTACGAGAATCCATTGAAAATCATGACCAAACCTGTTGATATCATAGATATACAAATGAACGAGGCAGGTCAGTTAAGACGAGAATTTTCAAGGTTGAAGGAAATGCTCATTTCCCTGTTCCTTCCCAATTACTACGTTGTGTTCAAAGGGGAAGATGAAGGGAATCATACTTCAATGCTTATTGAGAAACGAAGAGGGAAGAAAAGCCTTCTCGAAAGAAAATGGGATATCGCAATAACCTATCCGAATAATATCGAAAGTTTTGTCATGAAAGGGAAGAAAGTATCCGTGGATGGAATCAATGCCAGCTTTTCTTATCAAGATGATTTCATTGAAGTCTCTGAAAATAGGAAGGACAGAACCTTTCACTTTAGTAAAAACAATCTCGAGTTGGCAAGAGTCACCCCCATAGGTAAGATGCCGCCAAGAAAGATCTTTATTGATGGAGGAAGTGGAGAGTTACCATTACTATTGGTCGCTGGAATTTACGAAGCATTAAAATTGTACAGGTAAATGATGCAGGAAGGATGGAGGAACCAAATGTTTGTCAAAATCTATCACTATCATATACCGAAAGAGAAGACGGAAGAGTTCTTGAAAATTCAGGAAAGAGCAGCGGAACTGTATGGCCGGTATGTAAAATTTGAAACAAGCTATCTACATGATAAGGATGATGAAACGAAATGGCTGGAAGTAACCCGGTATAAAGATGAAGATGTGTATCGAAGTAGCATGAAGCTGTTGGATAAAGAGGAGGAGTTACATACTTTGTTTAAAGATGAATCAGATTGCCTTTTTGAAAACGGAAAGAGGGGAGTGAAGATTTGTTAAGGATCTTGTGTGATGGGATGGTTATTATTGGTTGCCGGATTACTCTGCCTCTACCCTTTGATTCAAGGATTTTTATTCTTCCATTAGAGGAGCAATTTCACGTATGATTCACCATCAACTTCTGCAAAATAACGGATATAAAACGATCTGAAGATCTGGAAATGACTGATGGCTGATCCCATATATTCCTCACGACCATCAAGACCAATTTTTCCGTCGTCGTTCTGCACCCTGTCACCTGGTAGCCTGTACGGAACATAAACATTTCATAATCCTGATAAAACTTCTTGAAAGAATGATGGTCCCTTGATAGTAAACAGGACATTAAATCGATCTTTGTCATCCTCATGTAAAACAACTCCTCCTTTATACTCCCATATCCATACCCTCCCATATCCAATTGATAACTCTTTTTCCATCAATTCTTGAATAAATACAAAATAATGTGGTATATATACGGTAAGAGGTGGTGCAGAAATGACGATCAAAACGAATACTGCAGCCCTCCTTCTAGGCAGTGCATTACTTTTATCAGCCTGCAGCGGGGACGGGACTGCATCAGACCAGGACGAAAGCAATCAGTCGCAGGATGAAAATCAAACGGCAACTTCCACGGATATGAATGAAGAGAACCATTCAGATAACAACGCCGGTGAGAATGTGAACAGCGCCGATGATATGGATTCCGATGATAATGGAAACAATGAAGATGCCGGAGACAGCAGTGGGGAAGCAGATAGCAATACCAGCAGTGGAAACGAAGATATCCAAAAGCAAGAGTATGATTCCACTGAAGACGCTGCTGCCGCCGTTGAAGGATATGAAAAAGTAGATCAGACCAATATCGATCTTGGCCATGGCATCAAAGGACTCCAGGAAGGGGCAGCCGGTCACGAATATCTTTACTGGAATGAAGGACGCTGGCTCATCAAAGTCAACTTTCCGACGGATCCACAATACAGCATTGATGGATATGATGGGGCAGAGGATATGGCAAAGAAAGTTGTAGATTATCTAGAAAAGAACTACTTGCCCGCACCAGAGGATAAGGGTGTCATCACGATCAACGGATTCAAGGAACATCCGGAAACAGTCGTGAAGTGGCAAAAAGGGAAGACCGTTTATACGATTACTTCGAAAGAAAAAGAACCGTTTGATGCATTGGAGACTGCAGTTGAATCGTAATAAAAGGGTGACAGGGATCTAATTCCGGTCACCTTTTTCTATTCAGCTTTTCATTCATTTAGAGTGTTAATTGAATGAAAAGCTGATCCCTCTACCCGTCTTACATTTCGGAAAAAAGAGGTCAGTAATAAGAGGTCTGTCACCGACACAATAGAATATTAACGTGGAGATGCAGACATCTTATTTTATGAAAGAATCATAGCTTTCAGTTAATTATTGAGTTATCGGTCTTAATTTGAAATAATTGGTAGATACTAGATTCGCAAGGAGGAAATAATGAGCAAAGATCGATTCTTTCTGGAGGTGGCTCTGGAGGAAGCAGAAATAGCATTAAACGACCATACCTATCCAGTCGGAGCTGTCATTGTAGACCAAGAACGTAATATCATAGCTAAAGGACGAAATCGAGTCCATTCTCATCAGGATGCCACGGCCCATGCGGAAATAGACGCCATTCGAAACGCAGGTTCGTCCATTTTCAACGCGAAAATAGAGGGTGAGAAATTCACGATCTATACTACTGTGGAACCGTGCCTCATGTGCACAGGAGGGATTCTCTTCGCTAAAATGAGAAGAGTGGTGTGGTTACTGAATGACGGGGAAGGATTCGGCGGGTATAAAAAGATCAACGGTGCCGGCATCTTTGAACGAAAACTTAACGAAGTCGACGTATCGGACGAACCGTATGCTGATTTGAAAATAAAGCAGCACGATCTCATGAGACAGTGGGAGGAAAACCCTAATCATGTGGGGAACTTGCGTAGTACATTTAAAAAGGGAGGATGAAATCTACGAGAAGCATTATGAATAATGTAACGAAAACATTGTTATCTCACTACCGACAGCATCCTAATAAAAATCGCCCCTTTATTGTCGGAATTGATGGGTTGGGGGGATCGGGGAAGACAACCCTCGCCCGAAACTTGAAAAAAGAACTAATGCAGGTAAATTGGGAGTCGGTTATCGTTCATATGGATGATTACATTGTCGAAAAGAGTGACCGGTATGAAACCGGAAATGAGGAATGGTATGAATATTATGCCCTTCAGTGGAATATAGAACGGCTTCGTAAAGAACTTTTCCAAAGGTTGCACCATAACTGCGCCGCTATTACGTTACCCTTCTATGAAGCCACTGTTGACGAAGTCGTTTCGAAATCCATTCCCCTTGATGGGGTAAAGGTCGTGCTGATCGAAGGAGTCTTCCTTCAGCGTAAAGAATGGCGGGATTTCTTTGACTTTATGATCTTTATGGATTGTCCTCATGAAATAAGAGCCGAACGGGTGATCAAGAGGGATGTCTATCTCGGTGATGTGCAGGCAAGGCTTGAAAAGTATAAAAGAAGATATTGGTTGGCTGAGGAACGTTATCTTCTTCATGAGAATCCATCCGGGCAGGCGGACTATATTGAAAGAGTTCAATAGATAGAAAATGGAGACTGATCTTTTATTATTGAAATATTCTTTTCTTACATCTGTTTTTTGCTAGAATAGAAGATATATAGAACAGAAGGTGAATGGTGCCCAGATGAGTATAGTGAAAGATTTCCTCCTGCAGCTGACACTAATGATCATACCGATTTTCAGTTATTTCACCATTATCCTGGAAAAGGTAAAGGGGGATCGATCCATTAAGATGATCATGACCCTTTTGTGGGGTGTGTCCATCCTATTATGCATGTCCTTCCCTGTGGAATATGGAGAAGGTGCACGTCTCGATATCCGATTTATTCCCCTCCTTTTCGTTACGTTATATCTTGGAATGTGGCCGGGGTTGTTTCTGTCCGCCCTGATCATCTTTTATCGCCTCGCTTCGGGTATCAGCATGGGATTTTATTCGACGGTCCTTGTGTTAGTCATTACCCTGCCTGTCATCTTGTACGTTCAGCGATTGTTTCTCCTTGTAAAAAAGGACCGTAAAGTGACAATTGCAGCAGGGTTATCCTTCCTGTATTGCCTCTGTGGCATGACTGTGTTTGGTATCATGAACGGGTTCTCAACCACCGTTCTGAAAGTACAGAGTATTCATCTTCTATTTACTGTCGCCGTTACCTGGTTCTGTACAGTATTAATTGAAAAGATCCGTGAGACCCATCAGCTGAGGCTTGAGGTCCAGGATGCGGAGAAATTCAGGGTGATCAGTGAGCTGACCAGTGTATTCGCCCATGAAATCCGTAACCCGATGCAGGTGAGCAGAGGATTCCTTCAACTACTCGATGAACCGGATCTCCCTCAACATAAGAAGGAATATATCAAAGTGTCAATTGAAGAATTAGACCGGGCCAATGAAATTATCAACGATTTCCTGGCGTTCGGCAAGCCTTCCTTGAATACATACGGGAACATCAATGTCGGTGAACAGTTAAAGCGTGTCATCACGCTCATTCAAACCTTCAGCGTGAACCAGCAGGTGGAGTTCAAATCCGATATTGAGGATGACTGCTGGATCGAAGCAAATCCCCAGAAGCTGAACCAATCCCTGATCAATATCTTGAAAAATGCAGTGGAATCCATGCCGGATGGTGGAACCGTGTGGATCACCTGTCATCCGTCCGGTGACGGAAATATCACGCTCACCATTAAAGACCAGGGGATCGGCATGAACCCGAAACAGGTTGACCGCCTTGGTTCCCCTTATTATTCCCTCAAAGAGAAGGGAACGGGTCTCGGGATGATGGTCAGTTATCAAATCATCCGCTCCTTCAAAGGGAGAATCAGGGTCGAGAGTGAAGAAGGGGTCGGCACGGAGTTTGTCATCGAATTTCCACATATTGAAATGTAAAAGAAAACAGTGTCGACCTTCATCGGTCAACGCCGTTTTCTCTTTTTTTACTGTTCATGGAAGAATAAGGTTCATACCTGGGGCTCATAGAATTAGATACCGCTGCTCGATTCTATTCAAATCCGGCATGATTTTTTCAAATATCGCACGATTGTTCCCAGTGACGCATGAAAAATCCAAAACCCGCATGATTTTTTCAAATCCCGCACGAATAGCGCACTAAACGTCATTTATCGAAGAAAGGATTGAGATTGTATGAATATTTTGGAATAATTGGTAGTGAATCGCTTATTCAAGCAGTTATAATGACTGAACAGAAGGAGGAAACCATCTATGGCTGATTTTTTATTAAAGAGTTTCCTGTTCCTATCAATCTATGCTCTTCTCATCTTCCTATTTAACGCATGGATGAGAAAAATATTGAACGTTAAGAGAAAAAAGATGTTCTCGTATAACCATATGAATGAACGTCATAAAAAGATAGATTGGACCATTCGATTCACGTTCTTGTTCCTCATCGTCATTGTCGGTGTCTATAACACCTACACTCTCGGTCCAGAAGGAGAAGTATGGTATCTGAAACCGTATATATTAATATTCGGTTTTATCCTCGTCTCGGAAGCAGTCAGGGCCATCTTTGAAAAAAGACATTCAGAGAATCCAAATGATTATAAATTCACCCTTTCACAACTAGCCTTTCTATCCATCACGCTACTGTTATTCTTTACAACTGAATTTTTCGGAATATTCACCTAAATGGAGGCGTCAACATGCTCAATCAAACACAAAAAAGAATCAGGGATTATGGAGTGGAAATAGGTACATTAAAAACCGGTATCAACAATTCGATCACAGACGTCGAGGGTGTAACGGTGGGTCAAGTCACACTCAGTAAAAACGACATGCAAACAGGTGTCACGGCGATCCTGCCACATCAGGGGAATCTCTTCAAAGAGAAACTCATCGCCTCCACTCATGTCATCAACGGATTCGGTAAATCGATGGGCACGATTCAGATCAATGAACTCGGGACATTGGAATCGCCCATTCTCTTAACCAATACATTAAGCATCGGTACAGCCGCCGATGCCCTGATCGAATACATGCTCGAACGGAATCCTGAAATCGGCAGAACGACGGGGACCGTTAATCCCGTTGTCTGTGAATGCAATGACATGCTGTTAAATGATATCCGGGCAGGGTTTATCACCAAGGAACATGCCAGGAGAGCCCTGGACCATACCTCTACAATCGTTGAAGAGGGGACGGTCGGAGCGGGAACCGGCATGCTATGTTACTCCCTGAAAGGTGGAATCGGCACGTCCTCCAGAATCATGAAGATGGAACACGGAACGTACACGATGGGAATTCTCGTCTTAACGAATTTCGGGATATTAAGCGACCTGACTGTGAACGGAAAGGGAATTGGGGAAAAACTAAAGAAGAAAATCCTCCACTCCCGTGAAGAACAGGACAAAGGGTCCATCATCATCATTGCAGGGACGGACCTCCCAGTATCGGAAAGACAGCTCAACCGAATCATCAAACGGACCATCACAGGTCTATCCCGTACAGGCTCCATCATCACGACCGGCAGTGGAGAAGTGGTCATCGGCTTTTCGACCGCCACCAGGATTCCACATGACAAAACGTCCCATTGCATTTCACTGCCCATGATTCATGAAGAAGAAATCGACCTTGCATTCCGAGCGATCGGTGAAGCGACGGAAGAAGCCGTCCTGAACTCATTAGTAACGGCAACCCATGTGATTGGACGGGAAGGAAATGAAAGACCGGCATTGAAGGATTTATTGGAAAAATACAATATACAACTAACCGACTAACCATCATGGAGGGAATTATGGAATCTACGTTACTCATCATACGGGGAAACTCCGGAAGTGGAAAAACAACGACTGCTAAACGTCTTCAGCAACGTCTGGGGAGAGGTACGCTCCTCGTTTCACAAGATGTCGTCCGCCGCGACATGTTGATGGTGCAGGATCGGGACGGTAACCTGTCCATGGACCTGATCCGTCAGATCACGGAATATGGAAGGGGGAAATGTGAATTTGTCATTGTGGAAGGGATCTTTTCTGAGCAGCGCTATGGTGACATGCTCAAGGGGTTAATCAGCTTCTATTATGGAAAAGCCCATGCCTATTACTATGATTTATCGTTTCAAGAAACCGTCCACCGACATAACTCCCGTTCAAAAAAGACCGAATTCGGTGAAGAATCATTGCGTGCCTGGTGGAATCCGAGAGACTATCTCGGTGTGGATAGTGAAGTGATCTTGACGGAGGAGCTGTCACAGGAGGAAATAGTGGAATTGATATTGAAGCAAGTGCAAACTCCATAATCCAAGGGAGAGAGTAAACATGATAGAAGTAAGACCATTAGAAGAAAAAGACTATGAACTTATCAAAGAAGCAGAAAGAGTCATAGAAAAGAATTACCGGTACGGTCGCCATCATATCGGTTCAGCGGTCAGAGCCACATCCGGAGAAGTATATGCAGCCGTGCACGTAGAAGCAAACGTCGGCAGAATTACCGTCTGTGGGGAAGCCATGGCCATCGGGAAGTCCATCTCTGAAGGAGACCACGAATTCGAAACGATTGTCGCCGTCGCTCACCCCCATCCACACGAAGATATCAAACAGTGCTGGGTAGTGGCTCCCTGTGGCATGTGTCGGGAGTTAATAAGCGATTACGGGAAAAACACCGATGTCATCCTTTCGTATAAGGGAGAATTGGTAAAGTGTAAGGTGATGGAGTTATTGCCTGAAAAATATAATAGTGATGTTGTTGATTAATCTAGCAAAGAAATGAAAAAGGAGGCAACCTATGATTCATTTCAAAAACGACCATCTAACCGTTTTCCAAAGTTCATTATATCAGACCACGTCGGCCATCATTCAAACCGACGACGTGATGATCATGACCGACCCGAATTGGCTGCCGCATGAAGTAAAGGAAATTCGGGAGCATGTGGATAAGAAGTTAGGCGACAAGCAGCTGTACATCCTCTACACTCACAGTGATTTTGACCACATCATCGGTTCAGGAGCCTTTCCAGAGGCAAAAGTAATTGCTTCAGAGGAACTTAAGCATCACGAACACAAAGAGGAAATAATTCAAAAGATCCATCAGTTCGACCAGCGGTATTATATAAAAAGGAATTATAATCCTCATTATCCGTCCGTGGACTATGCCATATCCCGCGATGAAGAAAAGCTCGAATTGGGAGACCTTTCTTTAACCTTTTACAAAGCACCATGCCACACGCATGATGGGCTTTTCACCGTCATAGAACCATTGGGTATTTTCTTATCCGGGGACTATCTATCGGATGTCGAGTTTCCGTTTATTTTCAGCGGTTACATAGATTACAAGGAAACGATAAAGAAGGCTGAAAAGATTTTACAAATGCATACGATCCGGACTCATGTCCCCGGTCATGGATCCGTAACGGATAATCGACATGAGATGGCGCGGAGGGTGGAGGATTCTACGTATTATTTAAGTCATCTTTCACAAGAAGGAGAAAAGGCAGAAGCCTTTTGCAGTGAGAGGTATGATTTTTTTGAAGGAATGAAGAGTATTCATTTTGAAAACATAGAAATGGCGAAGAAAGGAGCAGGGTTGGACGAGTGAGTTCCTGCTTATCCAACTCACATAGTCGAACCGTCTGTGCTTTCGAGAAACGGTCCATACAATATCCATTCGGATCATATCTCAATATGCCGGATCAAATCTATTAGAAATCGCCCACAAGGAGTGAAAGTCTGCTCATAAAGAGATTCGAACGTAGACCTGTAAAGGACTCATACAAGCCCCTTCCCATCCGATTTTTAAACATTTTGTTGCACAACTACTAGAAAACTACTAAAAAAGGGGGCAATCCAATGAAACTCATCTTACTATTCGGACCACAAGCCGTCGGGAAAATGACGGTAGGACAAGAATTAGAAAAAAGAACAGAACTGAAACTATTTCATAACCATATGACCATCGAATTGCTGCAACCATTCTTCGGATTCTCGGAAGAAATGTGGAGACTGTGCAGCATGATGAGAGAAGAAATATTTGAAGCTTTTTCAAAAAGTGATCAGTACGGGATGATTTTCACCTTTATGTGGGCATTTAATAAGCAAGAGGATTGGAAATGGGTTGAGAAGGTTACAAACATATTCGAGTCCAACGGGGCAGAAGTATATTTTGTAGAATTGGAGTCTGACTTAGAAGTACGGCTAAAACGAAATACGACATCGAACAGGCTGCAACATAAACCGTCCAAGCGAAATGTCGAAGACTCTGAGAGAAGACTGCTGGCTTCCCTGGAGAAACTCCGTCTGAATTCGGTTGAAGGGGAAATAGTAAGAGAGAATTATATCAAGATCAATAATACGAAGATGAGTCCGGAAGAGGTTGCTGAAAAAATGATTAATAGATTCCAACTTTAAATCATACCACGGGCATTTTAACCAGGAGCCATTAACACTAACGGAGCATCAAAGGCCGAGTTAGCCCATCCCATAGGACTCGAGCGTGATGGTATACAATACGGTGAGGGACGGACCTCATAAAATAAATTGGAAAAATAGGAGGACATATGAAAACCAATCTCTTTCACTCCCCGCCACTATTAGAAAATGAGAAAATAAAATTGATTCCTCTGGAAGTTACGCATTCCGCTGCTCTTCTTGAAGCAAACCATCCAGAGATATGGCGTTTTATGCTGACGGAAATCACTACCCTCGATGAAATGGAGCAATGGGTAACAGCTGCCATCCGGTTACGGGAGCAGGAGACCGCCTTACCTTTTGCAGTGGTGTTAAAAGAACAAAATAAGATCATTGGATCTACCCGATTATTCGAAATCAATCGTTCACAAAAATCTTGTGAACTCGGTTCCACTTGGTACAGTAAAGACTATCAAAGGTCATTCGTTAATTCCAATTGTAAGTTTCTGATCCTCCGTTATTGTTTTGAAACTTTAGGAATGATGCGGGTTCAGCTTAAAACGGATGAACGAAATCTCCGTTCCCAGAAAGCGATTGAAAGAATAGGTGCTGTAAAAGAGGGAGTATTGAGGAAAGAAAGGATCCTATCAGGGGGATATGTCAGAAATGCCGTTGTTTACTCGATCATTGATGAGGAGTGGCCTTCTATAAAGGAAGGATTCGCTTTGAGGGATCGAAATATTGAACGGCAGTGATGGCAGGAACCGATCCTTGCATTGAAATCATCCTTCTCATGTGATAATGTAATTGAAAATAAGAGGTGGATAAAAATGATACTCATTAACCAACAACATTCATTCACACAATTCCATCATCATATCAAGTAACCTTGCTATCCGATTTTTAATAATCGTAAATAGGAAGGTTATTTCTCATAGAACCGCATTTGATTAAGTTATTCGCTTATATCAAGTGCGGTTCTTTTTTTATACAAAAAAGGAGGAGAAGAAAGATGAAAATGAAGAAAATGGATTATCAAAATGTTAAAGGGACTCAGGATTATTTACCGGAGGCGGAAGTGATCAGAAGGGAAGTCAGAAGAACACTGGAGGATGTATTTATCCAATACGGTTGCAAGCCCCTTGAAACCCCTATCTTGAATTACACTGAGCTTCTTTCGTCGAAATATGCTGGAGGGGCTGAAATCCTTGAAGAGATGTACACCTTAACGGACAGGGGGGAAAGAGATCTCGCCCTGCGATATGATCTGACGATTCCCTTTGCCAAGGTAGTTGCAATGAACCCTGCCATCAGCCTGCCCTTCAAACGTTATGAAATCGGGAAAGTATTCAGGGACGGACCTATTAAGGCCGGGAGGTTCCGGGAATTCACTCAGTGTGACGTGGATATTGTGGGCGTCGATTCCCAGGTGGCGGAAGCAGAGCTGATGATGATGGCACTGGATGCATTCGGTAAGCTCGAAATGAATGTAACGATCCAATACAATAATCGAAAACTTCTGACCGGGATGCTTGAAGTGTTCGGTCTTGAGCCGGACAATCTCAACCGGGCAGTCCTGATTCTGGATAAACTTGAAAAGGTCGGAGTTAAAGCGGTTGTGGCAGAACTTGAAGAACTTAAGATAACAGTCTCAACCAGAAGCGCCATTGAACAATTTTTAACAGATGGAAACAATGCCAGCTTTGATTATTTCGAATCGTATTCCAAAGAAAATCCAAATCCAAACCTCAGGGAAGGATTAAGGGAAATAAAAGAACTCGCACTCTATCTTGATTTCCTGGATATCAAAGAGCAATGTGTGTTTAATCCGTTTTTGGCAAGAGGTTTGGAAATCTACACAGGGACAATCTATGAAATATTCTTAACGGACCGATCGATCACTTCAAGTATCGGGAGCGGTGGGCGTTATGATAATGCTATTGGAGGTCTTCTTGGAACAGATGAAACGATCTCGACTGTCGGCATATCCCTTGGATTGGATGTCATTTATGCAGCGATCAAGGCTTCCCGAAAACGAGTGAACTCTGCTTCCCGAGTGGATTATTATGTTATCTCACTCGGGACACAGAAGGAAGCTCTCCGACTAGCCAGTGATTTAAGGAAAAAAGGTGAAACAGTCGAACTTGAGATGAGCAATCGGAAATTAGGCAGACTCCTTGAAAAAGCAAACAAAGAAAAGGTCCGGAATGTGATTATTATTGGCGAGGATGAGGTGAAGAAAAATCAGTATAAAGTGAAGAACATGGAGACTGGTGAGGAATCATTGTGGGACATGGGCACGTTGTCCCGGGAATGAGATGGTACATGGAGGATAGGTCAACTGTCCTCCACTAAAGATAATTCGACACAGCTGCTTGATTTTTTCCAATCCCGCAGGATAATGTAATTTCCCGCATGATAATTTTGAATCCTGCATGAATATTGGATATAAGGCTTGAAAGTTGTACAAACAGGCATGATTCCTGCTTCCGTTCGAGTTTTTAGTAACTATTTTGACATTAAATAAGCACAACAGACTATAAATCTACTAGTTTCCCAATCTTTTGTAAAAATCCCTAAGAAAAAAGGTCGAATTCTATTAACGTAACCTTTATAAATGTTTTAACTATCAACATATTAACTCAACATCCCTTTCCTACAATAAAGTAGAAACATATATTCGGGATAGGAGATGAAGAACATGAACAAAAGATTATTAATCGGTACAGGAATTGCGGTTTCATTGTTATTGAGTCCGTTCAGCCAGGCGTTTGCAGAAGAACCGACAGCAGGTGAGGAAAAGCAGGTAGAGAATATTGCGCACCGCGGGGCGGCAGCCTATGCACCTGAAAATACGATTGCAAGCTATGATCTCGCAGTCAATATGAAGGCGGATTATGTTGAAATCGATGTTCAACGAAGCAAAGATGGTGAATTGGTCGTCATCCATGATACATCAGTGGATCGCACAACCGACGGCACGGGAAAAGTGGGGGACTTAACACTCGAGCAAATGAAGAGTCTTGATGCAGGGAGCTGGAAAGGCGAACAATTTTCAGGAGAAGAGATCCCTACTTTTGAAGAAGTGCTGGATCGCTATCATGGAAAAGTGGGGATCTTAATCGAAATGAAGTCTCCTGAACTTTATCCTGGTATCGAAGAACAAGTTGCTGATACATTAAAGGAACGTCACCTCGATACACCGCAAAACGAAAAAATTATTCTTCAATCCTTTCATTTTGACTCTATGAGAAAGATGGATAAACTGCTTCCAAAAGTTCCAGTCGGAGTGTTGGCGTGGAGCCAGGCGCAAGCCACACCCGAAGTGTTAAAAGAGGTCTCCACGTATGCCGAATGGTTCAATCCAAGCTATGGAATCGTCACACAGCAAGTAGTGGAAGATGTTCATTCCCTTGATATGAAAATCGGATCATGGACAGTGCGCAGTCACGAATCGGCAGATTTTCTATTCAATATGGACGTGGACGCGATCATTACGGATTATCCCGATTATGTGGACCCTAGAAACTAATTTTTGTAAAAGAGGAGTGGCGGATGCTGCTCCTTTTTTACAACTCTTTGAAAAAAGACAGGTTTATACAGTATTAGCGGAAATGCGATTGCCCTCCTTAAAACTACACCAATCCTAAAAAATCTCCTCTCATAAAATTCAACAAGAATGATTAATTATGTTGAATCCGGACAGAATCAGTATAAAATATGGCTGGATTTCAAAAAAACGTGTTTATTTCTTCACCTTCTGACCAAACTAACCTGACAAACCTTTTCGTATTATAGCTCTGACTTGGTTCGTCCAAGTTAACCTACGTCTTACGAAGAAGGTTTCTTTTTTTGTCTCTTAATGAAGAGAATTCCCCCCAGCTAAATCTCCACATTCCCCATTCTCGACATCCGCCTAATAATCTGCTAAACTAAAATAGTTACCCAAGATAACCATTACCTGAGTTAACCATATACGAAGGAGGAACGACCAAATGAAATCGGCACAACAATTTTTTCAGGAGTTGATCAGGCTCTACAGGCCATTTGAAAATCAATTGAACGTTCAGCTGAATGAACACGGTCTGCACAGGGCCCAGTGGACGATTCTATATAACCTCTACCATAACGGACCTGCATCCAATGTGGAAATCTCTCATTATCAAAGTGTAGAGAAACCGACGATTACGAGGACGGTCCATCAATTGGAGGAAGCGGGATATATTGAACGGATTCCGGGAAAGGATCGACGAGAAAAGCGGATGCAGCTTACTGAAGCGGGGATCGAAGTTTATGAGAGTGCCAGGAAGACCATCGACCTTTTTGAGCAGTCTATCATGGAAGGAATCAGCGAAGAGAAGCAACTGGAGATGATCGGAATGATGAATCAGATCAAGGAGAATATGAACAGATAAGGAGTCTTTCAGATGAGTCAGTCAGAACCGAAGCTTTGGACGAAGGATTTTTCCCTCATGTCTATCGCCAATTTTTTTATTTATTTAATCTTTTATTTATTGCTTGTCACAATGGCCGTATATGCCGTGGATGAATTCGGGGCGTCGGAGAGTCAGGCGGGACTTGTGACCGGTATCTTTATCATCGGGACCCTGATTGGGCGCCTTTTCCTCGGCAGGATGATCACGACCATCGGGAATAAAAAAATGTTGTTTGTAGGCATGATTGCGTTCATTGCCACCTCATGCCTGTATTTCGTAGAGGGAGGCATCAGTTTCTTACTTCTTACCCGTTTTCTTCACGGTGTGGCACTTGGAATGGTCAGTACGGCTACAGGAACGATCGTAGCAGAAATCATACCCCAGAGCCGAAAAGGAGAAGGGATCGGCTATTACAGTATGAGCATCACATTAGCAACAGCTGTTGGCCCATTCTTCGGTCTCTTCTTAAGTCAACATGCAAGTTTCAATACGATATTCGTCTTTTGCCTTGCACTTGGGGTCATCAGCTATGTGATTAGTCTATTTGTGAAGATTCCAGTCGTGAAGAAACCAGTAAATGGAAGGGTGAAGAAAGAACGACTCAACCTGGCAAGCTTTATCGAACCAAAGGCACTTCCTATTGCACTGGTTGTACTGTTCGTGTCCCTGGCATATTCAAGTGTTTTGTCGTTCATTAATTTCTACGCGATCGATATCGACCTAGTGGAAGCTGCCAGCTTGTTCTTTGTCGTCTATGCCGTAGCGATTCTTGTATCACGCCCTTTCACAGGGAGACTGATGGATGCAAAAGGGGCAAAGGCCGTCATGCTACCGGCCTTTGTTCTTTTCGCTGCCGGCCTGTTCCTGCTAAGCGCGGCTGGTAACACCTTGATTCTGCTTCTTTCAGGTGTTCTGATCGGCCTCGGGTTCGGAAACATGCAATCCGTCACCCAGGCGATAGCTGTAAAGGCAGTGCCCCCTGAACGAGTGGGTCTGGCAACATCTACTTATTATATTTCCCTGGATGCCGGCCTCGGATTTGGACCGTATGCTCTTGGATTTCTGATTCCCTTGACGGGATACCGGTCACTGTACATGATCATGGGGATCCTGGTTGCCGCAACACTAGTCCTTTATTATGTTCAGGAAAGAAAACAATCGCGCACAATCCTGGCGCATGAATAGTCATTAATAATATAATTCTTTCTTAAATGGAGTCCGGCCGTTTGGCCGGACTCCATTTTTTTGAGGGACGGACCTCTAAAAGGCATGCACACTCCATAATTCCACCTCTCAAAAAGGTCCGTCCCTCAAACGGCTATTTACCGTTTTCAATAAAAAAATCTATAAAATTGATAAATATTTATTGTTAATCAATAAATATCATGGTAAATTCATAGTATATTATCAAGTGAGGTGCTATAGATGAAACGGGAAACACTTCTTTTAAAGATTGCGCTTTTTCTGATCGGGACTCCCATTGCCGCTTTATGCCTATTCGGGTTGCCTACGTTGGCAATGGAAGCGGCAGGATGGAAGCTTGCCTATGTGGTTTATGGAATGCTTGTCATCATATACGCATCGGCAGTCCCCTTTTACGCAGCGTTGTTCCAGGCGTTTAAACTGTTAAGGTTAATTGACCAAAAAAACGCGTTTTCAGGATCATCGGTCAAGGCTTTGAAGACGATCAAAAAATGTGCCATTACGATCAGTCTCTTCTATGTGGCTGGCATGCCGCTCTTTTATACGTTGGCGGAGGTGGACGACGCTCCCGGTGTCATCGTAATCGGCATGACCTTCCTATTCGGTTCAGCGGTGATCGCCATCTTTGCGGCCGTTCTCCAAAAGCTATTAAACAATGCCATTGAAATCAAATTTGAAAATGATTTAACGGTCTGAGGTGAGAATATGGCGATTATAATCAATATTGATGTAATGATTGCGAAACGGAAAATGAGTGTGACGGAGCTTTCAGAAAAGGTGGGAATCACGATGGCGAACCTTTCAATCCTGAAAAATGGAAAGGCTAAGGCGGTACGGTTATCCACATTAGAGGCGATTTGCAAAGCCCTTGATTGTCAACCGGGGGACCTGCTGGAATATCAGCGTGAAGAAGATGCAAAGGAATCAGGATTATGATGGCGATCAAACAGCTCCTTCGTTTCGGATGGGAGCAGGCTTTGTCCTGCTTGTTTCCTGTTGTCATCTTTGCTTCTTTGGCGTTGACGCAGATCATTCCCCTTCCAATCCTGCCAAGATATGACTGGCTGCTTCTCATCTGTCTTTTTATGCAGTGGGCAATGGTGAAATCAGGTCTTGAAACCCGGGATGAACTCAAGGTCATCACCCTCTTCCATTTGATTGGACTCGCACTTGAACTGTTCAAGGTTCATATGGGATCGTGGTCTTATCCGGGAGAAGGCTACTCCAAACTGTTCGGAGTCCCTTTATACAGTGGATTCATGTACGCAAGTGTAGCAAGTTATCTGTGCCAGGCGTGGAGGAGGCTGAAGGTTGAACTGATTCAGTGGCCGCCTTTTTTGTCAGTCGTTCTCCTTGCCGCTGCGATTTATTTGAATTTCTTCACCCATCATTTTTGGATCGACATCCGCTGGTGGCTGTCGGGCCTTGTCATCATCGTCTTTTGGAAAACATGGGTCGTATATGTGGTCGGGGGAACATACTATCGAATGCCACTTGCCCTTTCGTTTGTCCTCATCGGCTTTTTTATCTGGATCGCTGAAAACATTGCAACGTTCTTCGGTGCCTGGGAATACCCGAACCAGGCCGATGCCTGGAGCCTTGTTCATCTTGGTAAGGTCAGCTCATGGCTTCTTCTTGTGATCGTCAGCTTTCTGATTGTGGCGACGTTGAAGAGGGTAAAGGGGAAGGGCCCCGTTCGAGCAGGGACGAAGACACTTACTAACGGATATTGACTTTAAAGAACAGGTTGCCTGGTTGAATTTTCTCTATAAGGAAAAGCTCCGGGGAACCTGTCTTTTTGATTTTTTTAGCCTTTCATAAGGAGTAATTTGGAACCTTGTTCAAATTAATACGTACATGTAATGAAGAAATTTCATAATTATTACGGAGGGATCAAAATGAACTACGGACTGCTTACCATCGGAATCGCTCTTTTGTTGGTTTCATACTTAGTAGGTGTGAAAAAGCAAACATGGCTGCTCGCAGGTTTCAATGAAAAGATGATCAGGAATAAGTCTTTGTTAGGAACCGTAACGGGGCTTGTATTTTTTCTTCCATTAGGGTTGATCGTGATCATCAATAGCCTGATCGATTATGCCCATGAGGGAACCATCTTTGTGGTGGTCATGTTCGTTCTTTTATCTGCCGTGTATGCATTCATTAACAGGAGGCTAATGGATTGATGAAAGGAAAGTATGTCATGATCAATGGGCAGAAGGTATTTGGCTAAGAAAAGGGGAGGGGGAAATGATTATCTTTCTCCGTGGTGGCGCCAGGAGGAGACTTGACTATTTCCTTTCTCATATGGGCCTTTAGCGGACGACTATCAAATGTAACCTTTTTCTATAGGGAAATTTACTGGTTTTATAAAATGATGGTTGACAATCTTAACTGTAAATATTATTATTACAGTGTATCCAGAATAACGGATGCATTTATTAACGTTAAAACTGTTACTTTTTTTATTACATTTAAAAGGAGTGTGTAAATACATGGTCAATTTATTTCTGACACCAAGCTGTACGTCCTGCCGCAAAGCGAGAGCGTGGCTTGAGGAACATTCAATCGAATACGTGGAGCGGAATATGCAGACAGAGCCGTTGACGCCGGATGAGATCAAATCAATCCTTCGTCTGACGGAAAATGGAACAGAAGATATAATATCAAAACAATCTAAGGCGTACCGGGAATTAAAGGTAGACATTGATTCGTTGCCACTCCAGGATTTATATACATTGATCAGGGAGAACCCCCTTATGCTGAAGAGACCCATCATGCTGGATGAAAAAAGATTGCAGGTCGGCTATAACGATGATGAAATTCGCAGTTTCCTTCCGAGAAAAGTGAGAGCCTACTCATATAATGAACTGCAAAAACTTGCCAATTAGCTGTTGAACGGGATTCTTGACAGTGTAAACTGTAAAAGTTACTATTACAGTAACATCCGTGAAGGAGGCAGGCCATGAATAGCAACTTTACATTAGCCATCCACAGTTTAACGTATCTGGCCCTGCAGGCAGACCGCATGTCAACAAGCGATGCCATTTCAGAAAGTGCCGGAGTCCATCCGGTCCGGATTCGCAAAGTCCTAAGTCTTTTGAAAAAGCAGGGAATCATCGCCTCAAAAGAAGGGACGGGCGGAGGATTCATCTTTGCCAGGGACTTGAGTGACATTAATCTGTGGGATATTTATAAGATCACATCAGAAGGCGCACTGCAGCCAAAATGCACGGCTACAAATGAAAAATGTCTTGTAGGCGCAAATATGAAGAATGTTCTATTTCAGATTTTTCTCGGTGCTGAAGAAAAGCTGGGGGATTACTTAAAATACTACTCCATTAAAGACATTGTCGAGATGATCAATCAAGAGAAAGCATAGAAGGCTTTCTTTTTGAATAAATGTAACAAATAATATTACAGTTTAGAAGGTGAATCATTTGTCAAACCAGCCGTCTATATTAAAAATTGGAGATTGGATCAAAGGGAGGCTACTTTCTGGAGAACTGGTCATCGGCTATATAGAGAATCTTGACATCCAGGGAGAAGGCGTAAAAGCGAAAATCGTGACCAGTGACAATAAGACCATCGAAGGGAAAAGTCTTCCACTGTTGAACAGACAGGTAAACAAAATACCAGAAGCACATGTCAAAAATAAAGAACAAATTCAATACTTAATCGATCTTGCCCTGGAAACAGGAGATGAAGAGTGGTTCCTTGAGTTGACTGCAAAATTGAACTCCATAAGGAAATTGGTCGAGGGTGTAAAATGAATATATTGCTGGAAAGCTGAAGAGGCCGATTCTTCAGCTTTTTGGTGTTTTGCCATCAAGTCTCAGTTAAAGAACCTCATCAATAATCTCTTCAAATACATCACTCACACGGCTTCTCTTAAGCAGGATCTCCTGGTTGTCAAGGGTCACGTTTCCTCTGTGTTCATCCAGGTTGAACTTTTCTTTCAAGGCAGCCAGCGATCCCTTGCTGCGGGTATCGATTTCGAAGTAGATGGTTGTTTCATGATCGCCCTGAAGGATATAGACTTCGAGTTCGTCGAGCTTTCGGTTGTATTTGCCGTATGTTGGTTTAAATTCGTATTGCTGCACGAATGGACGGTTCGTTTTGATCCATACCGGAGTATTCTGACTCTCCATTTGATGAAATTTAAAGCCGATGACCTTGATGGCATCCACGATGTTTTCATGAACGGTGGTGGGATCAACGGATACATAATCCCTGTCTTTCGGATCAATGGCATTCTTGATATCCACTCCTGTCTCGATCCAGACTGGTGGTACATTCTTCTGTGTTTCTGGATGAATCATAGTAATCGGTGTATAGAGGGGCACCTGAAATGAGAACGGGATGTGCTTCTTTTCTCCCTTTGAAATAGTAAAGGGTTCATTGAGCTGGTGGACTTCCACAACGGCAGGTGACAGTCGATCTCCACCTTCATGGCCGTACATCGTCATCAGTTTCAGATTGATCGAATCGATTAACTGATCTGTATTCCCGCCTTTTATCTCTACAACTCCCTCGAGCATTTCCCCTTGTTGGATATATGCACTCTTCACCTTCGTATCGACAGTCGCAGAGCCGACTCCGATACTTGCGATCACTCTATTGAATATGGACATGAGAGTCATCCCCTTTCTTCTTATTCTCATCGTAGCACAACTGGAAGAGATTATGGGGGAATACCTCCACCGATTAGAAACGAGGACAATCTTATAGCGGTCCAATTCAAGCAAAAAATGACAGGTAATGTGGTAATAGGAAGTCTATGATGGCATCAGGGGGATTTCAACATGTCTAATTTCTATGTAAGTATATTTCAAATAAGAGGCAGCTCTTATCACATCGGCTTAGAAACAGGTGTAAAGCTGAGAAATACCACATTCGTAAACACTTTGGAGTCCATTACGAAACAGGAGATTGATCTTCCTAACATGAAATCGATCTATTCCACTTTTGCACCTCATTTACTGGAAGAATTAGACGGACTGGCACAGGGGAGTGGGATATCAGAGACGAGGGCATCGGCTTTGTTCAGCGGTTATGATGTACCAAAGACGGAATCGATGGGATGTTCCTCACTACTTACAAAGGATTATTATGTGAGGAATTACGATTTTTCTCCTGCTCTATATGATGGGGTTTTTAGTCTGGTTCAACCGGATCACGCTTTTGCCTCAGCCGGGTATAATCTTCAAGTCTTGGGGAGGCATGATGGTGTAAATGAGCAAGGCCTGGTTGCAGGTTTGCACTTCGTCAGTCATCATGGCTACAGAAAAGGAGTCTCTCCGTGGGCTGCGATAAGGATGATCTTGGATACGTGCTCTTCCCTTAAAGAAGCAGTTGCCATGCTGAAGGAAATTCCTCATTCTGCCTGTTATAATTTCTCTTTAGGTGACCGAAATGGTAACATGGCTGAAGTCGAAGCGAGTCCCGATAAGGTGAGGGTCAGGTATGGAGATTCATTCTTGTCGTGCGTGAACCATTTTCAGGACGATCATTTAAAAAGGAATAATCGCCGGTCTATTGAAGGTTCTCTCCAACGCAATAAGCATTTACTGAGTTTAAAAGATAAACAACTGTCCCATCATCAAATGTTCCAACATTTCAAAAACATGGATTCACCTGTTTTCTTCACGGATTACGAGAATTTATTCGGCACCCTACACACTTTTTCGTATTCTTATCAAGAGGCAAGGATCCTCACAACCATCGCAGGAAGTAAGCAGGTTCTGGACGTGGATGTTCAGGAGTGGGCAAATGGTGAAGACATTTGTGAAAAGAAGTTAAGCGGTATTATTGTAACTTAGCCCAAAAGATGATCCCAATTTACAACGGGCTCATCTTTTTTTCATCCCAAAGTCTTAGGATCCTTTCTCCCCAATGGCCGAAGATGCAACCTAAGAGGCAGAATATACTAAATTATATGGACGATTAACTCAATTCAAATTATAGTGAATATTTCATGTGATTGGTATAAAATAGAATTTTGTGAGGGGGGTCAACATGAACTTATTAAAAACAACGTTAAACCATTTTAAACCCTATTGGAGAAAACTATTGGTGGCACTTGTGTTTTCCGTCATAGGCGGTCTCTTTACCATCGTGCCATCGATACTCGTAAAGCGGTTGGTCGATGACGTCATCGTCGGGGGAGATTTGAATTTCTTAGTGTGGGTCGTAGGGGGAATTCTCGGTGCATACCTGGGTAAGTCCTTGTTCGAGACAATGCAGGAATATGTGCAGGTGAAGATCGGACTTGACGTCATCACAGATATGCAGATCCGGGCGTTCCGAAAGCTGCACCGGACACCGATGTCGTTTTTCTCAAAGACGCCGAGGGGAGATATGCTCTTCCGTTTGACTCATGATGTGGAATCGATTCAAAACCTGAACAATACGGTGGTTCCTCGTATTCTGCAGCAGGTGGTGGGGGCGATTGCGGCTTTTTCCACTGTGTTCGTTTTATTCTGGCCAGCCGCGATTGTGATGTTCGCTGTCTTCGCTATTTACGTCGTACCTTCCTTTACGCTGGGAAAAAAGATGCGGAAGATGAGCGCGACCCAGCGTGAAATGAGTGCAGATATGTATCAACACCTGCAGGAAAGCATTGAAAGTGTCAGGTTGGTGAGAACCTATCAGACGCAGGATGTGGAAGTGGTTACTCAGGAGAAGAAGCTGAGTGATTGGAAGCAGTTCTCAATTCGGGCGGCACTTATCGGGAAAGTGAATTGGCGCCTCGGGAATCTTTTTAATATCGCAGCACCAGGCGTGGTAATGCTGATTGGTGGATGGGCAATCTGGGACGGGACAATTACGGTTGGTACCCTTGTTGCGTGCCTGAGCTTTATCCCGATCATGTTTCTGCCGGTACGTTCTATGGCGGAGCATGCCCTGACGATACAGCAGGCGATACCTGCCTTGCAGCGAATCTATGAATACTTTGATCTGCCGGAAGAACACAAGGAGGAACTCCCTTCTTTTGGCACGGTTGAAGGGAAGATAGACTTAGAGAATCTATGGTTTTCATATCCGGGAAATGACAAACAGGTCTTGAAAGGCGTTTCCCTATCCCTTGAACAGGGGAATCACATCGGGATTGTGGGGACGAGTGGAGGAGGTAAAAGTACCCTGGTACAGCTCCTGCTTGGGCTCTATGAACCACAGGAGGGCTCCGTATTCATCGATGATAAGAATCTGTTCAGCTATAACCGGAACAGCTTCCGTCAACAGGTTGGTGTTGTTTCTCAGGAAACGTTCCTTTTAAATAGTACACTCCGGCAGAATTTGTTGTACGGAAAACCTGATGCGACAACAGAGGAATTGAATCAAGCCGTGGAAGCGGCTGGCTTGAAGGAGTTGATTGAGTCCTTGGATGAGGGATATGAAACAGTCGTCGGTGAACGGGGATTGAAGCTTTCCGGTGGTCAAAGGCAGCGGGTGGCTATGGCCCGTGCGATTCTGAGACAGCCACCTGTCCTGATCTTCGATGAAGCAACTTCCTCGCTTGACGGGGAAACAGAAGAACGAGTACAGGAATCTTTAGAGAAACTGATCCCCGGCAGGACAACGATTACCATCGCACACCGTCTCGTGACCGTGAGAAACGCCGATGTGATCATCCTTCTCGATCAAGGAGTCATAGCGGAAAAAGGGACCCATGAGGAGCTCTTGCAAAAGCAAGGTAAGTATTATGAATTATACAGAGCTCAATACAGCGAGCTTGAAAGGGAGATGATCGGATGACGGCGGCTCAAGTAAAGAATCGTGATGGTAGAAGAGTACTAAGCTTTCTCCGTCCTTATAAAAAATGGGTCATTGCTGACTCCATCGTCATCGCAATCAGCCAGGTGTTCTCAGCTCTGATACCCACTCTTGCCCTCAGCTGGCTGGTGGATACCATTATCCCGAACGAAAACCATAATTGGCTATGGGGATTGATGTGGCTCTTGATTTTATCAGCGGTCCTTGATTTAGTCATGATGGTCATTGACGAATATTTCTGTCATCAAACTGCAAAGACCGTGACAAATTGGCAGAAGCTGCGCCTGTTCCGTCATTTGCAAATTGTCCCATATTCGTTTTATCATCATAATTCCACTGGAGAGATGCTTGCGAGGGTGTCTGATGATCCGGATACACTCCACAATTTTCTGGCATGGGAAGGGTCGACCTTCATGGCAAGCGTGCAGGGGGTATTCATTTACAGCCTGGTGCTTTTGTGGATTCATCCTTATTTGATGATTACGAGCGTCGTCCTTGGCGTGATTTTTTACTGGACTTCTAATTTTGTAGGGGCAAGGACCCGGTCGGCTTCAGCGGATGCCCGGAGAGAAGCGTCCAGATATCTTGAAAGATTGAGAGAATCCGTGACGGGGATCCATCTGTCCCGGATCATGGGGGTGTCGGACAGTGAAGTGGACAGCGTCATGTCCATCCGGGACAACTTCGTGAAGCACTCGGTCAAAGAGTTAAAAGCGAGGATGCAATCCGTCGTGGTAATCGCAAGCTATAATGGATTTGCCCTTGGACTCGTCTATTTAATCAGTACGTTGTTGATCTGGAATCAGGGACTGACAAGCGGACAGATGTTGACGGCCGGGGGACTGGTGACCATTGCGGCGAATGAAATGCAGAAGCTGCTCCGCAACTGGCTATCTGTCAGGAGAACAGGTCCGGCATTGGACCGTTCTGAAATGTTGCTTGCTGAGGAAGTGTCTGAAGCCGAGGTGTCAGAAGGCATTCAAAGCGGGCGGGCAAGCGGCCACATCCAACTTAAGGACGTTGCGTTTTCATATCCGGGTAAAGAAGAAAATGTATTAAAAGGTGTATCATTTTCCATAGGTGCCGGTGAGAAATGGGCATTGGTGGGCCCGAGCGGATCGGGGAAATCCACGATTGTCGATCTATTGTTCAAACTTTACGATACGGGAGTAGGCCGGATTGAAGTCGATGGCCGCGATATCCGGGAGTGGGATACAACTTGGCTTCGTTCACAGATGGCCATTGTCACTCAGGATGTCATGCTCAGGAGTGGAACGCTCGCTGATAACCTCAGGATCGGAAAATGGGATGCAACGGATGAGGAACTCTTGAAAGCCCTTGAAGACAGTGGACTGGGTGATCTCATCGAAACTTTGCCGGAAGGACTCGACACCCCGGTAGGTGAAAGAGGGAGTCTGCTGTCTGGAGGGCAGAAGCAGCGTCTGTCCCTGGCAAGGGCACTTTTAAAGGACGCTCCGATTCTGATTCTCGATGAAGCAAGCTCGGCCCTTGATCCCATCACGGAAACCAAGATAAACGAAGCCGTCCTCCGAGCCGGGAAGAATCAAACCATCATCATCGTTTCCCACAGGTTATCCACGGTTCTTTCTGCCGATAGGATTGTTGTCCTTGAGGATGGCCGGATCGTAGAACAAGGGAAGCATGTGGATCTCCTGCAGAATCAAACAGGCGTCTATTCCAGACTGTTTGGGAGAGAAGCGGAAATTGGCGGTGGTACGGTTGATTATGTTTCGTGAAGAAAAATGTATATCAATAAAGAATATTCGACATGAATGAATATTTAAATTATGGATTGAAAGCTATTTAACCGGCATGGTTCTGTTACTATTCGATTCCTGTATATGACTTAAACGGAGATAGATCTTCTATGAACACCATATATAATGTGAAGAATCGAAAAGGAGTTAGAACCAGCTCCAAATAAGCTAAAATAGGTGCCTCTAGCAGTCAGGGTGATTGGTAGACACCCTTAAATAACGTAAAAAGGACAATCCTTCTGCCTGGACAGGCAAAAGAATTGTCCTGGTTTATTGTAGAAATATATTATCCCACATTCTGAATCTGGTTTAGTATATCTGTCAAACGCAGGAAGTCATCCTTATTGCGTTTGCGTAATGCCTGGTCAATCTCTTGTGCGATTTGCTCTTTCCGAAATGTAAGCAGTGCCTCGTCCAATATCATTTCTGCAAATAGTGAATCCATGTGATTTACATCAGACTGTGGTGAGTTTAGCAAATACTTCTTCATGAAAATCAGCTCCTTGACCTTTTTTCTATTATACTAACCATTTATAGAATATTCAAACATTTTCTATCAGAAAATTTTTTGCAATCTTCCAAGATGCTAATAGAGCGACTTTACAAAGGCATTACCGGCAGGGACTGATACCTTCAGGGATCAGTTGTCTGATGAAAGCTCGCAACATTTTTAAATGCACTGGCACCCGACTTATTAGGAAAGGTCCGTCCCTGGTTTTCGGGGGACGGACCTTTTCATTGGTCTTCAGGGGATTCATCCGGGACAGCGGCCATGTCCTTTTGTCCCGTTTTCAGCAAGTAATAAGCCGTGATAGCTGAGGTGACGGGGATGGCAAGGGCGACACCGAGTCCTGCTGAGCCGATGAAGATCATTTCTGAAGTGAATACTTTGGAATTGACGATTTCCCCGATGGAATAGGATAAGTCCTTGAACCAGATCAGGAGCCCCATGTACCCACCGAAGAAGGCGAAGAACAGTGTATTGGTACTGGTCCCGAGGATATCCCTTCCCAGCCTGAGCCCGGAAGTGAATAAATCCTTCCTGCTGATTGCCGGATTGTGATAGGCGATTTCCCTCATTGGTGATGAAATGGATATTGATACGTCGATGATCGCCCCGATTGTACTCATGATGATCATGGAGGCTCCGATCTTCACAAAATCCACTCCGACATACAGAGAGAATGCTCCGATTTCTTCGGTTTCTTCCTCGCTGAATCCCTGGATCATAGCGGCGTCAGTCAGCTCCAAAATGAAGAAAATCAAAGCCCCGGTCGTAATGATGGTCGAAAGGAAGGCAGTAACAGTCTTGATGTTGATTTCACTGATATAAAACAGAGATATGCAGCTGATTAAGATACATGCGACTAATGTCAGAATGATCGGATTCAAATTCGGATCATTCATCATGATGATCGTGAGGAGGACTACCCCCGTATTCAGGAATAATGCTACAAAGGATCTTGCCCCTTTCTTTCCTCCTACCCCGACCATCAGGACGAAAAGGATGATCGCAAGCCACACTTGAACCGTCATGTCCTCACCCTCTTCCGGTTTACGAAGTAGATGGCCGTATAGATGCCAATGGGGATCGCAAGTACAATCCCAATTCCACCTGTGAGGGCCCTGGTCATTTCAAGTGAAAGATTCATGGAAAGGGTGAACCCGAGTGGTGATGCATTTTTAAAATAAAGAATGAGCATGGGGATCGCCCCGCTAATATAGACGAAGAACAGAATGTTGGTCATCGTCCCCATGATATCCTTTCCAATATCAAATCCCGATTTTCGGAGCGCTTTGGTAGAGATGTCGGGATTCTTCTCAAATAGTCCAAAAATGGAGGACGATAGAGTGATCGTGACATCCATCACGGCTCCCAGGCATCCCACCAGGATTCCGGCCATGAATACCAATTGATAAGGACGGGTGAGATACTGCATCTCCTCATACCTGAGTCCGTCCCCGGCAGTGAAACGGATGGCCATGTAGCTTATAAGGAGCGTCATGAACGTTCCGATTAAAGTAGCCACCACCGCTGCATAAGTCTTCTCATTAAATCCATTCACGAATAAGAGGGAGACGAGGGTGAATGCGATCACCCCTACACTGCAGGCCAATAACAGACTTACATTCTCTGAATTCAGATAAACATCCAATGCATACGAGAGAATGAGGGCGTTTACACCCAGGGTGATCAAGGAGAATAAGCCCTGCTTTTTTCCTACAATCAATAGGAAAAGGATAAAGGCCCAGGTCATGATCATGAGATATTGATCCCGCTTCACATCTTCTATATGTCCCTTTAATGCTTTATCCGCTTTTTTCCCTGCATCAATAGATACAAATAATTCGTTCCCTGGTTGATAATGTTGATCGTTCGCACCAGACATGGAGTACTTATTTGATAAGAGGATGGTTTCCCCTTTGTGTTTCCCGTTTTTCATTACGGCTTCCATCTGTTGTATGTATATCCGGTCCTTATTTCCGGTTATATCTTCCATATCTGTCGTTTCTACTATCTCGGAGTTTGTCACTTCTGCAATCGGGCGATCATATAGTTCTTGATTGTGAGTGACGAAGTATAAAGAGACGAACACACATACTGCCAATAAAGTAATTAATAGTAGCGACTTGTATTTTTTCATTGCAAACAAAAATAATCCCCCAGCGCCGAAGCAGGTATTTCGAGGTGCGTCTAGATCCCCCGCATGTAGTTCAATTAAATCGTATTAATTATTCCATACTGTAATGAATTACGCAAAGGCGGGGAGGGGCGAATTATTTGTTGTTCATCGCTATTGATTTCCGTGTAAGAATTCGCTTTCCACGGGCGGAAGGCGAGCCTCCTCTTGTCTTCAAGGGCATAGAGATCGAGGTCTTGTACTACAATCATCAGCTATACACTAAGTATGCTTTATACAAAATAATAAAAATCCAAACGAAATCGATTTTCCTAAAAGAATTTCGAGTGATCGTTCGGATTTTTTATTGGACTTAAACACGTTTGTCTCAGCCTCTTCGTGGTAAGGTTGTCACGCCGCATTTAATGCGTTACGCCAATCCTTTTGAAAGTGATCGCTCACCTTCTATTTCAGGATACTGTATGAAACGGGTTTCATAGCAAGAGGGAAATGTAAAAAGTGATCATACAAAAATGGCATTGATTAATAGGGCTGATACACAATTTATGAGATTCCCATTATCCTTTGTCAAAGCTCCAGGACAAGTGAGTCTTTACGTTCATTCCCTTGTCAGCCTATCCACAAAGCTTCGAATCTCCCTGTAGGCATTCATCTCATTCCGCTTCTTCGAGAACCCATGTCCTTCATCTTCAAACATTAGAAACTCCACATCAATTCCTTCCCTTTTCAAGTGATCGACGATGCATTCTGACTCCTCGATTTTCACTCGTGGATCATTCTTTCCATGAATGATGAACATAGGTGAGTTCATCCCATCCACATAAGTAATGGGAGAGTCCCTGACGAGCTTGTCATGATCTCTTTCCGGATTTCCCACCATTTGATGCATCAGCGGTCTCCAGCTTGCCGGGACGTTTTTCAGGAAAGTGAATAGATTCGATATTCCGAAGATGTCGACAATCCCACAGAAGTACTCGGGATGACGTCCAGCAAGAAGCAGGCTCATATAACCGCCGTAGCTTCCACCCATGGCTATGACTTTCCCTTTTTCTGCGCTTCCGTTCTCAAATAACCAATCCATCCCTGCCACACAGTCGAAGCGAGGTCCGTCCCCCCAGTTTCGTTCCACCATCTTCTCGAAAGATGCGCCGTAGCCTTTGCTGCCCCTGAAGTTGGGGGCGAAGAGGGTGTAGCCGCTTTGGACGAGGAATTGAAACAGCGGTCTGTATTTCATGCGCTCAGCCTTTTGGGGACCGCCATGCGGCCATAGAATCGTATAACCATTTGCCTTCTGGGGTTTAAAGAGCAGAGCTTCAATTCCAAGTCCATCCGTACTTTCAAAATGGACGATTTCCGGTTTGATCATGTTTCCATCTGGTATGCCAAGTACTTGGGAATTGGTCATCTGTAGCCATTCACCGTTTGTTTCCCTTTTGAAAATCGCATCGGTTTTGTCAGCGGAAATTCCTAATATATATAGGGTCCCGTCCTGCATGACCCTCATCTTTTTGATTATATCGCATGGGATCCCAAGGGTCTTTCGTTCGGTTGTCGATAGATCATATTCATAAAGATGATCCCTCACGCCTTTTTCCGAAGAGAGGAATAGGCGGTTTGAATCCTCACTAAATTGGATGGAGGTGATTTCTTCTTTTTCTAATTTGAATACTGGTTGAAATTCATGGGTTGATAGGTTAAACGAAGCTAAGTAAGAAAACTCTTCTCCATAGTTGGTCGTGAAATACACTGTATTCCCCGCAAATAGGGCGGCATGTATCGTATGAGGCAGAGTGGGATCGGGGACCAATGATATCTTCCCGATGGCAGACTGATAAAAGGCAGCCACATGGGTGTTGGAGTAGGTCTCCGTGAATACATAAGTTTCGTCTGCAGAAGCAGCGGCCACCACTACGATCGGGGCCTCGCCTCCTTTTTGAACCAGGGAGGTGTTCCCGGATGGTAAATCCATTTTGTAAATGTTTAATAGAGGGTTTTCATGGTTCGCAGAATAGTAGACTGTATGATTCCCAGTAAGGCAGGCATGGTAGCAGGTAAAACCTGTTTCCTTCTCATGGAAGGGAATAGGGATTCCGCCATATTGGGGCAGGTAATGAAGCTGATGATTTTCATCGCCATCCTTATCGAAGGTTGCAATAATGTGATCCCGGACGATATGAACGAGGCTGCTTTTCTGGTTAACGGTCGTCAGTGGATAGGGAAACTGGTGGGGAAGATCCATGGCCCATAGATTGTATTCTCCGTTCAGATTGGTACTGAACACAAGCTTATCGCCGGTTTCGTTGACATCAAAAGTACTGATTTCTATTGTGTGGAAGTAGTGTTCTACTTCAGGTGTTGGTGTTTGGATAGGTCATTCCTCCTTATAGGAATATTATTCCACTATTTGACAGAGGAGGCAAGATATAAAAAAGAGAGGATAAATCACGTGGAATCCACCGAAATGGATAGCTAAATGCGGCAATAATTATACAATCCCCGGGCAATGATGATACATTCTTCTACAACTATTTCCCCGGAAATTGATAAATAATACTAGTATTCGACCTGGGACAGAGTCATTTAGGGGATCCTTGACAAAAAAGGACAGGGGAATCCCCCTGTCTCTTCGTTTACATGGTAATCTTGATTTCGTATTCTTCCAACCAGCCGTTCACCTGAATCAGATAATCCAATAATCCCTTTGCACTGGAATCTGATAGGCTGCTTTTTCCTTCTGCAATTTTCCTCACAGCCTCAACATCAATTAACTCAACAATTGGTGATGCAGGATTGTCCAATATCAAGATCATCCACTTCTGGACCCCAGTGAGGTATGCATCATCTTTCGTACTTGGATATGCACTCTTTCTTCTATTCCGTACATCATCAGGGAGATATCCTGCAAATGCCCGGCGGAGAATTCCCTTTTCGATGTCGTCGATATTCTTCATTTCGAACGGGATGTTCCACAGATATTCAACCAATCGGTAATCACAGAACGGAACGCGCACCTCGAAGCCGGTCATCATACTTGCCCTGTCTTTCCGGTCAAGCATAAATGGAAGGAAGCGGGTGATGAACATATAAGACATCCGCCTTTGTTTCGCTTCAACATCACTCTCTCCCTCTAATTTTGGAAGCTCTGCAAGTGCTTCTTGATAGCGTTCCTTTTGATAATCCTCGATGTTCAGTTTATCCTTCAGCTCTTTCTTTAGAATACCGGCAATCCCCCCGATATTCAATAGCCACGGGAAGACATCGGCATCGAGGAATTCCTGCTGATGGAACCAGGGGTATCCGGAGAATACTTCATCGGCAGACTCTCCTGACAAAGCCACTGTTGCATCCTTTTTCATTTCTTTAAATAATAAGTAGAGAGAAGTCTCAATTTCACCCACACCAGGCAAATCACGTGCTCTCATGGGAGTGAGAAGATTATCCACAAGTTTCTTCGCATCAAAGACGATGGAGGTGTGATCCGTACCGACATGTTCAGACACGCGCTTCACCCATGGTTCATCCAGGTCCCGTCTTAGGAAGTCTTCCTTGAAGCTTTCTTCATTGTTCACGAAATCAATAGAATACGTAGGAAGTACCTTATTTTCCTCCTTGAACTCTTTTCCCGCTATGGCTGTCAGTCCACTGGAATCGAGGCCGCCTGAGAGCATAGATACGAGCGGTCTATCAGCGATCAATTGTCGTTTGACCGTGTCCTCGAGCAGTCCACGAATGGTTTTAACTGTGGTTTCCACATCATCGGTATGCTCCTTGCTCTCCAGTTTCCAATATTGGACGTTCTTTCGATTATTTTTGGTGAAGGTCATGTAATGTCCTGCCCGTACTTCATGTATGTTTTTAAAAATGGCTTTTCCAGGTGTTTTCATCGGACCGAGGCCGAATACTTCGGATAGACCTTCTGTATCGATTTCTGCCTGAACATCCGGATGCGCAAGGAGTGCTTTGATTTCTGATCCGAACAGGACCAAATCATCCTTTACTGTATAGAATAATGGCTTTACTCCTAAATGGTCACGCCCGAGCATGAGTCTTTCCTTTCGTTCATCCCATATCCCGAATGCAAAGATGCCGTTGAAATGTTTGACGCAATCCTCGCCCCATTCCAGATAGGCATGTAAAAGCACCTCTGTATCGGAGTTTGTCGTAAATCGGTGACTCTTCTCGATGAGTTCATTACGAAGCTCCAGATAGTTATAGAGCTCCCCATTATAAGTTAATGCTATGGTTTTCTCTTCCTTCTGATAGAGCATGGGCTGCGTACCGCCATCGGGATCGATGACAATCAGTCTTCTATGCCCGAGTGCAGCATGACCACGGAGCCAGCTTCCTTGTGCATCAGGTCCCCGATGTTCAATGGCATCGGTCATGTTCTTCAATGTCTGATTTTCATCTGTAAGGTCTCTTGACCAATCAATCCAGCCTGCAATTCCACACATATTCAATACGCCTTCTTTCTTTAAGTGCATTCATGGTGAGCGCTCAGCCACGAAATGGGTTTTAATCTTTTCGTCTTATGGCTCCCTTTAAGGGGGTCACGTTAAATGGTAAATCTCTTCTTTAGAGAACGTCAAAGAATTGCGGTTGGTTTTTGAGAAAAAATGTAAATAGTCGTCATTCCCTTCCAATGAACTCCCAAATATTCATGTCCTTTGACTTAAAATGAAGAGGGCGGAAAAGTTGAGGCTGAAGGGAATATCGATGCAGGATTTTTTTCTTTCATTTATATCCGGGACATAGTACATTATTTTTATAAGCCTCTCTATAAATCGCTTTACAACGGACCAATGAGGTGGTATCAGCGGTGGTTGAAGAACGGCTCACATTATCTAGTCTTATAGAAAGCAGGTCGATTATGCAGGTATCGGAAAAATTTTATGAATTCATAAGCGAACGTACATGGCAGCTGACGGAGAAATGGTACGAATCCTTGGATAAAAGTGATCCGGCAGGTGTATATTCTTCCAGGGATCCCGAAGAGATTCAAAGGTTAAAGGAACAAAATCACGGGTTTCACGAACGTTTTTGTCACCTTTTTAAGGATGTTGGTCAGGATACATTACGTAACTTCGAGCTGTGGATTGAGGAAATTGCCAAGGATGAAGAACACTTGCAAACCCCCATACATTATATTTTAAGGGAATTTTTCAGGACACAAGATCAATACTTAGAAATAGTAAAGGAATTCATCCGTTTGCATGGCAGCGAATATTCATCTGAAAAAATCGAGTCGTTAAGGGATTTAATCATTAAGACGTTCAGCCTCGTCATTTCAGAATTTGCAGAAGAAAATTATGAGTATTCCCAGAGACGTTTGAATGCACAGCAGGAAATGATTAGAGAATTGAGCTCACCGGTCATTCTGTTGAATAAAAAAACCGGCGTCCTGCCTTTGATCGGGGACATCGATACGGGAAGGGCAAGATACATCCTGGAGAATACGCTGGCAGAGTGTGTCGGTAAGGATATCGAGCACCTTTTCATAGATTTATCCGGCGTTATCATGGTGGATACAATGGTCGCCCATCAATTATTTCAGATTATCGAAAGCCTGAGTTTAATCGGGGTAAAGAGTACCATTTCCGGGATACGTCCGGAAATTGCCCAAACAGCGATTCAGTTAGGTATTTCATTTGAAAACATTTCAGTTACCTCAACGCTTGAACGAGCGTTGAACGAGCAGGGCGAGAGGAACGAATAGAAGCGAGGGGAAACTTCCCCCTCGTTTTCAACTATTTGTGCCTTCATTGTTTGAAAACACTCTATATAGGGAAATAACCCCATTATAGAGTGAGTTTGGTAAAATGGTCCCTTATGAAATTCACCATAGAAGGAGGGGCACCATGCAATTCGTAAAAATCATCCGCTATCATCATCATGGATTTAAATGTGGAACACCTGAATCTGACTGTAGGGAGGATGAAGGGAGTAATCCGGTCTTTATCAACCGGGTGGTGAAAAATCTCTTCCAAACGGGTCAGCAGGTTTACACAACAGAAATAATCCTGCCAAGTCATGCAAACAGGGAGCTGTCCGGATGCTTCTGCTATTTAGAAGAAGGCAGACAGCTTGAGACAGAGAACCGGAACATCGGTTTTTTGCCAAGAGAAAGTGTCATTTGGGTAAGGAACATAAGTCACCTGGGCGACGGCATCCCTTACTATAACCAGTCCATTCATCCGTTGGTGGAAGAAGCCGCGGACATGGAAAATATGATACGGGGTGCCTGGGTGAAAATGCGTGTCGAGGATGCCCTGGAGCGAACCCGTTTATGGAAGGAAAAAAGTGATTCCCTCCCTGATTGGGTGACAGAATGTTATCTGACAGAACGTCAGGTGAATAATCTGATCTACCCTTCCGCAAATGAGAAAGTCATGGAATTTTGGTTGAGTAAGAAATAACACACTGAAATGTCTGCCTGTAACGTTTTTTTTGTTATACTACTTAGTAATTGATCTCTTACTCCGAGATCGAAGTGTAACACTTTTGTTCACTATCTATGTAAAAGGGGAATTCACTTGAAATTTGAAGAATTAAATCCAGAGCTCGTGAAACTATGCCAGACAGCTGATCATTTTCACATGGCTGAAACTGTGATCGGCAGTCCGTTAAGAGGACTGGACATCCTTTCTTTAAAGGCGATTGACCGTAAAGAAATCCTTCCAATCGACGTGACCAACCTGTTGATCATTTACTTCTTCACTGAAGTGAAAGGAACGGTTTACCACCGGAACGCTCTGGCTAAATTATATAATCACTGGGTATCAAATGAAGTGTTTACCTTTTCTAAGGCACAGAACATGGTGGAGCTGGATATGCAGTCACAGCTCGGTGAAATCGATCGTTTATAAATGGAAAAGAGGTCTGGATCCAACGTGGTCCAGACCTCTTTTCATGCCACTACGCAAAAAGATTGTTAAGACGGCAAAGATACATCAATCAGATCCAAAGTTTCATAGATAATGTAAAGAAAAAGATTGTGAAGTATTGGGAATTTTGAAATAATTACTAGTAGGAAAATGGAAGGAGGGAAGAAAGGAATGGCAAAAGTGGAAACAGGTACCGTACCGGCCGGTAGGCACGTTGAAGACGAAGCGGAGTCGATCCTTGCCCGGTTCAACGAAAATAAGCATTCGTTTTATGCCCTGGGAGGGGTGTATCTTAATTCTCAACAAGAGATAGAAGATGTATTTTATCGTACGATCATCTTTGAACTGGGTCAGGCTTATAAACGTAAGAAGAGTCGATCGGCCATATCCATTTTTCTCAAGGATTGTCAGGAGATATCTGAACGTTCATTGAGTGCAGGTGGTGACGAAATCTTTCATCACCTGGAAGCAGCGGATAAAGAAGCGGTGGCTTTAGTATATATGAAAGGGTGCTCACAGGAAGAAGCCGCCTCTATCCTGGAAATCACGGTTGATGAGGTGAAATCCCGATTATTCTCAGGTATTCGGAAGCTCCGTGAAACGATGGGATACGGTACAGGATATGAAGGCTGTCACGATTACCAGAAGCATTATCTGGATTACTTGGGAAGAACGATGGATCGACCGGAAAAGGTGGTTTTTGAGATACATATTTATCATTGCACAGAGTGCCAGGAGGACCTTGCCTCGTTTCAGGAGGTGACCCTCGCACTTGCCCGATTGGCAGAAAATACCCAGCTTCCAGAAGGATTCATGGAAAGGATCAGATTGAGGATCGATGAACGGGAAACACGCAGGCGGAAACGGAAAAAGAAACGGAACTCTATCCTGCTTTCCATTGCTGGTGTTTTCGCACTATTCATCATTACAGGATTCGTGACGGGTGGATTCGCAAGTCTCTACTATTCTTATACAGAAGATAATGAACAACTACGTCTCTTTCTTCGGGAAGGTCTGGGTGAAAGGTTGGACCTGGAGGCGGAAAGCGATGGGGTGAAGATCACCATCAAAAGTGTGGTGGCAGATGATGTGCAGACACTTGTTTTCTATGAAGTGGAGGATTTGAAAAACAAAAACTGGTACATGATGAATTCGTTTGAAGGGATATATATTGAAAATGAACGGGATATCATGAATATGGAATCCAATAATCAGTATTATTCCCCTCCGGTTGATCAAGAAGAAATACATAATGAGCAAAAGAATGTGTACAAGGGAACAATGAGCCTTAAACCTGTTACCGTTGACAAAGGAACCATCAAGCTGAATGTGGCGAGGCTGATCCAATTGCCCCATGATCCTAAAGAAGAATTGGCAGGGGAAAGGGGAATGACATTTGCCGAAGGGGATTGGAGCTTCGAAATTCCATTCGAGAAGCAGCCATCCAAGGAGCATAATCTTAATAAGATAGTGGAAGTAGCAGGAATACCAATTCGATTGGACAAACTGACCATCGCCCCCACTGCCACTGTTCTGCAATACGGTTTTCGGAATGATCGTAAAAAAGAACGGATTGATGTCATTAACTTTGACTCCCTTATCATAGATGGAGCAAAGAAGAAAGCCAATCTCTATGGTGGAAATTTCGTTGATTCCTATGATCAACAGGATTGGAGTGCTTTTACAGCAGACTTCGATACACTCTATTTTGACAACCCAAAAGAAGTGACCCTTCGGTTCGGATCCATTCATCTTACAGTTGATGATCGAAAAACCATAGAGCTCAAAGCTCCCGGCAATATGCCCCAAACCTTTGAATATCAAGGCAACAAGATCACTATTAATGAAATCGATGTAGGAAACCCAGCCCATGTCAAATTGACGCACGATGTACCCGGGGACAGGAAATATGAAAATATTCATTACGGCTTTTTTAATCAGGATGACCTCACTCATAATGAAAATATTTCCATCGGGATGAGCGGTGGAGACGGGGTTCTCATGGACAAAGACGGGAATATTCATAAGCCCGAGGAGTATGTCTATGAACAAGAGGAACAGCCCCGTTATTTTGAGAGAGAGCAAACGATCGAATTCTATAATGATTCTTCCGACGAAGACATTGTACCGGAACAGCTTGTCATCGATGGCTACAGTTCGACGAAATATGTTGACGATTTGGTGAAGCTGAAACTGGAATAGGGGTACGCTGGTTCTTGCAATCTGGTTGCCTGATAATCTCAAGGTAACACTGCTATTTCATGAACGCCCTAGATGATCTCACTTTAATGAAACATATACAAGAGCAGGAGAACAGTATAACGCTGTTCTCTTTTTTTATAGATGACCATAAATCAACCCAAGAATAACTTTCCCTAACTGAGAAACAATAGGTTTGTCGTCGCCAGTGTGACAAAGTTAGTTTTCATCCTCCTTGAATCCTCTATGCTGTAAGGCCTATCATTAAAATTAGAAATCATTATCTATTCATGAAAGGATGAGAGAAGTGGCGCAATCAAATATGAAAGTTGCGGTACAAAAGTTTGGTAACTTCCTCAGTTCTATGGTTCTGCCGAATATAGGTGCATTTATCGCTTGGGGTTTAATTACAGCGTTGTTCATACCAACTGGGTTCTTTCCAAATGAAAGCCTTGCCAAACTGGTGGGGCCAATGGTTACGTACCTGTTACCGTTATTGATCGGGTATACAGGAGGTAAGCTTGTACACGACCAGCGTGGTGGGGTCGTGGGTGCAATCGCCACAATGGGTGTCATTGTCGGTGCGCCGGATACACCGATGTTCTTAGGGGCCATGGTCATGGGTCCACTGGGAGCATATGTGATTAAGAAATTCGACGGATTGATTGAAGGGAAGATCAGAGCAGGGTTTGAAATGCTCGTCAATAACTTCTCAGCTGGTATCCTCGGAGGAATTCTTGCAATCTTAGCATTCCTAGGCGTAGGACCTGCTGTTGATGCCTTCACGAGTCTTCTTGTTGAAGGTGTTGACTGGCTCGTAGGAGCAGGATTGCTACCATTAACGAGTATTCTGATTGAACCGGCAAAGATTCTATTCTTGAATAATGCCATCAACCACGGTGTTCTGTCACCAATCGGTCTGGAGCAGGTTCAACAAGGTGGAAAATCGATTCTATTCCTATTAGAAGCAAATCCTGGACCAGGTCTTGGTGTGTTACTAGCATTCATGTTATTCGGAAGAGGAACAGCGAAACAATCGGCTCCAGGTGCAGCCATCATTCATTTTCTGGGCGGGATTCATGAGATCTATTTCCCGTACGTCTTAATGAAACCGATGCTCTTTGTTTCTGTCATCCTTGGAGGAATGAGTGGAGTCTTTACCCTTGTGTTATTAGGAGGAGGACTGGTATCCCCGGCATCTCCGGGCAGTATCATCGCGATTACAGCCGTTACACCTCCTGAGGGAATGGCGTATCTGGCAAACTTCGCCGCAGTCATCGTGGCAGCAGCCGTGTCCTTCATCGTATCTGCCATTATCTTAAAATCAAGCAAAGCAACAGACGAAGACATTGAAGGCGCTACAAAGAAAATGCAGGAAATGAAAGGCAAAAAAAGTTCCGTTGCAGGTCATGTAAGCGGTCAGGGAACTCTGCCTGAAGAAGTGAATAAAATCGTCTTTGCCTGTGATGCAGGTATGGGCTCAAGTGCCATGGGGGCATCATTGCTCCGTAAGAAAGTGAAAGCAGCAAATCTGGATGTCAGCGTGACGAATACATCCATCAGTAATCTTCCATCAGATGCGCAAGTGGTCATCACTCAGGAAGAGCTGACTCCTCGTGCGAAGAACAAGCTGCCAAATGCGTATCATATTTCCGTGGATAATTTCTTATCGAGTCCGGAATACGATAAGTTGATTGCCAGTCTTCAAGACGGAATCACGGATGAGCAGGCAGAGGTTGTTGAAGAAGCAGAGGAAGAAGCTGTAAACGCTGAACCGAATGCAGATCATGATGATGATCTCCTTCTCGAAGAAAATATCTTTATGAATCAAGAATTTGCCACGAAAGAAGAGGCGATTCGATTCGCAGGGGAAGCCCTCGTGAAAGCAGGATACGTGGAAGAAAGTTATGTAGATGCTATGATAGATAGAGAAGGAATCACCTCTACTTATATGGGGAATAATGTGGCGATTCCACACGGTACGGAAGATGCGAAGAAAGCAGTCATCAAATCAGGTTTCACCGTCATTCAAGTTCCAAATGGAGTGGATTTCAATGGTGAGAAAGCGAAGATGATCTTCGGCATAGCCGGTAAAGACGGCACTCATCTGGAAATCCTTTCAGGCATCGCCGTTGTCTGCTCGGAGCAGGAAAATGTCGATCAGATGGTACTGGCCAAGTCAGCAAAGGAATTGAAAGACATCATTAACAGCAACTAGAGCAATCATTCAGAAAGGCGGGAATCCTGCCTTTCTGTTCTCATTTGTATCGATAAAAAGCTCATTTTAGGGGAAGAGGGGAAAGTATGTTTATTACATCAAGGGAAAAGTCCATCATTGAATTGATTGTAAAAACATCAGGGAAACATACGGTTTACTCCCTTTCTTCCTTCTTGAATGTGAGCGGTAGAACGGTTCAAAGAAATCTTAAGTCAATCGAAAGTATATTAAAACAGTATCATTTGGAATTGAAGAGGACAGCCAATGAAGGTCTGTTTATTGACGGGAAGAATGAGCATATCTATCGTTTAATACAAAATCTTGCGGATGTGAATCCTACAGACGAAACGCCTGAGGAACGAAAGCTGCATCTGCTGATCATCCTTCTTCATGAGGGACCTTCATTTAAAAAGCAGGTGCTGGCGAATCAGCTGGGAACCAGCGTCACGACCCTCTCATCGTATCTGGATGAGCTCGCAGATTGGTTACAGAAATATGGCATCACCCTAACAAGAAAACGAGGGGTGGGGGTGGAGCTTGTGGCGGAAGAAACTGACAAGCGTCATGCCCTCGCCAGCTTCTTCCTCGTCTATTTTTATGAAGATATTATAGAGACCCTTTATGGGATGCAAAAAGGAAATCATCTGGATGAAAAGGTGCTCGGGTATTTCAACCCGGACTATATAGTCGTTGCCGACCGAGTAGTGAATCATCACTTGGCAGAGGAGCAAATCACTCTGACGGACAGTGACTATATCGGTCTCGTTGTGCATATATGCCTGACGATACAACGAACAGAAAATGGCTTCGGGTTTCACCAGAATGAACCACCTGAAAAGGAGGATTCCAGTGAATATCACCTGATGGACAAGATTTGCCGGGAGCTTAAAGAACGCCTTTCTGTTCAATTGACCCATCGGGACGTCCAATTTCTAACGGTCATACTTAAAGGATCAAAAGTTCAGGATCCCGACGTTGTATATTACGACAGCATCCTTCTTGGCCATCTGATCAAAAATGTCATCAAGGATGTATCAGCCGATCTCCATGTGGATCTGTCAGATGATTTTTCCCTGTTTCAAGGACTGCTTGCACATATGGGACCGTCCATTTTCCGCCTGCAACAGGAGCTTGACCTTTTCAATCCCCTGACGGATGAAATCAAGAAGAAATATCCCGTATTATTTTTGGCAGTAAAGAAGAGTCTTGAAACGGAATTTAAAGATATTTCTTTTCCCGATGATGAGGTAGCGTTCATCGTCCTTCATTTCGGATCCGCCATGCTGATGAATGAAGAAAAGGTTAACATTCAAGCTGTAGTCGTCTGTCCGACGGGTATCGGGACGTCCAAGATGCTTGCCAGCCGAATCCAGAGGGAGCTGACCATGATTAACAAGGTGGAAATTCTGTCGATCAAGGATTTTCAGACGGCGGATTTAGGGGATTATGACATTGTCATTTCCACCGTCAGACTTCCTTTTACAGAAGTGGAGTATATCCTTGTGAGTCCATTATTGAGCGAAAGGGACATTGGATTCATCCAGAGCTACCTTCAGAATAACGTAGAAAAGCTGACGAGGAAAAAATACTTGAAGGCGACGGCGCGGTCAAGTGGGAAAGCTGAGGTCAGGATGCTCCTTAAGGAAATTAAGGATGTTCACTCCAGCATGGAAGCTATCCTTAACAACTTTCGCGTGTATCGGATGCAGTCGGCGGGAAGTCACCTCAGAGTCCTTACGGAAATGGTGGAAGAGGCTGACCGGGACGAACTTCTTCAAAATTCCCAAGTGGTTTTGGGTCAGTTAATGGAAAGGGAGAAAAAGGGCGGACTCGGCATCCCCAACACGAATATGGGCCTCTTCCATTGCAGGGACGACAACGTGAAGCAACTGATCTTCCAAGTTGCCCATCTGGATGAACCTTGTAAGATCAAGGGGATGGACGGCGTTGAAATGGAGATGAAGAGTCTGCTCCTAATGCTCGCCCCTGAAGAATTGAGCAGGAGGGAACAGGAAATTCTCAGCCTGATCTCCACAAGCTTAATCGAAGATCAAATCAGCATGATGATTTATTCGTCTACGAATGAAGGGGTCATCATGAAGAAATTAGAGCATCTCTTTTTGGATTACTTACAAACTAATTTGATAAAGGAATGATAATGTTGAAACAAACCATACATTTTGGAGCAGGTAATATAGGCAGAGGGTTTATCGGAGCATTGTTTTCCCAATCAGGTTACCATGTGACCTTTGTAGATATCGCCGAAGAAGTGATCAACAAGCTGAATGAAGAAGGACGTTACCAGGTGAAGCTGGCAACAGAGACGATGGAAACGGAAACGATCGAGAATGTTTCCGGTCTGAATAACCTTCATCAGGAAGGGGAGGTCATCGAAACGATCGGCCAGTCTACTTATCTAACAACGGCGATCGGACCGAATATCCTGCCAAGGATCGCGCCACTGATTGCAAAAGGGATCGCAAGCCGTGTGGCTGCCTCTGATGATCCATTATATGTGATCGCATGTGAGAATCAAATCGGTGCCACAGATATTTTGAAAAAACATATTATAGAAAATCTTGATGAAGACACGGTCGCCAAGCTTGAAGGGAAAGTCTATTTCTTCAATTCAGCCGTCGACCGCATTGTACCGATGCAGGACCAAGGTTCATTGGATGTCCTTGTTGAACCGTATTACGAGTGGGTGGTTGAAACGGCTGAAACAATCCCACCTGTCAAAGGGATGACGATTGTAGCCGACCTTGCTCCATTCATCGAGCGTAAGCTGTTCACGGTAAACACGGGACACGCGGTCATTGCGTACCTTGGTTACCTCCAAGGCAAGTCAACGATTGATCAAACATTGGCCGATGAAGCGATCGCCGAGCAGGTTAAGGAGACATTGAGAGAAACAGGTGCGTACCTTGTGAAGCAATATGGTCTTAATGAAAACGACCATCTTGCATATATTGAAAAAAACATCGAACGCTTCAAAAATGTTTACCTGAACGATGATGTCACTCGAGTCGGCCGAGCTCCGATCAGGAAGCTTGGTCCAGACGATCGCTTGATCCGCCCTACAACAGAGGCCCAAAAAGCAGGACTCTCTTATTCTTATCTTGCCAAAGCGATTGCAGCAGTCCTTCTGTTTGACAATCCAGAGGATGAACAAGCGATGGAAATCCAAGGCATGATCAAGGAACACGGACCTGCCCATGTATTGAAAGAAGTGAGTGGGCTGGATGGGGATAGTGAGATTGTGAAGGAAGTATTGGTTCAATATGATAGATTGAAGAACTAAGAACGGATGACTGTCGAATGAACCTCGGCAGTCATTTTTTATTTAGGTTGAGGAATATACCCCGAATCCTGCTCATAAACCCACAGATGTCATTTCTGTGACGCCCACATATCCACGTCACTCCTGCAATTATCCCCAACCACGGGAAAATCCCTGATTTTTCATCAAAAAAAAGATAGAATTCCCACCATCCCAGGTGTAAAATATATGAAAATACACATACGGGAGGAAACAATCAAATAATCCCTGCAGTTATACCTATTGTTGCAATCGTTTCTTTGGATTGGAAGAGTCAGAGAATGCTTCCACTAATGAAAGAATTCAGAATGTTAAAAATACGATAAGAGGTTGATGAAAAGTTGGCAATGGATACGACTGAAGTAACTATAAAAGAACAAACGATATTTCACCATACGGGGAATAAGATCAAGACGGAAGACCGGGAAATTCAAATCATCGCGAAAATGGAAGAACCGCTGATCGTCATTCTTGGTAATGTGTTGAGTTATGAAGAATGTGATGAGCTCATTCAGCTTTCAAAGGACCGGGTCGAACGGTCAAAAATAGGGAACACCCGGACAGTGGATGAACTGAGAACAAGCAGTTCAATCTTCCTGGAGGAGAATGAGCACGACGTGGTGACACGTGTTGAAAAGAGGGTCTCTCAAATTATGAATATTCCTGTGGAGCACGGGGAAGGTCTTCAAATCCTTAACTATAAACCGGGTCAGGAATATAAGGCACACTTTGATTTCTTCTCAGCATCGGCTCGACCGGTGAAGAATCCGAGAATCAGCACTCTCGTCATGTATTTGAACGACGTAGAGGAAGGCGGGGAAACCTACTTCCCGAAACTGAATCTTTCTGTTTCTCCACAAAAGGGTATGGCGGTTTACTTCGAGTATTTCTACGATAATCAGGAATTGAACGACTTGACTCTTCATGGTGGAGCACCCGTTGTCATCGGGGATAAATGGGCAGCGACCCAGTGGATGAGAAGAAGGGTATTTAAATAAAACGAAAAGGAGGTGCATGACGGCTTGCGCCTCCTTTTTAACTTGCTGATTTTACCGGCTTAGGCATTCCGGAATTCATTTTTTTCACATTCACAGTGTGGATGATCATGCCGGCGATGATCAGGAGGATACCGATCCGGGAGATTCCTGACGGAAAGGGAACGGATAGGAGTGCGGCTTCTCCCATGATGACGAACAGGATCTGGGTGGACTGGGTCGCCTCCACTGCAGCAAGCTTGCCTGGATGATGCCTCGCAAGGTTCGTAGCAAGGAAAAAGAGGGATGTTGCAATCACTCCGGAACAGATAGCGACGATAAAGGATTGCATCACTTGCGATGTGTTGGGTGTGCCTGCTTTAAAAAGCGCAAAGCATCCCAATATCAGCCAGAAGGGAGTGCTTGCAATTGTCATCCCCAGCACCCGTTGGAATGTATCAAGCCTCCCTCCGCATAATTCCATCATTTTACGATTCCCAAGCGGGTAAGCGAAGGAGGCGATTATCACAGGTAAGACACCAGCGACCATTTCTGAAAAGGACAGCCCGCTTGCATGTTCCCCTTGTATGAACAGCACCCCAACTAAAATGATCGAGGAGATGGCGAGAGCCCTTCTTTGAATGGTATGCCTGCGTCTGACAGGTCCGGTAGAATAAAACAAGGGAGCGAGCAAAATCCCCGCGACGATAGTGAACTGCCACGTGCCAGCCACGAGCCATCCAGGTCCATAAGCTGCCGCAAAGGTTAAAGGACCATAGAAGAGTACAAACCCAATAAAACTCCACGTCATCCATTCGTAAGGTTGCTTCTTCATTTCCATCCACACTTGATTTATATTCTTCCGTAAACCTACAATAAGAAAAAGAAAGGGGAGCATGAAGAGGAATCGCAGGGATGAACTCCACATCCAGCTTCCCCCGGCCAGTTCCATGGACCGGTTCAGGATAAAGGTAACGGCAAAGAACATAGATGAAATGATACCGAGAGTCAGTTCCTTGATGATAAGCACTCCTTTCTATTTTATATACTATAGTTTATTTTATATATATTATAATATACTTTCAATCATTTTCTTTAGAAAGAGGTAAACGTATGAACAATAATGGTTTAACGTGGCAAGACCCGAAAAAGCTCGCTCAACATGTCGGAAAAACACTGAGAAATATACGGAATGAGCGGAGTCTAAACTTGCAGGAGCTCTCGGAAACCACCGGTGTCAGCACTTTGACGCTTGGGAAAATCGAAAGGGGAGAGGCGAATCCATCCCTTACGATTATTTGGAAAATCGCCAATGGACTCTCAATCCCGATATCCTCCCTCCTTATGGAAAAGCAGGAAGTACAGATTTCCAGAAAAAATGAAGGAAGTAAAGTGATCAGTGCCAACGAGTCCCTGACACTCGAACCAATGTTCACTTCCTCAGGCTATGGATCATTGGAAACACATCGTGCCTTCCTTAAACCTGACAGCGAATACCGTGCCGATGCCCATCCTCCCGGAGTAATCGAGTTCGTCACGGTTATGGAAGGAACTATTCAAGTGAAGCTTGGGAATGAGTTGTTTGAGCTCAGTGAGTATGACTCTATTAAATTTCATGCAAACAAAGAACACAGCTACATTAATTCAGAGGCAATGGAAGCGGTTCTTCACTTTGTGATGATTTATACAGGAAAGGCAGATTGAAGCTTATGGAAGAAAGCTTCTTTATTAAGCCGAAGGTCAGAGAAAGGGGATCAATATACCCTTCGTGCTGACTGTATCTGAGGGCATTTCTATATGTGAAGAAAGAAGATGCCTTGAATGTGGTGCAGGAGAAGGTTTGTAAGATGTTTCCATTGATATCCAGTTTGTGAAATCCTGAGTATATAAAACAAAACTGGATTAAGAAAATCCCCGGAATTTAAATCCGGGGATTTTTTTAATAGCAGGTTGTCAGGGTTAAATACGGGGCTTTGCAGGGTCACAGTCCGGACCTTGCTGGCTGGTTGCTTCGGCGAGCTTCGTTAAGTAATAGCATTCTTCCCTCAGCATATGATCGGCCATTAAAGCGGCAAAGGTTCCGAGTGCAGTCTTACTTAATTCCATTTCCTCAATCTCATCTAAAAAGCCCATAAACAGCTTCATCTCAAGTTTGACATCATCATTGAATCGTTCGAGTGCAGGGAAGTGGCCCACTTCTGTCCGCAGGAACCCTGCCATTTCAACGGCCTTTAAGTAAAAGGCTTCAAAATCCGTTGTGAATTCATCACTTTGCTTCTTGATTTGTTTTTCTATCCGGTCCATATTATCGGAGATGGCTCCGGCATGCCCCGCTGCATCTAACAGCCACAAGAGATGATGGTGGAGTTCGTGGAAGATGGGAGGCTTTTCTCCTTTGGTCAAGTACTTTAAAACGCGGAGGTATTCTTCGAGCTCATTCACCATATGATTTATAAATGTGGGTCCAAGACCTATGCTGATTTCCCCTGTTAAATGACGTTTAATCAGTTCAAGTTTGAATTTCCTGAAGCGGAGGCTGACCTCTTCTGCCTGTCTGCTTAAAGAAATATCAGGATTCTGTTTCGACCGTTCCAACAGTTGATCCCATTCTTTTTTAAATGTATTGGCGGAATTGATCAATTCTTTTTCTTTTGGAGCAAGGGAGTCATGGATAAATCGTGCATGATCTCCAAGCACCTGCAGCCAAAAACCATGTTCAAAACGAACTGTTTCTTGATAACTTGGCATTTAGTATCCCCCTAAAATAGTTTCCTTGTATATGTATTAAAGAAATATCGAAAAAATGTCCGCCTGCTCGTCCATCCAGGGGAACAAAAAGCATTGACAATCTTTTCAAGAAAATGATATAGTAATGCCAATAAAATAATAAATCACTCTCTGATAATAGAGGCGCGAGAATGATGAGTACCTTCTTTGAGAATAATGGATTCCGGGATAAGTTGGGAAAGGCAGATCGCCGAAGCAGAAAATAGCCAATTCTATTTTTTGTTGGGCCAGCATTGAAGAAATGCTGGACTGTCACAATGACAAAGGTTGTGGAGCACTATTGAAGAGATGTTAATACATAGTCTTCATCATGTGCTGGAACTTTTGATGAGTAACCGTATGAGCATCGCTTCATACGGTTTTTTGTGTTTTTTAGAGAGAGTCAAAAGGAGTTTAGGATATGAGTACAATGGATGTAAATGTTCGTGGAGATCTTGAAATCGGTGGAATGAGTACGAGTGAGTTGGTAGAAACATATGGGACGCCTCTAATGGTCTACGATGAAGGAATGATCCGGGGGAACGCCAGATTGTTCCGTGATGCATTTCAGGAAAGTGGTTTAAAGTATCAAGTGGCGTATGCGAGTAAAGCGTTTCTGTGTAAAGAAATGGTGCGCCTGGCGGAACAAGAGCACCTATCTCTGGATGTCGTCTCAGGCGGGGAATTGTATACGGCGTTGGAAGCAGGATTCCCGGCGGCACGCATCCATTTTCACGGGAACAATAAGTCTGAAGACGAGCTTCTCATGGCATTGGAGGCTGAGATCGGATGTTTTGTCGTCGATAGTTTCCTCGAACTTGAACTGCTGCATGACCTGGCAAAGGAACATGAGCAGGAGGTACAGATTCTGATAAGGGTCACACCGGGCGTGGAAGCCCATACCCATGAGTATATTACGACGGGACAGGAAGATTCAAAATTCGGATTCAGCATTTCCAATGGACAGGCCGCGACGGCGATTCAGCTGGCTATGCGCAAACCGTATTTCTCATTGCTTGGTCTACATTCCCATATCGGATCCCAGATTTTTGAACGGGAAGGGTTTGATCAGGCGATACAGGTGCTGGCTGATTTCATGCAGCGGACCCGTATCGAACTGGACGTAACGATGCCTGTTCTGAATATCGGAGGGGGATTCGGAGTCCGTTATACGGAAGAGGACCAGCCCCTGCCTATTCCGACCTATGTAAAAGGTATTACGGATAGTGTGAAAACCTATTTCGCTAAACATGAATACCCGCTTCCGGAAGTTTGGGTAGAGCCCGGCCGGAGCATGGTGGCCGAAGCGGGTACGACGTTGTATAAAGTGGGATCGAAGAAAATCATCCCCGATGTGCGTACGTATGTCGCGATTGATGGAGGGATGACGGATAATATCCGCCCGGCTTTGTACCAGGCGAAATATCATGCGGTCCTCGCTAATCGTCCCAATGAAGAGTGCACGGAGCGTGTAAGCATTGCCGGAAAATGCTGCGAGTCGGGGGATATGCTAATCTGGGATCTCATGCTGCCGCCGACGAATTACGGCGATATACTGGCCGTGTTCAGTACTGGGGCTTACGGCTATTCCATGGCGAGTAACTATAACCGGATCCCGAGACCGGCTGTTGTTTTTGTGAATAACGGGGAATCCAGGATCGTGATTGAGCGGGAAACATATGCAGATCTCGTACGGAAGGATCGATAAGTAAAAAGAGGGTACATCCAATGACCCGTTTTTATAATCTGGAAACACAAAAGAAAGAAGGAAGCGACCTAAAGGGTGCTGCCTTCTTTCTTTTGTGTTTCCAATCAATACGGGCTTTCGCTCAAGCATGTGCTCTGAATGCCCGGTTTCGGTGTGCAGCAGATGAGATCGATCAGTCAAAAGATTTTCTTCGGAATAATAATCTTTAGGATTATATAACAGGACTTTAGTCATCTTTATATTGATCGTTATGGGTGGATAAGAGTTTTGTGTTGATATTCTCCATCTTGTTCCAACAATACGACTTAAGTATCCCTCATGTCTATGCCTAATATCATAGATTTATTTCCTTCTTTCCCCAGTGGGATTGCTCTCTAGTACTCTCGTCCCGAAAAATAACCCCAATTGAGAATTCCATGTTCCCGCCATTACAATTTAGTTAACGACATGAGCCCTACTTGACTGCCAGAACGATTTCAACAATCCATTTTAGGAGGCGGTGACTGACTCACATTCCAGTAGTCTATCATTTATGTAATTGATTTTTGGACTACATACCTTGTTCATTTTTCCTCATCAAGAATGGACTCTATGAACAAATCAAGATCTTAATAGAATAGGAGAATGATTATGAAAAAGCTGAACGTGAAACCACTTCTCGTGGGATCTATCGCTGCAACAATGATTTCAGGATCGATGTTCCAAGCCGATGCCAAAGGTGTCACTTCCAATGAGACAAGTCCGGAACAGTCAACGGTCAATGTGAATGGTGCCATTAAAGGGGAACATACCATCACCCTCATTACTGGTGATGTGGTGAAAGTCTCCACTCTGGATAATGGAAAACAAGTAATCAATGTAGAGCCTGCAGAGAAGAATGGACAAGGGGTCCGGGTCATGACGATTAAGGATGAAACATTCGTGTTCCCTAACTCAGCCATGCCATATATGTCGGCAGGAAAACTCGACGAGGACTTATTTAACATCACGAAATTGATCGAGTACGGTTATGATGACAAAAACGCCGATTCGGTACCAGTCATAGTCGAATATAAAGAGTCAAAGGTGAAAGCAGTCAACACTGAACCAAAAGGCTCGAAAAAAATGCGTGCCCTGGAAAGTATCAATGGAGCAGCCTTGTCGACAGAGAAAAAACAAGCTGAAACATTTTGGAAAGACATCACCACTGATGTTGAGAATAAAGAAGTGGGGAAATCTTCCCAGTTTGACCATGGTGTAGACAAGATCTGGCTCGATGGCCGTGTAGAAGCAGCTCTTGATCAAAGTGTACCGCAAATCGGAGCAGACCAGGCCTGGGAACAAGGATATACGGGTGAAGGCGTCAAGGTTGCGGTCCTTGATACTGGAATCGACTCAGAGCACCCGGATATCGAAGGTCAAATAGATGAGGCGGTTAGCTTTGTACCTGGAGAAGAAGTGAAGGATGTGAATGGTCATGGCACCCATGTTGCTTCCACGGTGCTTGGGACAGGAGCTGGTGACGGCAAGCATAAAGGGGTTGCCCCTGATGCCCGTTTGTTGGTAGGGAAAGTATTGAATGATGAAGGATCTGGACAGGATTCCTGGATCATCGATGGGATGGAGTGGGCTTCTGAGCATGCCAAGATCGTCAACATGAGTCTTGGTAGCGATACGCCAAGTGATGGAACTGATCCGATGGCAGAGGCGGTCAATCGGTTGACTGACGAGAATGGTACCTTATTCGTCATCGCTGCAGGTAATAGAGGCGGGGAAGGGACGATCGGTTCTCCAGGGGCCGCTGATTCGGCTTTGACAGTAGGAGCAGTGGATAAATCGGACGAACTGGCGTATTTCTCTTCCAAAGGACCACGTTTTGGAGATATGGGATTGAAGCCCGATCTCTCTGCTCCTGGTGTTGATATCGTAGCTGCCCGATCTCAGTATTCAAGTGGGACGGGATTGTACAAGAGCCTAAGTGGTACGTCCATGGCCACCCCACACGTAGTAGGAGCCGCTGCGATCTTGGCAGGTAAGCATCCGGAGTGGGACGGTCGAACCTTGAAAGAAGTACTGATGAATACGACAAAGAAACTCGATGGTTATCAGCCTTATCACGTGGGAACCGGTAGAGTTGACATACCTGCGGCACTTGAAGCAGATGTAAGGGCAACTGCATCCGTTTCATTCGGCTTCTTCAAATGGCCTCATGACCATACTGAACCCGTGGAAAAAGTGGTCACTTATACGAACGATGGTGAGCAAGAAGTGACAATGGTATTAGATTCTACTTTTACCAATGCAGAAGGGAAGGAAGCTCCCGAGGGCATGCTGTCATTATCTCATGAATCAGTTACGGTTCCTGCAGGTGGTCAGGTCGATGTAAAGGTGACGTTGGATTCCAAAGCAGGTGAAACCGGATCCCGCTATCAAGGGTTCCTGACAGCCAAAGTGGAGGGGGCAGATCTTGTCCACACGACAATGTCCATGGTCAAGGAGGAAGAGCGTTATCCACTGACACTAAATGCAACAGATCGTAACGGATCGAAAGGACAGGCGTATGTCGTCCTATTCAGTGAAAAAATGGAACCTGAGGTTGTGGCTGTCGATGGAACACTCGAGCTTCGATTGCCTCCAGCTACGTATTCTGCCATGTCCCTCATGGATGTGGATGTAGAAACAGATCATGCGGGTGTAGCACTTGTAGGTAATCCGGAAGTGAAACTGAATGGACCGAAAACAGTTGAACTTGATGCAAGAAAAGCCAAGGAAATTCAAGCAGTTGTTCCTAAGAAAACGGAAGCGAATTACCGACGTATGGAGTATCATCAAACCATCGGTGATATGCCGATGACGAGCCTCTATTTAATGCCGGTATGGATTGATAAACTGTATGCTGTTCCAACTAAAGAGGTGAAAAGTGGTTACTTCGAACAGTTGACCCGCTGGCGTCTGACCAAGCCCCTTTTGACGATTGATTTTAAAGGAAAAGAATTAGATGATATTCCATTATCCGGAAGTACTTTGTTGGATGGAAAATACAATCTGTCCACCGTGTATGCCGGAAAAGGAAGCACTGCAGACTTTGAGCGATTGAAAGCAAAAGGAAAGGCAGTCGTAGTGGATCGAAATGCAGAAGTGAGCGTTTCACAACAAGCTACAAATGCTGCAGATGCAGGAGCGAAACTGGTTATTGTTGTAAATAATGAAGATAAAGAATTCAGTGTATATGCAGGGACTCCGGATTATACAGACAATCCATTAGCTGTTGCAGCCATCAGCAAAAAAGAAGGGGATAAGCTAGTAAAAGCAGTACGTTCCGGGAATATAAAGCTGAAGGTGGAAGGAAACTCAGATTCTCCATACGTGTATGACCTGATGGATGTCCATGAAGGATCAATCCCTAAGGACTTAACGTACGCACCAAAAGGCAAGGATTTAGCGAAAGTCGATACCCGTTACAATTCACCTGTTGAAGCGGATGGAGGGGAATTCCGTTATGATCTTCGTCCACATACAATGGGAGCGGTAGGCTTCCTTCAAAAGGTTTCACTGCCAAGTGCCCGCACTGAATATGTATCGGCAACAGAAGGCACAGGCTGGTATCACCAGGCAAATGTACTCGATGCAACGTGGGAGATCCGTCAACCTCTCGTTACGTATACAAAAGGACAAAAAATAACAGAGAACTGGTTTTCACCAGTGGTTCGTCCAAGTCTGGGAGAGGGATACTGGGCACCTAAAAGACAAGGAGATTCCCTTCAAATCAATGTTCCGGCATGGGCTGATGGAGGGAAAGGAAACACTGGGGGGACGGACTACGATGTATCTGTCCAAAACCAAACCTCTCAATTATTCAAAGGGGACACATTACTCAAAGAAGGTAAAGGGCAGGCGTTGAATGCATTTGGTATCTTACCGAAAGAACGCACCCAATTCCGATTCGTAACAGACGCGAAACGTGATGAAAATCGCTGGAATACATCCACCCGGACCCATTCGGAGTGGACATTCTGGACGGAAGAAACAGATGATTGGCAATATGACCTGCCTTTCCTGACTCTGGATTACAAGGTGGATACAGATGTGAACGGTGATGCTATAGCCAATCGCCCGACAAACCTTGAGCTATCTGTCGGCAAGGTGAAAAATGGCATAGGCTACGGAAATGTGGAAGGAGCAACGTTAGAAGTGTCCTTTAATGAAGGGAAGTCATGGAAGAAAGTGAAGCTGCACCAGGACGGAGACACGTTCAACGTCACGATCAGAAATCCTAAGAACGCAGCAAACGTTTCTTTGAAAGCGAGTGCCTGGGATGATGAGGGGAATAAGATTACACAGGAAATTATTAAGGCATATGGATTGAGATAATAGTATAGGAAGAAGATGCCTCGTTCATTTTGAGGCATCTTCTTCTATTTTTATTTGTATTATGATTTACGCCTCCAAGAAAATTTCCTCCAGGGAAGGTTCTTCTACTTCAACCCGTAATATGTCCACTTTCAATTGGTTGAGGGCACGGATAAGAATTATGTTTCCAATTAAACTCGGGAAAATGCAGAGAATGTGGGAATCCAGGACCATCTTTGAAACCTTTTGAGCATCGATTCGTATAGAATAATGATCGATATTACAATTTCAATAACCATATGTGATTACGGAGTTATGATACTGAATAAAAAGAAGGTGCCATAAATGAACAGTGAATTAGAAAGGATTTTCTTCCTGCCTATTTGGATCGGAACGTGGGTTGAGAAAAGGATTGGACGAGGAGTCAAAGGAGTCTTCAGTTACGTGGTCATCTACTTCATTGTTACGTCATTCCTATTCATCCTCACGAATGGGGTAGATGGATGGTGGATTAATCAAATGTTTTCATTTTTCAATACATATCTTTTGTTAGGGATGTTGTATGTGTTTTTTGATTACTGGAAGAGAACCGGGCATGAATCCTGACTGAAAACTTAACTCACTTTTACTTTAGACTGCAAGCAATCGACTGATGCCAACTCAGCCTTTAACACCTAAGACGAAATACTATTAATCAACATTTTTTTAGATATTCAAATGAAATGGATGCCAACTTCAGGCTACACCATCTACAACCGTGAGCACTTTGGACGATTCAAGTAACACTATCCAACCATCCGATCCCAACGCAGGTGGAAGAGGTTTTGATCCCGATGCGAGGGACGGACCTGCGAATTTGATAAGAAAGTCAAGAGGGACGGGCCTTCATATGCAAAAATGAAGGTCCGTCCCTCTACAATTGATTCAGTTTCCTGCCAATGTTGTTGAAGTAGTCGAGCATGAATGGGTGGAATTGTTTGGCTGTTTTGGTGAAGTGTCTGCGTTTGGACCAGCCGAGTCCGATGGTTCGTTGACTGGTTGGGTTCGTGATCCGGATTTTATGCGGGAATGGGGAACGCCGGTTCATCCATGAGATGGCAGGGATGAAGGCGATGCCGAGTCCCTGTTTTACAAGATCCCCGATGACACCGGGCTCGTCCCCTTCAAAGGAAATCACGGGTGAGAAGCCTGCCCTCAAGCAGAATTCATCGGTCAGATTACGCAGTCCGTAGCCTGTATTCATGCTGATAAACGGCTCATCCCTCACCTCGGACAGGTCGATTTCATCCCTGTCCTCTAACCAGTGCCCGGGAGGAACGATCAGGAAGATTTCTTCTGTCATCAGCGGTTCCCATACAATGTCCTCCTCATCATCTATCGGGACTGAAGAGATGCAGAAATCAACGTCTCCATTTTTTAACTGTTCCCTCATTTTTGACATGGAGTGGACGAACTGCTGAAATCGGACGTGAGGATTTTCTCTCAAGAACGATCCGACCAGGTCCGGAAGAACCCTTGGTATCGTGACGGCCATCCGGATGGTATTCTCCTCAAGCTTCATCTCCTCAAGAATCTCTCTTCTTCCTTCATTGATTTCCATAAAAATACGTTCAACCCGATTTAGAAAAAGCTCTCCGAACCGGTTTAGCTTGATCTGACGGTGTTGTCGTTCAAATAATGGGACCCCAAGATCTTCTTCCAAACGGGAAATCGTTTTACTGAGGGAAGGCTGGGCAATTCTTAGTTCCTCGGCAGCCTTCGTCATATGTTCCAGTCTGGCAACGGTTTGAAAATAGTACAGTTGCTGTAGTTCCATATATGTTCACATCCTTACATAGACTAAAAGCTATATATGTATAATTAATTATATATTATACATTATCATTTTATACACGTATGATAAATGAGTGTAAATGAGTAGAAAAAGGAGTTTGCTATGAAAGGATTCACATTAATACTTCAAGATTTAAAAGCAATGGTCAGTCATAAACACAGAAGAATCGCCCTTGGCTTTCTTCTTTTAGTTCCACTAATCTATTCTGGATTATTCCTGTCCGGTTATTGGAACCCATACGGTAAGCTTGAGCAATTACCTGTTGCCGTCGTCAATGAGGATGAGGGAGCTGTCATGGAGGACGAACCGATCCAGGCAGGCAAGGATTTTGTAAGCGAGCTGAAAAATTCAGGAGAGCTGAATTTTAAGTTTGTTTCGTCATCTGAAGCGGATGAAGGTCTGAAAGAGGGCACGTATTATATGGTGGTGACCATCCCGAAAGACTTCTCAGCAAAGGTGAGCACCTTGATGGATGAGAACCCCGAGCAAGCCAAGCTTCTATATAAGGACAATCCAGGGAAAAACTTTGTTGCCTCTCAGATCGGTTCAAGTGCTACAGAGAAAATGAAGGCAAAGCTGTCCGATACGATTTCGAAATCCTATGCGGACGGAGTGTTTTCAAAGTTTGAGGAATTGGGGAAAGGCTTAACAAAAGCGAGTGATGGGGCCAGCCAATTGCATCAAGGAATGGCAGATGAAAAGGAAGGAATGAATACTCTTGCTGCTGGCATCAACGGACTAAGGGAAGGGTCTGACCAGCTCCAAGCAGGAGGTCAGAAGCTTTCAACCAGTGCCGCATCCATCGAAAGTGGAATCAACAAACTGGATTCAAGCTCTGCACGATTATCAGCTGGCATCACCAGTCTCTCACAAGCTGGAGAAAAAATGAAAGCAGGTGCCGAACAGCTGAAAAATCAAACCAGGCAGCTGGCCGGGGCAGAAAGTCAGCTCTCCCAACAGCAATCTAACGCAAAAACAAAGGCAGAGCAGTTGGAAAGTAAGCTTAAAGAATACGAAGAATCAAATCCAACCGCGAAAAATGATCCTGAATTCGCCCGGATTCAAGCGCTATCCGAAAGCGTGTCAGCCTCCACGACAGAATTGGAGAGTGAGCAAGCAAAGCTTCACCAGGAAACAGAGCAGCTTGCAGGAGCTCAAAGTCAGCTAAACGCAGGATTCTCCCAGTTTACCGGCAAACTGAATCAGGCATCTGAAGGAGTTTCTGAACTGGCATCCGGCACTTCAAGGATCTCAGCAGGATTTGCTGATTGGAACAAAGGTTTCATAAGCCTGACCGCCGGAATCGATAGCTTATCAATTGGGACTGACAAGCTGTCTACAGGAGTCGGTTCCTTAAACAACGGACTGACAAAACTTGAAGCAGGCTCAGGAGAGCTATCGACGAAACTCGCCGACGCGGCAGAGAAAACATCAGAGGTCCATTCAACGGATGAGCTTTCTTCCATGTTCTCGGATCCCGTCCAACTCGTAAAATCCAATGTTTCCAAGGTGCCGAACTATGGAACAGGAATCGCTCCCTATTTCCTATCATTGGCTTTATACGTTGGAGGAATCATGGCGGCGAATATTCTGCCACTGGGCAGACGCAACGATCTCCACGTGAATGGGACGACTCATTTCATCAATAAATTGGGACTGGTGTTTTCAATAGGATTCATTCAGGCACTCATCGTTGACGGTGTCCTTCTATTTGGGTTCCATTTAGAGGTCGTGAATATACCTTTATTTATTCTCTCGAGTGTCATTGTTTCCTTTACATTCATGACCTTTATCTTCATGTTGGTCACTGTATTCGGATTTGTCGGGAAGTTTGCAGCTGTGACCTTCCTCGTGTTGCAGCTTGCCACATGCGGAGGGACATTCCCCAGAGACTTGAATACACCGATCTTGCGCAGCATCGGTGAGAACTTACCGATGGCACACTCATTAAGCAGCTTTCAGGAAGTCATTACGCTAGGTGATTTCAATCAGCTTACTCATCAGCTTTGGATTCTGTTTGCATACTTGGCTGTAGCCGGCGGTATCGCCTGGTTCACCAGTCATGTGCAACATTCGAAAACGGTTGAAGTAGCGAAATGATCATAAAAATGCCTGTTCCCCTTTTTGATGGAGGACAGGCATTTTTTTATGATAGTGCATCCGTCACATACTTCTTCGTCACAGCCTGATAAAATCCCGCCTGAACAGTCAGCACAGATACGATCATGACATGGAGGACGATGCTGAGATTTTCCTCCATGATTCCGTCAAAGGTTGATAGCATGGCCTGACACTCCTTCTTGATGTATCCGTCGATGTGTTCGTTAACTGAACCATCCGCTGTCTTAATGGAAGGCAGGGATTGATGATGGATCTGATCAAAGACCGAGGCATAGGCAAGGTAAAGATCCGTAGGATTGACGATATCATCCGTACGATCCTCGATATTATTGAACACCAGTGTCAGGATCTTCCGAATGGATTCGAAATCCAAGGTGGCTTTTAGGTCTTCGACAATGAACAGCATAGCGGCTTGTTCGATCGTGTACTTTTTACCGAGCTGTGGAGAACCGATCAATCCCCTTACATCCCGCTTTACCCAATTCTGCACGGTACTTTGGGGAAAGTTGGTGAATTCGATCAGATTTCCCAGGGAGACGATTTCATTGAGAGAAAAACCGATTTCGCCTTTGGCAGGTTTGAGGATCTTTTGTAGGATACGAGGCAGCTGGTCCTGATTATGTAAATCCGTCCACGCATCCTGAAGCACTTTGAGTGGGGTCCGGTTGTTAATGCCGTGCAGAGAGAGAAGCAGGTCGGCCATATTCTTGCGTGTTAAATTAAACGTTACCATCATGATTACCCCGTCTCTATAGCAAATATCTTCTTCTATACTACTGGTTAGGGGAGGTATCGTCAATTTCACCTTTTGCTTGTATTTCACTCTGAAAGGAATTATAATATATTCAAGATACAGGTTCATATGAACTTGAAATAGGAGTGAGGAAACTAGATGGGGAAACGTATATTTTACTTCCTGTTAACGAACGTTTTAGTATTATTGACGATCAGTATCATTTTTTCCGTCACAGGAGCGGGGAATTACATCACTGCATCAGGGGGAATCGATTTAGGGGCTCTGTTGGTATTCAGTGCAATCATCGGATTTTCCGGGTCGTTTATTTCTTTAGGGATGTCGCGCTGGATGGCGAAGAAGATGATGGGCGTCCAGGTATTGAATCCCGATGGTGCTCTATCTTCTGAGGAACGTGCTGTTGTCGAGAAAGTCCACCGTCTATCAAGAGCGGCTGGACTTGTGCATATGCCGGAAGTGGGAATCTATCATTCTCCTGAAGTGAATGCCTTTGCAACGGGTCCTTCGAAGAAACGCTCACTCGTTGCCGTTTCGACAGGATTACTTCGTGAAATGGATGATGATGCAGTTGAAGGAGTCATCGCCCATGAAGTGGCCCACGTAGCGAACGGAGATATGGTGACGATGACCCTGCTGCAGGGTGTAGTCAATACATTCGTTGTCTTCCTGGCACGGATCGCTGCATGGATCGCTTCCCGTTTTGCAAGGGAAGAAATGGCACCAATCGTGCATTTTATTGCCGTCATTGTATTCCAAATCGTTTTCTCGATACTTGGTAGCCTGGTAGTCTTTGCCTATTCCCGACACCGTGAGTACCACGCTGACAGAGGCGGAGCCGATTTAGCCGGTAAAGACAAAATGGTGCATGCTCTCCAAATGTTGAAAGCTTATTCCAGCCGCATGAAAGGTGAAGACGACACTGCGATTTCTACGTTGAAAATCAATGGAAAGCGTAAATCTGCGATGTTTTCGACTCACCCGGATTTGGATGAGAGGATCAGTCGTTTGCAAGGAAAATAATAGTTGAAAAGATGCCTGATCCCGATACTCGGGGTCAGGCATTTTTTTCTGTCAACATTCCCGTTTTACTAGCCGTGACCAATTTTTCAACTTAAGAATATTTTACTAGTAAAGGAGGATACAAAAAATGGCAAAAGCTAGTGATTATTTAATAGCATTGGATGATGGTCACGGTCTTGGGACAGCTGGTAAACGGACGCCTTATATTCCGTCTGTTGGAAGGAAAATACAGGAGAATGAGTTCAATGAGAGAGTGACCTTGTTTTTGAAGATGGAGTTGGAAAGGTGTGGATTTCGCACGTTGTTAACGGCTCCGACGGATGCAGATACTCCGCTTAAGGCTCGGACTGACGCAGCGAACTCCATGGGGGCGGATGCGTTGGTTTCCAACCATTATAACGCTTTCGATGGGAAGTTTGATGGCCCGGGAAAGGATGCTGAAGGGCATTCGCTACATGTTTATTTTAATGATGCCAAGGACAGAAGACTTGCTGAAAATATCGCGAAGTACTTGAAACAAGGCACGAAGCAAGTGTACCGGGGAATCATCGAACAAAATCTTCATATGACGAGGGAATTCAATGGACCGGCTGTTCTTGTGGAAAATGGCTTCATGGATAATGAGAGGGAAGCATTGCTCATGATCAACGAGGATTTTCAACGAGAGACAGCAAGGGAGCAGGCACTTGGAGTATGTGATTTCTTCGGCATCCCTTATGTGGCTGCTGGAAACGGCGGAAACGGTGGAACTCCCCCGAATCCAGACGGGACAAGCGGTGGGAATGTTGTCGGTAAGCGAGTCGAGAGCATCTATAGAGGAGCAGAAGGACTTGACTTTTACAGCCGGCCGACTTTTGATGATGCCTACCGTGCAGGAACACTGAAGTTTGGATATGGCTTCCCGACAATCGTAAGGAAGTTGAAGGTGGAAGGAGCAGACATGTATGAGGTCAAGAACTCAAGGGGACATGTGTTTTATGTAACGGCGGCTCCACAATTCGTGAAAGTGGAAGGAAGCGGACAATCATCCGGGGGTTCTGCCTCGCCTCCTCCTGCATCAGGAGGTCCGATTGCCATCGGGGAAATTACCATTATAGGTGTTGCGAACGCTGCCATCGTACAAGACCGTCCGGATCGTTTAACATCAAAAGACCTGGGAACCATCAGAAAAGGACGTACCCTGCCCGTTACAGGGTCTGTAAGAGGGAAAAACAGCAGCTCCGGCTACTGGGAAGTTATCTACAACGGCAGAAGAGCCTATATCACCGGTAAATTTGGCCGTTACAAGGCATATTAAGGAGGGGCGGAGGGACAGGTCCACTGTCCCGGTTCACATTCTTAGTACAAAAGGAGACTGGACATCCAGGCTCCTTTGTCGCGTTACCGTCCTCATATCCCTGTTGCATTCCATCTCCATTTTTAATAAAGTATAGAGTTAGAGAGAATTTTGAAGGAGGACGTAGAAATTGGCGAATTTCAAACCAGAAACTATGGTTGCTACGATAGAAGAATTAGATACAAAAGGGTCGGGACAGGCTGTACTATGGCGGGAGAATGAGCTTGGGAATCCGAAGAAGTTGAGACTCACGATCCCACAAACCCTTCCCGGAGAAAAAGTGGAAGTGACCGTGGACCAACCGGACCGCAGAAGACGAAAGGCGATGCCGGATGAAATTCTGGAGGCACACCCTGAACGTACGGATCCACCTTGTCCGCATTTTGAACGCTGCGGTGGGTGTGTGTGGCAGCACTGGGAATATGAAGGTCAGCTGAAGCATAAGACGGATCACGTGAAGCATGCTCTAAAAGATCAAGGGTTTGACCCCGCCCTCGTTCGTGACACGATAGGAATGGACAACCCGTGGCGTTACCGTAATAAGATGGAATTTACTTTCTCACGGGATGGAGCCCTCGGTTTGCATGAACAGGGGAACTTCCGGAAGGTCATTTCCCTTGAAACCTGCCTGATCGCTAGTGAAGAAATGGTGGAAGCGACGATGGAAGTCGCTGATTGGGTGAAGGATCATGCCTTACAAGGGTATGACAAGGACAAGCATGAAGGGCTGCTGCGCCACTTGATGGTCCGCCAATCGTTTGCGACAGGTGAATTGATGCTTGCGCTGTTCGCTACAGAAGCACCTGATTCCCATTCAAGAGCTGTTGTCGATTTAATCAAGCGTGTCGGCGAGAAATTTCCTCATGTAAAGAGCTTATTGTGGCTGGAAAATACCGCATGGGCAGACCGCACACAGGCAGAGGAAATTCATCTGCTGTCTGGCAGGGACTTCATCTATGACGAAATGGACGGCTACCGTTTCCGCCTATGGTTCGATACATTCTTCCAGACCAATCCGACACAGGCTCAGAAGCTTGTGGATCTGGCGGTGGAAATGGGGCAGCCGAAGGAATCTGAAAAGATGATCGACCTGTTCTGTGGAGTCGGGACGTTCTCTCTTCCGTTTGCAAGCAGAGTAGGAGAACTTGCAGGTATTGAAATCGTGGAAAGCTCCATCGAATCGGCGAAGCGCAATGCTGATGATAATGGAATTTCAAATACCACGTTCCTGGCAAAGGATGCGAGAAAAGGAATCGACCAGATGCTCGAGAGCTTCGGACATCCGCAGTTGTTAATGCTTGATCCTCCACGTTCCGGTGCAGGCGGAAAGGTCATGAGACGGATTGGTCGCGCCAAACCGGAGCGCATCGTATATGTTTCATGCAACCCTGATACATTTGCAACAGATATCAAGGAACTGGAACCATTCGGATACACTCTTGATGCGGTTCAACCTGTTGACCTGTTCCCGCATACGGTGCACGTCGAATGTGTCGCAACACTGACATTGAATTCATAAGCAGTGCAGAAGCTGCATCATCCGCATGAAAGGAAAAACCTGACCATACGAAGGTCAGGTTTTTTTGTGGTATGAAGAGGGACGGACCTCTTTTTCTCGACCCAATACAGAATTACAGGTCTAAATAGAGGTCCGTCCCTCATTTTATTGCCCTGGATTTTTTCGGGATGTTTGTCAGGTTCCATTTAGCCTTATTTCCGTTGGGGTCGGTGATGCTTACAATGGGGGCGACTTTGATCATCCCGGAGATGGTGTTTTCGTTGTATTCGAAATCCAGATAGCCGATGTTGGGGGCGATGTCTTCTCCCCAGAATCCGTAGATTTCCTGGACTTTGGATTTTTGGATGGCCGGATTAAAAAGGACCTCGAGCTTGTAGCGCGATTCCGGATTGCCCCGGTCCACTTTGATTTGGAAGTTCCCTTTTTCGTCCACCACACCAGTGTTTTCCGTGACATATTCCTTCCCTTCTTCCCCCTGCCAGTTAATGACCCTGGCGTAGGGTTCGAACTCACCGTAATCTTTGAGACCGGCAAACATGATGCTATCCTCAGGAAGATTGGATTGTCCCTCTACAATGAGCTCGTTCCCTTGAAGCAGGACAGTTCCGGTTATATCGATCCTGACTCCGGACGGCGCCGTCTGCTTTTGAGGGAGTTCTGTCGCCATTTCAACCCGGCATCCGGTCAGGAAAACAAGGCAGGCAGTTAAAAGACACAACAGCCAATTTCTCAATGGAATTCCTCCTTTGAGCGATTGGTGAACGCAAATGGATCTTCAAGGTATAAAGGAGCTGCCGGTTTGATGGAAGGGGCTTCTCCCATCCCGACAGGAAGTGTATCCTCGAGAAGCACCTCTTTTAAAAACCTGGTCAATTCATTGATACAGAAGATGGAAGCCGCAAAAAAAGCAAGTGGAATTAAAACCAGCCACGTATGAAGAAAGACCATCTGAATATTGATACTCATCGTGGCCGCCCACTCATTTGTATAAGAAAAGTATTCCGGTATGTGCTCCATGATCCCGAACTCTTCTGTTTTCAGACCACCCAGACAGATGTGAAGTACCCCAAGCTGTATGAGGAGGTACAGGGTCTGGGAGATTTGTTCTGAAAACATGACCAGGGCATGGCGGCTGAACTGCGGACGTAAATGCCGCTTGATTATATAGAATTTCGTTGCACCGATTTGTTTTGATACACTAATAAAATCATTTTTCAAATAATCCTTCATTTCTTCCCCTATATACATCCCTAGTGAAGGGATCACAATGATGGCAATCACCGCTATTTCAATGAGTAGAAATTGGAACGAATACATCGCCCCAGTCTCGAAGGCAAGCTGGAGAGGGGTGAGGAGAACAAAGGCAATGATGGCAAGAGGAATGAAGTTGAATGTATCCCCGACTCCTTTAATCATCTGTCTAGCCCAATGGGGAAGGAAAGCATACATTATTCCGAATATGAATCCACCGACCATACGTAGGAGTGCAATGGAGATCGCCGACAGCAGCGTATATTTCGCCCCTGCAAGGAGTAAATAGAATAGATTCCGTCCAAGTTTATCGCTACCCAAAGGGGTCATTTCCTCCATTGTATATGGGGGATCCGCAATGACCCTTCCGGCATCATCCTTTAAATAAGGCGGACCGGGCTCCAGAAGTCCTGGGTAGCAGGCAGGCACAATGAAGCTTGCAATGAGCATAATCAGGAGAAAACCAAGTGGCAGCCAGAAACGGAGTGATGTAAGAATTTTCATGAAGTGACCTCCTCGCCTGAAAGCCATTTCTTTAGTAGTACGGCTCCCAACGTAAATACAATGAAAAAGGGTATGTAAATCATCATCATCCCGATGAAAAAAGCGATAGGTGTATGAATGGACACGTCAAGAAGCACATTCATAAATCCGTTGATGTTAAAGAGAATCTCAATGATTAACAAATTCGAAAGCATAAGAAGAAAAATCGGCTTAATATGATAATAAAAGTGTATCCATACATTTCGGAACAGGTGAACCCATATCGTATATGCCTTCGAAAAACCTTTTGAATAGGAATACTCCACATATGGTTTCCCCTCTTCTTCCCGAAGCTGGAATAAAAAGTGTTTCGTTAAAAAAGCAATCGGCATGATAGCAAGACAAATGATCGGGAGAAGATAGATCTTTTCGTCCCCCAGGGTGTAAATGTCAAACAGCAGGATATCCGTTTTCTTGAAAAACCAGATGATGAAAAGCTGAATAAATACGATGATTAAGACGTCGGGAAGGGAATCCAGTGAATCAAGTAAGCGGAAGCTGATACGATAGATTTTTTTAGGCAAAAACATAAACAAGTAGCTTATAAGGGAAGACATGATGCCAGCAAGAAAAAAGGCTAATAGCAAGAGTGAGAAGGAATAACCGAACAGCTGGAAAAACAATGGGTACATCGGGTAGCTTTTATAGTCCATCGGATCTCCGATTTTGATATTAATGGAGCCGGGATTAAGCATTTCACGTCCCATCTCCTGCAGGGTTTGAAGGTATTTTCCCAGCATGATAACCAACTCATTGTCGTATGCAAGCAAAGAACCTGCGCCGCTGAAGAGGAATAGTCCGATACATGTGAGTAAGAATTGGATGGGAAGACCAATGACATTTAATCTTTTCAGGAGAAACACCCCCAACGTCTTTTAGGTCTATTATATCTTTGTGTTACAAAAATTTCAAAATTATTGTAATTTTTACAATAATGTTAATGTACTGGATGCTGCCTCTCTGAATAGTAATGGATGCTGATGAAAAACCTAACCGTATGTGTACATGTGAAAGGGTGGTTGGATGAAAGACGAGCATTTATTGACTCAGACGGTTGCTCATCAGCAGAAAAAGAGAAGTGAAAAAAGGAAAGGGACCAAGCTCAGTTGGTGGCAGCTTTCTCTCATCGGCATCGGGTCCGTCATCGGGGCAGGGTTCTTTCTGGGAACGGGGTTATCCATCAATACGGCGGGACCGTCGATTCTCATCGACTACATTATCGCCGGCGTGACGGCTTATTTTGTGTTCAGTGCCCTGGCGGAGATGATCACGAATGATCCACAAAAGGGGACGTTTCGTATATACGCGAAAAAAGCATTCGGACATTCTTTCGGATTTGTCTCTGGTTGGATGTACTGGCTATCCGGTATTTTGATCATGTCCAGTGAAATTGTTGCATTATCAACATTTACCCAGTTCTGGTTTCCCCAAGTCCCCCTATGGGTCTTTTCCATTCTTTATGCGGTGTTGGGATTTGGTATCAATCTACTGGGGGCAAGCAATTTTGGGAAGATCGAATCCATTTTTGCCGTGATCAAGTTATCGACTTTGCTTATATTCATCGTGTTCGGTGCCCTGTTACTCTTTCATATCATCACCCCCATTGAACTCGCTTCAGCTAAGGACGCAGGAATTTCGCCGTTTATGCCCGAGGGGATCAAAGGGACATGGGCCGCATTGATCTTCGTGTTTTTCTCATTCGGGGGAATTGCTGTTCTCGGTATCGCTTCCAATGAGTTGCGTGATAAAAAAGATGTTCCGAAAGCGGGGAAAGGGACTCTATTTTCACTTGTTGCCGTGTATGTTCTTTCCTTGTTCTTTGTTTTGAGTATGGTGTCCTGGACAAAGATCAATGAATCGGAAAGTCCGTTTGTGACGGCGCTTTCGGCTTATCACATTCCGTTCCTTGATTCGATTTTTAACATCATCATTATCAGCGCAGCCTTCTCTACAATGGTCGGGGCTCTCTTCTCCATCACGAATGTGATGATTTCCCTGGCAGTAGACGGAGATGCACCGAAAAGATTTGCCGAAAAAAATGACCGGGGAGTGGCGGTGAAATCCTTGATGATTACAGCGGTAGGACTTGGACTATCGATTCTGTTTTCCTTCCTCCTGCCCAATGAAGTGTATGAATACATCACTACTGCGGCAGGAGTCATGCTGATTCTGAACTGGGGTATCATCCTTGTTTCCCATATCAAGCTACACCCTTCCTATGATACTTCGAATGGGGAATTTAAAATGTTTGGTTACCCCTTTACCTCATATCTTGGAATCGTGTTGATTCTCCTCGCGATTTCAGGTGCCATGGTCCACGCTAATCAACGGGTTGGGTTGTTCATTTCATTAGGATTGATCCTTGTGATTTATCTTTCTTATTGGGGTGTTGTCCGAAGGGGCCATAAAGGACTTTAGAGGAAAAGAACGATATAATGAAAGGGAGGTAAAAGGGATCTTTACAAAAAATCATAGAACAGGTCTATGATTTTTTGTTTCATTTATGAAAAGAAGGAGATGACGATTATGGAAAAGAAAACATGTTGGAATCTCGAAAATAGTTATAGAAGTCTTCCGGGGGTCTTTTTCACAAGTCAGAACCCGGAACCAGTGCACGCACCTGAGCTGATCGTTCTAAACGAGCAGGTTGCTGAGTCTCTGGGTCTCGACGTCAAAGAACTGGGAGCGGGTTTCTTATCGGGCAATGTGGTGCCAGAGGGTGCCGCCCCTCTTGCTCAAGCCTATGCCGGCCACCAGTTCGGACATTTTAATATGCTGGGGGACGGTCGTGCTGTACTGATTGGCGAGCAGATTACTCCAGGAGGAGAACGATACGATATTCAGCTTAAAGGGGGAGGAAGAACCCCTTATTCCCGGGGAGGGGATGGTCGGGCAGGACTTGGTCCCATGCTGCGGGAGTATATGATCAGTGAGGCCATATATGGACTTGAAATCCCCACGACCAGGAGTCTGGCAGTGGTTACCACCGGAGAATCCATCTATCGGGAAACAAAACAGCAGGGGGCGATTATGACCCGTGTAGCCACCAGTCATATCCGTGTCGGCACATTCCAATTTGCTTCAAGATTCGGAGAGGTGGATGATCTTCGTGCCCTTGCCGATTATGCATTGAGACGCCATTACCCCGACGGGTTGGATGCTCCTAACCCCTACCTGTTCCTCCTGCAGGAAGTCATTAAGCGACAGGCCGCCCTCATTGCCAAGTGGCAGATGGTTGGTTTCATCCATGGTGTCATGAACACGGACAATATGACAATCAGCGGGGAAACGATCGATTACGGTCCCTGTGCCTTCATGGACGCGTATGATCCGAAAACGGTCTTCAGCTCCATTGATACAGGAGGACGATATGCCTACGGAAATCAACCGGCGATTGCTGGCTGGAACCTTGCCCGTTTCGCCGAAAGTCTGCTGCCGATCCTTCATGACGAACAGGAAGAATCTCTAAAGCTTGCACAGGAAGCCGTAATGGAATTTCCGAACCTATATGAGGGTCATTGGATTGATGGCATGAGGTCGAAGCTTGGGTTATTCAATGATGAAGAAGGGGATCGTGCACTAGCAGAAGAATTACTTAATCTGATGGAAGAAAATCAGTCAGATTTTACTAATACCTTCCGCAGCCTGACCTTGGACAATGCCGATTATGCCCTTTTCAAAACACCTGGATTTTCTGCATGGAAAGAAAAGTGGGAGATAAGACGGAACAGGCAGGGTGAATCGATGGAAGCTTCCCAGAGACTCATGCAGAACAGCAATCCGTCTGTCATTCCCCGGAATCACAGAGTAGAAGAAGCATTGCAGTCTGCTGTTGATCAGGAAGACCCCGGTATGATGGAGCGGTTACTAGCCGTGTTGAAAAATCCTTATGCTTATTCTTCTGAACAGGAAGAATATTATATCCATCCAAATCCTTCGAGTAGACCGTATCGAACATTTTGTGGAACATGACGATATGACAATTATTTTAAAGCTCAGAGTTAAATACTTTGAGCTTTTTTACATTTACTAAAGGGAAATAGCGGACTAAAGAAGAACTATTATGAAAGTGATGAAAAGGGGGCGGTTTATAATGACAATTATAATTGAACGACAACCATACGGCAGAGGATTAAAATCGTAAAGGGGTTTTGAACGTGAAACAGGCATTACTGGTCATTGATGTACAGGAGGAATTAGTGGAAGGAAACGAAAAGGAACAGGCAGTCTTTCAAAAAGAAAAACTGATCGACACCATCAACGGAGTGATCGACAAGGCGAAGAAAGTGGATGCCCACATCGTCTTCATCAGGGATCGGGATGTTGCAGGCGGTACGGGTGCAGGGTTCGAGGTGCATAGGGATCTGCTGGTTCCGGATCATGCTGAGACATTTGATAAGCTGGCTACCAATTCATTTTACGGGACGCCGCTATTGGAGTTTTTAAAAGAAAAAGAAGTGGAGCATATCGTGATGACAGGCTGCCAAACCGAATACTGTATCGATACGGCAGTCCGTTATGCTACGGTAAGTGGTTTCGACGTCACCCTAGTGTCAGATGGTCACTCCACCAAGGACTCATCTGCATTGAAGGCGGAACAGATCATCGCCCATCATAACGTCGCTTTGAGAGGTCATTACAATGTGGATCATTTCTCGGATGTAAGACCTTCCCATGAAGATCTATTCCAACCGAAGCATAATGAATATCGGAAGGAATATGGAATGTAAAAAGAAAAGCCCACTTTATCAGTCACAGCACTGATGAAGTGGGCTTTTTTTAGTGAAAGCAAGGATTGTTTCCGGAAACTGCCCCTCTGATCCTGATATGCTATAGTAGTAGCATATCAGGGCAGGTCCCGTTTTTTCATCATAACAAGGGGGAAATGGAGAATGTATGATTTAGTTCAGAAAGTCCGAGAAGAAAATCCATTAGTACATAATATAACGAACGTAGTGGTCACGAACTTTACGGCCAATGGTTTATTGGCTATCGGGGCATCCCCGGTGATGGCCTATGCAAAAGAAGAAGTAGGGGATATGGCGAAGTTGGCAGGTGCCCTCGTCCTTAACATCGGAACCTTATCGACAGACATCATCAATAGCATGATCATTGCTGGAAAAGCGGCAAATGAAAAAGGGATACCTGTTGTTTTGGATCCAGTTGGAGCTGGGGCCACATTATTCCGTACCGATATGACAAGGAAAATCCTAAATGAAGTAAACGTCTCTATCTTAAGAGGGAATGCAGCCGAAGTGGCTCATGTTGCAGGAGAACAATGGTCAATCAAAGGTGTAGACGCAGGCTTGGATGGGGGAAACACGGTGGAATTAGCCCAAAAGGTAGCAGAGCAATTGGATTGTACCGTTGTCATAACAGGGAAAACTGATATCATCTCAAGTAGGCAAGAAACCTATATAGTAGCGAATGGTCATCCGATAATGACGAAGGTCACCGGAACCGGCTGTTTATTATCATCGGTCATCGGTGCGTTTGCAGCCATTGAGAAAGATCTATTAAAAGCGGCTGTAGCTGCAGTTGCTGTTTATGGAATAGCAGCAGAAAAAGCAGCCGGTGTCACGTCAAATATGGGTCCTGGAAGTTTTCAAATTGAATTCATCGACCACCTTTCCTCCATCTGTGAAGAGGATGCTGCACTTGCGAAAGTAGAGAAAATCTAAAGGGAAAGGGAGTTAGTATCATGACTGTATATAAGGCATTAACAAAAGCAGGTTCAAATAGTGGAGAAGAGGCAGCCTTTGAAAATCCCCTTGGAAAAGGTCATATTCCTACGAATCGATATGCTTATAATGAGACTGTATCAGGTGTTAACAAATGATAAATAGGCGGGAGCAATTAAAGGATTTTCTTACTCTTTATTTTATTATGGGAAGTGCAAATTGCCTGAAAGATCCGATTTATGTGTTACAACAGGCAATAGAAGGGGGCATAACCCTCTTTCAATTCCGGGAAAAAGGGGTCGGTGCCTTAGAAGGACAGGAAAAGATGAAATTTGCAGAAAAACTGCAAAAGATATGTAAGGATGCAGAAATCCCTTTTATTATAAATGACGATGTGGAATTGGCACTAGCCCTTGAGGCTGATGGAGTTCATATCGGTCAGGAAGATGAACGGGCAAGTATCGTACGGGAAAAAATCGGTCACAAATGGCTCGGGGTGTCCACCCATACACTGCTAGAAGCGCAGCAGGCAATTGCCGATGGGGCGGATTACTTAGGGCTTGGCCCTATTTATCCTACGATTTCAAAAGACGATACGGTCAAAATTCATGGACTGGATATTATAAAAAGCTTTCGCACAAACGATATTCCTATCCCAATTGTAGGGATTGGAGGTATCAGTGCAATGAATGCCAAAGAAGTCATCGATGCTGGTGCAGATGGAATCTCGGTGATCTCATCCATATCGGGTGCAGAACACATCACAGATGCGGCGAAAGAGCTGAAGAGAGCAGTGAATCCAACCCGATAAATAGCATACCCTGGCCTGCCCAACACGTTAGCTCAATAATGTGTTGGGCAGGCCTTATTTGACATTCAAAAAAATACCAACTAAAATATGAATATATTCATAAATGAACTCGTTCATTTTTTAGGAGGAGCAACAATATGGCAGGGTTACGAGAAGATAAAAAACGGCAAACACAGCAAAACATTATGGAAGCGGCGAAGCATATTTTTTCTGAGAAAGGGTTTCAACAGGCTTCGATGGCTGAAATTGCAAAGGATGCAGGAGTCGGGACAGGGACCATTTATAATTATTTTCCATCTAAGGGATCATTGCTGCTCCGCATTTTCACAGAAGAAGCCGAGGAGATGAAGGGGGGGCTCGATGATCCATACGAGAATGAAGGTGGTTTAGTAGAGAGTGTGATTGGAGCCATGCATGGCTTTGCTGAATTTTTTCAACACTATCCGAAATCGTTTTGGCGTGAACTGTTTCACGTGATGACGGAGGAAGTGGAGGAAAGCATCCGCCTGAGACAGGGATTATTCGGAATTGATGAAGAGATGATGAAATGGATCATGTTTATGATTGAAAACCATTCCGATTGTTTTCTCGTCAAGGTTGACCCACAGGAAGCGGCCTATGCCATCTATAGTGCAGCCATGTCGGATACGATTTTTTACATGTATAGCGAATCCATGAGTCACGAAGAGTACAAGGAACAGCTGGCGAGGCATATAGGATTTTTATTTGTTGGGAAAATAAAACCGGGAAAGAAGGAATGAAGATGAGCATCTTGAGTATCGATGGAGTTCATAAAACCTATCAAAGCGGCCAAACCACCTTTCAAGCCCTGACGGATATACACATACAAGTAGAAGAGGGAGAAATTGTCGTCATTCTTGGCCCCTCCGGTTCGGGGAAATCCACCTTGTTGAATGCTATTGGCGGCATTGATGGGATTGATTCCGGAAGTATCAAGATCCATGAGAAGGATATCACCCAATTAAATGATCGTAATCTCGTGGATTATAGAAGGGAAGAAGTTGGATTTGTCTTTCAAATGTATAATCTGATCCCTAATTTAACGGTCTATGAAAATATCGAATTGACGGCGAATATCAGTCCCAAGGCACTTTCAATTCCAGAGGTTATTGATGCCGTTGGATTGTCTGGGATGGAGGATCGCTTTCCTCGTGAATTAAGCGGTGGGCAGCAGCAGCGAGTATCGATCGCCCGTGCCGTCGTGAAAGCTCCGAAACTATTATTATGTGATGAACCAACGGGAGCTTTGGATTCCGGCACATCAAAAGAAATTCTGCAGCTGATTGAGAAAGTGAATAAAGAGTTTAACACAACAATCCTCATCATTACACATAATCAAGCGATCCAAAACATGGCGAACCGGGTCATCACACTAAAGGATGGGAAAATTGAATCCGACTTGGTCAATGAACATCAAATCTCCGCTGAAGGGGTTGAGTGGTGATGCCTCTTCGAAAAAAACTCTTTCGGACCATTATGGAAAAGAAAGCGCAGTTTTTCTCTGCTTGGTTTCTGATCGTAATCAGCACCATTGTATTTTACTCGTTTACTGCAGCTGGTGCGAATCTAATTGAAAATCTACACATATTCTTCAAGGAAAATAAGGTAGAAGATGCTTACTTTATTACACAAAAGCCATTAAACGATATCGAAGAAATTGAAAAGCAGAGTGGAGTGAAAGTCGAAAAAAGGTTGGCAGCTGATATTTCATATAGCAAGGATTCGATTCTGAGGGTGCTGGATGAGACGGATGATATTAATCTTGCCACTATCGTGGAAGGTGATAAGCTATCGTCGTATCACGATATTTTAGTGGATAAAGGTTTCGCCAAAGCTCATGACATGGAGATAGGAAACGAGGTTGAACTGGGAGGGGAAACTTTCCGTGTCTCAGGATACATGGCGATCCCGGATTACATCTATCCACTAAAAGAAGAATCGGGCTTCCTGAAAAACCCTGATGCCTTCGGTGTAGCAGTCGTGAAAGAATCTGTCTTATCAAAGTGGGAAGACAATCAGAGTTACTATAGTATCCGTCTTTCCGATACCTCCCCAGAAGAATTGAAGAAGCAAATCAATCAAACAAATTCCATCATTCAATGGACGGATAAAAAAGATAATAATCGGATTTCCTTCATCAAAGGGGATATTGCCGGCGTCAAAAAGATGGGACAATTTCTTCCAATAGGCATTTTGTTCATTAGCATGGTGATCATTCTCATCTTGCTGTGGCGCTTAATGAAAAAGGAATATGTACAGATCGGCACATTGTATGCCCTCGGATACAGGAAAAATGAAATTATCCGTCATTATCTTTCCTATGCCGGAATTCTCGCCATCACAGGAAGTGTGGTGGGAACGATCCTTGGCTGGGGGTTTCTGCACCCATTATTGTCAGCATTTGCGGCTTATTATAATCTGCCTGTATTAGAAGTGAGACCACATGTGATTTATTTACTCACGAGCCTATTGTTACCACTAGTTCTGTTCATTCCGTTAACCTATTTCTTGGTTTACCGTGTCTTAAAGATTCCACCTGTGAGTTTAATTAAAGGTGGGGAACAAAAGGTGAAAGTAAGCAGACTGGAGCGGTTGCTTAAACTGAGGAAGCTGCCGTTCCGGAGGAAGTTCGTGATGAGGGAAATCATGAGAAACCTTCCCAGGGCACTCTTTTTGATCATCGGTGTAATGTTTGCCACATTATTATTGTTATTCGGATTTGTCACGAAAAACTCGATGGAATACCTGGTGACTGATAATTTTCAACAAGTGTACGACTATGAGTATAGCTATTTATTCAAAGCTCCACAGACCGAAGAGCCTGAATCGGGGCAAATTGGAGCGGTGGCGCCATTTACAATAGACAGGGAGAGCGTGACGATCACGGGCCTTAAGCCAGATAATACAGCGATTCGGTTAGTGGACTCCAGGGGGGAAAAGCTCAGGTTCAATTCAGTCATCATGAATAAATCCCTCGCAGATAAATTAGGGGTTCAAAAAGGAGATTCCATTCATGTGTCAAATGAATTAACAGGCAAATCCTTCACTCTCACCATTGATCACATCGCAGAATCATATCTTGGAAATATGATCTATATGCCACTGGCGAAATTCAACCAATTAAATGACTATCCTTCAGGTAGTTATACAGAGGTGTATTCAAAAAAAGAACTCATGCTACCTCAAGAAAAACTCGTGTCGACAACCAAATCCTCGGATACGATAGACGGATTCAAGGAAATGATCAAGCCGTTGAACTATGGTGTAGCGGGGATCGCCTTTGTTGCTGCAATCATTGCTGTCATCATCATCTATATTTTGATTTCTTTATTAATTGAAGAAAATTCATTCAAAATTTCACTCATGAAAGTCATTGGTTATCGGGAGAAAACAATCATGAACATGATGATCGGTTACAATATTTGGTTTATCATACTTGGGTATGTGGCAGGTATACCCGTGACGCTCCTGTCTATTTCAGCCTTTATGAATTCGATCACCGCAGAGATGAATGTAACAATTCCTGTAAAGCTGGATTGGATCAGTGTCCTCATCAGCTTTATCATCATCATAATTTCGTACTATGTATCCCTGTGGCTGAATCATCGAAAATTGAAAGGGATTTCCATGAAAGAAGCGATTAACAGGAGTACGGAATAAAAACGTTTAGTTTGAGGGTACGTGGCATTAAGTAAGAATGCACGTACCCTTTTTTTCGTTATTATTCAACTCCTTGAGAAGCAGGACAATAATAGAGCCTCCTTGAAGCTGGCCACTCTTATCTCGATTTTATTTCCACAGTTGAAGCAAGATTCACCTTCACGACAGGTACCACGTCTTGCCCCTATGATATACCCATTCTATTATGGCGCGTCCGTCCTCCCTATTCAATCAATCCAACGATTTGTTCACAAATCTCATGGGTGATCAGAGAGTCCTCTATGGAAGGATCGGGCTCAAGTCCTTTTTCCACACAGTCCAGAAAGTGGTCGATAAGATCATAAAATCCACGCTTAAACAAGGTAGGCTCCCAGTCTCCAAATGAAGATATGCACTTCTTTTTGTTATGGTAGTGAGTCGTTTCAACGAGATTGTTAACGACATACTTATGGTGATCCGATGCGTATTCGATGATTTCTTCCGTCACGCCGCCATCACGGTTCATGATGCCGACAGCCGTGCAGTCGTCAGCGATAAGCTGGATGATGAGATGGTGGAGGAAATCTCCCTTTTTAAGGGATTGAACCTTTACATCCTTCACTTCCGAATCCATCAGGAAACGCAGGGTGTCTACGACATGGATGAAATCTTCCACGATAAATCTCCTCGGTTCTTCAGGTGAAGCATAGCGATTTTTCTGCATTAATATAAAACTGGGTTTCCCATGCGATTTCAGTTCCTTCACCTTGGGAATGAAGCGTCTGTTGAATCCGACCATGGCGATCCTCCCGCTGTCTCTCGCGAGTTGAACGATTCGTTCAGTTTCTCGTAAGTTCAAGGAAATCGGTTTGTCTATGTATACATGAACACCATTTTCGAGAAGATTTTCCGTTATCTCAAAATGGGCCTCTGTAGCAGTGCTCACGATGGCCGCGTCGATATTTGAATCAATCAGTTCATCCACCGTCTGAACGCAGTTTTCGATTCGATATTTGTCAGACAATCTATGCAGTGTTTTTTCGTTTCGAGTACAAAGTACAAGTTCGATGCCGTCTTTTTCAGAAAGAACAGGTAAATAGGCTTTTTTTGCAATATCGCCTAATCCAATAAGTCCAATTTTCACGCTCTTCACCTCATCGTTTTTCTTTCATTATAGTATTCTGTCTTAAGATTTCAAATTTCAGGCTAATCCTTCAATAAAAATTTTTGGTGAAAAGACGAACATTAAAATAAAATTTTAAAATAAAATTCGTGTTTTTGTTGAATTTGAGAATAAGGTTTGTTATAGTTGCAACGTAGTACAATTACATAGCGTTACTCGTATATTCTCAGTAATATGGTCTGAGCGTTTCTACCTGGTTCCCAATATAAGAACTGGACTACGAGTTAAAGTATTCGGGTTTTCGGATTGTTTGCCGTTCACTCATACTTTGACTTCAGAGGTCTGGAACGTAGAAATCACTCTACTATTCTAGGTCTTTTTCTTTTGGCCAAAACAGACATCGGAATCTAATCATCAAAGAAAAGGGAGAGATTTAAATGAAAAAGAAAATCGCATCATTGGCAGTATTATCCGTACTTTCTTTATCCGTATTTACAGGCTGCAGTTCAACCAAACAAACGGAAGCGAAGGGGAAAGAGGAAGAACAGCCGATCATCATACAGGGGCCAATGCCCATCGAAGCTGAAAAGTTTGCAGGGAAGCTTGAAAATGTGAAAGAAGAAACATCCGGATCATTTGTTTTTTATAAAGGAACGGTGGATGACTACCCTGTCATTGTTACCAAGACAGGAAAAGGAATGGAAAATACGGCAGCAGCTACAGCTGTCGCCATTGAAAAATATGATCCTATCGCCATCATCAATCAAGGAACATCCGGCGGTCATGACCCGGAATTGAATGTGTTCGATATCGTTTTAGGTGAAAAAACGGTGAACCTCGGTTCTTTAAAAACAGGCAACATGGCCGATGAAGAAGGGATCGATCCGACTGCCTGGAAGCCGATGGACCTGATGGCCTCTGAAGGAAGTGCAGGGGAAGATCCGAATGCTGAAAAAATCCGTTACTATGATGGTGATGAAGAATTACTCGCAGCGGCCAAAGCCGTCAAGGACATGTACAAAAAAGGGAAAGTCGTAGAGGGGACGATTGGTTCTGCTGACGTGTGGAATAACGAAGTGGATCGTATCCAATGGTTCCATGAGAAATACGGCACGTCTGTAGAAGAAATGGAGGGCGCGGCTGCAGCACAAATCGCAGGTGCCTATGAAGTCCCATTCCTTGGGATCCGTGTATTGTCTAATAATAAGACAAATGATGGAGCATACAATCCCGATACTGCATCAGCGAATCAGGAATATGTATTTGAAGTGGTGAAAGAGTATATTTCAGAGATGGAATAATTTCTATTGTGGGGACGGACTTCCGGTGAGCTGATTCTAAAGCGGGCCGGGAGTCCGTCCCTTTTTTGTGTTACAATGATGGAATGGAACATAACGTATTTAACCTCACACGGAGTTGATCATAATAGAAATGAAGAAATATATTTATACGTATACATGGGAACCGAACGAAGAATCCCTTTGTGCACTGGAAAAGCGTGTTTTATTCGGAGAGGATTCTAAATCCGGCATTCTCGAAAGTTCGCATGAAATTGATCCGAGCAGAAGCCCATTCATTCGTGAGAGGGTGGAGGTTCTTTGCGAAGCTGTCGAGTTTGAGGAACTACTGAATGAAATACACCAATTAGAATCCGTTGATGGTTTTAAAGTCGTGTTTGTACAGGATCCGGATTCTGAAAGAGTGGGTTTCAAGAAGCTGCGCAAAATTGAGAAGGAAGTGGGCCTGCATCTTAAAGGGGAAGCAGAGTTAGTCGATCCGGAAATCTGGTATGGGGTCATGAAGGTAAATGATCGCTGGGTGTTTGGGAGCTATGAGAGAAATGAAGCGGTGTGGCTGCACCATGTGAAAAAGCCCCACAGCTATTCTACGGCACTTAGTACAAGAGTAGCAAGAGCCGTCGTTAACATTGCCGCCCCGGATACTGATGGAATAAAGATGATCGATCCCTGCTGTGGAATCGGGACGGTGCTTGTAGAGGCCTTATCCATGGGTATCGACATTATCGGCAGTGACCGCAATCCGTTGATCCTCGATGGAGTGAGAGAGAATATTGCACATTTTGGACTAGAAGGAGAAGTGTCGCTGAAAGATATTAATGATGTGACGGGAAGCTATGACACTGCTGTCATTGACTTGCCATATAATCTTTGTTCCGTCATAACCAACGACGAACAATTGGAAATGCTCAAGAGTGCGAGGCGATTCGCTGAAAGGGTCGTGATTGTGACGTTGGAAAATGTTGATAGGAACGTGATAGAAGCTGGTTTCGATATCGTCGACCGCTGTGAAGTCACGAAGGGAAGGTTCGTCAGACAGATATTAGTATGTGCGTGATGAGTGTGGGAGAATGTTTCCACGCTCTTTTTTTGTCCCTCGTCCATCGGGTACTTCCAGGTACCTATCCCACAAAAAAGTGCCTACTTCTCAAATTCAATGACATGATTCATACTAAGTGCATGTTCCCTTCAAGGGGCAAACCACTATGATTTAAAAGGAGAGTGCAGCTATGACAATTAAATCTATCACTTTAAATAATGATATAAACATGCCCGAGGTGGGATATGGCGTTTTCCGTGTGGAAAATGGTCCCGGTTTGGAGAAAGCAGTGCAGACGGCAATCAAAATCGGTTACCGCAGTATTGATACAGCGGCTATTTATGAAAATGAAGCGAGTGTAGGGAAAGGAATCCGTATGGCGATTGAAGCGGGTCTCGTCACGCGTGAAGAATTGTTCGTAACATCCAAGGTGTGGAACAATGATCTTTCTTATGATGAAACGATTGCCGCTTATGAAGAAAGCTTAGAGAAAATGGGTCTGGATTATCTTGATCTTTATTTGATTCATTGGCCGGGGAAGAATAAGTACATGGAATCATGGAAAGCTCTTGAAGCCCTATACAAAGAGGGGCGCGTGAAATCAATAGGAGTTAGTAACTTTCAAGTTCACCACTTGGAGAGACTATTAGAAGAAGCAGAAGTAACACCGGTCATCAACCAAATCGAGTTCCACCCCAAGCTGATCCAATCCGAGGTGAGAGCATTCTGTCAGCAACACAATATTCAGGTGGAAGCCTGGTCACCGCTGATGAATGCTGAATTATTGAACAATGAAACGGTCAAAGGAATTGCTGAGGCACATAATAAATCGGCAGCACAAGTGATTCTGCGATGGGACCTTCAACATGAAGTCATCACCATTCCTAAATCCATGACAGAATCAAGAATCAAGGAGAACATTCAGCTCTACGATTTTGAATTGACCGAAGAACAAATGAATCAATTGGATGTACTGAATGAAAATCACCGCAGCGGCCCGGATCCCGATGAGTTTGATTTTTAATCTGCCGTAATTAAGAGGATGTTCTCAGGTTTTATTGAGGACATCCTCTTTTTATTGTTGAGGGCGTATTGACCACTGGGTTCTGTTCTTTTTGGCATTTTTTTCTCTCAAACAAGAATATTTTTCTTCTGTCCAAAAATAATAAAACCAATTGAATAGGAATGGGTGACTGGAAAATCGAGTAGTATCAAGGGTTTTCACTACTGAAAGCGCATGACAATTTCTCCCTTATGACATTTGTCATGCCCAGCATATGACACCTACTACTAACACGATGATTCCTTCTATCCTATAATGAATCCAATGCCTTAAACGAAGGGAATAATGACATGACTAATATAAAAACGTTGAAAAAAGAAGTTGCTCCATATGAAAAATCAACCACGAAGGAAAGTGTCTGGCAAATGATCAATACACTGGGACCGTTCTTTCTATTATGGTTCCTTGCATATCAAAGTCTGTCGGTATCGTATTGGCTGGCACTCGTTCCAATCGTGATCGCTGCAGGATTTTTGACCAGGATCTTCATTATCTTTCATGATTGTACCCATTTCTCATTCTTTAGAAGCCGTCGTGCCAACCGGGCAGTCGGAACGGCTATGGGTGTCCTGACGCTGTTCCCGTTCGATCAGTGGGGGCATGATCATGCCGTCCATCATGCGACAAGTGGGAATCTGGATAAACGAGGGACTGGTGACATCTGGACTCTTACCATTGATGAATATTTGGCAGCGCCTTTGAAAACTCGTTTAGCGTATCGCTTCTACCGCAATCCGCTCGTTATGTTCGTCTTGGGACCGATTTATGTATTCCTTTTGAAAAATCGATTTAATCGTAAAAATGCACGCAAGAAAGAGAGATATAACACTTATTTAGTGAATGTTATCATCGTGGCTCTCATTGCACTGCTCTCTGTCACGCTTGGATGGCAGGAGTTCTTACTCGTTCAGGGTTCAATCTTCATGATTTCAGGCTCGATTGGAATCTGGTTGTTCTACGTGCAGCATACGTTTGAAGATTCTTATTTCGAAGAAGACAAAGAGTGGCAATATGTACTCGCAGCCGTGGAGGGAAGTTCATTTTATAAACTTCCGAAAATCATGCAGTTCCTGACAGGGAACATTGGGTATCATCATGTTCACCACTTAAGTCCAAGAGTACCAAACTACAAGTTGGAACAAGCTCATGTAAATACGGAGCCTTTGCAGAATGTACCGACGATTTCACTCTTAACAAGCTTAAAATCTCTTCGCTTTAAGCTTTGGGATGAAGAAAATAAGACGTTTGTAAGCTTTCGAGGCATTAAATCTTCAGCGAAATCGGACGCACGTATTTCTGCAGAAGCCAAACCTGAATTATAAACGCAGCGGGCTCTCCTTATGAAACATTCATAAGGGGAGTCTTTACTTGATACAGTTTTAAAAGGAGAGGACCCACATGATTCGCATTGTAATGGCCGAGGATGAAGAATTGTTGTTAGGAACAATCGGCTCTCTACTCAACCTTGAAGAAGACATGGAAGTGGTGGGGAGGGCAGCAGACAAGGAACACACCCTGGAGCTCATCCACCAACTGCAACCCGACATCCTTATTCTGGACATTGAACATCTTTTGAGGGACGGACCTCTGGAGGTCATGGGGTGCAGACTGCTGGTACTCGCAACATTCGCCAAAGAGGGGTATCTTAAGAGGGTACAAGAATCCAGTGCAAGCGGATACTTATTGAAGGACAGTCCGAGTGATGAATTAGCTTTCTCGATTCGAAGAATGTTGGAGGGACAAAAGGTATACTCCCCGAAGCTATTGGAGAAGAAAGACCCTGCCTCATACGAGATCCCCCATGCACCTGGACCGGTGAAAAAGAATTATTTCACGATGATCTTGGATAAAATGAAGCATCCGACAGGGTGAATATCGTATAGTGAGCCAGACCTTCACAGAACATAATGAGGGTCTGGTCTTTTTATGTGTCATCATCATCATCATAATCATCGTACATATAGGTAATGAGATGTTAAAATATAGAAAAAAACGAAGGGGGAAATGAGTATGTATGACGGCGGAGATTTTATGTTTCAAGCGGTCCCGATTTTCATTGGAATCATCTTTGTGATTGTGATTTCGTTCGTTTTGTTTACTGCCATAAAGGGAGTTTCACAGTGGAACCAGAACAATCAATCGCCTGTGATGAATGTGCGGGCGAAAGTGCTCGGTAAACGGACGGCTGTGAAAGGCGGAGGAGAAAGCAGGGCCTACAACCATTATTTCATTACCTTCGAAATGGAAAGCGGCGACAGAATGGAATTGAAGGTGAAAGATGCGGATTATGGGATGCTCGTTGAAGGAGACGAGGGGGAATTGACTTTCCAAGGGACTCGTTATCTGGGGTTTGAACGTCAAGGACTAAAAGCACAACGATAAAAGGAAGTCAGAGGAGGGAACGTCCCTTCTGACTTCCTTTTTTTAGAAAAATAAATTCAAAATATAAAAGAAGATGGCGGCAAGACTTGCCGAAATGGGCAATGTGATGACCCATGTGATTAACATTCTTTGAGCTGTTCCCCATTTGACACCCTTCAATCTGTGAGCGGAACCCACACCAAGGATGGAAGAGGAGATGACGTGAGTCGTACTGACAGGTAAGTGAATGGCCGTTGCACCAAAAATAACGGCGGCTCCAGTTAAGTCTGCTGCCACTCCATTCACGGGACGGATCTTCATGATTTTCCCACCGACGGTTTTAATGATTTTCCATCCACCGATAGAGGTCCCGAGCCCCATGGCTGTTGCACAGGAAACCTGTACCCACGTTTGAATATCATCAGAGGTTTGGTAGTTGTTGACGATAAGGGCCATCGTGATGATTCCCATCGCTTTTTGGGCATCGTTCGTTCCGTGTGTGAAGGATTGAAGTGCCGCAGTCGCAATCTGGATCAGACGGAAATTCCGATTCGTTTTCGCTAAATTCCCGTTCTTGAAAACGATTTTAAATATACTATAAAGAAGGAAACCGACTACAAAAGCCAGGATCGGTGAAAAAATCAAGGCTTGAATAATTTTAATGAATCCACTGTAATTCAAAGCGGACACCCCTGCTGCAGCAATGGCCGCCCCTGCAATCGCGCCGATCAGCGCATGAGAAGAACTACTTGGTATCCCGTAATACCATGTCACTAAATTCCAGGTAATAGCTGCAAGGAGCGCCGCCAGGATGACGATCGTACCGTTCTCCAGGGAAAATGGGTCGACGATGTCTTTGGTGATCGTTTTGGCTACTCCTGTAAAGGCTAATGCACCGGCGAAATTCATGACTGCTGCCATGATGATGGCATGCCTCGGCTTAAGTGCCTTTGTCGATACAGCTGTCGCGATGGCATTAGCCGTATCATGGAACCCATTGATGAAATCAAATGCAAGGGCTCCCACAACGATAAGTATGGTTAAGATTAATATTGTATCCATTCCCGCAAGACTCCTTATGCATTCTTCATAATAATGGTTTCGAACGTGTTGGCCACATTTTGACAATAGTCCGCTATTTCCTCAAGCTCTTCATAGATCTCCTTGTACTGAATGATACGAATGGGATCCTTTTCCGTATGGAAGAGATGTTTGATGGATTGACGGAGAATGCCATCACATCTTGATTCATAATCTTTGATTTTGATTGCGTGTTCTCTGATTTTGAGCCATTTTTTTGTTGAAAGAAGCTCTACTGCTGCTTCAATCTCATCTGAGCACTGGCGGATAGCTTCGACAAACTTCAGCATATACTCATCTGCCTGAGTGATAGAATACATTTCAAACATAGCGGACGTGTGTTCCAACCCGTCCAATACGTCATCCATACTCATGGCGAGTGCCAGGATATCTTCCCGCTCGATAGGGGTGATGAACACTTTATTCAAATCCAGGATCACATCATGAACAAAGGAGTCTCCTTTTGTTTCATAATCCTTCATCGTACTTGAGAATTCTTTCAGATCACTCACATTTTTGATTTTATAATCGGCAAAATAATGAGCACTCACTTTCAAATTACCAGCTATTTGACTAAGAAGAATAGCGAATTTATCCTTTTTCTTGAAAACCATGTGTTCTCAAACCTCCACAAAATCTAGTTAGAATTTCTAAACTATATAATAATAGCGTATATTGTCGAAAATAAGAAGAGCCAATCCACTATTTTTTGAAGCGGGAATCAAAAAAAGCCGATGATATGACTGTGAGACAGTCACGGCATCGGGATTGTCTGATATTACCATTCCTTCGGTTCATAATCCAGATCCTGAAATAATCGCGTCTTTTCTTTCTTGGAAAGGTCTCGCCACTGCCCAATGGGTAGATTCCCCAATTGAATATTCATGATGCGTGTTCGCTGCAGACGGTATACCTCATATCCGAGGACCTCGCACATGCGGCGGATCTGCCGGTTCAATCCCTGGGTCAGCGTGATTTGAAATACATATTTCGACACCTGTTCCACTTTACATGGCATTGTTTTCGTTCCAAGGATCTTGACGCCTTCTGACATCTGCTTTAAAAAATCGTCTGAAATAGGACGGTCTACCGTGACAATATATTCCTTCTCATGCCGATTTTCCGCACGGAGGATTTCATTGACGATATCCCCGTCATTCGTCAGAAGAATCAATCCATCGGAATCCTTATCGAGGCGTCCAATATTGAAAATTCGCAGCGGATGATTGACAAGGTCGACAATATTCCCCTTTACCCCTTTTTCTGTCGTACTTGTAATGCCGACGGGCTTGTTTAGAGCGATATACACATTATTTCGGGCGACACGGACAGGAGCGCCGCTCACCAACACGTCATCCCCAGGGTTCACTTGATCGCCGATTTTCGCAATCCTCCCGTTGATCGTGACCCGGCCTTCTGTAATCAACTTATCAGCACCTCGTCTTGATGCCTTTCCAGCTTCACTGATATATTTATTAATTCGCATACACAACACAACCTTATACTAAAAAATGACTATACTAAGAATATCGGACTGACACTTTATTTTCAAGGAAATCCCCAATTAGATCCCAACCCGATTTTTTTCTTAAATCCCCTTTACATTCACGCTGCGTCAACCTGTAAAGTAAGAATTGTCAGGAGGTGAAATCATGGAATATACCGTCAAAAAATTGGGAGCGATCGCCGGAGTGAGCACGAGGACCCTTCGATATTATGATGAAATTGAGCTTCTGAAACCCGCCAGGATTAATTCGTCAGGGTACCGGATATACGGTCAAAAGGAAGTCGACCGCCTGCAGCAGATCCTCTTTTACAAAGAATTAGGTGTAGGACTCGATGAAATCAAGGATATTCTTGATGATCCTGCCTTTGATGCAAACCAGGCTTTAGAGAATCATCGTGAAAATTTACTGGCCAGACGGTCACAACTTGATCGATTGATTGCGAATGTCAATAAAACATTACGTGTAAAGGAAGGAAGAATCACCATGTCGGATAAAGAAAAGTTTGAAGGTTTCAAAGAAAGATTGGTCGAAGAAAATGAGAAAAAGTACGGAAAAGAAGTGCGGGAAAAATACGGTGACAAGCGAGTGGATGAATCCAATGCGCGTGTCATGAACATGTCACAGGAAGACCATGAAAAAGTAACGAAGCTGGAGGGAGAAATTAAACAAGTCTTAGGAGAAGCATTTCAAAACGGTGATCCTGCAAGTGACACCGCCCAAAAAGCAGCTGATCTTCACAGACAGTGGCTTACCTATTTCTGGGGTCACTACAGCAAGGAAGCCCATGCCGGTCTTTCACAGATGTACGTGGATGATGAGCGGTTCAAAGCATATTATGATGCTGAAAAGGATGGGGTGGCGGAGTTCCTCAGGGATGCGATTCACATTTATACGGGGCAGAAAAATCAGGTGGAATAAACAAGAAGTATTCTGCTCTTCTGATACGTGTTATGATAGGGAGACATGTTTGAAAGAACGTACCTTATTATAATGGAGTGGAAAAATGAGTAAACCAAAGAAAAAGAGCGGAACGGGTCAAGGCACTGGAAAAAAAGGCTGGAATCGCTGGCAGGCCGGGGCAAATAAGAAGAAGAGTAACAAGCCTTATACGAGTAAAGGTGTAAAGCACGGGAATAAACAAGAAGATTGAGAATCGAATTCAGGTCCATTTCCTTTCGGGAAATGGACTTTTTTCTCTTTTGAACTCCTCAGGCAGAGGTGAGAAGAATGGTTTACTTCATTTTATACTTCAATTCAGAGACCGTTTTTAACGATTTTTAAAAAAAATTTGCTATTTTTACGATTTCCTGTTATTCTAAGGAAGAATTATTTTTGTTCGGTCTGTAAGGAATGAAAGTATTTAAACTTTTCGCCTTTGATATCTAATTGAGCAATAATAGTAATAAACCGTGGACACAATGTTCACACAGGAGGATACACATATGCAAGAAGGTACAGTAAAATGGTTTAACGCAGAAAAAGGTTTCGGTTTCATCGAAATCGAAGGTGGAGAAGATGTATTCGTACATTTCTCAGCTATCCAAGGCGAAGGATTTAAATCTTTAGACGAAGGTCAAAAAGTTACATTTGACACTGAGCAAGGTCAACGTGGACTTCAAGCGACTAACGTAAACAAAGCATAATCGCTTTGCTTTGAAAAGGGGACTCTCTCTGAGAGTCCTTTTTTTGTGCAAAAAAAAAAAGGGTGCCGGATGTCTGGCACCTTTTTACAATCAGGTTAACGCATATTTCATAATTCCTTGAATGTAGACTGAAGTTTCCTTCAGAGTACACTCCCTGATCTTGATCTTGCCCTCTTTTTCTAATTCATTTGCCGTCTTTTCAATGGTTTCTGCTTCTTCTCTGGAAGAGGCAGGTAACTCAATTGAAAAGAAGTTTCCACGACTCGCTTGACTCAGACTTTTGAGTAATCCGATTTTATTCATTGGGCCATCCCCTTTATATCTCTTACTTTCGACAAAGGGAGGGGATTCTCCTTTATAAAGAGACAGTTTGAAGATAAAATTCAAATCGATTTGCTTTTTATCAGATTATCTGTTATTCTAAGGAAGAATTATTTTTGTTCGGTCTGTAAGGAAAGAAAGTTTTAAACTTTTCGCCTTTGATATCTAATTGAGCAACGATAGTAATAAAACGTGGATGCAAACATCCACACAGGAGGATACACACATGCAAGAAGGTACAGTAAAATGGTTTAACGCAGAAAAAGGTTTCGGTTTCATCGAAATCGAAGGTGGAGAAGATGTATTCGTACATTTCTCAGCTATCCAAGGCGAAGGATTTAAATCTTTAGACGAAGGTCAAAAAGTTACATTTGACACTGAGCAAGGTCAACGTGGACTTCAAGCGACTAACGTAAACAAAGCGTAATAGCTTTTGATGAAGGGGCTCTCTCAGGAGGGTCCTTTTTTTATTTGAGTGACAGATTTTCAGATAGAGTTGGGTGGAGACTGCTTGTTGCCTCTGTTCGAGCCTCCTGCGCATTTGGTGACGTCTAGCTCCGGCGGCTAGAGGCTCGAGGTCATAAGCGAAATGGACCAAGAAGGCAAAAGGACGCCTTCTTGGTCCATTCATCTTATGCTTGTCGCCTCTAATCAAGCCGCCTGCGCTTTTGGTGACGTCCAGCTCCGGCGGCTAGAGGCTCGAGGTCATAAGCGAAATGGACCAAGAAGGCAAAAGGACGCCTTCTTGGTCCATTCATCTTATGCTTGTCGCCTCTAATCAAGCCGCCTGCGCTTTTGGTGTCGTCCAGCTCCGGCGGCTAGAGGCTCGAGGTCATAAGTCAAACAGGTCAAAAAGGCAATGAGCGCCTTTCCGGCCTGTTCGTCTTATGCTTGTCGCCTCTGTTCGAGCCACCTGCGCATTTGAATATAAAAAGGGACCGACAGCGTTCGTCGGTCCCGGAGACAACATGTTACAAGTTAAAAATGGTTAGGTAAAGCATAACACACTATTGGGGGAATACCTAAATAAATTTGAAAAGAATTTAAGAAGAGTTTTTTTCTTTGAATAGAATCCACCCATTCCTTTGAAAATAAGAAAAAATAAATGAGGTTTTTGAATATGACAACCATACAATTTAGAGATTATAAGCTCAGCAAAGAGATTGTACGAGCACTCTCCGATTTAGGCTATGATACACCAACCGAGGTACAGTCCAACGTACTGCCACTTGCCCTTGAGAAGAAGGATCTTGTCGTCCGCTCTCAAACAGGAAGCGGAAAGACGGCTTCTTTCGGGATTCCCTTATGTGAGATGGTGGAGTGGGAAGAAAACAAACCCCAGGCACTGATTCTCACACCGACCCGGGAGCTTGCGGTTCAAGTGAAGGAAGACATCACCAACATCGGGAGATATAAGCGGATCAAAGCTGCTGCTGTATACGGGAAATCTCCTTTTCATCGCCAAAAGCTTGAGTTGAAGCAGAAAAATCATGTCGTCGTCGGTACACCCGGTCGTGTGCTTGACCATATTGAAAAGGGGACCTTTCCCCTTGATCGACTTGCATACCTTGTCATTGACGAAGCAGATGAAATGCTCAACATGGGCTTTATTGATCAGGTGGAGAGGATTATTCAGAAGTTGCCATCTGATCGGGTAACATTGACATTTTCCGCTACATTACCGGAGGATGTTGAGGCACTTTGTCATAAATATATGAAGAAACCTGTTCATATTGAAATCAAGGCAACGGGGATCACGACGGATAAAATTGAGCATTCGGTCATCCAGGTGAAGGAAGAAGAGAAGCTGTCTCTTCTGAGAAACGTGACAACCGTTGAAAATCCTGATAGCTGTATTATTTTTTGCCGGACAAAGGAAAATGTGGACACATTATGTGATGAGTTGGACCGGTCAGGGTATCCCGTTGATAAAATTCATGGTGGTATGATTCAGGAAGCACGCTTTGAAGTGATGGACGACTTTAAGCGCGGGGATTTCCGCTACCTGGTAGCCACGGATGTGGCAGCACGTGGGATCGACATCGAGAATATCACTCATGTCATCAATTATGATATTCCGATGGAGAAAGAAAGTTATGTTCACCGCACAGGAAGAACGGGCCGAGCTGGTTCTGCTGGAAAAGCGATCACCTTCTGCACACCGTATGAAGAAAAATTCCTTGTGGAAATTGAAGACTATATCGGGTTTATGATTCCAAAGCTACAGCAACCCTCACAAGACACAGTGGCAAAATCAAAGGCTGACTTTGAACGGAAATTAGAAACAGAACCCGATTTTAAATCAGACAAGAGTGAGCAATTGAACAGAGACATCATGAAGCTCTACTTCAATGGAGGAAAGAAAAAGAAAATAAGAGCAGTCGATTTCGTCGGTACACTTGCGAAAATCGAAGGAGTGAGCGCTGGTGACATCGGCATCATCACCATTCAGGAAAACCTTTCCTATGTGGAGATTTTGAATGGTAAAGGCCCACTCGTATTGCAAGCGATGAAGAAAACTACAGTTAAGGGTAAAATGCTGAAGGTTCATGAAGCGAGAAAATAAATATGTAGGCCCCCCTTCTCTAAAGAGGAGGCCATTTTTATAAAAATCAAATCCTGCAAAATGGTGCACGATAAGTCGGGTTGGTTTATTTCAATTTTGCTATTCTATTGATGAAGGGGGCAGTGGAAATGGATTCATTGAAGAATATGAATGACGCATTACGGTACATCGAAGAGAATTTAACGGAAGAGATCAAGTTTTCGGATGTGGCCAGGATTGCCTATTGCTCGGAGTATCACTTTAAACGGATGTTTTCGTTCCTTGCGGGGATTCCCTTATCGGAATACATCAGGCGCCGCCGTTTGACCCTGGCAGCCCTTGAACTGCAAAACAGCGACGTAAAGGTAATCGATATTGCCATGAAATATGGCTATTCTTCACCCGATTCCTTTACGAGAGTGTTTCAAAGAGTGCATGGGATCACTCCGTCACATGCGAGGGGCCATTCACTCAAAGCATTTCCACCTCTGGCCTTCCAGTTATCCATCAAAGGAGGTAATGAATTGAATTATCGAATCGTAGAGAAAGAACCGTTTTCCATTGTAGGTATCAAGAAGCGGGTACCAATCATCTTTAATGGGGTGAATCCTGAAATTGCAGCCATGTGGCAGAGCTTGGACGAGGCCATGATCAAGAGATTTAAGAGCATATCAAATGTAGAACCAAAAGGATTGGTTAGTGCATCCGTCCATTTTTCCGAAGGCAGAATGGAGGAAAAGGGGGAGCTCGATCATTATATAGGGGCAGCAACTACAGAGAAATGTCCAGATGGATTATCGGAACTTGATGTTCCCGATCTGACATGGGCTGTTTTCGAAGCGGTCGGACCGTTTCCGGACACGTTACAGCAGGTGTGGGGACGGATATACGCTGAATGGTTCCCGTCATCGAGCTATGAACTAGCAGAAGGACCGGAGATGTTGTGGAACGAGAGTAAGGATGTTGAGTCGGATTCGTTTAGAAGCGAAATATGGATACCGGTTAGGAAGAAGTGAGGAGAAAGCAGCGAATTCATTGGGATTCGCTGCTTTTTTGAGGATGCAGAAATCATATGGGAATAGTGATTTATCATCGAACTAATGATTTTATCAGCGATATTTTCAATTTATCAGCGAAATTCGGATTATATCAGCGGAATTTCAAATTTATCAGCAAAAATATCTCAAAGTAGGCTGGACATGTTGGAATTCAAAATCATCAATAAAAAGAGTAGACCGGAACCAACATGGATCTGCCTCTCTTCAAACAAATCTCAGCTTAAAAATATTCCGCATATCGACCGTATTTATCCAATGACCTTAGCAAGTGAAGGGAAGTACTCTGCCCTTTTTTTCTCTTCTATTATATTTGCCGGTCCAACTCTACCATTTTTTCATAGAATAACGTTGTAAGAGAGCTCACTTACTAGATTACAGATAGAAAGGGGGGATTCTATATGCCTTTAGGACTTATTACCTTTCTTATTGCCGTTTTATTACTTGTCGGATGGTTGTTGGTATCAATCTTGGCTCCAAACAGTAACCTGGTATCTGTTTTGAAAAATGCTGTGTGCAGTACTTTAGGATGTTAATGAAGTTAAGACCCTATATATTAGGGTCTTTTTGATTTTTCTAGGGGAACCAAAAAAATATTTAAAAAAACTGTAGGGATTTCCCTGTTTCCTTCGTCTATTATTATGAGACCACAGGAAAGGGGGAGAGAGATGGTTGATCCACTAGTTGAAAAAGCGAAGAATGGCAGTGAACATGCGTTCAGGATGCTGATTGAAATGAATAAGCAGTATGTGTTCAAATGCATTTACGGTGTCTTGAGAAATCAGAAGGATGCAGAAGATGCGTCTCAGGAAGTGTGGATGAAGATTTACAACTCTCTCCCTCAGTATGAGCATCAAGGTTTCAAGACATGGATGACGAGGATTGCAGTGAATCATGCGATTGATTGTAAACGGAAACTTGCAAGAAAAAGCGAGGATCTTGTCGATGAGCTCCCGGTCAAGCAAACACTCGATTCAGCAGAAACCAGGTTGTTAAAAAAAGAGCAAAAGCAGCTAGTGATGAGATATTTACAGGATGTACCTGATTCCTACAGAGAAGTAATTGAAGGATTCTACATAAAAGAAAAATCCTATCAGCAATTAGCGAATGAACAGCAAGTGCAAGTGAAGACGATTGAGACAAAACTGTACCGCGCCAGGCTTTGGATGCGGAAAAATTGGAAGGAGGAGGATTTCAGATGAGACATATCGCCCTGGAGGAATGGAAGATGTATGCCAAAGATGAAACAGATGAGGACATGCGCATCGAGTATGAAGAGCATCTTTACAGTTGTGATCAATGTATGGTGCTTTATATGGAAGCTGTGGATGCAGTCCAGGAAGATCTTCCTTCCATTGAAGGTCCGTCCCTCTACACAGATGAGGTGATGGAGCGGATTCCGTTTGAAAACAGTGATGTAAGAAAACCGTCCCGGAAGCGTTGGTATGAGGAGAAGGTGTTTCATTATGTGCTGGCGACGGCGATGACGCTGATTTTGATGGCTACGGGTATATTTAGTGAGCTTCTGAAGGTCACCTCGGAATTCGAAAAAAATCGTCAGCCATCCATTACAGAAAATATGTTATTGAAAACAACGGCACTACTCGATGGTGTCGAAAAAGTAGAAGAACAGGAGGCAGAGTAAGATGGAAAATAGGAAGAATCCGATTATAGCATTTTTGTTGGCGTTCATACCTGGGGTTGGGTTGATGTATCTGGGGAGGGTGATGAGAGGATTCGGGTTCTTAATGATTGTTTTCGGATCCCTTCCCGTCGCTTTTTTTGCAGCAGACTATATCATGAGTGCTCCGCTGGCCATATTGTTTGCAGGAGGTGGATTTCTCGTTTATGTGATCAGTATTGTGAATACAGCATTATTGGCATCAAAAGGATTAAAGGGCCGGGAAAAAAGCATAACAAATGATGAGAATTTAAGCAGTGAACGGTTCTACACGATCATTCTTTCTATGATTCCGGGACTTGGTCATTTCCAGCTTGGATTGATGAATCGTGGTGTTACGTTTTTGGCGACGTTTCTCGGAGTTGCCGCTATGATCCTATTTGTGACTGCGATGACGGGAAGAGGAGAATTTATGGTATTCCTGATCGTCCTCCCTGTTGTTTGGGTATACAACTTCTTCGATACGATGCAGCTGTTGAATAAAAAACAGGCAGGCGAGGTGCTTGCGGACAGGTCAGTATTGGAAGACCTGGAAGCGCAGCATGAAGGGGGAAGGAAGAGCAAGGCATTCGCCACTTTCTTATCCATGTTTCCCGGGGCAGGGCATTTATACCTTGGTTACCAAAAAAGGGGCATTCAGCTCATGGCTGGATTTTTGTTTTCAATCTACATCTTGGATGTCCTTCGCCTGGGTATCTTTCTATTCTTAGTGCCGATCATCTGGTTCTACAGCTTTTTCGATGGACTTCAGCGGGCGACGAAGCACGGGAAAGAGCCTTTAGAGGATACCCCAATCGTATCCTATTTGATTAATCAGCAGAAGTGGGTGGGTATCGGATTGATGTTGCTGGGGGTCTATTACCTGGGAACGAACATTCTCGTGCCAATGACCATGCCGTTTTTAGAGACATATGGAATTGATCTTTATCATGTGATGAACAATTATATTCAACCGGGTATCGTATGTCTTCTCCTGATTGGGGGAGGCATCAAATTGGTGGCCGGAAGTAAAAAAGCACATTCAAAAAAGGGGGTATCAGAATGAGGACCTGGAGAGTCGGATCTATATCAATGGGGGCATCCCTGTTGTTCTTGGGAATCTATTTGTTGCTTTCACAGTTGTTAAAATGGGATTCCGCCTATGTACTGGCAGGCTGGTGGCCGGTGATACTGATCGTATTGGGAGCAGAAATCTTAATATATTTGTACTTTTCGAAGCAGGAAAAACCGAGTTTAAAATACGATTTTTTAAGCATATTGTTTGTCGCTGTCATTGGAACAGTTGGAATCGGATTTACCGTTCTGCAGGCAACAGGCTTGATGGGACACGTACAAAGGTTCATTGATTCTGAAGTGAAAACAGCGGATCTTCCTGTCTTTTCCCAAAAGGTGAGTGAAGACGTGAAGCGGATCGTGGTCGATTCCAGTCATCATCCGTTAACAGTAGAGACGGTAACGAATAAGGAAGTAAGTGTGTTTGGTACATATCGGGCAACCTCCACGAATGATCGGCCATTCCTTTTGAAGCCTGACGATTATTTAATGACAACACAAAAAGGTGACACATTGTATGTCACTCTTAAGGACCTGCCTGAGTCCAATGGATGGAGACAATCTGGTCAGGAAATAAAGGCGACCCTCGTCGTCCCGGCATCCAAGTCCTTGGAAATTTCCAGTGACTATAATGAAATCACGCTTAAGCCGAGAACCCTTTCGAGCTCATGGGAAGTAACAAGCTCTGCAATGGTCAACCTGGTTGTTCCTTCATCAGGAGACTTGACCATCAATGCCGAAAACGTAGGTGACATACAGGGGGAGGATGCCGATTGGCAGTTTACACAACAAGCAAATGCACAGAATTCAAAAGAAGAAGGTAGGAACGACGAAGGCATCCCAACCAAATCCGCCACCCTCAAACTCGGCAACGGACAAAACCCCATCACCATCTCCAAAGCCGACCAGATAAACGTATCAATCAGCAACTAAGGGACGGACCTCCAAGATATCACCATTCCATTTATCAATCTACTGGAATGAGTGAACAATTGGAGGTTCTTTTCTTTAGCGGGGTAATGTGTTGAGGGACGGACCTCATCATTTATCTTCTGCCAGCTTCTTACGGTCTGCAGACTGTGGGGGTTCTTCCAGCCAACCGTTAGTAATCATGATGTCTGCCCCGCTTTTACCTAACTCCGCTACCTCAAGAATGAGCCTGAAATAATTTAAAGCCAGGTCTGCTCTCATACTTGCGGCTGCAGCCATACCATAGTTCCCAATTCCGGCGTTGCTGATCAAAGTGGTGTGAAACATCATCAGCTTATCCGAGAATGCCGGTTCTGTTGATGCTTTGACATTTGTATCCCATGACATAGGTGCCTGCATGTCGTTGTTAATGAGTGCGTCACTAAAAATATTCAAGTGTTTTTGAGCAATTTCCTGCGAGCGGCGCATGAACTTCCTTACCTCTTCAGACTCAGCCATTTGAGCAAAACTCGTAGCAATCATACTTACGAGTAAATTGGTTTCAGTGTTTAAGAAAAGGTGAGATATTTCAACGGCATTCAATGGCCGTCTATGAACAAATGGATTCAAACTGGAGCTAAGATATGATTTTTCCTTAATAAATTCCACTTTTTCTGGATAGTCAATATAAGGTGGTCTGATTAATATCCCTTTTTCTTTGGAAGCCTGAGTTGATTGGGCATAAAGGTCGCTTGAAAATTGAAGGGCGTGTTGAAAGAACTCGAGAATGTCTTTCCTCACTGTAAGAGAAACAGCACCACTGTAGGTGATCATCCCTACTTTCGCCATTTGCCTGAGATACATGAGGAAAAAGGAGTCACTATATATGGTGGATGCTCCTGGAAATACATCTTTCTCCTTAGAAAAGCCAACCGGTATCGGGATCTGCTCTTCTTCGAATATGGAGGAGATGAATTCAATATGCTGTTCGGACGTTTTATAAGCAGAAAGAAGAATGGATTCGGTATCAGGATCCTGATTTTTCGCGATAAAATATTCAAATACACAAAGAGCCAGGCTGTCACTTTGATATGTAGACCAGAGTGTGGCTAATTCTGCTGAGGTTAAATCGGTTTTCGGATGGTGCACCATGGATATTATCCCCCTACTTTTGAATGTATGTATTGATTAGTATGGTTTTGTCAGATGAAGATTATGAATTGTGAAGAGCTTTATTGATGACTAGGGAATACGCCACCATATTTTAAGTGAATAATGAGTACATCTGAAGAAATGCAAGGATGATCATAAATGATTTTAATGTGGCTTACAATTTTTATTCTTAATGGACTCGTTTTCATCGTCAGAAAAAAGCTATCCTCAATAGAGATGTATACCACTTCTTTATTTTCCATTTTCTTGGCTTTATTTGCAGATTCCATATTCGGTGGGATGTTTAAACTATATTCATATTTTGAAGCTGGGGTCGATTGGATCGATTTTGTTGGAGCGATCGGTATTTATCCCGCAGTAAATATCTTGTTTTTAGCGTTATATCCTACCGGGAAGAGCCTGATCAGGAAGGTCATATATATAGTGGGTTGGACCCTTTTTGCTCTTAGTTTTGAATATGTAGCGTCCCACTATTCTACATTTTTTCAATACAGTGGTTGGAAATTGATCTATTCTATTCCGATATATCCTGTTTTGTATATACTCCTTCTATATAATTTCCGCTATGTTAAAAAATTCCGGGGAATTAAGGAACCAATTTTTCATTTGACCCCTTTGGAGTGGTATGGCAGCATATTTTTTATCTTGTACATGAACTTATCCACTGATGCAGTGCTGAAAGGGAAGTACGAACTTTATTATTATGTAGTGAATGACGTCCACCTGGTTGATTTCCTTTATCGGTGGATCGGTTTATGCATCCCGATCCTGCTCTTTCTTAGTAAACAAGCCGCACATCCCTCGCTATGGAGGTTCATCCTGTGGATAGGGATATTAAGTGTCATTCAACAAATCGCTATCCTGATCAACCTATTTCACACCATCGAGTGGGACCACTTCCATTCCATCCTTCACTTTGCATTCATCCTTTTCCTTCCATGGATCAACCTCCTTTTGCTCCGATATTTAATGAGGGGGAAAAATAGAGGGACGGACCTTACATAAAGGGTTTTTGAGACCGTGAATAGAGGAATTGGAGGTCCGTCCCTCAAACCATATCTTCCCATCTATCATCAGATGTGGTAGAATGGTTTTAACTTATGAGAAATGGAGGTTTTCCTTTTGATTTTAATCAGACTACGCATCCGCAATTTGAACGTTTAATTGAATAAGTTCAAAGGCTCTGCCTGTGTGCAGGGTAAATGGGATTGGTCTGACTATTTTTAAAGGATAACTTCATTTGACACGGAATGAAGGAAGGGTGTTCATCACACCTCATAAAAATAGAATTGAATACTTACCGAGCGGTGCTATTTGGCGTTTTTTTCAGTCAGTGAAAATATCGCCAGGGGAAAATGCGGTCTTCTTCTTGTGCCCATCGGTATATTCAAATCCATTTACAAAAAGCACAGGCGGAGGCCTGTGCTTTTTTCCGCATCCAAATAAAAAATAGGAAGTGAAAACCAAATGGAAGATAAATTAAAAGCCATCGCCATTGGCGTTAATACAAAGGATAAGAACAATGACTTTGAGTATTCGATGCTTGAATTGAAAGGGTTGGCAGACGCGAGGCACATTGATGTCGTTGGGGAACTCACTCAAAACCTGCCCCGGCCAAATCACGTGCATTATATTGGTAAGGGAAAGATTGAGGAACTGCTGCCCCTGATCGAAGAGTGGGAGGCGGATGTTCTCATTACAAATGACGAGCTTTCTCCTTCCCAAATCCGCGTCCTGGAGGAAAAGCTGGATGTTCGGGTTATGGATAGGACGATGTTGATTTTAGACATCTTCGCAGAACGGGCAAAAACCAGGGAAGCACAGCTTCAAGTCGAGGTGGCACAGCTTCAATACATGCTTCCGCGCCTGGTCGGCCGCCGGGAGTCACTGGGTCGGCAAGGCGGCGGTTCAGGACTTGCCAACCGCGGTGCCGGTGAAACGAAGCTTGAACTTGACCGCCGTCGAATTGAAGAGAAAATCACAGCCCTGAATAAGGAACTTGATTCACTTATCGACTTGCGAACAACACAGCGAAAGCAGCGGAAAAAGAGTGAAATCCCCGTTGTTTCCCTGGTTGGCTACACCAATGCGGGAAAGTCGACGACGATGAATGCTTTCGTGGAAACATTCCATCCGAACGAGAACAAGCAGGTATTCGAGAAGGATATGCTATTTGCGACCTTGGAAACATCGGTGAGAAACATCACTTTACCGGATAAAAAAGAATTTCTCCTGACAGATACTGTGGGATTCGTGAACAAACTGCCACATCAACTGGTCAAGGCGTTCCGTTCCACTCTAGAAGAGGTCGTGGAAGCTGATCTAATCGTTCACGTGGTGGATTATTCAGATCCTCATTATGAAAAATTGATGAAGGTGACGGATCAAACCCTTGATGAACTTGGGACTGGTGACATTCCTGTGATCTATGCGTTTAATAAAGCTGAACTGAAGGAAGAAAAAGTTCCCAGAATTGAAAAGAATCGAGTTTACTTATCTGCTAAAAAGAGAATCGGGATAGACGAATTGTTGGACGTAGTGAAGAGCTATATTTTTAAGGACTACAAAAAGTGTCAGATGCTTATACCATTCGATAAAGGTCAATTGATTTCTTATTTTAATGAACATGCGAATGTAGTGGAAACAGATTACGAAGAGAACGGGACGAAAATGATCCTTGAATGTAAGGTAAGTGACTTTGAAAAATATCAACAGTATGTCATTCATGAATAACTAGGAAAAGAGGCTGAGACAAAAGTGTTTTAGTCAAAGGAAAATCCGAACGATCATTCGAACTTCTTTTATGAAAATCGAAATCGTTCGGATTTTTATTATTTTTTTATAAAGCCTATTTAGTGTATATAGCTGGTTCCAGCTGTTGATTGGAGTGAGAAGACAAAGACTCCAGCGGGAAGGTAAAAAAGCGAAAGGGCTTTGACCAATAGCGACAAGCAGAAGATGAGACTACCGGAAAGGTGTCTTTGCCTTTTGACTTATGGCCTCTAGCCCTTAGCCCTGTAGCTGGACATCTTGAGGCCAGGAGGAGGCTCCGGCTTCCACGGAAATCAACGGCGGTGTAATAAATGTCTAAATTCTATTTCATATGAATAGTTCGTCTTAGATTGGATCGATTAAATTATGTCCCGATAAAGCTAATAAGTATGGTGAAGCTCGAATGTTGATGCAATTACGGAACTTTATAGAGCTGCTTACGAAAAGTTTACCTTCATAAAAGAAAGGGTAAAATGGCTAATAATTTACAAAGGGGGGCCATGGTACCATGCAAGAAAACTATACAAAAACATCTTCAATACGGAATTTGTGGTCCGGTATCTTATTTGGAATGGGACTTGTGGCATTTATTGATGAAACAGTATTCCACCAGCTGCTCCATTGGCATCATTTCTATGACAGGTCCACCACAGTTGCAGGGCTTGTATCCGATGGTTTTTTTCATGCGTTTAGCTGGTTTGCTACAATTGGCGGGTTGTTTATGTTTGCTGATTTACGCCGGAAAAAAGGATTATGGGTGAAGAGATGGTGGGGAGGCATCCTACTTGGTGCAGGCGGCTTTCAATTGTATGACGGGACAGTGCAGCATAAGCTGATGGGAATTCACCAAATACGCTATGTGGAAAATATCCTATTGTATGATATTGTCTGGAATTTCATTGCGGCAGGTATGATTCTTGCAGGCATCATAATGGTTGTAAATACAAGATATAACAATTGGACCGTCACCCATGCACGCTGACCATTCTATCACACACGTAACTCAAGGATTCGAATGGGTTTCTCAGATTCTCCTATCCCTTCCTTTTACAGTGGCGTTGGTACTGTATATGCTGGCTGTCGTGGTTTCCAATCGTAAACATAAACCATGGCCCATTCACCGTATACTCTTATGGATCATCGGTGTCTGTTGTGCCTTAAGTGCTGTATCAGGACCATTGGTTCAGCAGGCACATGTAGAGTTTACTTTCCATATGCTTGGTCATTTACTTCTTGGGATGTTGGCTCCTCTCCTCATGGCACTCGCTGCACCGGTAACCCTTTTACTGCGGGCCATGCCTGTCGCTCAGGCGAGGAAACTTTCACGAATAATGAAAAGCCGGATAATGAGAGTAATCAGTGATCCCATTGTTGCTGTCATCCTCAATGTGGGAGGCCTCTGGATTCTTTACACAACCAGTTTGTACGAAGCAATGCATCAACACATTCTACTTTACCTTTTCGTACATTTGCATGTTTTTCTGGCTGGATATCTATTTACGATTTCCATGATTTATATTGACCCTGCTCCACATAAAACCGGCTTTATCTATAGAGGAGCTGTATTGATCATAGCTTTGACCGGTCATGGCATTTTGTCGAAATACATATATGCATTCCCTCCAAACGGTGTACCCAGTGATCAGTCACAGAGTGGTGGGATGCTTATGTACTATGGAGGCGATATGATTGATTTGATTTTGATAACTATCTTTTGTTATCAGTGGTATAAGGCAGCCCGGCCAAAAGGCGATGGAGGTAAGAGCTTGGGCAGTAAGAGACTCCTTAGGACGCCGGAATTCTAGGAACAAAGAGATTTTAGCACATTTCGGAAAATGGTAACATGTTTATTTGTTTGTGGAGGAGGTAAAAGTATAGCACTAGAAGAGAAAGGAGCATGCAGATGCCGACATTAACTGTAGGATTCCAAACCATGCCAAACGGAAAAGACGTTGATACAAAAGGAATTATCCCAAAAATGGTTAAAGTAGTGGAAGAATCAGGTTTAACATATGAGGTGGGGCCGATGGAAACCGTAGTGGAAGGTGAATATGATAAAATTATAAGTGTCATTAAAGAGACCCAGGAAGTGGGGATACAAAACGGGGCAACGGAGATTTTTACCAATATTAAAATGCACTATAAATCAGATGGTGTATCAATCGCAGAAAAAAAGAAGGATGCTTAATGAGAACTTCGGGTTATATAGAGTATGATTATAAGCACCTGATTCAGGTGCTTATTTTTTTATAGTAAAAAGTTTTTAGTGAAAAATCAGGCGGGGTTTTTACTCTTCATCATTGTACTTGCTCCTCCCCCTGGGCTGCTGCATACAGTAAATGTGGAGGAGGGATGCAGTATGTTTTTTCAGAGACGATATCCGGTTTATCCCGTACCGTATGAATGCTATCCATATGGAGCGGAAGTAAGAAACGGTTTTGAAGAGACTCTATTACCACATACTTATCAGCAATACTTTCCACAACAGGAATACTATCCACAGAATCCTAACTACTATGATCCTTATCAGGGATACGTTCAAGAGCCTATTCACAATGACCCATTCGATTCACGGGCCAACTGGAGGGAATGGGAAGATCTGGGTGCACCGGCACGTGGGATGAAGGGTTCACCCGCCGTTGCATCCTGGCAGGCGAACCGGCTGGATACATTTGTAAGAGGCGAAAACGACAGAATGTATCACAAATGGTGGGACGGTTCTCGTTGGAGTAATTGGGAGGACCTTGGAGCTCCAAAGCGAGGGTTGAAGAGTTCTCCTGCTGCTGTGTCATGGGGGCAGAACCGTATTGACACCTTCGTAAGAGGAAACCGGGATACTCTTTGGCACAAATGGTGGGATGGCAGGAGATGGAGTGAGTGGGAAGACCTTGGGGGACCACCGCGGGGCTTCAAGGGAGATCCGACAGTGTCATCTTGGTCAGCCAATCGCCTGGATGTATTCGTCCAAGGATACGACAATAATCTTTGGCATAAATGGTGGGACGGCAGAAACTGGAGTCAATGGGAGAACCTTGGCGCACCGAGGGGCGGTTTGAGGGACTCACCTGGTGCTGTATCATGGGGACCGAATCGCATTGATTGCTTTGTACGGGGAAACAACGACCGGATGTGGCATAAATGGTGGAATGGCTCAAGGTGGAGTAATTGGGAAGATCTCGGTTCACCGCCTCGAGGCTTCGAAGGTGCTCCTGCTGCAGCTTCATGGGCACAGAATCGCATTGATACCTTTGTACGAGGAGACAACAACAATATGTGGCATAAATGGTGGAACGGTTCCCGTTGGAGCAACTGGGAGGACCTTGGTGCTCCACGGGGAGGCGTACGTTCATCCCCGGGAGTTGTATCGTGGGGAGCCAACCGTGTGGACGCCTTTGCCAGAGGTAGAAATGATCATATGTGGCATAAGTGGTATGCGTGATGAGAAGAGAACCATCCCTGAGTGTGAATAGGGATGGTTTTTTTATTGCTGAAAATTAAGTATTTCGTATGTTATTATTTTGGAAAAGGGAAGGGGTGCCTCCAACAATGTTAGAAGAGATTCGTACTATCAGACTGGCGAAAAGTGAAGACCTTGGGAAAGTTCTGGAGCTATTGGTAAATGCAGCAGGCTGGTTACATACTAAAGGAACGAAGCAGTGGGATTATTACCTGACCAATCTAGAGGGAAACAAAGAAGAAGTGGCAGCTTCCATTGAAAATGAGTCAACCTATATCGTAGAAAAGGCAGGGAGAGCCATGGCTACACTGTCACTTGAATCTGTCCCCAGTGAGTGGGATATGGATATATGGGGAGAGGGGGCAGTGGATGATGTTGTATACCTGCATAGATTGGCCGTTCACAGAGATTTTGCTGGGAAAGGAATTGGAGAAAGCCTTTTGGATTGGGCTGAAGGCGTTGTGAGAGCATCCGGCAAAAAAAGCATCCGCTTCGATTGCATCGCAAGTAATGAGGGTCTGAATCGTTATTATCAACAACGGTATCCTCTAAAAGAAGTCATCAATATTCACGGCCGTCACTGTAAATATGAAATTCTATTAAACAAAAGCCCGGAGTGATTTCAAATCACTCCGGGCTTCTATTTAACTCGCTTTTCGTTTAGGACGTGCGTCCATCATCGGCATATATTCATTGAAATAATGATTCGTCTCCGAAACGATCACTTTATAGAGTAATAGTAATGCGATTAGGTTCGGAATCATCATTAATGCATTAGACATATCTGCAAAGGCCCAAACAAGTTCCAAATTGGCGACTGCCCCAAGTCCAGTGGCAATAATGTAAATGAGCCTGTAGGAATTGGCAAATCGATAGTTTGTGATATATTCAAAGCATTTTTCTCCGTACATATACCACCCGACAATAGTGGAGAACCCGAAGAAGATGACAGAGAAGGAAACGATATATTCTCCTACTACACCAAGAGCATGTCCGAACGCGGCGCTGGTCAATGCTCCACCGTCAAGGCTCGGTGCGTGCTCGACTCCTGATATCGCTCCTCCAGTCGGGTCCCAGAAACCTGTGATCAACAGCACAAGCCCCGTCATTGTACAAACCACTATCGTGACGATGAATGTTCCCGTCATGGCAACAAGAGCCTGCTTGACCGGGTGATCGGTTTTCGCATTTCCGGCAATCAGTGCCGCAGTACCAAGACCTGCCTCATTGGAGAAAATTCCCCGTGAAACCCCGCTGCGGACTGCTTCTGAGATAATGATTCCCGTAAATCCACCTGCAGCTGCCACAGGATTAAAGGCATAGAAGAAAATCATTTTAAATGCCGGAATGATCATATCGTAATTCAACACGATAATCAGGAGTGAACCTCCGATATACAAGAACGCCATGACAGGGACAAAGAAGGAAGCGACGGTACTGATCCGTTGAATCCCACCGAAAATGATCAATCCTGTCAGGACGGCGAGAACGATCCCTGTTACCAGGTTGTTTATGTGAAAGCTTGTACTCATGACATCCGCGATGGTATTTGACTGCACGCTGTTCCCGATTCCGAGAGCGGCGAATGCACCGAATAAAGCAAACGCAACTGCCAGCCACTTCCACTTGCTGCCGAGGCCTTTTTCTACATAATACATAGGACCGCCGGAGTATTCCCCGTTCTTATTTTTCACACGGTATTTCATGGCAAGCAGTGCTTCGGCATATTTCGTCGCCATGCCAAGAAGACCGACGATCCACATCCAGAAGATCGCCCCGGGTCCACCGATGGTCAGAGCTGTTGCCACCCCGGCAATGTTCCCATTCCCGATTGTTGCCGATAAAGCCGTCATCAGTGTTTTGAAGTTACTGATATCCCCTTCTGATTGGTCAGATGAGGCAGAGGGCTTCTCTTTTGTAAAAGCAAGTTTAAAAGCATACATCAGTTTACGGAACTGAAGCCCTTTAAGCATAAATGTTAAAAAAAGACCTGTACCGAACAATAGTACTAAACTTGGTGTCCCCCATAAGAATGAATTAATCTTGTCTAGCACATCTAACATAGAATCCTCCTTGTCATCTCATGTTGTAAACGTTTTCTTTGTGAGTTTCCATCTACTATTTATATAGTATTCCAAACAATCTGTCCATAACAAAAGCCGAATTTCCATAGATTGAGCCTTTTTTAGTAGGGACGGACCTCGGTTTCAGGTGCATAAGGGAGGGGGCAGCATAGATATGAAACGTGGAAACCGCATAAGGAAAGGGACGAACCTCATTTCAGCACTACGTGAACGTTACGTAGTGACTTGATTTTAGAGGTCCGTCCCTCGACATTATAATAGTATCACGATTAGTATGACGATAAGGGGTCCGATTAGGACGATATATCCCAAGGGTCTGGCGAAGTTCAGTGTCCACCCTACTCCGAAGCGTTTTTCCACGAAGATGGAGGGATCTTCAGGGTTGTAGTAGAAGAGTCCTCCTTTCCAGTATTGATCTTCATCTGCGTTGATCACTTCATGGGAATCTTCATTGATGACTTCTACGTCCAGGTCTGAATCCTTTTTCCCCACTTTGATTGCGAGTATGACCGTCCCTATCAGCACGAGTGCAGAGAAAGCAAGTGGAATCGTGATGATCAGGAGGTTGCTGACACTGTTTTCATATAATGTGGTGAATTGCAGGAATGTAAACAGCATGGATACCAGTATGGAGATGAGGAATAATAGCCAGCTCGTGTATTTTCGCAGACAAAGCTGACGAATGCGTGATGCCTTTACATTACCCGCGCTCAGCTTGATGCCGGAATTTCTTGTGAGTTCATTGATTCCGAGGAACATGGCATTCATCACAAGTAAGACAAGGGGCAGGGTCAAGGCAGAAAGATATGTTTTTCCCGTGAAAGCATCCGGCTTACCATCGGGTCCCCAATGGGTGGGGATCTGGTCAGGGAGGCTATTGTAATGGAATAAAGTAAACACCACTAACCCAACTGTGATCACCATGGGTACGATATAGGCCATCCAAGGGAGCATTTCATCTTTTGTCCGCAGGTTCAGTTCTGAAACCCTTATTTGTTTGCGATCCTTGAACCACTGCCTTTGCTTTTTCAACGTAGTGACTTTCATATGAAAATAAAAATAAAGGGTCATCGAAATGAATAAGATGACAAAAGGTATAAAAAATTCTGCAAATATCAGGTGATTTTCAGAAGGTGTGGTAGTTGATGACCAAATGAAATAGATGGCAAGAACACCTATGCTGATGAGAAATGTAAGGAAGGCATAGAGTTTTTTAAATTGTCGAAGTTGGACATTCTTCACCTCATCAACAGGTATAGTTACACCAAAGACCACCGTCCGTTTTACAATGAAAGGTATAGCCATTTGAAGCGCCGCCAGAAAGCCTGTTGTGACGAAAATTAGTGTCATTTCCAATTGTTACTCCCCCTTAACTTTTAAAATGATGGACGCGACTAATTCTGCAATCTCCTTTTCACTCATACCGACGACCAGGGATTCCACTAATACCGGACGCAATTCTACTGAAATCTGATTCAACCTTGCAGTCGGGATCTGTCCTTCGGAAGGTGAACAAATGACGGCACCCGACTTCGGCACAATCCGGATCACCCCTTTGCTTTCCAATTCATGATAGCTCTTATTCACCGTATGCATGTTCACACCAAGGTCACTGGCAAGACTCCGGACAGAAGGAAGGATGTCCCCAGGGACCAATTCACCTCGGACGATCCCTTCCATGATTCCATTCCGGACCTGAGCATAGATCGGTATATCTGATTGAGGTTCAATTTGGATAAACAAAGTGTCACCTCCTAGTTTTGTTATATGATTAGTATAACAGAATTGTTCTAGTAAAGGTATAACAAAGGTGTGCGATTTCCAAAAAAAGTTAGTGTGTTGGCTAATTACCCGTTATAATTTGATTATAAAGATGATGGGGGAGAGGGATAGGGATAGGTGGGGGAGTAAGATTCCAGGGAGGTTAATGACAAAAAGCTATTTGGAACGGAAGATGAATGAATATGTATGTTATCGGGAGAGTAAACGTTGGTTTATAGAGGGATTTACATAAAAAGAATAGTAGTATAGAAGGATCCATATCGTCATAAAGTTTTATAGCATGTTGCAAATGAAGAAAAGAGAGTGAGGTGGCCATGATGAATAAAGTCCTGGAGATTAATGAATTGACTACCATAGGTCAGCATATTGTAGAGCTTTCTGACCTATTGAGGATAGTGGTGGATGACGGGGCATCCATTGGTTTTTTATCCCCGATGGCTCCTTCAGCTGCCGCGGAATTCTGGCATCATGCCTTTAATCCACATGTGATTTTATATGTAGCCTGGATGGATGATACGTTAGCGGGAACCGTGCAACTTCACCTATGCACTAAACAAAACGGTACCCACAGAGCCGAAATCGCTAAGATGATGGTTCACCCTGCATTTCGCCAAAAAGGCATCGCCAAGAAGCTCATGCAAACCGCTGAGAAAAGAGCGAAAGAAGAGGGACGGACCTTGCTCATTCTCGATACGGTTGAAGGTGCTCCCTCTAATCATTTGTATACCTCTCTAGGATTCCTACAGGGAGGGCGGATTCCTGATTATGCTGCCTCTCCATACGGTGAACTCGAGCCGACGGTCATCTACTATAAACACATTTAGAGGATTAGGAGGGACGGACCTTAAATTAGACATGTGAATGAAGGAATTATTCGATTTTAAAGGTCCGTCCCTCAAATAATAGTAAAATAGGATCAGGAACCCATTTTTGTTTATTTCGTATGTGTAGGTAGTAATGGGGGATGAGGGGGGAAGATATGAAGCAGAAATGGTCGTTATGGATTTTTTTGTTGTGTTTGCTGACCGGTTTGCTGTTGGTGACGGCCTGCAGTGATTCGGATGCCATTAGCGAGGAAACGAATGCTCATAATAAAGAAGAGCCGTATGAAATAGAAGTAAAGAAAATGAACGAAGAAATCGGGGAACAAGAACCTCTGAAGCTCACATCCTACAGCGAGGAAATCGGTGTCACAATCAAAGAACCGCTATATAAAGAATTTGCTGCAAATGGACATGTGAGCGTGAACGGGGAAATTGAAAAGTATCAAGGTTTGCAATCTGACTATGCCTGGATCAAGGTCAGGGCAAGTAAAGAAGGTGCTGTAGGAAGACAACTTGAATATTATACACCGATCGAAGACGGAAAGTTCAAACAGGACATCCATTTTTTCAATGGGGAAGGTGAGTATAGCGTCTCTGTGCAGCTTCCGAGCAGGGACCGTGAGAATTACTATTATGATACGGCATCCTTTACCGTTCATAATGTGAATCCTGAGGCCAATAGGGATATGACCCTGACCCCGTTTGGCCATGATGCCGAGCTGTCCTTGAACACCAAGTCGAGCTATGTCAAAGGGAACGAAGTGTTCACATTAAATGGAGCTGCTGCTAATCTCGCAGATGATGACACGATTATGCTCAGACTAAAGAAGGATTCAGAGAACTGGAAGCATGTTATCCCAATAAAGAATGGGGAATTCAGCTATGATGTCCCCCTGTTTTATGGAAAAGGGATTCATGAGCTTGAAATACTGGTACCGGATGAAGACCGGGACCAATACTACCAGACGGCGACCACTCTTCTCATTGATAATGAATCTGATCGGGTGATGAGTCCGATTGAGTATGCGGATACTTACCTTGAGCGGGGTGTGACCCTGGAATCCCCCCAATTCGGAGGAGAAGAGTCTTCTGGCCAATACAAGATTAAAGGAAGCATCGATCCGAAAGCAGAATTTGGCCGTGAAACCACTCATATTTATATCACTACGAAAAAAGGGGAGGATGAAGCATTGGATGTCATCCCAGTCGAGGATTTTACCTTTGATGATTCGTTTTACCTTCGCTTTGGGCCGGGTACCTATGAAGTGACCCTCAGCGTACCTGAAATAAAAGAAGAAAACAGCGATTACTTCAGGTTTTTCGGTTTTGCAAAGTTTGAAGTTGAATCCACGGGAGAAGACAAACGGGATCTTCTGCCTTCACGAGGGGTTCAGTCGGATTCTCCTGAAATCAAAAAACAGGCAGAAATCGTTACAGCGGATAACAGGAGTGACAGGGATAAAGCAAAGTCCATATATGATTATGTCGCGAAAAATGTTTCCTATGACGTTGAAAAGTATGAAAACGATGACTTTAACTGGGATGACAGTGCACTAAAAACACTTGAATCCAAAACCGGTGTATGTCAAGACTATGCGTACTTGGCGATTGCCATGTTACGTGCCAGTGGGATTGAGGCAAGATTCGTTGAAGGTAGGGCAGGCGGTATTTTCCCAGGAAGGCATGCATGGGTGGAAGCAAATCTGGATGATGAGTGGATCACCCTGGATCCGACATGGGGGTCCGGGTATTTGAAGAATGGTAAGTTCGTACCGGCCTTTAATGAAGATTATTTTAATCCGGATATGAATGAATTTAAGAAGACGCACACACGTACAGGTGTGTCATATTAGAAAAGATGAATGTTCCATAGAATCAGCTCTGTTTTCCCAGAAGCTGATTCTTTTTTATAAATCATGAGAGGTAATTATAAGCAATATTGTGAATGAAAGCCATAAATAGTACACTTGGATAAGAAAGAATTCTTATATTCAGGAGAGTAATGAATGTTTTTTACACAAAATAAGAAAACAGTCCTCATGCTTTTTATCTTAATGATTTTATTAGAAATATTGGATTTTTCATGGAAAACGGTTGATCAATCTAATGGGGAAGTGTCACTTTTTCTCCACACAGGTTTAGTGTTATGTATGCTGGCATTATTATTTCTTCTTTTTAGAGGGAATTGGAGTGCTTCAAAGGAGTTATCCAATAGCAATAAGAATTTAAACAACATTTTTGAGACGCTGGATGTTGCCATCTGGTCTCATGATATGAAATCAGATGTTCTTTTGATTACGCCGGGCATTGAGAATTTGTATGGATATCCCTTGAGCGATTTTTATCAGGATACGCTCCTGTGGAAAAAAGTCATACACCCTGAAGACATGCCGGTATTAGATGAAAGGGCAGAAAAACTTGGCTCCGGTCAGGCGTGTGTCAGTATTTACCGTATCATTAAACCTGATGGCCAGGTTCGCTGGATACAGGACAGAGGGATTCCGACCTTAGGGGAAAAAGGAGAAATGATATCTTTTACCAGTGTATTGTTTGATATCACCAATCGTAAGGAAAGCGAAGATCAATACCGAAGTTTGGTTGATTTATCACCTGATATCATCGCAGTGATCAGTAACCAGACGTTTGATTATATCAATGAAGCAGGAAGCAGGCTGATCGGTGCCGATGGCCCGGAAGACATTATAAATAAAAATGTTTCCCATTTTACCAGTCTTGAGAATATCAAGAAAATAAGGGAGCAGACCAAAGACTCGACGGCAGGGGAACGATTTGAACTGACCATTTATCGTCTTAACGGTGATGAGATAGAGTTGGAGATTTCGGCTATTCCCATTTTATATGGCGGAAGGATGGCCATACAATTGATTGGCCGGGATATTACGAATCGGAAAAAAACTGAGAAAACGATCCATGCAATGGCCTATTATGATTCATTAACGGGTCTTCCAAACCGAAATAAATTTAAGCAATATTTAAACCAGTCATTACATGAGTCTCCAGATCAACCTATGGCGATTTTATTTTTGGATTTAGATCGATTCAAGGTTATCAACGATACGAAAGGGCATTCTACTGGAGATACCATATTAGAGAAGGTTGCCTATCGACTGAAAAAGGTGGTAAACGACAAAGGGATTGTGTTTAGACAAGGGGGAGATGAATTTATTATCATACTCCCCAATGTGAGTAAACGAGAAGTTGCAGAAACGGCGAAGGAGATTTTACAAAGTTTCACAAGTCCGATCATCATTCATGAACAGGAATTCTTTGTGACACCGAGTATCGGTATCAGTATGTACCCAAAAGACGGAAAAGAGCAGGAAAATTTGATTAAACATGCCGACACAGCCATGTATTTAGCGAAAGACCAAGGAAAGAACAACTATCAATTTTACTTCCCTGAACTTGAAAAAACTTCTTCGAGGAATATGGAAATTGAAAATGGATTAAGGAAGGTATTGGAGTTTGATCAATTAAGTCTCCATTATCAGCCGAAGGTGGACCTGGATACACTTGATATTATTGGGGTAGAAGCATTGATTCGTTGGGAACATCCTGCATTGGGGATGGTTCCTCCGTCTGAATTTATTCCACTGGCTGAGGAGACAGGCTTGATCATACCAATTGGGGAATGGGTACTGAGAGAAGCTTGTAAACAAAGTAAGGAGTGGGAAGAGGACGGATTAGGTATCATTCCCGTTGCCGTCAATATATCTGTCAGGCAGATCAAGGATGGAGGGTTTGTTGAAATGGTTAAAGAAACCCTATCAGACATCCAGTTTGAGCCGGAACGTCTTGAGCTTGAAATAACGGAGAGTATCATGCAGGATTTTGAAAAATCAACAAACGTTCTCAACGAGTTGAAAGAGGTAGGGGTCATCATTTCCATGGATGACTTTGGTACAGGTTACTCGTCTTTGAATAATTTAAGGCACTTACCGATTGATAATATCAAAATCGATAAATCGTTCGTAGATGATATTATGAAAGACTCGAATCAGGTTTCCATTGTAAAAGCCATCATTGATATGAGCCAAAATATGAATTTCACCACAATAGCGGAGGGCATTGAAACAAAAGATCAAGTGTTATTTTTGAAGAAGAACGACTGTCAGGTTGGACAAGGATACCATTTTAGCAGACCATTGCCTGCAGATGAACTGAAATCTCTTTTGAATGGGAAAAGAATCAACTTAAAATGATTTAATGGAGGAACGAATGAGGGACGGACCTCTGATGAGTGATTAACCCAAGGGTTTTATTGCTGATTGGAGGTCCGTCCCTCTTCCGGTTTACTGAAATGGTAAACTTATATTAGTGGGAAATGTTCTTTAGGAGGGATGATTGTGGGTGAGAATTCGGTGGGCAGTCACGTTCAGCTGGGTGACCCGGTTATAGAGAGAAAGATTGGGTATGACGGAAGAGTGGTAGAACATCGCTGCCGGCTTTTGAAAGCGGGAGTTGAAGATGTGGTCCTTTTTCATAAGATAGAAGATGCCTTTACCATGAAAGCAAACCAATTGAGTTTAACCATCCCAGAAGGAAGCTACACCCTGGCGTACTACTGGAGGGACCGTGCTTATAACGTGTATATTTGGAGAGATCAAAGAGGTGAATATTTAGGGTCCTATTTTAATATTGTGAGGAATACCCGCATTAACACTGAAGTCGTGTCTTTTGAAGATCTCATCATCGATGTCCTTGTATTTGCCGATGGGAAATTTTCTGTTTTGGACGAAGAGGAATTACCTGTTTCTTTAGTGGAGTTTGAGGGTGGATATGTGCTGGAGGAACTACAATTATTAGTGGATAAGGTTAAGGATATCCTTCCGAAGCTTATCTCTGGTACAAGGAGTCATTTTCCGCATGAGGATCTAATGATGTGGCTTAACGACTCGAAAGATAGAAGGGAGGTCACTAAGCATAAAGATGAAACGTAAGGAGAACGAAGAAATCATCAATCCGGCTTCAGCTGCCATCATCATGGCTTTGGGAATCTTTCTTTATGCTGCCGTTGATGCTTTTACTTGGGTTTCCCCCATCATGGGAAAAATACTGACGGTATCCTTGATTGTGTTGGCTGCCTATATCTACAGATGCCTATTCAAACAGATGTTTAATAAACCTTTTACCTTAACTTTAATAGGTGATCCCGTACATTCTTTCGTGATTGGATCATGGGTTGCGGGTATTTCGGTATTGAGCAATGTGATCGTAAAATATTTTCCTGATATGAGCGAGGCAGTGCAGGTCATCACACTACTGAATACCTTTTTGTGGCTCGCTTTTTTAGTGAATTGCTCCTACCAATTTAAAGAGATGATGAAACGGCCGGCAGCGTATTCCACTCATGGGATTGTGCTGCTTTCTACCGTTGCGACACAATCAGTGGTGATTGAATGGGTGAAGGTCTTTTCACTTCCTGATGAACTGCTGATCGGGATGATGTCACTTGGCATCCTTTTTTATTTGATTGGCATGACATTGATTGTGCTTCGGTATGCGAGAGGAAAGCCTTGGACAATCAGTAATGATTGGACGAGCACGAATTGTATCATTCATGGAGCTTTATCCATTTCTGGTCTGGCGATCGTTTCTTCACAGATGTTGTCTGGAATCGTTATGATGATTTTTTGGCTTTTTGTATTGATCCTCCTGATTAGTGTGGAATTGTTGGAAATGGTAAGAGCGGTCAAGCGGATTCAGATGCTGGGCTGGAAAAAAGGGGTATTTACCTATCATACAAGTCAATGGTCCCGGAACTTCACTTTCGGAATGTTCTATGCTTTTACCATAACTATGCATGAGAATCCTTATTATTTGAATGCATTTTATGATTTTCATACAGTCTTCTTACATTTTTGGGCATGGGTTGTGCTCATGTTTCTCATTACAGAAATTGGTTTATGGGCTGGCTCGAAGGATGATCTACGGGAAGAAAAAATGGAGGAGAATGTTTCTTGAGTACGTTTATCTTGTTTATGCTATTCATTTTATGTGCATCTATTTTGCAAACCAGTACTGGTTTCGGTTTTTCCATTTTAGCCACACCTTTTTTATTGCTTTTATTTCCACCAAAAGAAGCGATACAGATTAATTTGATCTTATCCCTTGTGATTTCGCTGGCATTAATAGCGAAAATCAGACGGGATATAGATTTTAATCTTGTAAAAAGGTTTGTGGTTGGGAGCATACCTGGTTTACCGCTGGGTATATTAATTTTTACTCTAATTGATATGAGTCTTTTAAAGATAATCATCAGCCTGATCATCATAATGCTGACAGTCTTACTTATCATGAAATACCGCATTCGCCAGTCATTAATGCGTGACTTTCTGGCAGGGGGCTTGTCGGGAATACTGACCACAAGTATCGGCATGCCCGGGCCGCCGTTGCTTCTATATTTTTCTGGAACGGAGACCAGGAAAGAGAAGCTAAGAGGAACAACCCTTGCCTTTTATTTGTTCATCTACCTCGTCAGTTTAGGGATCCAGGTGGAAGTCGCCGGGACGACTCTAACCGTTTGGAAGTCAAGCTTTCTAGCATTACCGGTAGTTGCTCTAGGTCTAGTGTTAGGACAAGCTCTATTCAGCAAAATCAATCAAAAAATCTTTCAGATTCTAACCTACGCCCTCCTGCTATTTACTGGAATCTATCTTTTGCTAGAAAGCTTTTTTTGAGGGACGGACCTCTCATGAGCGAATAACCAAATGGTTTTATGCTGATTTAGAGGTCCGTCCCTCTTATAGATCGTCTAATACTTCTTTTAAGACAATGGCATGGTTATGTTGTTCGTCTTTTGCTCCGTAGAGGAGGACTATTCGTTCATTTTCTGCCATTTTTTTCAGTTCCCGCAACCTTTTTTGCTTTTCTTCATTTTGATAGAGTTCTTCTTTGTAGGCTTGCCTGAATTCCCGAACTTCTCAGGATCGTGATTAAACCACTTTCGTAAAGAAGGACTTGGCGTAATCTCCTTCATCCACTCATCAAGACGTGCATTCTCTTTTGATATTCCTCGCGGCCAGACACGGTCGATCAAAATCCGTTGTCCCCCTAATCGGGGAGGTTCATCGTAGATTCTTTTAAGTACGATAGACATTGTTTAGCCTCCATTCCTTCTATTCTCCCTCTACTTTCAGGATAAATGGGATTGAAGAATGAAGCAAAGATTTTAACCAAAAGAATCACCAATCCTTTTTATTTTCTTTAAAGTCATTGGAGTCAGAATAATGGGGATCTGGAATACTTTAATATCATAAAAAATTAAAGTGATCCTGACGGTTATGAACATGTTAGGGCTATGTGACCGCCAGAGGTCTTCAGGGAATGGCGAATGACCCTTACCTGGATACCAGGTTACATGAAAGTCTCAATGAATTAATAATAGCTACTAACCTTGCATATGAATATAAAGATGAGGCAAGGGCGTTTGCCTTGTCTTAACATTGTGAAAATCAGAGTTTGTGACTGCTCCACTGAATGAAGTTGACCATGCACAATTTCAGCCGTTTTACCAATTGAATTGACTTCTTCGGGGAAAACGCATGGAGGATTGCAGCACTGGCATTCCTCTCATCTAACAATAAAGAGTATCAATTCAAACATGTTTAATCCGGCAACTTTGCCGAAATCCTTGAAGAATACTGCGATGGAAATCAGAAAGAAATCCAGCACCAATGGTTTGAAAAAGAGAGGGACGGACCTCCAATGGCGTAGATTATTCTCTTCTGGAGAATTACTGGAGGTCCGTCCCTCTCATTGGAGGATGATGATCTTTTGAATAGACGGAACGGTTGTAGTGGAGATATGAATAGGGTCAGGCGTGGCGAGGGTAAGGTCCTCCCGGAATTAAGCAGGAAACAGATAACGATGATTAGGGCTTTGTTCAGAAAATGGTTGTCATTCCCATTGAAATTATATTTGTTCTCTATTGAATCGTGACACCGTCATGATGGATTTTATTCTATTTATTAAAAGTCTGCTTATAGGTGTCACTATTGCCGCTCCGGTCGGTCCAGTCGGTATCCTCTGCATTCAACGGACGTTGGCATATGGAAGGTGGACAGGTTTTGTGTCGGGTTTGGGAGCTGCTGCAGCAGATGCTCTATACGGTTTGGTCGCTGTGATGGGGGTTTCGGTTGTATCGGTATTTCTCCTTGATCACCAATATTGGATACAGTTATGGAGTGGGATATTTCTTTTCTTACTGGGGTGGAAAACATACACTTCAAAGGTGGAAACATTCATGACAGACCAATCAAAAACCACTTCTTCGCTTAAAGGGTTTCTTTCTGTATTTCTAGTGACGCTTACCAATCCGATGACAATTTTCGCCTTTATTGCGATCTTTGGTGTCTTCCGCGTGACAGCTTCTGGTGATAGCTTATCTGCACTGCTGGTCGTATCAGGTGTATTTTGCGGCTCTGCTTTATGGTGGGGATTGATTGCAATGGTCGGGGGATGGTTAAGCAGTTGGATGGAACCGGATTCTTTAAGAGTGATCAACCGCGTTTCAGGAATCATCATGACCATATTCAGTGCATATTTTCTGATAGATCTGATTTAATAAGAGGGACGGACCTCCCAAAAGGGTACCCATTCTATTTTAGGTATTATATTGGAGGTCCGTCCCTCCATTAATGATCTCTGTGCACATTTGCCTAAGGGCGGTGTCTTCATTCTCAAGATCGATAGGTTTCATAACGACATACCAACTGAACACCTCTCTATAAAAAAAGAGCGAGTCAACTTTCTGAAAAAGGTATTTCGCTATAGATGAAGAATCTATTAAGGGTACGTCTATTATACATAGAGAGGAAACCTGCAATGGAAATAGTAGAATTACACAAAGATTCATGCCTGTTTGACCAGGCAGTAAAAGTATTCTGGGGACAATGGGGGAGTAAAGAGAATTATAGATTCTATCACGATTGCATATTCCATTCCAGCCGTACCGAAGAGGACCTTCCCCGATTTTATATCGCTTTACATGAAGAAAATATCATCGGTACTTACGCGCTATTAAGAAATGATCTCAACAGCCGCCAGGATCTGTATCCATGGCTTGCATGTCTTTATGTAGAAGCAGGTGAAAGAGGAAAAGGACTAAGTTCCATGCTTCTTGAACATGCTTTGCAGGAAGCGGATAAAAAAGGATACGACAAGCTCTATCTCACAACAGATCTTGAAGGCTATTATGAAAAATATGGATGGTCCCAATCAACAGAAGCCGTTGGATTGAACGGAGAATCCATGAAAGTTTATCATAAGCGAACAAGTGAAATGTCTTGAAATAAAAGGAATGAAGAACTTAAGTCAGGAATACGCATAAAGAAAAATCGGCAGGGAGTTGGTACCTTGACGCAGGTGGCAGCGGCGATCTATCTTTCTTTCGGAATGCTAGGCGTATTTTTGCCGGAGTATTGATATTAATATTCTTGTCTGTCCTTGTACCGGAGAATTCAGGAGTGTTTTACAAAAAAGTAATCATGAAACAGGCACGCAATGAGCATGCGCGCCTGTTTTCTATTACAGTCCCAAGGAGATATATTTCACTTCTAAAAATTCTTCAATCCCCTGGTGTCCGCCTTCACGGCCGAGACCGCTTTGTTTGAATCCGCCGAATGGGGCTTGAGGGGTGGACGGCATGCCGTCATTCAATCCGACGATTCCGTACTCCAGTTGTTCACAGATCCGAATTCCTTTGGTGATATTCTCCGTGAATACATAGGCCGCAAGACCATAAATGGAGTCATTCGCCCGCGCGATGGCTTCTTCCTCGGTTTTAAATGTCGTGATAGGGGCTACTGGACCGAAAGTTTCATCTTTCATGCAGAGCATGTCATCGGTCACATTTGTCAGGACAGTCGGTTCAAAATACAATCCCTCTATTCCTTTCCCTCCGTAGGCAACGGAAGCTCCTTTTTCAACAGCATCTTCTACGTGTTTCCGGACTTTTTTGATGGCATCTTCATCAATCAATGGTCCGATATCCACACCATCTTCCAGGCCGTTCCCGACCTTCAACTTCTTCACTTTTTCAACGAGCTTCTCTGTAAATGAATCTGCGAGGGATTCATGAACATAGATACGGTTGGAACAGACACAGGTTTGACCGGCATTTCGGAACTTCGATGCAATGACTCCATCAACAGCCTTCTCAAGATTAGAATCGTCCATTACAATGACAGGTGCATGACCTCCAAGCTCCAACGATATTTTCTTGACTGTGTCAGCCGAACCCTTCATCAGGACCTTCCCGACTTCTGTTGAACCTGTGAATGTCAGTTTTCGTACACGAGTGTCTTCCATCCATGCTTCCCCGATGGATTTCGAAGCACCTGTCACTACATTGATGACACCTTTAGGAATACCGGCTTCTTCAGCCAGAGCAGCCATCTTTAGAGCAGTCAAAGGGGTTTGGTTAGCAGGCTTGATCACAACCGTACAGCCTGTAGCAAGTGCAGGTGCCACTTTACGAGTAATCATGGCAGCAGGGAAGTTCCATGGGGTGATGACCGCGACAACCCCGACAGGCTGCTTATGAACAAATAATCGTTTATTTCGATGAGTGGCGGGGATTTGTTCACCATAAACTCGCTTTCCTTCTTCAGCGTACCAAGAGATAAATCCGTTTGCGTATTGGATTTCACCAAGTGCTTCTTTTAAAGGCTTTCCTTGCTCGATGGTCATGGTACGTGCCAAGTCCTCTTTATTTTCATTAATCAGGTCATGCCATTTACGGATGAGGTCACTTCTCTCATATGCCGAGAATTGAGACCAGTCCTTGAATGCATCATGAGCTGCGTCAACTGCCATGGTGGCTTCTGGTTTGCTTCCATGGGGAATGGTCGCGATTACTTCTGAAGTTGCTGGATTGGTTACTTCCTTTTTCTCAAGATCCGAACCGGTTGGTTCTCCATTGATAAACATATTGTAGTGTTGCATAGTGTTCCTCCTTTTAAATGATAGATTCCCATATGCTTATTACTATGTAGGTTGTTTTAAATTTACAATAGTGAATGGGAAGAATCCAGTCATTTGTATTCATTACGTCTCATTGTTTAAATACCCACAAGAAGAGGGAAGATAAACCGTATGAATACAAACAAGGAGGAACTCTCATGAAAGCGGTTATTATCAATCAATATGGAGATAAAGATGTATTAGAGGGGAAAGAAATTGATCAACCGACGATCCGTGACAATCAAATCTTATTGGAAAATCATGCGACATCAATCAATCCCATCGATTGGAAGGTGCGGGCAGGGTATTTAAAAGAGATGCTCGACTTTGAATTTCCAATTATCTTAGGCTGGGATGCAGCAGGAGTGATCGCAGAAAAAGGAAAGAACGTGCACGGGTTCGAAGTAGGTGACCGGGTTTTCGCAAGACCCGCCACTACAAGGGAAGGAACATACGCTGAGTATGTGGCGGTGGATGAAGAGCTGCTTGCTAAAATGCCTGAGAGCATGAGCTTTGCAGAAGCGGCGGCTATCCCTCTTGCAGGCTTGACGGCGTGGCAGTGCCTGGTCGATTTCGGCAGGATTAAAAAAGGGGATAAAGTGCTCATTCATGCAGGATCAGGTGGAGTAGGGAACTTTGCAATTCAGATTGCGAAAAGCTTCGGGGCATATGTCGCGACGACAGCAAGCGGAAAGAATGAAGAATTCGTCAAATCATTGGGTGCGGATCAATTCATCAATTATAAAGAAGAAGATTTCAGTGAAGTGCTGAAGGATTTCGACCTGGTTCTCGATTCCATGGGTGGGGAAGTTCAGTCCAACAGCTATAAAGTGTTGAAGGAAAGTGGTAAGCTCGTATCGATTGCACAGCCTCCATCTGAAGAAGAAGCGGCAAAGTACGGAGTGAAAGCCGAATTTTTGTGGCTCGATCCCAAGGGAGAGCAGCTGACCAAGCTTGCCGACCTATACGAGACCGGTCAATTAAAGCCTGTAATCGGAGAAACATTCGACCTGAGCGAGCAGGGATTGAAGGATGCCCACGCATTGAGTGAGACACATCATGCTCAAGGGAAAATCGTGATCAAAGTGAAATAATTAGAGGAGGGACGGACCTTTGGAAGGTCCGTCCCTCCATTTTTTTCTCCCGAATACCTGCCGGCAGTTGTAACCGAGACAGCAGAAACTGTAGCGAATCATCGTCGCTCTTTGTGCATGGATAAAGGGTTCCATGGAAGTCGGCAAGCTTACCTGCATCACAGAGCTGTTCTAAAATCTTATCTCTGATGAGAAAGTTTACTGCCATCATCAGTTTGCAGCCTTTAAGCCACGGTCGATATAAAATCCGCGTTTCTTGGTCCCATAATAATGGAGCGACCATTCTCAAGAAGGGGAATCCGATACCTTTCAGAGTAATTACTTCTTTAATCCAGTATAAATAACCTTGTACTCCTCCAATTTACTCATAACATCATCAACCCAGTTCACATCCCCTAATTTATTGGTTAACGGGTAAAAAAATTTTCGGCACAAAAATGTAAAGGGAGCTTGACGTAAAGTTTCCTTTACATTATCATATGGAAATATAAGGAGGTATCCTTCTTTGAAAAATAAACTAGTAGAATACAGGAAGACCTTTGGTTACTCACAGGAAAGATTGGCGGCTAAATTAGGGGTATCAAGACAAACCATCATTTCGATTGAAAAAGGGAAGTATGATCCTTCTTTGAATTTGGCTTTTCAGTTGGCAAATGTATTTAATATGTCAATTGAAGAGATTTTTGAGTATGAAGAGAAAGGGGAAAAGAAATAGTGCAAAAAGGATATCTGATTTTAGGTTGGATTCTGGCTATACAAACTGCTTTTATGTTCTTCGTCGGAATAATGGCGAAAGAGTTTCCTTATTTCGCACTTACTCCTATGTCCTTAACTGTTTTGAGTTTTTGCATGCATTATCTATATCCACAGTTCAAGCAAAAGGATGAGCGGATGAAGGTGATCAGGGAGAAGGGAATCTTTTATTCATATTTCGCCATCCTTCTATATCACATTATATTCATGACAGCTCTGCAATTCGATGTGCTCCACCTGACTGCAATGAATCTATTGAATATCATGACAAGCCTCATCATCATAACCGTATTTATTTCCATGGTGGTCATGGCGAAAATCTACTAAATAAGAGGGACGGACCTTTGATTCAAAGGTCCGTCCCTCCCCGTTCAGTCTGTTCTGTTATTGACTTCGGAGGCTGCACGGATGGCGGATTCGATTGCCCCTTCCACCCAGCCGTGGAAAGGGGATGTGTGTTCACCGGCAAAGTGGATGCGGTGCTCTGGTAAGTACAATTGATCAGAAAAGTCCGACGCCTGGTTCGGAGCGAATAGGGTAAAGCATCCGGCAGAAAACTGGTTTTCTGCCCAGCTGTAGGAGGCACCTGTAGAAAATTCTTTGTATACTTGCTCCCCATATATTTTATAAAGGTTTTGCAGTGCTTCACGAATCCGTTCATCCTCGGGCAAGCTGGACCACAGATTTGCATTTTGTCCCCAGCTGTAACTGCCGAGCATGACACCTGGACCCGGGGCTCCTATATTATGACTTGGTCGGTACGTATATCTTATGGGAAGGTCTGATATAATATTTCCAATTTTGATTGTTTCCCAGAACTTTGATTTAAACTCTAATCCGATTTTGATAGAGGACACATAGTTAAGCTCATTTATCGCCTTCCATTTTTTAAACGAGATAGATTCATAGGGATGGACGTCAATAAATTGAAAAACAGAGTAAGGAACCGTAACGATAGTGTAATCCCCTTGAAAACGATGATAACGATTTGTGGTTCGGTCTCTCACTATGACTTCAACACCGTCATCCTTCTGAATGATCCCATGGACCTTTTGGGAATAGAGGATATTCTGCTGGAGTTCTGGCAAAAAGGAGTAAGGAAGCTTATCATTCCCCCCATCAATTTCATAAAACTTTAATTTCTCATTGAAAACCGTACGGACAATGTCGAGGAGAATATCTACGAATGCTAGTTCCGGGAAACCTTCGATGCCTAAGATTACCTTTACGATCCGGATGGCTTCCGGAGAAAGGGACGTTCCGATCGGGTTAACACGCAAGAAGACGTCAAATGAATAATGATCGAACTTGGTTCGCAGTCGTTCTTGTTCTTCGGGGCTTGCTTTTTCGTACAAGTCTAAAAACGGCTTAACGGCAGACGATAATAATTCGATGGCCGTTTTCCCCTGTTCTTCAGGAGGTAAAGGATAATTCAAGATGTCAGGGTTTAGGTTGTAATTGTATTCGGTCGTCTGAATCCCATTCACGAGGTAGAGATCGCTCTTATTAATAAATTCATTTGTCGGTAAGTTGAATTTGCGAATATATTCGAATACTAAGTCATGTGTTTCCGGAAATCGCATAGCACCGACATCGAGATATTGGCCTTCTGAAAAGGGCTGCCGCAGCGTATATATCCTTCCACCGATTCGATCGTTTCCTTCGAGGATCGTAACGGTATGCCCAGCTTTTTTTAAAAGAGAGCCCGCCACCAGTCCGGACATTCCTGCCCCGATTATGATCACATTCTTTGGCTCTTGATTTGGAACTAAACCATTTTTCACGATGGATATCATGTCATCTGGATAGGAAAGATCACCGTAATTGTGCTTATCAGCCCTACTCCTCATTTCATTCTCCCCCTTAATCCGAAACTGCATTACCTAATATATATGATTAAAGAGAAGGTGAATAGAAGGATAGGGGTCGTTCCAATTCTCTAACTTATAAAAAATACAGGGACGGACCTTTAGGAAGGTCCGTCCCTGTTATAATCAATCTTCGTCCTCGACTAGGTATTTAAGCTTGGACAATTTGTTGGTCCAGAACTGTTCGTAATACGCTAACCAGTCCTTTAATTCAGCCAGCGGCTCAGGTTGCAGGCGGTAGATCTTTTCCCTGCCTACTTTTTTTCCATAGACCAATTCAGCTTCAGAAAGAATGGTTAGATGCTTTGCAATGGCTGTCCGGCTCATTGAGAAATGGGATGTCAGAGCCGATATGGGCATCTCTTTTTCAGAAAGAAGACGGAGCACTTTCCGGCGTGTGGGATCTGCAATCGCCTGGAATACATCATGTTTAACGGCAGACACTTATTCTTCCACAACCTTCCGCAGTCTTTGGTCCACAATGCCGACCCAGCCGTTCTCCATTCGTTCCCGGATGACAGAGCTTTTTTCATTGGGTTTTGAAACAACTGCATCATCATGCTTCCAGCCCCCATGAATCAGCGTGAATTCCGTTTGATCCCCAACCTCCTTAAGAAGGAATGTGACGAACCAGCCATCTGTATCCCAAGAGAAGGACAGCTTATGAGGAGGATTTACTTCCAATACTTTACAAGGAGAAGGCCCAAATGGGGACTGGATATGAAATTCGTACCCGACTTCAAGTTTAAAATCATTGGGCATAAACCATGAAGAAATACCTTCTGATGTGGAAACTGCGTCCCATACTTTTTGAATGGATGCATTGAAAAGGACAGTTTGTTTAATGTCTTGTAGTTGATTGCTTTGATTTGACTTCATATGTGTCGCCTGCTTTCTATGAGTATAAATAACACCAATTGGTTTCGTTTTTATGATATAACACCATATGGTTTCATGTCAACAAAAGAAGGAGATAAGTGAAAGAGTATAGAAGTAAACTCTTGGTGAACGTTAGTATTTGCTTACATTGAATAATTTATAAAGAGCCAGCCGGTCACAACATCGCACAGAATGACCGGAGTTTACACAATCTGGATGGTACATTAGTTGAGTGGGGAGAAGATACACAATGGAAATGCTGCATAGGATGAATGATTGCATTCAGTATATTGAAGATAATCTAGATGGGGATATCGAGATGGAGGAGCTTGCCCGGCTGTCACTCAATTCAAAGTATCACTTTCAAAGGTTGTTTTCTCTAGTCACCGGCTGCACAGTAGCTGAATATATCCGGAGGAGAAGGCTGACTCTTGCGGCTCAGGAACTCAATAATGTGAATATGAAGGTCATTGATGTCGCTTTCAAGTATGGATATGAAACGCCGGAGTCTTTTTCGAAAGCGTTTCGAAAGGCTCACGGTGTTTCTCCATCCCAGGTGAGGGAAACAGGCACACCCTTAAAGGCATTTCCGCGTATCTCTTTCCAAATCCAATTAAAAGGGGAAGTTGAAATGAATTATAGAATTGTTGAGAAAGATGCATTCCAAGTGATTGGAAAAGGAAAAAGAGTCTCATCCTGTAATGGTCAAAACTTGAAAGACATTCCTGCATTTTGGGATGAAGTGAACACCTCGGAATTAGATAGGGAGATTTGTAGAGCTGCAGGTAATGATGAAATGCTCGGGATATGTATGGAGTTTGATCACCCAAATGAAGAGTTCACATATTTTATCGGAGCCGGGAGGAAGTCTGATACAAATCATTCACTCGAGGTTAAAGAAATACCCTCATCGACATGGGCGGTATTTGAATCGGTAGGTCCTATGCCGGATGCGATCCAGGGCGTGTGGAAACGGATCTTCTCGGAATGGTTCCCTTCCACAGGATATGAGCATGGGGATGCCCCGGAGTTTGAATTGTATCCGCCGGGAAATCCGAATGATGAGAATTATCGTTGTGAAGTTTGGGTGCCGGTTATGAAAAAATAAGGAAGATTTGCCTCCAGTGTGGACTGGGGGTATTTTTGTGTGAATGGTGTGTGAAGAATATTAAAGAAGATGGAATGATCGACTTTGAACAAAATAGTTTCAACTGCACACTTTCTGATGTATTTCGTTGACTCTTCAAAACCATCATGTTACTATAAGGTCACATAATACATGTGGCCATTCGTTCACATGTTGGTCAAAACGAAAGGATCGTTAACATGAAGGATGAACTTTCCACTTTATTTAAGGCTCTGGGTCACCCCATTCGCAGGGAGATTCTGGACCTCTTAAAGAAGTCGGCAAGAACGACAGGCGAACTGAATGAACATTTCCCCGAGGTGACAAGATACGCGATTATGAAGCATTTGACTATCTTGGAGGAAGGGAATTTGGTGGTGGTGAAGCGTGAAGGGAAATTCCGGCGTAACTATCTGAACGCGGTCCCACTGCAGGAAATGCACAACAGGTGGGTAGGGAAGTACATGGAATCTACCGGCAAATCGCTGTTGAAATTACGAGAATTAGCAGAAAATCAAGGAGGAGAATTGATGGAACAAAGTAAAGTATTTCGAATCGAGCAAGAAGTGATGATAGATGCACCAAGAGATAAGGTATTTAAAGCGCTAACCGGGCAAGTGGGGGACTGGTGGGAGTTTAAATTGGCACCTGAGGGAGTAAGTTCACACTTCACATTCAATCCTGTACCCGGTGGGCAATTCATAGAGAAATGGCGCGAGGATGAAGGAGCACTGTGGGGGACCGTGTATTACATTAATGCTCCGGAAGAAATCCGACTGCATGGCCATCTTGGAATGCAAGGTGCAGTAAACAGTGCATATACGTATCGATTGATCGAAAAGGGAAATTCAACGTTACTTCAATTATCCCATTCAGCTTCTGGAGTCATTGAAGAGGACTGGGAGGAAAAGCATTCCGAAGGTTGGAACTATCTACTTGGGACCCTGTTGAAAAAATATGTTGAAGAGAAATAAGGAAATGGTAGATATCAAAACAGACATAACGATACGCTGTCCGATTCAAAAGGTAGCAGAGTATGCTGCGAATCCGGATCATGCACCAGAATGGTATGTGAATATTGATTCGGCAGAAATGAGAACGGAAAAACCTTTATCCTTGCATTCTCAAATTGCATTTAAAGCTAAATTCTTGGGGAAGGATCTCTCCTATATATATGAAATTACAGAGTTAATCCCAGAACAGAAGCTCGTGATGAAAGCGGCTAACGGACCTTTCCCTATGGAAACCACCTATGAGTGGGAGACGATTGATGAACAAACGTCAAAAATGACCCTAAGGAATCAGGGGAACCCTACCGGATTTTCAAAATGGATGACGCCTCTCATATCTGTCATGATGAAAAAAGCAAACCAAAAGGATTTAATAAAAATCAAAGAGATTTTGGAAAACTAACAAAAAAATGTCTGCTTTTATAAAAGGCAGACACTTTTTTTACATGAGAAAGGACCACCAGACAATCACTTTATTATCACATAAGGCCTCATCATTTCATAATCCACCTGCTTGGCACAGGCCGTGCTTTTTTACATAATTGATTCAACAAGCATTCGATTTTAGAGAAAAGAATATGGGGAGACCGCTGATAAAGTAGTCATTTCTTAAGAATGCTGTATTTTAGGGGTTCAAAAATGTCTCTCTACCAGTTTATCATCCCTTAGAAGCGAATCTGGCGCCTCGGTTTTAATACATCATTTTTTATCTCTAAAATTCTGAACTTTTTCAGTGGCCTCCAAATGGGAACCGTTCTTTTTCCTTGTCCTCCTTTTTTTGTTACACTATCGTAGTTGTTAAATTGTTAATCACTGGAGGAAATTATGTCAAATCGAAATAAAGGAATATGTCTATTGCTTTTATCAGCGTTTGGCTTCTCTCTCATGGCGGCTTTTGTTAAGATGTCGGGAGATGTGCCTACGATTCAGAAAACATTTTTCCGGAACATCGTCTCTGCATTCATTGCATTCGGTTTTGTCCGGTATCATAAGGAAAGGCTATTCGGGAAGAAAGAAAATCAAAAGCTTTTATTGCTGCGCTCGGCTTTAGGAGCTGTGGGGATTGTATTGTTCTTCTATGCCATCGATCATCTCGTGTTATCCGATGCTGATATGCTGAACAAGCTGAGCCCTTTTTTGACCATTATCTTCTCAGCTCTATTCTTGAAAGAGCGGACGCGTGTCTTTCAGGTGGTGGCGATTATCATTGCCTTCATCGGTACATTGTTCATCATCAAACCGGCCTTCTCCTTTGATGTCATACCGTATATTGCAGGCTTGTTTTCCGCCATTTTTGCAGCAGGTGCTTACACGGTGCTGCGTGTACTGGGGACCAGGGAGAAGTTTTACACGGTCGTCTTTTACTTTTCCTTCTTTACGACAGTGGTGCTCATTCCATTTGTCGTCGGATTTTATGAACCGATGAGCGCGAAGCAGTGGATTTACCTGTTATCCGCAGGTGTTTTTGCGACAGTCGGTCAATTCGGGATCACGATAGCATACAAGTATGCACCGGCAAGAGAGATATCGATCTTCTTCTATTCGACTGTGGTGTATTCCGCTCTCATCAGCATCTACTTATTTGGTCAGATCCCGGATGTATTCAGCATTATGGGATACGTTGTGATTTTCGGAGCATCATTGTATATGTTCTTGAAAAATAATGAAGCTGGTAAAAAGCAGAGAGTATAAAAGTGGCTTGTACAAAACCAATAAACCCGAACCAATCTGCCTATTAGGAAGCAGGTTGGTTCGGGTTTTACTTAGACTAAAACACTTTTGTCCCTGCCTTTTTTTTATACATGTGATAGAAAGTTTACAAATCAGTTTCCCTCTTTACAAAAATAAATAGGTGGTAATTCTCAAAAGCGGGTGGAAGGGGATGAGGCAGCGGATAATTCTGTCCCTTTCAAACATCGAGGGAATGGAATGGGGGAAAAGAAACCAAGCAAAGGCATGGTATTCATGCTGAATGACTTCGAAGAGATTCATCCTCAAGTGATCCTGTTCTTGAAAGTACCTGTTGAAGCGACCATGTTCATGGGAAGAAAAGAAGAAGTGTCTAAAGTGGCATTGAGAGCGGATGATCCTGAGAAGCTAAAGCGGTTGTTGGAGCAAAAGGAAAGTGCCTGACTGTTTGCCAGGCACTTTCCTTTACTTACCTCATCCGATACACCCAGTCACAATCCCTGATCATCGATTCATCATGAGTAACCATGATGGTGGCGATATGCCTCTCCTTCGTTTCTTTTACTAATAATTCCACCACGGATTTCCCCCGTTCACGGTCGAGACTGGCCGTGGGTTCATCGGCAAGGATCAGCTTCGGTTCATTCATGAGGGCACGTGCGATGGCTACGCGCTGCTGTTCGCCACCCGAGAGTTGTTCAGGATAATGGGAGCTCCTTTCTGCAAGCCCCAGATGTGATAATAACTCAAGTGCCCGCTCCTGAAGGCGTTCCTTCTGCTTTATCAGCTTGCCAACGAGTAATAATTGTTCTTCCACCGTTAAAAAAGGAATAAGATTGGATTGCTGAAAGATGAAACCGATTTCCTTCAGGCGAAGGGACGTTTGTTCTTTTCCGTTCATGGTGTGTACATTCCGTCCGTTTAAGATCACTTCACCATTTGAGGGACTGGTTAATGCTCCGATGACGGAGAGAAGAGTACTTTTTCCTGACCCGGATGGCCCCAGTATGGCACCAAATTCCCCCTTATTGACCTGCATGGAAATATGGTCGAGAACCGTGAGTACTTCCTGTCCCTGTTTGTATGATTTCGTAACCCCGTTTAATTCTAAAATGGTTGTCATGTTATTTCACCCCTCCGATTGCTTCTAATGGATCGACTTTCATAATGCTTCTGAAGGACAGAAGTGAACCGATCCATGCCATGAGTAAGATCAATGCGCTATTGAACAATATCATTTGTGTCGATAATTCAAACGGGACGTCTTTCGGAATCATCAGTGTCAGCCCATAGGTAAGGGTATTCCCTGCAGCGATCCCCAGAATGGAAAGAATGGAGATCTGGGCGAAAAGGGCGCGAAGCAGGACGACAGCTTTTGTCCCGATCGCTTTCAATACCCCGTAGTGTTGAAGCTTTTGCAACGTCATTACATAGAAGAAGGTAGCCAGTACAATCGCTGAGATGATGAGAAGAAAAATCACCATCATATTCAAAGATCCCTGTTCTGCCGAATAGCCAGGTACGTTTGCAAGGATGTCTTCCTTGGTTGCTGTGTCCAGATGGGGAGGAGCTTCTACTTCATCTTTATCAGACAAGAGGATTGCCTGATACGTAAGCTTATCCTGATGGAGATCATCCCACGTTTCTGACGATGTGAACATGGCCGGGGTATGGCCGTAGCTGAAGCGCTCATCGGTAAACCCTTTGATTTTCCACGTCCTGTCTTTGTATGTGAAGGAATCCCCAACGTTGAATCCTTCTTTCTTCAGACCGGGATCAGCAAGCACCTCGTAAGGTGCCAATTTATCTTTAAGTTGAGTTTCAGGCATAAATGTACTGTCTGTGTTTAAGGAAAAGAGGCTGATATTCACTGCTTCACTTTCATGGATTATTTCCACCATCTTCAAACCAAGTGGAGATCCTCCCTTTACAGAAGTGAGGTCTTCAACCGTCATATTCGATCGTTCAAGCTGTTGTGTGTCGCTTTTTTCCACAATATATGTTTCAGCAGCCATATTTTTAATAGCGGAGGCATTATCAACAGATAGACCGTTGGCAAGTCCGGATATCGACAAGACGAGGCCGGTTATCAGCGTGATGATCCCTATGATCAATAAGAATTTCATTTTTGAATAGCGTATTTCTTTCCAAGCGAGAAACAAAAAAATCACCTTCCCTTTCATTACTTCTCTTTCATGATAAGAGGAAAGTATGAATGGAAGATGAACAAAGGATTAAGGAAGTGTCACAGTGAAGGTGGTTCCCCTATTTGGAAGGCTCTTTACATGTATGTTCCCATGATGGAGGGAAATGATTTTCTTGACGATGGACAGACCAAGACCGCTGCTGTCTCTTTCATGACTACGGGACTCATCGACTTTGTAGAATCGGTCAAAGATCTTTTCCATATGTTCTGGAGGGATGCCGATTCCAGTGTCCTCGATGATAAACGTGATACCCTTTTGTTCTTTGTAAAGAGACATGTTGATGTCTCCCCCAGCCGGAGTGTATTTAATGCTGTTGGTTACAAGGTTCTCAAAAGCCTGATACAGCAATTCTTCATGCCCGATGTATTTCACCTCATCCGCTTCCAGGGATACGGCAAGGTCTTTTCCTTCCCACAACCATCTTGTTTGGACAATGAGAGCCTGAAGCATCTTGGTCAAGTCAACAGGCTCTGACTTGGTCACTCCTCGATCCTTATCAAGGGAGGCAAGAGTTAAGAGCTGTTTACTAAGCTTGGACAACCGTGTGCTTTCAGATTCGATCACCTTTGTGTAGTAATCCTGATCTTCTTTTGAAAGGGAAGGGGATCGTAACAGATTCGCGTAGCCTTTCATGGAAGAAAGAGGTGTCTGAATTTCATGGGACACATTGGAAACGAACTCCTGGCGCATACTTTCCACCTGCATCAGCTGGCGGCTCATGGTGGTAAACGATTTGGCGAGGGTCCCGATTTCGTCCTTGCGATTTTCATTCAGTTGTATGGAATAGTCTCCGCCGGCTATATTCTTCGTAGCAACAGTAAGCTCCCTGATCGGCTTGACCAAATACCGCGTACTAAAGAATACGATCAGCATACTGAATACAATCGTCAATAGAAGAAGGACAGATAGGAGAATATGTATTTCATTGAATTGCTGCTTGACGTTCGGTCTCATAAACATGGCGTGTGGTACCCCACCTATTTCAATCGGGACACCGATGCTGTTGGATAATTCATTTGAGAAAAATCCGGTCACAAAAGTGGTGGAAGGATATTCAGCCATACCGTGGTAAGTGGTCCCGTTCAGAACACTCCTGATCACTTCCGGGGACAAAGTGCGATCCCGAAATTCCTCCCCATAAAATGTTCCAGCTCCTTTTCCGTCGGTAACATAAAATTGATAGCTGAGTTTTGCCGTTTTCTCAAAAAAGGAAGATTCTCCAATGGAAGCTTCATTGTATAATTCAACAACGTCCCTTGCAATTTCAGTGTTCTTCTCATCATTGGATGGTTTTAGAATCATCTGATAGTACAGGTTCGAACCGATAAAAGCGACGACGCTGCTCGTGACCATGATCAACAGGGTGACGACAACGATCCGAATATATAGAGTTCTCATTTGCTAACCTCCAATTTGTAGCCGACTCCTCGAATAGTGGTAATCGTGAAAGCATGGGAAGAACGACGAAACCGTTCACGAAGCCTTTTAATATGAACATCGATGGTCCGGTCGTCCCCTTTGAAGTCGATACCCCATACATGCCGTATGAGTTCATCCCTTGTAAATGTTCTGTTGGGGAAGCTTGCCAGATAATATAGCAGCTCAAACTCCTTAAGGGGGAGAATGATGGTTTTCGTTCCGACTTTCACCTCATAAGACCGTTTATCAAGCGTCATGTCTCTCAGGTGAATGGATTGAGAAGAGGCTCGATCGAATCGTCTCAGGATGGCCTGTACACGGAATAAGAGCTCTTCTTTCTCAAAGGGCTTCACTATATAATCATCGGTTCCGGCCTGATAGCCTTTCGCTTTATCCGTGATGGTGCTCTTGGCAGTCAACATAATAATCGGTATATCATAGTCTTCTCTCATTTCCCTGGCTAATTGAAAACCATCTTTATTCGGCATCATAAGGTCCACAATCGCGAGGTCGATCGTTTGATTTACGAGAACGATTGATGCAGCTTCGCCATCAGGTGCTTCTGTTACCAGATAGCCATTCTGCTCTAAATGGACACGGACGAGCTTTCGAAGATGGGGATCATCGTCGACGACAAGTATTGAGATCATAACGGCTCCTCTTTCTCTTAACGTTTTTTAATGATTCCACTTTAGCACAAGTAGCGGAGCTGAAACCAATTTATTACCCATCTTTCCTCAATTGGATATACTATTAATAAAATCATCCTTTTACCCATATCTTTTTCACATACTTATCCGTTATAAGCATGAGAGGATGTAAAGGAGTGGAAATAATGGAACCGAAATCATTGGTGAACCGGAATTGGAAAAAGCAGAGTGATGAGGGAATAGACGTTATGGTTCCGAAACTCTATCGATACTGCTATTTCCTGACAAAGAACAAATGGGACGGGGAAGATCTTGCTCAGGAAGCCGTTTGTAAGGCACTGAATCATTATCCGGATAGACAGAGGTGGAGCGCTTCCCTGCTGAATAAAATGGCTTACCATCTTTGGATCGATAAAGTGCGGAAAGAAAGCAGGGAAACAGTTGGTTCTGTTCCGGAGCTGGGTGGGGAAGATCATATAAAAGAGAGTCTCAGTCCTGATATGATCGTGATGCTTTCAAAAAAGATGACACCGAAACAATTGATCACCTTCATATTAAAAGAAGCCTTCCAGTACAAGATTTCGGAAGTAGCGGCTATGTTGAATCTGACGGAAACCGCTGTGAAGGCCTTATTGAATCGTTCCAGGGCAAAGGTGAAAAAAATATCAGAAGATGAAGAATGGAATGGTTTTCAAACGAATTGGGATGATGATCTTCAAAAAGAGCTGCACGCTATCCTGTATCGAAGCCTGAAAGCCCAGGATCCAAGTCTCCTGATAGCCTACATCCCGGTACTGCTTGCGTACGGTCCGGTACCAATGTGTGTACCAACTTCTTCTTCTCCATCAAACGTCCTCTCAATGGCTGCATAACGAATGAGGGAGGAAGTAGACATGAATGCAATACCTTATGTCATTGAACAATCCGGTAAAGGAGAGCGTTCTTACGATATTTACTCGCGATTATTAAAGGACCGGATCATCATGGTGAGTGACGAAGTGAATGATCATATGGCCAATAGTATCGTGGCTCAATTATTATTCCTGGCAGCAGATGATCCCGATAAAGATATTTCCTTATATATTAACAGTCCTGGTGGTTCCACTTCGGCGGGGTTTGCGATCTTTGATACGATGGAATACATTAATCCCGATGTGCGGACGATCTGTACGGGAATGGCGGCATCGTTCGGTGCAATGCTGCTTCTTGCAGGCACGAAAGGAAAACGATTTGCCCTGCCTAATAGCGAAATCATGATCCATCAGCCGTTGGGAGGGGCACGGGGGCAGGCGACAGACCTTGAGATTTCAGCGAAGCGCATCCTGAAATTAAGGGAGCATATTAATGAGATTATTGCGGATAAGACAGGTCAATCTGTTGAAAAAGTCGCCTTCGATACGGACCGGGACTATTTCATGAGTGCCTATGAGGCGAAGGAATATGGGATCATTGATGAGATTATCGAGAAGAAAAAATAGTGGAAACTGGAACGGTCTACGGACCGTTCTTTTTTATGCCATTCGGATGCTGAACGAGGGGGAGGTGTATCTGATAGACAAAGCGCCATGATCTAAGAAGAATATGGTAAAATGAACCATGGATTCACTAGAAATCGATGTTTAGATCACTACAGAAGGAGGGAGTGGCTGATGACACTGATGTTAGTATTGGGTTTGATCGGACTGTTCTTGTTTATGAGAAGATCCAGAGAGAAAGTGTATTCCATTCAATGGATCACTTCATTAAATAAGTATAGGTGGTTTCAGAATTCCTGGTTGATCGGAGTTTTTTTATTTGGGATGAATATGGTGTTATTTGGTACAACTGTCTTTATATTGTACGCCCTTACCTTCATGACGATTCCATACATCCACCTTGTGATCATGGCAGCTGCAACTGTCGCGAGTATTCTCGTGTGGCAATCGATTGTCCATGCGAGGGAGTGGAAGAAAGGCGAGAGATTGAAAGCAGGGATGGCGGGGAGCAGTTTTTATTTGATCCTTTTTTTGTTTATCGTGTACAGATGGGTTACGTATGTACCACAGAATCCAGGTGAAGATGGGTTTATGGCCGTTGTCGGTTTTTTTCTAGGGTTATTGGTAACGGGAATGGCCTTTGTCATAGGCTTTGTGATGATGGTTTTTCTTCCAGTTGATAGGCGTATGTAGCAGGGTTTTGGATTCCTTTCCTTTTACCCACCTTTTTATTATCCTTAAAGAATACATTTCGACAAAAACGAGGTATACAGATGAAAACGATACATAGCGATGTGATCCAATTTCGTGGATCTCATTACGAATTTGGTTTTAAGCAAGGTGAAAGAATAAGGGATTCGATCACGGTAAGAAATCGGGAGAATCAGTGGAAGGTAAGAAAACCACGGTTTTCCATCAGTATTGAGGAAACAAAGGAAGCCATTATACGATTCGCCCCCGGCATCTGGGATGAACTCCTTGGCTTACATGAAGCACTCAAGTGGCCGATGGAACGGGTCCTCCAGGAGTTTGGCGGGTATCGGGTGGAGTACGTGAAGTCCGGCTGTTCGATTGTCACCGGACAGGATTATTTAATTAGAAACTATGATTATCACCCGAAAACGTATGAAGGACGCTATACGTTTTATCAGCCAACGGATGGCGGGTATAGTATCATCGGGCCGAGTCAGCGCGTGACCGGGCGGATGGATGGAATGAACGAAGAAGGTCTGGCATTGGGTTATAATTTTATGCACCGGAAAAATCCCGGTGATGGGTTCATTTGCTGCATGATTGGACGTTTGATACTTGAATCATGTAAAAATGTAACTGAGGCGGTTGAGATGTTAAAGGAAATCCCTCATCGGCACTCATTCAGCTATGTCGTATATGACAGGAGTGGGGAAACGTTTATTGTGGAAACCTCACCGCGTGGCGTAGAGGAAAGGCAATCAAATGCATGTACCAATCATTTTGAAGTGATGACCCAGGAAAATCGAAATCACTTGGTTGATTCAAAAAGACGATTGGGGATTATCCAGGAAAAAGGGGAACAGGACGCAACCCAAGCCTTTCGCTTAATGAATGATACGGATAAAGGCGTTTTTTCCGATCTTTACGGGAGTTGGGCAGGTACGATTCATACATCCGCTTACTTTCCGAAAGAGATGAAAGCCTGGTTTGCCCTTGGAGGGGACAGGGAACCTGTAGTCTTTGATTTTGCCGAGTGGCTCGAAGGCAAGGACGATGAGAGAGAAAAAATCACTGGTGAAGTGGATACAGACATTCCGTTTGTTCATATGGATGAGAGGGCGGATTGGTTTAAACAATAGACCAGCATTTAAAAATGACCCGCGGTGATTTTGAACCGGGGTCATTTTTGCTTTAAACAAACTTCACGATATCTTCATAAGGACGACGTGTTTTCGGAGCTGGTTCCTTGACACGATATCCGAATGCGACCATGACGGAAATCATGAAGCTGCCGTCTTCGAGAAGGCCTTCCTCATCCAATAATGTATTCATTTTTTCAATATCAAAGCCTTCAATCGGACAGGAATCGACACCGATTTGGGCAGCCGCGGTCATCATATTCCCAAGGGCTAGATAGGTCTGCTTACCGGCCCAGTCGTATAGGGGGCGATCACCTTCAAGTAAATCGAAGTCAACCTTCTGGAACTGTTCGATTCGTTCTAAGTATTTTGCCAAATGATCCTCTGGCATGTTCTTTTTATTTTTGAAATGATCTTGTAAGTAGTCTGAATCGTATTTCGTATCTTTCTTTGTCCTTGCCAGAATCACGACGAAATGACTGGCTTCCGGCAGTTTTCCGTACGCTCCCCATGCAGTGTTCTTGATCTTTTCTCTCAGTTCAGAATTTTGGACAACCACAAATCTCCATGGTTCAAACCCGAATGAGCTCGGTGACAGTCTACCCGTTTCCATAATGAATCTGAAATCGTCATCGGATACTTTCTTATCTGGGTCGAATTCCTTGGTTGCATGTCTGAAATGGTAAGCATCTAAAATGTCTTGCTTGATTTGATCTTTATTAGACATCGAACATTCACTCCTTATCCATTAATTCCAACATGTTTAACTTACCACAGGTTCAGAAGGTTAATCATGTAATGTGTCTTGAGTAATTCTTTTTCCCTGAACAATTGATTGGAAGTGAAACAAATGGCCAACCTCACCCGTAAAGAAGTAAGAGTATCTAAAAAGGAGATGTTGGGGTATGGGAATTATCTGGGGCACACTTGCAGGGATTGGGGCTCTCCTTCTATTTAATTGGCTGATGGGTTATAGAAAAGGGCATATTCAAATCGATTTTGAAGAACGTTATTTCAAAGAAAAAGAATACATCGCGGCCATCGAAACAGAACTTGAAGGAAAGGGAAAACAGGTGAAATACATGGGGAACAGGAAATTTATTGTAGATGGCTTACCTTATTTGTTCATTGAACGGAATGTTTCAATGGGTGGCGTCCCTTTGCAAAGAACAATCTTAAAGCCTGTGAAGAAATAAGATTGATCGTAAATACAGACAGAGTCAATAGACAAAGGGGAACGAATAATGGATAAGGATATTCAAATCAAAACAGTGTTTGAGTTCGATCTAAACGAAGAAATCCGCCATCACCTCCAACCATTATTATGTGAATGCTTCGGAGAGGATTATCCTGAGGATAGGATTTATTTTAAACAGATGCCCCATTTTAGATTCCTGGCATACAACCATAGTCGTTTGGTGGGGCATACTGCATGTGACTTACGAGTGATGAATCTACAAGGGAAAGCGATCAACGTATTAAGTCTCATCGATGTATGTGTATCCTCAGAAATGCGGTCTCAGGGAATCGGTTCCCGCTTACTTTTGGAATCAGACAAGTTTTGCCGGAATCGTGATATCGATTTTATCGTGTTATTTGCTGATCAGGGTGACTTATATGAAAGAAATGGATTCAAAACCGTTCAAAACCGATGCAAATGGTTAAAAATCAATGATAGGAATCTAACTACAAGAGGAATCGGTTATGAACTTATTCCAGAACTAATGATTAAATCAGTCGGTGAGAAGGAATGGAATGAGGGGGAACTGGATTTACTGGGCTATCTCGGTTAGAAGATGCAATATACTCAATAGGGAAATTGTGAAAAGGTATCTGTCAGCCAGATACCTTTTTTGTCATTGGTAATAGATAAGCAATATGAGTGCGTCCCTTCAAAAAATCCTTAAAATAAATAAACTTTGTTTGACATTTTGGGGGTAAAGGGAATAAGATGAACATATAATTTGCATTAGGGAAACTTTTTAATATAAAGACAATATAATTTACCGGAGGAATGAAACATGTCCGAAGTCAAAACGTTGCTTCTCTCAGAGTGTAAGCCAGGAGACCGCGTTCTTATAACATCATTATCATTAGAGGGTACGATGAGGAGAAGATTATTGGATTTAGGATTTGTGAAGGGGTCCGAGGTTGCGGTCATTCAAAAAAGTCCGCTGGGTGATCCTATGGCCTTTCGGGTGAGTGACACCACGATTGCACTACGGAAAGAAGAAAGTTCAAGGATTCATGTTAAGAAATTAGGAGGTGCGTAAAATGGGATCTTACAGAATTGCTCTTGCTGGAAATCCGAATACAGGGAAAAGTACATTATTCAATCTGTTGACGGGTTTACGGCAGCACACAGGGAACTGGCCTGGTAAAACGGTCATTCACGCAGAAGGTGAGTTCAAGCACAATGGGACGGATTTCACTATTGTCGATCTGCCAGGGACCTACTCCCTCTATTCCAATTCAGCGGATGAAGAAGTGGCGAGGGATTACATTATCTTTGACAAACCGGATGTGACACTTGTAGTACTGGACGCAACGTCCCTTGAGAGAAATATGAACCTCGCTCTTCAGGTTATGGAAATGACAGATAGAGTGATCGTAGTCCTCAATTTAATGGATGAAGCAAAGAAAAAAGGGATCGAAGTGAATAGTGAGGTACTCCGCAAAAAGCTTGGTGTCCCTGTTGTGAAGATATCGGCAAGAAATAAAACGGGCATCAACGAATTATTGGATACCGTCCATGAAATGGCAAAAGGAAATGTGCCCACTACGCCATATCGCATGGGGTACTCAAGTGATATTGAAGCAAAAATTGAAGAGCTGGCTCCTAAGGTACGGCAGCTGATTGGGGATGAGTTTCCGATTCGATGGATTTCCCTGCGTTTGTTAGACGGAGATGAAAGCATACTCAACTCGTTGAATGATTACTTCCGGAGGGAACGAAAGGGAGGAGGATTCTCCAATGTCTCAGTCAATGCAACCACATGAGGGAGATCAGGGTCTGGCGTATTTATTTAATCATGCTAAAGGGATGTCAAGTGACAACCTTCGGGATGAAATTGTAGAAAATATTTACTCCACGAGCAGAGGAATCTGCCAAGAAGTCGTTAAATACAAAAACAAAGAAAGAATCCATTCCGAAAAGTTGGATAAAGTGTTAACTTCACCGATATGGGGGTTCCCTATCATGCTTGCCCTGCTTGGTGCGGTTTTTTATCTGACAATCGCCGGGGCGAACGTCCCATCCAGCATGCTGGCACAGGGATTTGCCTGGATGGAAGGACAGCTGACTCAACTCTTTAATGCCATGCATGCACCTGCCTGGCTTCACGGAGTGCTGGTACTCGGCTTCTTCAGAGGTACTGGCTGGGTAATCAGCGTCATGCTTCCACCGATGGCCATTTTCTTTCCTGCCTTTGCACTTCTGGAGAATTATGGGTATTTGCCGAGGGTAGCATTCAACATGGACCGACTCTTTAAGAAAGCGGGAGGTCATGGGAAGCAGTCTTTGACAATGGCGATGGGCTTTGGCTGTAACGCTGCCGCCATCATGTCGACGAGAATCATCGAATCACCGAGGGAGAGAATGCTTGCGATCCTGACGAATAACTTTGTTCCTTGTAATGGACGATGGCCGACGTTGATTCTACTTGCTTCTTTATTCATGGCAGCCGGATATGCCGGGGGGATGGCTTCCCTTGTGACTGCAGGAATGGTCATGACCATGGTGTTGGTCGGGATTGTCGTCACAATTTCCGTATCGTGGATACTCTCCAAAACAGCCCTTAAAGGAGTTCCGACTCATTATACGCTCGAGTTACCACCATATCGTCGTCCGAAAATCTGGAATACAGTATTACGTTCAAGTATTGATAAATCATGGTACGTTTTAAAGAGAGCCGTGATCGTGGCAGCACCTGCGTCAATCATTACCTGGATCATCGCCAATATTACCATCGGTGACACAAGCATTCTCATGCATTTCGTTAATTTCCTTGATCCATTCGGGCAAGCACTTGGAATGGATGGGTTCATCATGGCGGCCTTTATTATCGGGCTTCCGGCAAACGAAATTGTCGTTCCCATCTTAATCATGGCTTATCTGTCTCAAGGGGCGATGCTGGAGCTTGATGATTTGACTGAACTAAAAGCGGTTTTCGTCAGTCACGGATGGACGTGGTTAACGGCACTGAATATGATGCTCTTTTCACTCCTTCACTTCCCTTGCGGAACGACCCTTGTGAATATTTACAAGGAAACAAAAAGCAAGAAATGGACGTTCATGTCCTTTGCAATCCCGACTGCGATTGCTATCGGGGTTACATTTTTAGTAGCTACCGTTGTTAGAGCATTGGGTTGGGTGTAAAACAATTGAAAAAACAAGAGGTTGAGACAAAAGTGTTTTAGTCAAAGAAAAATCCGCTCGATTATTCGACATTCTTTTATGAAAATCGAAATCGTTCGGATTTTTTATTATTTTTAATATTGCTTACCTCGTGTATATGGCTGATTTTTGTTGTTGATTGGAGTGAGAAGACGAGACTCCGGAAAGGCGCGTTTTTTCCTTTTTGGTAGGATTGACTTATGAGCTTGAGGACCTAAGCCATGTAGCTGGACATCTTGAGGAAAGGAGGAGGCTCGCCTTTCGCCCGAGGAAAAAAGCGCAGTCTTGCACGAAATCGGCCAGCGGTGTAACAACTGATTCTAAAGACTAGTTTATTGACTTTAGATTGGATCGATTTAGTTATGTCCCAGCCTCTTGTTATTTTTATGAAGGTATGATTAATCGTGGTACGATAGATGGTGTATACATACAGCAGGTTCGATAAGGAGATCAAAATGAAAGTACATGACTATGATACTGTATTGAATATTAAGACGGGAGAACGTCAAATAGGGTTTCACAGATCCTTTCATTATCATCGCTATGAACCTACACCCTACGCGGCACTTGAAGAGTTATTTCAGCAATATGAACTGAAAAGCAGTGATCAAGTGGTCGATTTCGGATGTGGTAAAGGGCGATTGAACTTTTTCATTCATTATCTTTTTCAATCAATTGTTGTCGGGGTGGAAATGAACGATACGTTTGTTGAGGATAGTATGAAAAACCTCTCAACCTACCGTGAGAAAGTGAATATCAAGACCGGCTCTATTTCTTTCCGCCATTGCCTGGCAGAGGACTATGATATTCATCCGAAAGACAACCGCTTCTATTTTTTTAATCCGTTCTCTGTCCAAATTTTTATGAAAGTCATCAACAATATTCTCCTATCAGTGGAATCCTATCCCCGGGACATCGAAATTATTTTGTATTACAGTTCAGATGACTATGTTCATTATTTGGAGGATCATCCGTTATTCCAGCTGCGAAAAGAGGTTTCTTTAACAGGGGAGTTTGAACAGAATGAGTATGAGAGATTTTTGATTTACGGATTGATGTATTAATCAAAATCTTTGATTTATCCGCTTTCATATCGGACAATGAAGTGGAAGATAGAACAGAAATGGAGGCGGATGGAATGAGGATTTTAGTGGTAGGTGCAGGTGCCGTCGGGGGTTACTTCGGAGGTAGATTGATAGAGAATGGTGAGGACGTCACTTTTCTTGTCCGGGAAAGGAGGGCACATCAGCTGAGAGAACATGGATTGCAAATCGAAAGCGTCCATGGCGATTTTAAATGTCAGCCGAAAACTCTTAAAGCAGAAGAAAAAGCAGATCCTTTTGATGCCGTCATATTATCCACCAAGGCCTATCATCTAAAAGGGGCCATTGATAGTCTAGAGCCTTTTGTTGGAGAGGACACGATGATCCTTCCGTTGTTAAACGGAATGTCCCACGTGGATGTTCTGGTTGAAGCCTTTGGGGAAGAAAAAGTGTTAGGTGGTTTATGCTTTGTTGAGTCAACACTGGGGGAAGCAGGGAAAGTCATTCAGACAAGTCCTATCCATGATCTGGTGTTTGGTGAGAGAAATGGAGAAAGAACCACAAGGATCACCAAGCTTGAAGAAGCTTTCTCAGGAACGAAAGCGAACTTCCGTTTATCCGATACCATCGAGCAGGAAATGTGGCATAAATATCTCTTTATCACGACTCTTTCAGGGGTTACGTCCCTTTATCGTTCACCAATCGGTCCAATTAGAGAGACCGATGAAGGAGCCGACAGAATCAAAGCAGTCCTATCACAGGCTGCAACGGTTATGAGGAACCTCGAAGCCCCCCTTGCAGATCATATAGAAGATGCTCTATATGATAAAATCAGAGGAATGGGTTATACCATGAAATCTTCCTTGCAGCGTGATATGGAGAAAAATCTTTCTGTGGAAGCCGATCATTTGTACGGTTATTTATTGGAGGCAGCAGAGGGTCAGGGAGTTAAGGCTCCTGATTTGCGGTTGATTTATGGGAATTTGAAGATTTATGAGATTGCGAGTCAATGAGAGTGGGAAACATCAGATACCTTTTGAAGGTGTCTGATGTTTTTTTTGAATAGATTCAGCAGCTGAATATTCCGGTAATATCAGCTGCTGAATCATAGCACTCTATAAATCTACTTATGAAAAGAAGGGCGAACGTTCCTGAAGGGAGCCAACTTATACAATCGCTGTAGAACCACCATTGACACACCGGTTACGATTACATCCAACGGCAGGTACGCCACCATCCAGCCCCAGGCAACCGTGTAGCTGAATCCACTTGGTGCATCTGCCCATAAGGTAAGTGCCAGGTACATGAAATTCGTGCCGATTATATAATTGAACAATATGGCAGCGATCCCTGCCATAACATATCCTTGAAATGTACGGTTCCTTGTCAGGATCATCCCCACTATGAATGCAACCACTATAAACGATAAAACAAATCCAAAGGTAGGACTGAGTATACTTGAAGGACCTCCTTTAAACTGTGCAAAGACCGGTGTACCGATCAATCCCAGTGCTACATACACAAGCATTGCCTTCGCTCCTACCCGGCTCCCGAGCACCCCTCCGGCAACGATGGCAAACATTAGCTGAAGGGTCACCGGAATCCCCCCGATCATTAGAAATGGTGATACATTCGCTCCCACCGCCATTAAAGCTGCAAAAAGGCCACATAAGACTAATTCCCTTGTTTTCCCCATTTTGATTTTCTCCTCCTAAAAACTGTGGTATGATTGATATTATCTTAAATGTTAACCAATTTGTAAATAAGGTTAACATAAAAGGAGGAGGACACTTGAAAGGTTTTTTTATCACGGGAACCGATACGGAAATCGGTAAAACGCTAACCACAGGGTTGATAGTAAAGTATTTTTTAGAAGAAGGCATCGATGTGTTTCCGTATAAGCCTGTGCAAAGTGGGGCAATCAGGAAGAATGATAGATTGGTTGCGCCTGACATGGAATCCTATGAAAGGATCACTAAATGTACGTTTGGGGAAGAAGTGAATACATACGTATTAGAAACGCCAAGCTCTCCTCACCTTGCCGCTTCAATCGACGGTGTGTCGATAGAGCTTAAGCCGATTTTAGAGCAGGTGAAGAAGTTAAGGAACGCCCATGAACTTTTACTTGTAGAAGGGGCAGGGGGTCTGATTGTTCCTTTAAACGAGGAGGCAACAATATTAGATTTGATTGATCAAGTGTCTCTACCGGTCATTCTGGTCGCACGTGCCGGACTGGGTACGATCAATCATACAGTTCTGTCTGTGATGGCTTTGAAACAGCGAAATATTCAGATAGCAGGCATCGTCCTGAATCAAACTTCGCCAGATGAGATGCTGGAAATAGAAAAGGACAACAAACGGATGATTGAAAGGATAACAGAAGTACCCATAATTGGCATGCTTCCTTTCATGACGCAGGATACAATGGATGAGTTGAATGTAAAAGACTTATTTAAAAATTGGAAAATGGAAGTGTTAAAGGAGGACGTTCAAAGTGAATCAGCAGCAGCTAATTGAAAAGAGCAGTCAATATATGTGGCTTCCATTTACGCAGATGAAGGATTACGATGAGAACCCTTTAGTGATTGAGAGCGGTGAGGGTGTATATTTACGAGACATCAACGGCCGCGAATATCTTGACGGTTATTCGTCTCTTTGGCTTAATGTTCACGGCCATCGCAATGAGGAAATCAATCAGGCGATCAAAGATCAGCTCGATAAAATCGCTCACTCCACTTTGCTTGGTGCCGCGAATGTACCATCCGTATTATTAGCAGAAAAGCTGGTGTCACTTTCACCGGAAAGGTTAAAGAGAGTCTTTTATTCAGACAGTGGTGCAACCTCGGTTGAAATCGCTATTAAAATGGCTTACCAATACTGGCAAAATAAAGGAAGACCTGAAAAACAAAAGTTTATCACGCTTCAAAATGCGTACCATGGTGATACGGTAGGAGCGATCAGTGTCGGGAAAGTGGATATTTTTCATCGTGTTTATAAATCACTTATGTTTGACTCACTCGTTGCTCCGTTTCCTGACACTGCTCATCACCCTGATTTAACGACGGAGGAAGAGATTCGGGATCAGGCTCTCAGTGAATTGGAAGAGATATTACAAGAGCATCACCAAGACGTCGCCGGCATGACAGTGGAGTCGTTGATACAGGGTGCAGGCGGCATGAATATTATGCCGAAGGGATACTTCAAGGGAGTCGAAAAGCTTTGCCGGAAATATGAGATTCTGCTTATTGTCGATGAGGTAGCAACCGGCTTCGGGAGGACAGGGGAAATGTTTGCCGTTGAGCATGAAAATGTGCAGCCTGATATCATGACAGTGGCAAAAGGAATCACTGGGGGATATCTGCCGATTGCTGCCACCCTTACAACAGAAGACATTTATGAAGCGTTTTATGATGACTACACATCACTGAAGACTTTTTTTCACGGTCATTCTTATACAGGAAACCAGCTGGGGTGTGCGGCTGCATTGGCGAATCTGGAAATCTATGAAAGGGACAATCTGATTGGAAAAGTGCAGGAGAAAACAGAAATCATCCACTCCCTATTGGCACCTTTGAACGATCATCCCCATGTTAGCAGCATCAGGCAGCTTGGAATGATCTGCGGAATTGAACTGGTTCAACACAAAGCATCAAAAAAGTCATTTCCGTGGGAAGAACGAGTCGGCTATCGGACGACGATCAAAATGCGTGAGTTGGGAATGCTGACCCGTCCTATAGGTGATACCATCGTCTTCATGCCCCCGCTTGCCACAACGGAAGCGGAACTTGCGAAAATGATTGAAATCATGACGGAAGCCATCGACATCACTACCAAAGAAGCGGCTGGCGTTTGAAACTGGAGGGACGGACCTTGCAGGGGGTTCGTCTTTTGTAGGTTCCTGTACCTGGTACAAAAATTCTCATTTCCCAATGAAAAAAGAAACCGTTCCTTTATCTAAGACGTATATATTCATATAATCCAATTCTGACCATAAAGGAGGCACCCTAAATGAACAGATTCATCGCAATCAGCGCAGTACTTGTCGCCATCGCTACCATCATTATCTGGCTCACCACCAACCTCACCAATGCCCTTTCACTGCTGGCAGCCTACGGCATCATCCTCTCCTTCCTCGTTTACTTTTCATTTTTCAAGATAAGAAAACAATAAAAAGAGAGGGACGGACCTCCAAGCCTTCCTTTCACGCAAGTAAAATGTTGGCTGAAGAGGTCCGTCCCTCTTATTCGATTGCTTCTAATAAGAAGTCTGATATGTGGATGGCCCGGATCTTTTTGGTGAGGCCTTCTCTTTCGATGCCGAGTTTCATTTGGAGGAGGCAGCCTGGATTGGATGTGATAATGGTGGTGGCCATGGTGCCTTCGACGTTTTCCATTTTGTGATCGAGGATCTTCATGGACATTTCGGATTCTACGATGTTGTAGATACCTGCTGATCCACAGCAGTGGTCGGCTTGTTTCATCTCAATGTAATCGGCATTTCCCACTGATTGAAGAAGCAGCCTTGGTTCCATAAATGTTCTTTGTACATTTCGCAGATGACATGAGTCCTGATACGTGATTCGTTGTGGCATAACATTCAAATCCTGTTTATGAAACTCTAATTCTACCAGGATTGAAGAGATATCCTTGATTTTATTTTTAAATTGAACGGCACGTTCTTTCCACTCGGGATCATCTTTCAGTAAGTGATCATAATCGACGAGAAAAGCTCCGCATCCACCGGCGTTGGTGATGATGAAATTGACTCCCGCGTCTTCAAATGCCTCAATATTCCGCTTGGCCAACTCCTTAGCAGCATCCTTCTCACCACTATGCCCATGCAAGGCTCCGCAGCAGGTTTGCATGTGGGGAATCACGATGTCGCAGCCTGCCAGTTGAAGCAGTTTTGTCGTGGCCTTATTCGTTTCCAAAAACATCGTATCCATCAAACACCCGGAGAAGAAGGCGACCTTTTTCCGTACTTTACCAATGGAGGAAAGGGAAGTCGGGCGTTCCTTCATCTCTTTCAGCGTAGGAACTTGGGGGAGAACGCGCTCCATCGTTGCCAAGCTTTCCGGAAACAGCTTCATCACGCCCGTGGTGTGGACTGCTTTCTGCAATCCGGACCGCTGATAGATTCCGAGAAGGTTCGTCACCATTCTCATTCTATCCGGGTGTGGAAATAATCCCTCAAATACGGTCTTTCTAACAACCCGGACAGGAAGGGAATGTCTTTTATTTTGATTGATGATATCCCGTGCTTCCTCCAGTAAATGTCCGTAATTGACGCCTGAAGGGCAGACCGGTTCACATGCCCTGCATCCTAGACACAGGTCCAGAGTACGTTCAACTTCTTCGTCCGGTTCAATCACTCCATCAACAACTGCCTTCATCAGGGCAATGCGTCCCCGGGGGGAGTGTGATTCTTTAAACCCCGATTCAATATATGTCGGACAAGAGGGAAGGCAGAAGCCGCATCTCATGCAATTCAATAATTCATCTTCATCTATGCGGTTTTTAAATTCCTGTTGTATCTTTTGCTTTTCCTGGACTGTTGTCATCTTGAAATCACCACACGTTTTCTCGATTCTTTCGCAAACACTTTATTTGGATTCATAATGTTATTGGGATCGAAGGATTGCTTGATCATTTTCATGGCCCCGATTCCTTCAGGACCGAGTTTCCATTCCAGGTAGGGGGCTTTCATCATTCCGACACCGTGTTCGCCGGTGATGGTACCACCCAGTTCGATGGCATGAGCGAAGATCTCTTCAAAGGCTGCTTCGACTCGCTCCATTTCATTATGGTCCCTGACGTCAGTTGCCACCGTCGGGTGAAGGTTTCCATCCCCTGCATGTCCAAATGTACAAATCTTCAAATCGTGGAGCTCGGCAATTTCATTGATGGCCTTCACCATCTTGGCAATTTCCGAACGGGGAACCGTCGCATCTTCCAAAATCGTCGTCGGTTTGAGCCGGGCCAGAGCCGACAGGGCTGAACGCCGGGCAGTCCGAAGAGCATCTGCTTCGATTTCCGTTTTGGCCAGTTGAACCGATACGGCACCGTTTTCTACACACACTTCTTCCATCCGTTTCATATCTCGGGCCACAACTTCAGGAGGACCGTCCTGTTCAATCAGAAGTACAGCTTTTACATCGGTAGGAAGTCCGATCTTGGCAAAATCCTCAACCACTTCAAGGGTGGGTTGATCTAAAAATTCAAGCGTCGTCGGAATGATTCGATTGGAGATGATGCTGGAAACGCTTTGTGCCGCTGCTTCAATATCCTGATAGAGGGCAAGCATCGTCTGCTTCGTTTCAGGCATGGGAATGAGTTTTAAAGTTGCTTCAGTAATGACACAAAGCGTTCCTTCTGATCCGACAAATAGACGGGTCAAATCATATCCGGCTACATCTTTTGCGAGTTTTCCACCGGTCCGGATGATATCCCCATTGGGAAGGACCGCCTCAAGGGCGAGTACATAATCCCGTGTGACCCCATACTTCAATCCTCTGAGTCCACCGGAGTTTTCATTGATATTCCCTCCAATTGTGGATATTTTCATGGAACTTGGATCAGGAGGATAAAAGAGGCCATTTTCTTCAACGGCGTGGATCAGATCGAGGGTCACTACCCCTGGCTGGACGGTGATCGTTAAATTTTCTTCGTCCAATTCGAGGATCTTGTTCATCTGAGTGAAAAGGAGAACAAGTCCACCTTCAGTGGGACACGTACCTGCGCATAGATTGGTCCCCGAGCCCCTTGGGACAATGGGGATACGCTGCTCATTACAGACCTTCACGACTTCCGATACTTCCTCGGTAGACTTTGGAACGATGATTGCATCGGGCATGGATTGGTAGTTAGGTGTTGCATCATAAGAATAGACAAGCTTCTCAGCAGGAGTATCACGATAATTTTCTTCTCCGACGATGCTGATGAAACGTTTTTTGATGTCAGGAGTGATCATACTAATTTCCACCTTTTTCAGCGAGTTTTCAAATCTGTTCGTAAATGAGTAGAGAGACGGTACCCGACTCAGGTCAAGGTCCGTCCCTCAAGAATGATTCTTATTTTGAGTTAATAGGGCTTGGCGTGATGGATCCGAGGATGACGGGTTTTTCTGCGCCTGTTGCGCCAGGAACATTGCCCGGGTTTCCGTTCAGGGTTTCGTTGGCTAACAGGGCAAAGGCGATCGCTTCCTTGGCATCGGATGAGTAGCCGATATCTTCCTGGATAAGGATCGTCACGTCGGGGAGAAGTTCCCTCAGCATACGGAGAAGCGTCCCGTTATAACTCCCCCCGCCACCGATGATGACCTCGTTGATGGAATGTTCTGGGAATACGTATGTTTTATACGCATCCGAAATGGTAAGGGCAGTAAAGTAGGTAGCAGTCGCGACCAAATCTTCTTTTGGTAGATGACCATATTCCTGAAGGATCCGCTTCACGAATATCTCACCAAACAGCTCCCGCCCCGTGGACTTGGGAGGTGCTTTCTGAAAAAATTCCTGTTCCCATACAAACCATTCCCGTACTGCTTCATGATGGATGATTCCTCTGTCGGCAATCATTCCATTCTCATCAAAGGAGCGATGATATAGTTTTTCGCAAAGTCCATCGATCACCATATTCCCAGGGCCTGTATCAAAGGCGTAAACGTCCTCGAGGGAACAATCCTTTGGCAGGACCGTCACATTCCCGATCCCCCCGATGTTCTGGAGCAGCCTGCCTCCATCCTTTTTTCGGTAGAGAAGGAATTCTGTATAAGGGACAAGAGGAGCCCCTTCTCCGCCTGCAGCCATATCCATAGATCGGAAATTGGATACCACTTGTGTGTTGGTGCGATATGCAATCACGCCCGGTTCTCCGATTTGAAGAGTGGAAGCCACAGAATCTTCCGTATGAAAAGGCTGATGATAGACTGTTTGGCCATGAGACCCGATAAAGCTAAGCTCATCAACAGAGATACCTGCCTCCGTACATACTTTTATGACGGAATCAGCGTAAACGTCTCCAAGTTCAAAATGCAGACTGGATAAAAGGGGGGTGGACGAGTCAGAAGGACTCATCACCTCATATATTTTCTTTTTCACTTGAGGGGGGAAGGGAGTCGTCGAATAATGCACTAGTTTCACCACTGTATCTATACTCGCTCCTTCAATGGATACAAGAGCTGCATCCACTCCATCAACGGACGTACCGGACATTAGTCCGACTGCTAAGCGCTTACTCACCTGTCATCCTTCCTTCCTGGATTGCTTCCACAATATCCACCGCACCTGTAGCAGGGGATGTGGAATCTATGATATAAGTCGATTCAGAAAAGTGTGTTGAAATGGTTTCTTTAAAAACGGACTGCACTACGGGATTATGTTCAAGGACACTTCCTTTCATGGCGATGACCGGCTTTGTATCAATCTGTAGCTTCTCGATTAATGCCAATGTCTGGGAAGCTAGCTGTTCACCAGCCGTCTTTAATAAGTGAAGGGCTGATTCATCACCAGTCTCAGCTTCCCTGTGAATGACTTTCGCAAGCTGCGCCATTTCTCCTTTAGTAGATGAATAGATAAATCCCTTCAATCCTCTTGCATCACTAGCGTTCATTTCGTTCAGCAGACTGCGCGAGAGGGGGGAGAGGGATAAGCCCTGATCCATTTCCCGGGCGATCTGCCTACTGGCTTCGATAGCAAGGTGATACGCACTGCCCTCATCACCAATCAGATGACCCCAGCCACCGGTCGTTTCCTCCCGCTTTCCGTTCCGTCCGTAACAAATCGATCCCGTACCCGCGATCGTCAACACACCATTCTGATTTCCAATCAAACTGAAGTAAGCAAGGGTGGCATCATTTAATAGGACGATGGGCATGGAAGTCATTCGATTCAATTCGGACTTGATCCTTTGAGATAGATTACCGGACCCGCCACCAGCCATTCCAATCACGATATGGGAGACACTGTCTGAAGAAGGTTGATCCAGGCATTGTTGAACCACCGATGAGAGGTTACTCAAAGCTTCATCAAACGAAACCGAGGGATTCCCATGCCCTGATAAGCTTTGGAAAAGGATATTCTTCTCCATATCAAGAACCAGTCCTTGAATCTTCGTACCTCCTGCATCGATTCCTATTACTCTAGTCATCTATTACACCTCCTTACTGCTTTGGTTGAAAGGCAAATTTGCCCCAGGGCTTTAGGTAGTCCAGCAAGAAGATTTCTTCTTCACGGATCCTGCCTACTACGTTCGTTTTACCTGAATTCTCCATATCCTGAAGGGCAATCTGCAGTTCCCCTGCGTATTGGGCATACAGGTCGTTTTCAATGATAATGTCACCACGTTTGATATCGACGTTGTTATGCGGCGCAAATTCTCTTCCTCTGTATTTAACGCGGCTTTGAGTGGAACGGATCATATAATCCGATACATCCCCACGGTAAAAATGGGGTTCTTCAAAGATGATCGTTTTCTCTAGATTCGTGGTCGTCTCATGGGTTTCAACTGTGAATGTCAGCTTGGATGTATTGAGTTCACTAAGTATCTGCATTTCACGTTCAGATGCATACGCATTGCTGATGATGACGTCGTCAATCAACCCAGTGGCAAAGAGATGCTTCGTCTGTACATCAATAGGAAGGGAACGGTGCATTTCCAGTGTAGGTAACCCTTCTGTAACCGGCCATGGACCGAATGTGGCATCTGCGGAAGACACAAAGGCTGCCGTTCTCATGCCGAGGTCTTTGAATTTCTGGCTGCATTCGATAAAGAAAGGATAAGATAAGCCGGAGTAGCGGTGCGGATAGAAATTATGGCACCCTAATAATTGATCCTTATTGGGCTGATACGTCATGATGTTATCGATGTATTTCGTGGCATTGCTCATGTTCAGTTCGATTTTTAAATCATAAGGGTTGTACGACATCATCGATTCTTCGTGACCGGTATATCCCAGATCCAGTCTGATTCCGTGGGCACCGAGGTCGGCAAAAAAGGAAAGATCATCATAGGAGATATCCAGCTCTTTAAAAATGCGGGGACTGATGTCAGCTATGACTTCCATGTTCTTTTCCCTGGCAAATTTGATCGTTTCCTTGAAGTTTGCGATGATTCCTTCCTTGTCCCCATCGACAGATAATAAGCAGGTAAACACACGTTGGAATCCGTAAGAAGCGGCCAGTGCCAGATATTCTTTATCTTTTTCTGTGGTAGAATGGTTTGGATAGATTGAAACGCCGAGTTTTTTACTCATCATCGGGATCCCTCCTTAATTGGATTTGTTTTCGAGTGTATGGATTCTTTTAAGCATTGGAATCATTTGTTCGATTAGTGCGATTTCACTGATCGAGGTCATTAAATGGTCTTGTGCATGAATCATGAGGAGTGATTTTTCGAATTCTTCTCCGTTGATTTCAGCCTGTATCAAGCTTGTTTGCGTTTTGTGGGCTTTATTCAGTTCTTCATGTGCCCTTTTCACCATTTCCTGCGCTTCAGCAAACTTCCCTTCATGTGCTTTTGCAAGGGCTTCATAAGCCGTACTCTTCGCATTCCCGCCGTTCGAGATGATTTCAAAAATTTCCATTTCTACGTTGCGTACTTCAGCCATTGTATATTCCTCCCCATCCCTTTTTAGAACTCTTTTCTACAAAAAAAGTAAAATAAAAGTTTAAATATTTTAGAATAATATTGAAATTTAATTTCATTATCGCATATAATCATATTAAACTGAAAGCCTTTTCAAGACAATCATTTTTTGGAGGTGACTATGACAGAATTTCAGGTATTAAAACACATCAAAAGTCAGATGGAGAGCTATACACCGTCTGAAATAGCGGTTGCTCAATATGTGTTGGAATTTCCAGAGAAAGTGATGGAAATGACGACAAAGCAACTCTCACAATCATGCGGAAGCAGTGAAGCTGCCATCATCCGATTCTGCAAACGGATCGGGATCAACAGTTTCAGCGGCCTGAAGATCGAGCTCGCGAAAAGTACGAACATCGAAGAAACGAAGAGTCATGATATCAATACACTCCTGTCCTTTGAAGACAATCTTGAGACCGTCTTCAATAAAGTATTGGTCAATACCTATCAAGCCATCAAGAATACAGAAAAGCTTTTTTCCATTGATGAACTCGGTAGAGCGGTGAATGCGTTTCATGAAGCCGAAAGAGTATACTTGTATGGAGTGGGCGGTTCTGCTGTGGTGGCGGAAGATTTCACCCAGAAGCTGTTGAGATTGAACTACCTGGCGTTTCAGGCAAGTGATATCCATGTGCAGATGATGATGGCAGCAAACTTAACTGAGAGAGACGTTTTGTTCGTCGTATCGACTTCCGGGCAGACGAAAGAAATTTTGAAGCTGATGAATGTCGCACAGGAAAAGGGAGCCACCATCGTACTCCTGACACAGCACGGAAAATCACCGGCAAGAAAGCTCGCCGATATCGTCCTGACGATTTCCGAGGAAGAACATAATATCCGGATCGGGACCATGACGGCAAGAATTGCTCAACTCGTCGTGATCGATGCATTATTTGTCGCACTGTGCATGAAAAAAGGACATGGCGTTTACGAGCAAATTATTCATACACATGAAGTAGTACAACGAATGAAAGAGGGGGAGGAATAGGGATGAAAGTATTATTCGTATGCTCTGGAGGAATGTCCAGCGCTATCGTCGTCAATGCCCTGAAGAAAGAAGGAACAAAAGAGGGGATCGAGATGGAAGTGCATGCAATCGGAACAGGGGAAGTATCCGAAGAAATCTCAAAGGGATGGGATGTTTGTATGGTAGCACCTCAGATCAGACATCGTTTCGATCAGGTGAAGAAAGCGGCCGATGAAGCCAATGTTCCATGCGGGCCGATACCGCCGCAGGCTTATACGCCGCTGGGGGGACCTACTTTACTGAAAACAGTAAAAGAACTAACAAACTAATTTAATAGGAAACAAGGGGGTAGTAACATGCAAACGTTTGTGAACTTTCTGGAGAACAATTTGTCTGGTCCCATGGCCAGGCTCTCTGAACAAAGGCATTTGCAAGCAATCCGGGATGGGGTTATTTCAGCACTGCCATTTATTATCGTCGGTTCATTCTTTCTGATCTTAGCGTTTCCGCCACTTCCTGACGCATGGGTGTTTGGTGACATTAAACAGTGGGCTGCTGACAATATCGTTGAGATCCTGATTCCGTACCGGTTGACTATGTTTATCATGTCGCTCTATGTCGCCTTCGGAATCGGATACAATCTCTCGAAAAGCTATAAGCTGGATCCTTTATCCGGTGCGCAGATATCAGTGGCGGCGTTATTATTGACCATTACACCAAAAGTAATGGACGGAGAAGGATGGGTCCTTCCGATGACCAATCTGGGCGGTCAAGGTTTATTCGTGTCCATGGTTGTCTCGATTCTGGCGGTCGAAATTCTTCGCTTCTGTAAGACAAAGAACATCACGATCAAAATGCCTGAGCAAGTTCCGGCATCTGTTTCACGAAGCTTTGAAGCACTTATACCTGTAGCAATTGTTATTTTATTAATTTCATCCGTGACTGTCTTAGCAGGAGTAGATTTGCATAAGTTAGTTGGTGTGGCTGTTGCTCCGTTGGTTACAGCCGGTGACAGCATATTCGGAGTACTGGTTCCGGTATTCCTGATTGATTTCTTCTGGTCATTCGGGATCCACGGGGTATCCGTTGTTGGAACGGTAGCACGACCACTATGGGAAGTATTCCTCGTGAACAATGCTGATGCTGTTGCAAGCGGGCAAGCGATCCCGCATATCGCACCGGAAACGTTCTACCAGTGGTTCATCTGGATCGGTGGATCAGGAGCTACGCTTGGATTGGTTCTCGCGATGGTCTTCTTCTCCCGTTCAAAATATTTAAAAGCATTAGGGAAAACGTGTCTTGTACCGGGTCTTTTCAATATCAATGAGCCTGTCATATTTGGTGCTCCCATTGTGTTGAACCCGATTTTGATCATCCCTTTCATCACGGTTCCTTTGATTACAGCAACCATCTCTTATGTGGCAACCACTGTTGGATTGGTATCACCAACGTACATCATGCCGCCATGGACACTTCCTGCACCAATCGGAGCGTACCTGGCAACCGGTGGTGACTGGAGAGCGATTGTCATGGTTCTGATCAACATCGGAATCTCATTCTCTATCTACTTCCCATTCTTGAAAATGTACGACAAGAAAATGATGAAAATGGAAGAAAGCGATCAACAAGCGGCATAGAAAAGCGGAGGCGGCTTGCCCTGAGGCGACAAGCATAAGACGAACTAACCAGAAAGGCGCTTTTTGCCTTTTTGGTTAGTTTGACTTATGACCTCGAGCCTCAAGCCGCTGGAGCTGGACAAAGAAAAGCGGAGGCGGCTTGCCCTGAGGCGACAAGCATAAGACGAACTAACCAGAAAGGCGCTTTTTGCCTTTTTGGTTAGTTTGACTTATGACCTCGAGGGCCAAGCCGCCGGAGCTGGACAAAGAAAAGAGGAGGCTGATCGTTCAGGTCTGCCAAGTAATCTACTATACTAAGAAAACAGAAGTGGGGGTCCTAGGATTCCCACTTCTTTACTAGCAAAAGGAGTGATGGAAATGACAGAAACCGTAGTGCCAAAGAGAATAGGTTTTAAAAGTGTGTTTGTACTATTAATCTCTGTATCTATTGGACTATTGCTACTTTCAAAGCCATTGATGAGCACTGGACTCGCAAAGGAATGGAGTATGTTTTTGGCTACGGGCGTTTCAGCTTCAATCGGGCTTTCATACGTTTTATTGAAAATAGAAGGGCCAGTCGAAGACGCTTCTGTTAAAAAGAAGCGGATATTATTAGCAGTGGTGGTCAGTTTCGTCATAAGTTTTATTCTGGCATTTGTGGCCAGGTAACTGGGGGCATATAAAATGAAAAAGGGAATCAAAGTCGTCACGATCGGCGGGGGATCGAGCTATACTCCCGAATTTGTTGAAGGATTGATCAAGCGTTATGATGAGCTTCCGGTTAGCGAGCTGTGGCTTGTGGATATTGAAGCCGGAAGAGAGAAGTTGAACATCGTTGGGAACTTAGCTAAGAGGATGGTAGATAGGGCAGGGCTCCCAATGGAAATTCACCTCACAATGGACCGAAGAGAAGCATTGAGTGGTGCAGACTTTGTCACGACCCAAATGCGGGTCGGACAGTTGAAAGCACGGATTCAGGACGAACGCCTTCCGATCAAGTACGGCATGATCGGTCAGGAGACGAATGGGGCGGGTGGATTGTTTAAGGGGATGAGGACGATCCCGGTCCTTTTGCAGATTTCAGAAGAAATGAAGGAGCTCTGTCCAGATGCTTGGCTGATCAATTTTACCAATCCCGCAGGTTTGGTGACGGAGGCGATGCTCCGCTATGGACCCCATCAGAAGGTTGTCGGTGTTTGCAATCTTCCCATCAATATGAGAATGACGCTGGCAAGACTCCTCGACGTCGAGTTGGAACGCCTTCATATCGACTTTGCCGGGCTCAATCATATGGTTTATGGATTGGACGTGAAGGTGGATGGAGAGTCCGTATTAGACGAAGTGCTGAATATTATGTGCGATCCGGACAGGCAGGTGAGTATGCAAAATATTGCTCCACTTCCATGGGAGCCTGAATTTATCAGGAGTCTTGGCGTCGTACCATGCCCGTACCACCGTTATTTCTATAAAATGAGTGATATTTTGGAAAAGCAGTTAGAAGAATTCAAGATGGGGACGACTCGTGCGGAAGTTGTTCAGCAATTGGAGAATGAGCTGTTCGATTTATATAAGGATGAAAGCTTAGCCGTTAAGCCTCCGCAGCTTGAAGAGCGGGGAGGAGCCTATTACAGCGATGCAGCATGTAACCTCATATCGTCCGTCTATAACGACCGCGGGGATATCCAGACACTGAACGTCCGCAATGATGGGACTATCAGTTCACTTCCACGTGAATCTGCCGTGGAAGTGAACTGTGTCGTGACGAAAGCGGGACCGAAGCCGATTACGGTTGGGGAACTGCCGGTTTCTGTAAGTGGACTTGTGCAGCAAATCAAATCCTTTGAACGGGTGGCCGCAGAAGCATCCGTGACTGGTTCGTATGAGAAAGCACTGCTTGCCATGACAATCAATCCATTGGTGACAAGTGATGTGAAAGCAAAACAGTTGTTGGACGAAATGCTTGAGGTCCATAAAGAGTATCTGCCTCAATTTAGTGAGCGGTTGACCCATAATTAAAGGAAAGAAGCGTCCCGAATCGTGATTTGGGACGTTTTTTTGTTGGAGAGGGGGGTGTAGGAAGCGGGTTGGGTGGACTTATTATCAACTCCATATAAGAACTTATTGCCCTTGCCTGAACTTATTCCCGTTTTATTTTCAAAAAACAGGATAGATTTTAAAACGGTACAACCCTCTGTACATCTTTTCACGGGACGAGCATACCTTTGTAGAAAGAAACCATGTCCAGAAAGGATGCCCGGTCCATGATTCCAGATAAAACAAAGGCTGCCGCCTCTTTATATGCCACGATGTCCATCAGTTTCTGGGGGATTTCCTTCGTATCCACGAAAGCTGTGCTGGATACCCTTAATCCGTATACGCTCCTCGTTCTGCGGTTTGCGATTGGAGCTCTGTTTCTGCTCATGCTTCTACTATTAAAAGGATACAGACTCACGATCCCTTTAAAGTATATCCCTCACTTAATTATTCTTGGCGTTCTCGGCGTCTTCATTCACCAAGTCATCCAGGCGATGGCCCTTCTTACTATCGATGCTTCTTCGGCAGGGTGGATGATTTCATTTTCTCCTGTGTTCACCGTCATCCTTTCCATGATTTTTTTACATGAGAAAATGACCGTCCCTAAAGCGCTGGGCATGATCATAGCGATTACAGGTGTTCTGATGGTGACGGCCTCTAGGAACGGGCATTCTTTCGGGTTTTCTGTCAATATCGGGTATATTCTTATGATTCTCAGTACATTGAACTGGGCCGTCTACTCAGTGCTTCTGAAAAAACTTCACATCGAGCTGCCTTCCCTCGTCATCACCTATTATATGTGTGTATTGGGTTTTTGTTTAACCTTCCCGTTTCTCATCCGAAACCGTGGTTGGGAAAGCATTTCCCTACTTTCAAATGTGGAGTGGGCCCACTTGGTGTTCCTTGGTGTATTTGTTTCAGGTATCGCGTACTGGTACTGGGCGAAAGCGTTGGAGGTATTGGATGCATCCAAGGTGTCGATGTTTCTGTATTTGGAGCCTGTCACTACCCTCATTGCGGCGATTCTCCTCCTTCACGAGAAAATAGTTTTCATAAGCATACTGGGTGGAGTCATAATTATAATGGGAGTTGTCATTGTAAATGGCCAGATGATTTCTGTACTCCATCGGTTTCTAATGAGGAAACGATAACATCAGGGGGGATCCGCTGTGACCTTAAAGGAACGGATAAAGAATCAATTGGATGAATTGACCAATCCATCAACAAAAGAAATGAAAGAAGTCTTGCAGTCTCTTAATGTAAGTCTTGATGATTTACAGCCATACTTACAGTCTCCGGAAGGAAAGCCATATTATCGAAAGCTCCTTTATCAAAATGAAGCAGTGGAGCTCCTTGTGATGAATTGGTCTGAAATGGAATGCGCCCCTCATGATCACGGTGACTCAAAGGGATGGATCCAAGTCATAACCGGGACTTCAGTCAATACAATCTTTGAAGTGAAGGATAACCAGCTTCCCCGGGAGATATTCGACTGCGAATATAGGAAAGGTTCTTTCTTCTTTGCACCGAAAAAGGGTGTTCACAAAATGAAGAAGGGAAGGGGGAAAGACCTGGTGACCCTCCACCTATACTCTCCGCCCATTCAGGGTATGGTAGTGTACGATTTGGAAACGTGTGCTGCCTGTGTGGTTTCTGATGAATGTGGGGCATGGTGGCCGGATCATATCAGACAAAAGATAAAGGAAATGCAATTGAAATAAGAAGGAGCGCTTCGCCGTGATGGGGAAGCGCTCCTTTCATGATTAGTGTACTCTTACTGTTTTCGCATCTTTACTTTCTACCCCTGTAGGAGAAATGGACGTCACACCATATGTGTACAGTCCACCTTTCAGAGCAGAAGTATCTTCATACGTTGTAACCCCTTGCTGGGAAAACACGACATCCACAATATTAGCCGGATTCTCGTAATCTCCTTCTTTTACGCCACTGAAACGGTAGATGACATATTTTCTGGCATCGGAACGCTTCTTATCATCGATGGTCAACGTGATCCCGCCTTTATGCTTATCTGCTTTCACCGTGTTCGGTTTCTTCGGAAGGTCATTATTGTTCCATGGTGTGGCCGGAGTCAATGCTTTCACCGTATATACTTCATTTCTTAGAATATCTGCGTATCCAAGGGGATTCTCGAAAATTTGTCTGAGAGAGAAATGCATTTGCCCAAGAGCCGTTCCGTTGGCACGGTTGTCCATGATTTGCTCAGGAAGCTCGTAAGGATTAAACCATTCCTGGTCAAAGTTGTCCCCGACCTTATAATCCGCCATTCCGATATACAAGTTGACCGGGTGCTCAAAAGAATACTCGTTCACTTCCCGACTCCACCAATCAAGCAGGACAGAGTAGTTGGCGACAGCGAGTTTCCTAGACCAGTAGATTTGAGGAGTGATATAGTCTATGCTGCCATCCTTGATCCACTGACGGGTGTCGGCATACAGGTCGTCGAAATTCGTTTGTCCGGCCTGTGTCGCACTTCCTGTAGGATCATCAGCGATGTTTCTCCATACGCCAAAAGGGGAAATCCCGAATTGGACATAGTCTTTGATTTCTTTGATTTCAGTGTTGATATCTGCTACCAGTTCATCGACGTTGTTGCGTCTCCAGTCATCGATATTGTCGAAGGCACTGCCATATTGCTCGTATGTATCTTGATCTGGGAAGCTTTCTCCTGAAATTTTATAAGGGTAGAAATAATCATCCATATGAACGGCGTCTATGTCGTAGTTGTTTACTAGTTCTTTTACTGTATCAATCAGGTATTGTTGCACTTCGGGAATACCGGGGTTGAGATAATACTGTTTACCATACTTTAAGACCCACTCAGGATGAAGTTTGGCAACGTTATTCTCTGCAAGTGATTCGATGGTTTCATTGGGCATCGTGATGCGGTAAGGATTCACCCAGGCGTGGACTTCGATTCCGCGCTTATGCGATTCGCGTAACATGATAGCCAGTGGATCATAGCCTGGGTCGGTACCCTGCTTGTCCCCGGTGATGTACTGGGACCATGGAGCGAGTTCAGAGGGATACAGGGCATCAGCGGTCGGTTTGACTTGATAGATCACCGTATTGAAGTTTAATTGTTTTAATTCATCCAGTGTGCTCATCACCCAGTCCGTAAATTCCTGCTGATCCATTCCTGCTGCCATGTCGATATTCGTCACTGTCGCAATCCATGCAGCCCGCATTTCGTGCTTTGGAGCACTTGACTCTGCCGCTTTAGCTTTCCCGGTAAAAGGAAGAGCCAGTGAGAACATCATCACGGCGATGATCATGTACTTTACTGCTTTCATGAACAAACTCCTCTCCTACGGTTAAAAGAAACCGTTTTCATTTTTTAAAATAATACTTCAAAAAATAAATGGAAAACATGAAATATTATTTCTAATTTCATTATAGTGGGAGATGAACTTATGGTATATAGTACCATTGAGGTAAAAATCTGAATATTCAATCGTTAATTAGGATGAAAGGACTAGTTGAAACGTTCTAAAAAGAATGAAAAGGGAAAGAATGAATAAGGAATTGGTGTAGAATAGGAAGGAGAGGCAACGAGGGGAGTGGGTGTCATGTTCAAGGAGCTAACCATAGATCAATGCGATTTACATAAGTATACATTGGTGGACGTAAGATCTCCTTCTGAATACAGGGAGATGACGATCCCGGGAAGTGTGAACATCCCTGTGTTTGATGATGGGGAAAGAGCAGAAGTAGGGACGCTGTATAAGCAAGTGAGTAAGGAAGTGGCGACGGACCGGGGGTTGGAATTTTTTTCAGGGAAGCTTCCTGCCTTCATTCGTGAGTTTCGAAAGCTGGATGGTGAGATTGTCGTGTTTTGCTGGCGGGGCGGCATGCGAAGCAAAGCGGCGGCTACCTTTCTTGACCTGATGGGGATCAAAACAGCCCGTATCAGTGGCGGTGTGAGGGCTTACAGACATTGGGTACTGAATGAGCTGAAAACGTTTGAATTGAAACCGGCTTCTTTTGTTTTGAACGGTGGGACTGGTATTGGAAAGACCGCAATTTTGAAGAAGTTTCAAAAGGAAGGGTATCCGATTCTTGATATTGAAGGGCTGGCTAACCATAGAGGCTCGATCTTCGGGGAGATCGGTCTTACCGCCAATAACCAGAAAACATTCGATTCCCTGCTCCTTCAAGAACTGACGAAACTTCAGGAATCTCCTTTTCTATTGTTTGAAGCAGAAAGTAAACGAATCGGAAAGCTCCTTCTACCTGACTTTTTAGTAGAGGAGAAGGAGAAGGCATTCCATATCTTTATTGAGATTCCTATGAAAGAGAGGGTGGGGCATATTTTAGAAGAGTATCGCCTGCACGAGCATCATGAAGAATTTGTTGAAGCATTCAGGGTAATCAAGAGAAGAATTCACAGCCCGGTGGCCAATGAAATCGAGGATGAGCTGAAACTAAGACATTATGAGCGGATCTTGGAATTGCTCCTTGAATACTATTATGACCCACGTTACAGACATATGGCGAATCAATATCCTGTGAATCGAAGGATTTCGGTGAAGGTCAATTCAATCGAAGAAGCCTTTCAGGAGATCAAAAAGCTCCTTCAGAAAAAAAGTTCATTCGTTCCAGCACAGTGAGACTTTCCCTTGATGATGGGGTAAGTTCTTCTTTTTTGTCTAAACTTTTATGGAAGATGTTGACCGTGTAGTGCACCACATGGTTTATGATCTGGGTGTGAGGTGATGGAGTTGTACAAGGTGAGCGAGTTTTCCAAGATGACCGGACTGAGTAAGGAAACGCTGCGTTACTACGCAGAAATCAAGCTGCTTGAACCTGTGTATGTCGATCCTTCAAACCACTATCGCTATTATGATAATGGATCTTATCTTGTAGGGCGATTACTGGTTTACTTGAGGAGGTTTAATTTTACCATACAAGAGATGCTCGCCGTCGTGAATGATGAATCCTTTGAAAATCTGGAACAGTTGATCAAGGCAAAAAAACGGGGTCTCGAAGCTGAAATAGAACGTATACAAACCGTGATTCAAGAAATGGACGATTTCTTTGAAATTCGAATGGAGGATGAAATAGATGATTAAATGGCATGAAGAACGCATCATACCAGTCAATATTGAAAGAATGTGGCATTTATTTGAGCTTGAAAACATTCAGCGAATTATGCCGAACGTAGTTGAAAACAAGATCCTTGAACAAAAAGAAGGTGTAGTGGGGTCGACCTACCAACAGAAATACAAAGAGGGGAAGAGAATAGAAACGTATATCGTTGAAGATCTGGAGTACGAAAATACCCCTTTGAAGAAGCATAACAAAATCGGCTTCACATTGGCCAAGGCATTTGAAATCGAGGCAGAATTCACCCTTCATAAAATCGATGAAAACCAAACCAAATTCATATATAAAGGCGAAAACAGAGGGGTGAACTTCCTTGGAAAAGTACTCATCAAACTCGGTGGCGAAAAAAACAACAACAAAGTCGTCATCGAATTCATGGACCGGGTTGAAACAGAAGCGCTGAAAGAAGCATGAAAGAGGGACGGACCTCCGATATTTTTCGG